>JANXLU010000068.1 GCA_025354985.1 Chloroflexota bacterium
CTAATCCCCTCGTTATACATAATGTCGAAACCAGCTTCCTTGAATGGTGGTGATACCTTGTTCTTGGTTACACGCACCCGGGTGCGCATCCCGGTCGCCTCGCCCTCGGCCTTAATGGCCGTATCGCGCCGCACATCCAGGCGCACGGATGCATAAAACTTGAGCGCCATGCCACCCGTCGTTGTCTCCGGGTTTCCAAACATGATCCCGATCTTTTGTCGCAGCTGGTTTGTAAAGATAACCGCGGTGTTTGTTTGCTTGATGACACCCGCCAGTCTGCGGAGCGCCTTGCTCATAAGGCGCGCTTGCATACCCGGCTGCATATCGGTGATTTCACCCTCAATTTCACCTTTGGGAACCAAGGCCGCTACCGAGTCGATCACAATCACATCGACCGCACTCGATCTAATCAATTGCTCGGCAATGTCAAACGCCTGCTCACCCGTATCCGGCTGAGAGATCAAAAGATTGTCGATGTCCACGCCGGTCTTGGCGGCGTATGCTGGATCCAAAGCATGTTCCATATCAATATATGCGGCTGTGCCTCCCAGCCGTTGCGCTTCAGCGACAATGTGCTGGCACAAAGTCGTTTTCCCCGAGCTTTCCGGTCCGTAAATCTCCGTAATGCGCCCCTTGGGGATGCCACCAATACCCAAGGCGATATCAAGAGCGAGCGATCCTGTTGGGATTGCATCCACGTTCATGTGGGTGGCCTCACCCAGCCGCATAACCGCCCCGTCCCCGTGTGCCTTCAATATCGAAGCCATGGCAATATCCAGCGCCTTTCGCTTTTGGTCGCTGCTGCCTCCAGCTGGGTTAAACACGGGTTTATTTTTCTCTTTCATGATGTTCTTCTATTTTGTTCGGCTGGTGGCAATTGCGAACCATCAACACGACTATGGACGACATAAGAACTTTTGTTCTTATTCGAGTATAGCAGATTTCGCAAAACCTGCAAGCCCGTTCTCCCGCGCTATAGTCGCAACATGCAAAACGATAAACGCGTCGCTATTGTCACCGGTGCGGGAACTGGCGTCGGCAAGGCCACTGCGGTCGCGCTTCTACAGGCGGGTTTCCACGTTGCTTTCGCAGGCCGTCGCCTCCAGATCCTTGAACAGGCATTGCTTGAAGCCGGGGATATGGCTGCTCGTGCGATTGCGATCCAGACAGATGTTTCCCAGGCTGAATCCGTCGGCCGGCTATTCGACGCAGTCATTCAGCAGTTCGGCCGGCTGGATGTGTTGTTCAATAACGCCGGAATGGGTGCCCCGCCGGTACCTTTGGAGGACCTGACCGTAGAACAATGGAACGCCGTAGTTGGCGCGAACCTGACCGGCGCCTTCTTGTGCACGCAACAAGCATTCAAAATAATGAAGCGCCAGATTCCCATGGGCGGCAGAATCATTAACAACGGATCAATCTCCGCCACCGTTCCCAGACCAAACTCGGCACCTTATACAGCCACAAAGCATGCAATCACCGGCTTAACAAAAGCGACATCGCTCGATGGTCGAAAGTATGACATTGCATGCAGCCAAATTGACATTGGCAATGCACATACGGATATGACCGAGCGCATGCGAAACGGTATTGTGCAGGCAAACGGCGCAACCATGGTGGAACCTACGTTTGACGTTCTGCACGTAGCTCGAGCTGTGGTGACGATTGCCAACTTGCCACTCGATACGAACGTTCAATTTATGACCATCATGGCGACGAAGATGCCATATATTGGTCGCGGTTAAACTAAGCAACAATACCTATGGGCTGTGCCCCAATTTTGTACCGAAATTCTGCACAAAAAGGAAGACTAAACAAATGTCAAGACCAGTTACATTATTTACCGGGCAGTGGGCGGATATGCCGCTGGAAACTCTGGCGGCCAAAGCCAAATTCTTTGGCTATGACGGGCTCGAGTTGGCCTGCTGGGGCGACCACTTTGATGTCGAAAAAGCACTGTCCGACGATGCCTATTGCAAAAGCCGCCATGATATATTGGCAAAACACGGGCTGAAGGTTTGGTCGATAAGTGCCCACTTGCAAGGTCAGGCCGTCTGCGACCGCATCGATGAGCGGCATAAGGCGATTTTGAGCCCGGCAATTTGGGGTGATGGCGCACCAGCCGGCGTCAACCGGCGTGCCGCCGAGTTTATGGCCAATGCCGCGCGCGCCGCAGCCAAGCTCGGCGTTAACGTTGTCAACGGTTTCACCGGCAGCAGCATTTGGCACCTCGCCTATTCATTTCCGCCGGTGACGCCTGGCATGATAGATGCCGGCTATGCCGAGTTTGCCGATCGCTGGAACCCAATTCTGGACGTCTTCAAGGCCGAGAAGGTGAATTTCGCGCTTGAGGTTCACCCAACTGAGATCGCGTTTGACATTGCAAGTGCGGAGCGTGCCTTGGCCGCACTTAAGAACCGCCCGGAATTTGGGTTCAATTACGATCCATCTCACCTGGGTTATCAGGGAGTTGACTACACCTCATTTATCCGCAAGTTTGCGACACGCATTTACCATGTGCATATGAAGGACGTCTACTGGAGCAAGCGCGGTAAGGAAGCGGGCGTTTTCGGCGGTCACATTTCCTTTGGCGACAATCGACGCGTATGGGATTTTCGCAGTCTTGGACACGGACGCATAAATTTTGAAGGAATTGTGCGCGCACTAAACGCCATAGGCTACGAAGGGCCACTGTCCGTGGAATGGGAGGACAGCGGCATGGATCGTGAACACGGTGCCACCGAGAGCGCTCGTTTTGTTCGAAGGGTCGATTTCAAACCAAGCAATCTTGCCTTCGATGCCGCATTCGAGCGCAAATAACGCGGGAAGATAACACATGGAAGACGTTGGCTTCAACACAATGGCTGGTCCCCGAGCGACCGGCACGGCGCCTGAAATTGGTGTGGGAATGCTCGGATATGCTTTTATGGGCAAGGCCCACAGCAATGCGCTGAAAAAAATGCCCTACATGATGTACCCGCCAGTCGCCATCCCCAAATTGGTGGCCATTGCGGGGCGAAATGTTGAAGGCGTGACCGAGGCGGCCCGCCGTTATGGATTCGCAAAGGCATATACAGATTGGCGCCAAATGATCGATGATCCGGAAGTTCAAGTCATCGACAACTCGGGCCCAAACAACCTGCACCTGGAGCCCAACCTGGCGGCCCTGAAGGCAGGCAAGCACCTCATAAGCGAGAAGCCACTCGGGCGCACGGCCGAGGAGTGCCACACCATGTGGGCGGCGGCCAAAAAAGCCAAAGTAGTGCACCAAGTCGCCTTCAACTATCGGTTTGTCCCTGCGGTCCGCTTGGTGCGTGACCTGATCGATTCCGGAAAGCTTGGACGCATTTATCACTTCCGAGCCAGCTACCTACAAGAGTGGATTGCCGATGAAAACTTCGCAATGGTGTGGCGATTGGACAAAAAGATTGCCGGCAGTGGAGCGTTGGGCGACCTCGGCTCGCACATCATCGATCTAGCACGGTTTCTGGTCGGCGAGCCAAAGAGCCTGATGGCCCGAACCGGCACATTTATCAAGGAACGGCCCGGTGCGGGCGGAAAGAAGGAAAAGGTCACGGTCGATGACGCCTTCGAGGCGGTGGTTGAATATAAAAATGGTGCATTGGGCACGCTGGAGGCGAGCCGCTTTGCACCGGGCCGAAAGAATCACAACACATTTGAAATAAACGCCGAGTTTGGCAGCGTTCGTTTCAACCTTGAGAACATGAACGTTCTCGAGGTGTTTATGAAGGACCAGGACAAAAACATTCAGGGATTTACCCAGGTGCTGGTAAGTGAGAGCTATCACCCATTCTGGAAAAACTGGTGGCCCCAGGGCCACATCATCGGCTGGGAGCATACCTTTGTCCATCAGTTTGCCCATTTCTTCGATGCCGTTGTGAACAAGGCGCCGGTAACGCCAATGGCTGCCGATTTTGAAGACGGTTATCGAAACGCCGTCATTTGCGACGCCATTCTGCAAAGCGCTCAAGAACGCAAACAAGTCGATATCAAATATTAGTCTGTGCAAATAATCAAATCCAGGCCGGGCCTTTCGCGACCAGGTAGGTGGCGTGCCCCTGTACTGCTGGTCATTTTGGCGCTCGCCGCAATCGTGCGGTTTACCGGCATCAATTGGGACCAGGGCACCCACGTGCATCCTGACGAGCGATATATGACCTATCTGGCATCGCTCCTGGGACTCCCAAATAGCACTTCAGAATATTTTGATTCAGGTTCTTCCAAACTAAACCCATATAACACGAGCTGGGGGCGCAGCTATGTGTACGGCACGGTCCCACTTTTTGTCACCCGCTATGCCGCCGCGGCGCTCGAAACATTGTGCGCACCACAGGCGGTTGCCGCGGCCAATACTGTCAATGGACTATTGGGCCAGCCTCCCGCATCATGCGGTCCACAGGGATTGCATGGCTACGATGTAATCGGGCTGATTGGCCGAGCCTGGTCTGCGTTTTGCGATTGGTTGTGCGTGTTGCTTATTTACCTGATGGGGTCCAGATTATTTGGTTGGCGCACTGGCCTTCTCGCCAGCGCACTCCTGGCCCTTGCGGTGCTCCCAATTCAGCTTGCCCATTTTTTTACGGTAGATAGCACCGCAAACCTATTTGTCACTCTGACGGTCGGCTCGTGCGTCGGGATCATCTTTGCCACGCGCGCGCGTTGGACATTTCCACGCGTGTGGCTTTGGTCGCTCCTGTCCGGTGCCTTTTGCGGTCTGGCCATTGCAAGCAAAATAAGTGTGTGGCCGCTCGCACCCTTTATCGTTGTGTGCATACTGGCGGCCCTGGTCCGCCACCGCTCAAACAACCTCATTACGTTGAGTGTCGCCGTGATTGCGACTCTGCTCGCTGCAACTGCAACGTTTGCAACTTTTCGGGTCGCCCAACCCTACTCCTTTATCGGAACCAGCGAGTCAGAGTTGCTCGTCACTCTGGAGCGATGCGCCTCGGTTGACGGAGCGCTCGGCAGATTATGCGCCCTCACTGGACGCCTGCCCGGTGATGTTCGGAGCGTCATTGCTCCAAGTGGCCGCTGGATCGAACAGTTGCTCCTGGCGCAGAACTTTGTTAACGGAACAATCGATGCACCATTTGGCATCCAGTGGGCCAATCGAACTCCAATAGTCTTTCCATTGATAAACCTGGTGTTCTGGGGTCTTGGTCTCCCTCTGGGCGTGGCCGCCGTGCTCGGGGCCTGTTTGGCGGGTGCAAAGGCGATCTCCGGGCGACGATGGTGGGCATATTTGCCGGTAGTACTGTGGGTGGTGCCTTACTTTTTGTATCAAAGCACGCAATGGACAAAATCCATGCGCTATTTGCTGCCCATTTATCCCTTCCTATGTCTGCTCGCCGCCCAGTTTATGGTGAAGTTCGCCCGGGACCTTCAAAGTGGTGAGCTTACGACGATCTGGTCTGAAGCAAAGCGTGTCGTTTCAATTGGACTCATCCCATTTGTCGTTGTTGCCTCAGGCATGTGGGTGCTGGCCTTCACCGCGATATACCGCGAACCAAACAGTCGCAGCCAGGCAAGTATTTGGCTCTATCAAAACGTTCCAGACAATGCTGTGGTCGCAAACGAACATTGGGACGAGGCCTTGCCGGTTACACCTGCGGGCTTTGTACCACCCGCTAAAACGTTCCTGCCCCTGTCGTCGAGCAGAGATGGGCTGATGGACGATTATGACGAAGACACGCCGCAGAAGCTGGACGCTCTCCTTTCCTGGCTAAATGAGGCGGACTACATTGTCCTAAGCAGTAATCGCCTGTATGGCGCGATGGCGCGGTTACCACTGCGATTTCCGCTCATGAATGAGTACTACAGGTTGCTCTTTAATGGGCAACTGGGCTTCGATCTGGCCGCTGACTTCAATCCCCTGCCGCGCCTGGGCCTGCTTCAGTGGGACGACCAGGAGCGCGATCAACCCGTGCTGGCCTACGCCCCGTTGACATCGGGAACAGCGCCAGGAATTCGCGTGCCGTATCCTACCGCAGAAGAAGCGTTTAGCGTCTACGACCACGCGCGCGTGCTCATCTTCTCAAAATCACCAAATTTCACGAAGTCAAATGCCCGTGCGCTATTGGATAAATTTGACTTGACTCGCACCGTGGTTCAGGCGCCGGTAATTGCTGGTGCCGCGCCGCGCGGATTGCTGCTTGATGCCACGTCGCGCCAACAACAATCCGAGGGGGGAACCTGGCGCGATCTGTTCCCGAGAAACGCGGTTGTCAATCAAAACCAGCAGATTGCAACACTTGCGTGGATTCTTTTGATTGAGCTACTGTCAGCGCTGGCTTGGCCGTTCATCGCGCTTGGCGTTGCGCAACGCGTAGAAGCGGGCCAAATCGAACCACGGACTATCGGTCAAAAGCAAAGACCACCATCCGCCCACAGCGCGCTGCTCGATACGGGTTGGGCGGTGGCAAAAGTGCTCGGGCTGCTGTGTGTCGCGTGGATGTCATGGCTGCTGGCGAGCACCAAAATTTTATCGTTCACCTCGGCTCAGATCTGGTTCGTAACGGTTGTACTAGCCGTGTGTAGTGTTGTCGTGACAGTCAGATTTCGGGATCGGCTGTGGTCACTTATCAAGCGTCACTTTGTTCCATTGCTGGCAACTGAGGTGGTCTTCTTGCTCGGGTTCGCCTTCTTCCTCTTTGTTCGCAGCCAAAATCCCGACCTCTGGCATCCTTATATGGGTGGCGAAAAGCCGATGGACTTCGCCTACTTGAACGCGGTTTTGAAGAGCACATATTTCCCTCCGTTCGATCCATGGCATGCCGGCGGCTATATCAACTACTATTATTTTGGTTGGGTTCTGTTTGGCCTCCCAATCAAAGCGCTCGGAATCGATCCGGCTATTGCCTACAACCTGGCCCTGCCCACGATCTATGCGTGCGCATTGACGGGTGCATTCGCTGCCGGGAGCAGTTTGCATCAGGCTATGCTGGCACATTATCGCGACGGGACCGATAAATCCCTTTCATCCGCGCGCTCCCAGTCATTGTTGGCCGGGTTATTTGTCGCGTTGCTCGCCTTGGTCTTGGGCAATATTGATCAAATCACGGTCCTTGGACCGGCCATTCTCAAGCTTGGTGGCTCGGGGGATGGTTCATTCAGTCCGGGTTCACTATTGGCCGGTCTGGGTGCCTGGCTCGGAGGAGCTGCGTTACCCATCTATAAACTCCAAAATTATTGGGATGCAACCCGCCTCGATCCCGCCGTTCCCATCGCCGAGTTCCCGCTATTTACTTTTCTCTATGCGGACCTCCATGCGCACATGATGTCCATGCCGCTCGTGTTCGCAGCACTCAACGTCGCAATCGCGTTTATTAATCGAGCGCGCAATTTGCTGGCGCTCGTCATCGCCAGCTTGATTGTTGGTGCGCTTGCAGCTACAAACACGTGGGACTATCCAACGATGCTCGCGCTCGTGCTTGCCGCGCTTGTGTTGGGCCATCCCGGGCTTTCCGCCTTAAGCCGACCAACTGAATTCTTATCCGCGCTGGTTGCCAGCATTCCGTATTTAATTGGGTTTGTTTTGTTATCACGAGCATTTTTCACGCCCTACTATGAGAATTTTGGTTCCGCTTACAACTCTGTGGACCTATGGCAGGGCGACCGAACACCCATCGTCGCATATCTAAAAATCTATCTGATTTTTGCAATACCAATTGCGGCGCTTTGGTTGGATGGCGTTTTAGTTTCCCTTGGCAAGGTGGATGGTCACGAAACACCCTGGGCAATCTTTCAATTAGTTGCAGCAACACTTGGTCTCCTCGCCGGCTTTGCCACCGCCTTGCTCGGAGTGCAAAGCGCGGTGATGTCAATTCCGCTCATAGTTATTGCACTCTGTGGTGTCGTTGGCCCGCGCCAGGCACCTGCCTCGCGACTACTGTGGTTGATGGCTGCCGGAGCCTTCACGCTCACGCTTGCAGTGGAGTTGGTGACACTCCGGGGCGATATCGGTCGGATGAATACATTGTTCAAGTTTTACCTGCAGGCATGGATGCTCCTCAGCATCGGCGCAGGCGTTGCAGTCACGCTTTTACTCACCACGAGACGTGTCGCTGCAGATGGTGACCAAATTCGCGGTGGTGCGTTCATTCGCCCGTTTGTCACGTCATCAATGGTCGCGCTGTTGTTGCTCGCCGCCTTGTATCCCGCGACGGCGCTGCCTGCCAAGATGACAGATCGATACACCGACGATGCTCCCCGCGGACTCGACGGCGCTGCGTGGATGCCACGCACCATCCGGCTCGATGGCCCCGATAACGCTCAACGGCAGTTCTCCCTGCAGCCTGATTATGATGCCATCCGCTGGATGCAGGACAACGTCGACGGTTCGCCGGTGATCATGGAAACCACAACAGGATGGAATTTATATCGCTGGGGAAATCGATTCTCGGTCTACACCGGTAATCCTGCTGTCATCGGCTGGAACTGGCATCAACGTCAGCAACACGCCTCCATTCCAGCCGATCTCGTGCAGCGTCGCGACGATGACGTTACGCTTTTTTATGAAAGCAACAATCCTGCTGAAGCCAGCATCATTTTGCGCCGCTACAATGTCAAATACGTAATTTCTGGCGCCTTGGAGCGCGCTTATCATGGTGATGAGGTCGGAAGTCGCTTGAACAAACTTGAGTCCACCGGGATGCTCAAGCTCGTATACCAAAATGAAGGCACGTCGATTTTTGAGGTATTAAACAGTGTTTGAAACGGTTATTTGGTATGTCTGGATCCAAGTAATTGCCACGGTTGGCTGGCTTGTATCGCGGTCCTGGCTCGGTTCACTCCCAAGCAGTGGTTACGGAGCCAGCAAGGCGCTTGGAGTGCTGCTAGTAGGCTACGTTTATTGGGCGGCGATCACGTTCGGGCTGGCGCGCAACGGTGCCGGAGCGGCGCTGCTTGCCATTGTTGTGATTGCAATGGTTGGCACTTGGCTGCAATCGCGTCACCCGCGTGCGCAACAACAGCCGCTTGGCATTGCCTTATCCTTTGGCGCTCGAAGCGATGCACTAAGGCGAACGTTTGCACTGAGTCTTACTCCGGCTCAAATGGCGACCGAAGTTGTTTTCGCGGTTGCATTTATTGCATGCGCAGTTTACCGTTCCTATAATCCGACGATCGACAGCGCGGGTGGCGAAAAATATATGGACTACATGATGTTCAACGCCATACTTCGCAGTGACACATT
Source organism: Chloroflexota bacterium (assembly GCA_025354985.1). Classification (GTDB taxonomy): domain Bacteria; phylum Chloroflexota; class Anaerolineae; order J036; family Brachytrichaceae; genus AQU-03. The sequence continues at coordinate 9,215 of JANXLU010000068.1, forward strand.
TCCGCCCACAGACGCATGGTTGAGCGGTTATGCGATCAGCTACTACTACTTTGGCTATGTTCAGCAAAGCATGATCCAAATGCTGGCTGGCGTTTCCAGGGGCGTTGCCTTTAACCTTTCCGGGGCTACCACCTTTGCGCTGACGTGTGCGGCAGCCTTTGGCGTTGGTTACGATCTGTGGGCGGCCCACCTGGCTCGCAACGAACCAGTCCTGGCGCCTTCAGTTGGCGTTCCTCACGCCGCCAGTACGTTTAGCCGTCGGCAAAATTCGCCTATTCTGGCCGGACTGCTCACCGCTACCATGTTGGCTTGCATGGGAAATCTCGGTGGCCTTATAGAAAGTGGTCGTTGTTCAGGGGTATTGGGAAAGCCGTTGATGCAGTGGTTGGACATCAGAAACAAAGCAACGGATCCGATTGAGTGTGCAGGTTTGGTTCCCACCAGGTTCTACTGGTGGTGGGATTGGAGCCGCGTAGTTCATGACCGCACACCAACGGGCGGGGACCAGGAAGCAATCGCAGAGTTCCCTGCGTTTAGTTTCGCGCTTGGCGACAATCATCCACATGTGATGAACCTGCCATTTGTTATCCTTGCCGTTGCAATCGCTTTGGCCCTGTATTTGCGCGAGGATGGCGACCGCTGGCCAAACGTTCCCGCACTTGCAAATGAGAAGCGTGAAATAGAGTTAACGCCAGCACTTGGGCGCGATATTGGCATGTTCATTTGGCGTTCCTTGCAACCTATTGATGAGCTATTCCTCACATCTGTAATCGTCGGCGCGCTGAGCTTTATGAACACCTGGGATTTCCCAATATTTGGAGGTCTCGTCCTCGGTGCATCAATTCTTAAACGATGGCTGCGTGCACAATCCACTGCCGGTCCCGTAATCTATGCCGGCGTATCTTTTGCACTCGCGTATGCACTGTATTTTCCATGGTACGGAACCTTTGCATCGCAGGCGCGCGGTATCGGTATTAACCTCTTTAATGGAACCAGCTTCGTCCAATTCTTTGTACAATTTGCGCCGTTCGTAATTGCCTTGCCTGCGTTCTTATTCCTGACAGCGCGCCGCCAGTCCATGCCAATTCTCGCAACGGTCGGGCGGGCGCTGGCGCTGACCGGGTGCGGTCTGGTGCTCATCCTGCTGGGGGCCGCTGGAATTGGATTGTTGTCGCCACAACTGCGCGGTCTGCTGGAGGAAATGAACCGGACCGGTGCCGTGTTGGGTATACCTCGCGCAACTGCCATTCAGGCAATTGTGGGCCGCCTTGGTCACCTGGCCGAACCGCTGTTTCTACTTATGATTGTTGCGGTGACCATCCTTCTACTTTCCACCATTCGTAATAACCGTGGAAACGCCACAAGTTCAACGGCTTCAATCCAGTCGTTTGTTACCGTGCTATTCGCGATTGGCGCCCTGGTGGCTGGTTCAGTCGAGTTTGTCTTCTTGCTCGATAACTTTGGCACTCGGATGAACTCTATATTCAAATTTTGGTACATGACATGGAACCTCTGGAGTATTGGATCGGCGTTTGCCGTGATGCTGTTTATCAGCACGCGCAGAGTTGCGTCGGGCGTGGTAACCGCGGTGATATTGCTGCTGGGCGCGTGTGGCTTGCTCTATCCAATATTTACGGCGCTGTCGCGTACGGGTAACTTTGTCGGGCCGGCCACGCTTGATGGCTCGGCGTATCTACAGCAATATCACCCAGCTGACGCAAAGACGATCGACTGGTTTAACACCTCGGTCAGCGGTGCACCTGTGGTCGCCGAGGCACCCGCCGACAAGGGCGGGAGCTATAAATACGAGGGTCGGATAAGTGCCTTCACCGGATTGCCGACTCCGCTTGGTTGGGGCGGCCATGAAAGCCAGTGGCGTGGAAATTATGATGTCCCGGGTCGCCGGGAGCCACAGGTCGAGAGCTTCTTCAACACGACGGACACCGCAGAATATAAACGCCTCGCAACCACACTGGATGTGACGTACGTCGTTGTAGGCGATGTCGAGCGCAAGCGCTATGACGCCGCCGGGCTTGAAAAATTTGCCCGGGTTGGCAAAACTGTTTTCGTGTCGGGTGACACGGTTGTTTATAAAATCAAGTAACCCATGGCCACGATCAAGCTCAGCTTCAAACCTCCTGCAATCGCCCTCCCGCGGTTTTCTCCAATTGCAATGGTGGTTTTGTTTGCAGTTCTAATCGGCGCCGCGCTGCGATTAAATGGATTGCGCTGGGATCAAAACGCACACTACCATCCGGACGAGCGCTTCATTAGCAGTGTCACCGCTGAGATGAAATGGCCGACTTCCTTTTCACAATGGCTCAACACCCGACAGTCACCAATGAACCCATATTGGAATCTGACTGATAGGCGTGAGCAGGCATTTGCCTATGGCACGTTGCCGGTGTACCTTACAAAGGCGGTCGGGACCGTCCTCGGTGCTGTCACCGGCGCCAAATGGGACGGATATGACGAGTCCGCGCTCGTGGGTCGGGCGCTAAGCGGGCTGGCCGATTCAGCTGCGATATTTCTCGTGTTTTTGTTGGGAGCGCGCGTATTCGACCGAAAAGTCGGTGCGATAGCAAGCGTCCTATATGCGTTTACTGTGCTCAGCATCCAACATTCCCATTTCTACACGACCGACATCACGCTAAACTTCTTCGTGCTACTGACAATATACTGCGCTGTACGACTAAGTGAATCCGGCAGCCCACGCGCGGCGTTGGCGACTGGAGCTGCGCTGGGAATGGCGCTTGCCAGTAAAACCAGTGGTGCACCGCTTGCCGCTGTGATACCAGTAGCCCTCGTGCTGTTTGTCGTGCGACGGCACAAGGTCGGTGCTGCGTGGTCATTGGCCGATTTCAGCCCGGTAATACCCACTCTGGTTCTGGCGACACTGTCGACGCTGGCCTTGTTCTTCGTTTGGGCCCCATATGCGATTTTGGACAGCGCGGCATTCATTCGTAACTTCAAGGAACAGAACGACATTTTGATTAGTGGCGACGCCGATCGGCCATTCACCCGTCAGTATTTTGGTACCGCTCCCTACCTTTATCCCCTGGAGCAAATGGCCCGCTGGAGCCTGGGCCTACCCTTGGGCGTGATTGCGTATGCCGGCTTCGTCGTCATGGTCATCATTGCGCTGCGCAAACGCGCGTTGGCCCCGGGAAGCGTGCTAATCCTGGCTTGGATGATCCCGTATTTTCTGATCACCGGGCGTGCATACGCCAAGTTTTTGCGGTATATGCTGCCGCTGTTACCATTGCTTGCGATATGCGCTGCACTGGCGTTACGCGAGCTTGGCCGTGCGCTGGCACGTGTGCCACATGTGCCACTTGTCCGGTGGGTTTCGCCGGTGCTCACGGCGTTGCTTTTGGTTTCAACGGCGTGGTGGGCCTTTGCATTTTCGCGAATCTATTCTGAACCGCACACGGCAAACAAGGCCGCCGCATGGATCAATGAAAATATTCCAAAGTCAGCCGCAATCGGCATGGAGCACTGGGAAGAGGGGATTGCCGGTTTGGTTGGCTTCCAAAAACCACCGGGGTCCATTCAGCTGCTCAGCTACGACGACGACAGCCCGGCCAAAATAAATATGTATGCCACCGCGCTGCAACAGAACGACTACATCGCGATGTATAGCAATCGGCTGTATGGCACCGTTCCGCATATACCGGCGCGATACCCAATGGCGCGCGCGTTCTATGAAAAGTTCTTCAACGGTGAGCTGGGATATGAGCTCGCATATTTCAGCGAGTCCTACCCTCAATTTCTGGGTCTCGCCATATTCGAAGATACCTTCTCCCGCCCGGACCTTCCCCGCCCCGAACCAATCCGTGATTACCACCCGGCCCCGCTCACCATCAACGGCGGCTTTGCCGATGAGAGTTTCTCCGCCTACGACCACCCACTGGTGATGGTCTTCAAGCGCACCCGCCAGCTAAACCCAGGTGAGCTAAACACATTGCTCAAACCATACCTACCGGCCCAGCCTTGGAACCCTGCCCTGTCGGCGAACCAACGCGAGCCCCTGCTGACGGCGCAGCAGCGAACTGCCGACATGGCCGGTGGCACGTTCAGCGCGCTGTTCGATCCGGGTGACCTTGTCAATCAAGTGCCCGTGCTCGCATGGTGGCTGGTCATACAACTGCTAAGTTTCATGGCTTTTCCGTTGGTTGCCATCGCCTGCAAGCTCATACCTGATCGCGGCTATATTCTTGCGCGCGGTGTTGGATGGCTGGTTCTCGCCTGGCTCGTTTGGTTCCCGGTAAGCCTTGGACTCATACCGTACACGCGCTCCACCATCGTTGCGGCAATCGTCGTGATGACCGTAGCGGCGGCAGCCGTCTTCTGGTTGAATCGCAATGACCTAATCCGCTGGATGGCATCGCATTGGAAGCTCATTGCACTCGAAGAAGCTCTGTTTACGCTGGCCTTTGTGGCATTCATACTGATTCGGATGGGCAACCCGGACCTGTGGCACCCGGCGCGCGGCGGAGAGAAACCCATGGACTTTGCTTACCTGATGGCTACCATCAAAAGCACGACTATGCCCCCATTTGACCCATGGTTCGCAGGTGGCTTCATAAACTATTACTACTATGGTCAATTTCTGGTCTCGGTCATTGTCAAGCTGACTGGAGTCCTGCCCGAAGTCGCGTATAACCTCGCGATACCAACCCTGTTTGCGCTCACTTTTACGTTCGTTTTCTCGGTAGCCTCGAACCTGGCGTCACTCAATGGCCGCAAGCAAGCCACAGACCCCGAAAAAACTACCTGGTCGTTCATGACAAATCGCTTGGCAATTCTGGCGGGGATTCTCTCCGCACTTTTCGTTACGGTGTTTGGCAACGTGGATGGTGGACTGCGCATTTTCAAGCGACTTGTATCTATTGGCGGCGCCACCCCCGTTCCGGAAGCCAACATCGGGGCAATGCCATTGGTCACAATGCTGCCTCGCTTCCTGAGCGGTTTGGTAAAAGCCGTTGCTCAAGGGCAGACCGCGCTTCAAATTCCGCCTGATTGGTATTGGGCTAGCACCCGCCTTTATCCAGGCAGTGGCAGTATTCAAGAGTTTCCATTTTTTACCTTTCTGTATGCCGATCTGCATGCGCACATGATCGCCCTGCCCTTCACCATTCTGGTCCTCAGCCTGGCCCTCGCCATGGCCCTGACGGTTCGTGCAAATGAGTCCGTCCGCGATTGGTTTCGACTTCCAACCCTTTCTGTGGCGGCAATCACTGCGATCGCTCTCGGCTCGCTATATCCGATCAACTCATGGGACTATCCAACTTATGCGCTGGCAATTGGCGGTGCCATGCTGCTCGGTTGGTGGCACGCTGATCGAACCACGCGCTCGCTGGGTCTCACCCTTGCATCTGGCTTCGCAATTGCGGCTGCCAGTTTCGCCTTGTATGGGCCATTCCATGCCACCTTTGTCCAGGGCTACACCGGCTTTATCTCACACGATGAGCGCAGCCCGCTAACTGGTTACCTAACCATGTTTGGTCTTGCTCTATTCGGGTTGCTCCCTTGGGTCGTTCTCATCCTTCGCAATTGGCTTGCCGGCGCGCGGGCCCAAGACATTCGTTCAACCAGCACCACGTTTGCAAGCGCTACAAATCTGCGCACGAGGCTAACCCCTGTAAGGGAGGGAACGGTTGACAAATCGAAGAGCGTATTCCGTGGCCTCCGCCTGTTGCTTGACCATCCGCAGGAGGCAAACCACATCGTCGCGCTCATGTTTGCACTGCAACAAACTCTATTGCGCTCGCCGTCCTCCACCTTGGCCTCACTGGAATCGGTTGACCCGATGGCAATTGGTGTGACCGGTCTGTCCGATCAAGAAACGAACGCCATGCAACCCTCCCGAAGCGTTGCCCGGCCCAATCTGGCAACGCGAATGACGTCCGTGGTTGGCCTGCTTCTCATTGCGCTGGTGGTGGTCAAACTACTTTTTGATGCGTTCGGTGTTGTTGTTCTGCTCGGCGCGCTTGGCGCCCTGTTAATGACCGCCATTTCAATTACGCGCAAATCGCTGGCGGAATCCTTCCTGTTCGCGGCTGCCGCCCTTGCATTTATCGTTACGGCAGGTGTGGATATTTGGTCACTGAAGGGTGACCTCGGTAGGATGAACACGGTATTCAAGTTTTATCTTCAAGCCTGGACGCTATTTGGCATAGCCGCCGGAGTAGGTGTTGTCAAAGTCTTGGCCGCTCTCCGACCAAAAGTTGCCCAGTCGGATCAAGGCTCGTCCCGAATGCGGCGTACCGCTCTTTCAACGGCCTGGTGTTTTGGGCTGGCATTGGTCGTGTTGTGTGGGCTGGCCTATCCCATGGCCAGCGTCTATGCCAAAATAAACGATCGCTTTGACGGCACACACGTCCCGCCAACTTTGGACGGCATGCGCTACTTGACCGAGGCAACCTATGTGGATGAGGCCGAAGTTGCAGGTCAGCGCAAACAAGCGGCTTTAAAGCTCTCGGATGACCTGGCCGCAATTCAATGGATTCGCGCCAACCTGCCCGGATCCCCGCTCGTACTGGAAGCGCCAAGCGGCCCGCCACCCCATCCTGGCCTGTACCGGTGGGGCAACCGGGTGGCGATCTATACAGGCAATCCGACCCTGATCGGTTGGGATTGGCATGAGCGCCAACAACGCCTTGGAACGCCCCAAATCGAGACGCGTGTAAATGACGTTCTCCAAATCTATACCGGACCTGATCTGGGTCGAACCCGTATGCTGCTATCTGACTATGGCGTAAATTACATCTATCTTGGGGCCGAGGAGAGGCTGCATTATCCAAGTGCCGAAGCAAAGTTAATAGATATGGGCCAGCGCGGATTGCTGACCAAAATCTATGATGCCAGCAATGTAACCATCTGGCAGGTCCTGTAACGTGACGATCAAGCTGCGGAATCCATTCAACCTGCCCTTGCTTCTTGCAGCCCTTGGTTGCATCGGCCTCACTTGGTTTTGGCCCCGGCTTTTTCCGGGTCTTGCCGCGCTCCGCTGGGCAATTGCGCTGGTATCTATCCTCCTATTTGTATTGAGTTTTTTGAGCAGCCGTCTTGCCGGGTGGCTGGTGCGCAAACCAGTAATTCTGGCGGGCTACGCCGGCGCAACTTTGATTCGTGTATGGCCTTTGGCGCTGGGTATCGTCGCCTTGCTCGGCGTCGCGCTCTGGTTTGGCACCCAATCCGGTTCCAACACCGACGATGAACCCGACTTTGTCACTTCGTCTACCGGTGGCGCAGAAATCACAATTCCCTCCGCTGGATCACTCGAAATCTCTGCAGCATTGACGTTTGGAAAGGAAGGAACCGCTCCGGGCGAATTCCGCGAACCACACGGTATCGCCATCGGCAAGGATGGCACTATCTATGTTGCTGATACTTTAAACCTGCGCGTCCAAGTTTTTGATCCATCCGGCAAGCCCATCCGCCAAATCACGCGCGGCGCGGAGGCGTTCAAACAACCGTTTGCCCTTGCCATCACCAATAATGGTGAGTTGTTGGTTTTGGATTCGGAACGTGCCACAATCGAGCGATTTTCATCCGATGGAAAATTACTGTCGAGCTTTGGCGGTAACCTTGGATTCTATTTCCCACGTGCAATCGCGCTGGATGCCCAGGAAAACATTTATGTGGCCGATACCGGTGGGTCCAAGGTGGTCAAGCTTTCGCCAACCGGTGAAGCCATGCTCGTTTTCGGAGTCAAAGGCAAAGAGCGCGGCGAATTTACCGAGCCAACTGGCGTGGCAATTTCCCCAAACGGGACAGTGTTCACCATCGACCCATCCAATCGCAAACTGTCGGCATTTAGCCCGGACGCCACGTTTATCCGTGACACGCCCATCGAGGCTGCCGGCAGTGTCAACGCACCCAAGCTCGTCCTTGAACCCGGAGGGACGTTGCTTGTAAGCGTGCCTGAACCGCACCTTGTGCGCCGATACAGCGCTTCGCTCAAACCATTGGGCGAGTTCGGCGGCGGCGGCACCGAACCCGGGCGCTTTCGCTTGCCTACATTCTTGGCCCGCGCGGCAAATGACATTTGGGTTGCCGACACACTCAATCACCGGATTCAAAAGATCACACCAAAGTAACGTGCCCCACTCCACCGCGCCCACGCGCCCGTGCGTCTTTTTGGATCGGGACGGAACCCTCATTGAGGAACGCCACTATTTGCACGATCCAGGTCACGTGCACCTTTTGCCGGGCACCGTTTCCGGTCTGCGCCTGCTTGTTGACCATGGTCACCCATTGGTCGTGGTGACCAATCAAGCCGGGATCGGTCGCAGCCTATACACCGAACATCAAATGCACGCCTGTAATCAGCGAATGGTGGAACTGCTGGCCGCGGCCCATATCGCTCTTGATGGTTTGTATTTTTGTCCTCATATCCCATCTGACAATTGCAAGTGCCGCAAACCTGCAATCGGCATGGCCCTCCAAGCGTCGCGAGACTTGGGCGTTACTTTGTCAGGCGCCTGGGTGATTGGGGACAAGGCACTTGACGTTAATCTGGCCTTAGGTATTGGCGGCCATGGCATCCTCGTGCGCACCGGTTATGGTCAAGACCCGGTTCAGCAATCACTGTGTGCACCAGAAGCGATTTGCAATGATCTTTATGATGCCGCTTCCTGGATCATCGCACACGAACCACGACCGTAATAATTGTGACAAACGTTCTAAGTTCGATAACCTGCCTATGACTATCGAAGCAATCATCCTCGCAGGTGGAAAGGGCACGCGTCTTAGCAGCGTTGTTTCTGACCGTCCCAAGCCCATGGCAATTGTCGCCGGCCGGCCATTTGTAGAATGGCTCGTTTTGCAGCTGCGGTCGCAGGGGGTACACCATATCGTCTTTTGCACTGGTCATCTGGCAGATCAAATCAAAACCCACTTTGGCAACGGCGCGCGCTGGGGTCTTGAAATATCCTACTCGCACGAGCACGCCCCGCTCGGCACGGGCGGCGCCGCCCGCCTGGCGATTGATCAGACCAACAGCCCCAACGTGCTGCTGCTCAACGGCGACAGTTATTGCAAGTTTAACTTGGTTGAGCTGCGGCAAGCAGCCGAAATTCATTCAAACGCGTGTGTCATGACCGTTTCCAAAGTCCCTGATGCCTCGCGATTTGGCTCCGTTGTTGTTGCGGAACGTGGAATCGTTCAATCGTTTATTGAAAAGGGTGCGACCAATGGACCCGGATGGATCAACTCAGGTGTTTATCTAGTCAGCCGCTCGATTCTTATGGCGCTGCCCAAGAACCAGCCCATATCGCTGGAACGCGATGTATTTCCAACGTTGATTAATAACGGGTTGGTAGCGCAATCAAGCACCGGGACCTTTCTTGACATCGGCACACCCGAGTCCTATCAAATCGCATCATCCTATTTGGAATCGGAGTTCAAATCTTTGATTAATATGCCTGGCCTCGCATCGGATGCTCAACGGGCACGCGCACAGACCCATCTGCGCGAAACCGCCAAGCTCATGTCTCAACTAGCCGAGTCGGATCGAACCGATCTTCTTGGTGCCGCAGCGCTTATGGTTGACTGCTTCCGAGCCGGGCGAAAAATACTCCTGTGTGGCAACGGTGGCAGCGCAGCCGATTGTCAGCACTTTGCCACTGAACTTACTAGTTGCCTCACCCAGGACTTTAAGCGCCCCGGATTGCCGGCCATTGCACTTACCACCGATACCTCGTTTATTACTGCCTATGCGAATGATTTTGGTTTCGACGGCATCTTCGAACGCCAGTTGCGCACGCTTGGCGCCGCGGGTGACGTGTTGATCGGGATCAGCACCAGCGGCAACTCGCGAAACGTGATCGCCGCCGTTACCGCAGCACGTCAATTGGGAATCAAGACCATCGGTCTCCTGGGCCTCGGCGGCGTGCTCACCAACATGGTCGACCTAGCAGTCGTCGTGCCATCAAACAGCACGCAGATCGTGCAGGAAATCACCCTTGCCTACGAGCACATTTTGTGCGACTTAACCGAGCGAATCTTGTTTTTGTAAGTTCTAGACTGGCTCGGGGCAGCTGCGAATTTGGCCTCACCTACTGAGAAGTCAAAGCACTCAAAAAGTAGTCGTGTGGACTAAAATGTTTACCTAAATCGGCTGACTGCCAAAACCATGCCCAAGTCATTCCAAATCCTTCGAGTGCCGATCCTTCTGGCAGCCGTTGCGACAGCGTATTTTGCCCAAGTCTCCATACAACATCGCACATTATCGGCGGAAAACGCGGTATGGTTCGCCGTGGCAATTGCTCTCGTAATACTTGGATCAATCGGCCTGCCGACACTAGACATTCCACGTGGATTCGCACCAGAATTTGAGAAAATAAACCAGCGCTCCACGGTTGCCTGGCTCCTGTCATGGGCGCTCATGTTGGTTAGCACGATCCTATTTGTTCGCAATGCAAATGGCCCGGCCTGGCTACTACACCTGGCAGGAATTTTAATATTTAGCATTGCTTTTTTTTTCAGCCGGACAAAGGTTCCAAACCCGAAGTCGGGTGCGTTGTTGTCGCCCCGATGGTCTTCCGTGCTACCTGTTATTCTAATTACCCTACTCGCGTTGCTACCGCGCCTATATCAAATAGGGCAGTTTCCAGAAGGAGTTTGGTATGACGAGGGAGTCAATGGCCTTCTCGGACAGCAGATTCTGGACCAGCCCGGCTACTTGCCCATTTATATAGACGCGACACAATTGCCCGCACATTTCGATTACCTTGTTGCGGCGGCGCTCAAGATATTTGGTTACGGAATTGCCGCCGAGCGCCTTCCTTCGACATTCTTTGGTGTCACGTCTGTAGTCTTCACGTTTTTGCTCTTCCGACGCTGGTTTGGAGTTCGGGTGGCAGTGGTTGCTGGTGTGCTCTTTGCCACCATGCACTGGAGTCTGACCCTGTCCAGATTTGGCGTAAATGGTCACGCTACGGCTGCGTTTGAGATGGCCACTCTTTATTTTCTCGACCGGGCGGTGATTGGCAAACGGCTCGCCGATTTTGCATTTGCAGGCCTAATGGTCGGACTAGGATTGAACTTTTATTATGCATTCCGGATTTTCGCGGTAATGCTCCTTATATTCATATTTCTCTATGCAATTCTGAGACTAATCCTTCGCCGATTTGGATCGCAAAATGCAGCTCAGCCGGCTGTCGACAACAACGATGTTCGCCATTGGATTGTCCCGGCATTAGCGGCATTGTTCGGGGCCTTGATTGCAATTGCGCCTATCGCACAGTTTGCCATTCGAAATCCTGACGAGTTTTTTGCGCGCACGTCCACGGTTTCAATATTCAACAAACGTGATGAACCTGACCTTTTCAAAGCGTTAACCAGCAATGCAATCAAGCATCTGCAAATGTTTAATGTTCGCGGTGATGGTAACGGTCGCCATAACATCCCCGGTGAGCCAATGTTGGATCCGCTCACCGGTGCGATGGCGGTTTTAGGATTGGGATTTTCAATTTCGCGCATTTGGCGACCGGCTAACCTGCTTATGGTGATGATGTTCTGTGCGCTGCTGATGGCCGGAATTCTCTCAGTGGATTTTGAAGCGCCCCAGGCGTATCGGTCGAACGGCGTTATGCCAAGCATCATTTACTTCGCGTGCATTCCATTTATCCTGCTCGCGTTGTCAACAGAGGTTGTACCGCTAAACAGTACTAGTCGTCGCATACTCCCCGCAGTGGCCGTTATTTTGGGAGTGGGGGCCTTGGGATACATATCCTGGAATAATTTGTACTCGTTTTTTGTCCGACAACGTGAGGCAGCCGATTCGTGGCAAGTCGGAGCCGTGGCCGAAACGTTCGCTGGGCGTGAAATGGACCGCCTTGGGCAAAACTACGACCTCGTGGTGTCATCGCTATTTGCAGGTCATCCATCCACACAATTTGTGGCGCCACGTGTCAAAGATTACAAAATTTTCACTCCCAACGACATACTTGTTCTTGGAGACTCTGCAACCCGAGGAGTGGCATATATTCTTGAACCAGGCCTAAACGCCACCTACGATCAGCTAATTCGCTACTTTCCACGTGCAAAAGTCCGGCAACTTACGCCCCCACTCGGTGGGGCTCCGCTTGCGTATAGTGTTGTGGTCGAACCAAATGATGTAGCCGGCCTTGTTGGCATTTCTGTCAAATACTTTGAAGCGGGAAATTTTGAGGGTCAGGTGCTGAAAGAAGAATCATTCAGCACCGGCACAGTGGATTGGTCCACCCACGCACCCGTAGAAACGCCGTTTGCGGTGGAGATTCAGTCCACTTTATACGTTCCACAATTTGGAGACTACACGTTATCAGTACGTGGCTCAGATTCTTCAGAAATTTTTGTTGACGAGTTTAGGACAAACGGATCGCTAACTTCCCTTGCAAAAGGTAACCATAGTTTGCGTATCCGTATTCCTCAGAATCAAACGAATCACAAGTTGGAACTTTACTGGCGAGGCCCCCCTTCACCGGCTGGCCAAGCAATCCCTCGTTCAGCCTTGCTGCGTCGACCAGTCTCCAATAGCGGTCTTTTAGGATCCTATTTCAGAACGCCAGACTGGTCTGGGCCTCCTGCCTTTACGCAAGTGGATCCGCAAATCGCGTTCTATTTTCATCTACTCCCACTTCCAAGGCCATATTCAGTGTCATGGAAGGGTCGCGTGTTCGCAGCTAAATCGGGACCATATATCTTCTCAACAGTTTCGATTGATGAGTCTGAACTGGACATCGATGGCCAGCGGGTAATTACCAATCACCAGTCCGGTGGACCTGTTGACGGTCGGGTCACCTTGGAGAAAGGCTGGCACGACGTCGCCTTGCGATTCAGTGATCACAGTGGCTACACACAGGTGTACCTTTATTGGACTCCGCCGGGCGGCACTCGGGAATTAATCCCAAGTATCTTGCTGTCCCCGCCCATGGGCGCCTATCCGAATGAGAATGACCTTCGGCTTCGTTCACAATCAGGTGCGCCACCTGCTGGCGATGTCAACTCGGTAGTAACGGACGGCACAGTTGAGAATCCGGTTACGCCAACTGTGCTAGTGCAGATTCCGATTACTCCGATCGTTCAGTCTATTCGAAAGCCGAGTCAACCTGCCCCATCCCTAAAATTGCAGTTCGTAAAATCCATCGGCAAATCAGGTGGGGGACCAGCCGAATTTGTTTCGCCCAGGGGTATTGCCATCCTACCGGACGGCGACCTTGTCGTGGTCGACGGGGGAAATAAACGAGTTCAGATTGTCAGCTCGGATGGCAAACCCATTCTTCAAATAGGCGGGGACGAACGACCATTTACTGACCCGATGGACGTGGCGATCATGAAAAACGGTGATCTTCTGATTTTAGATGCCGACGCACCGTTCATTTATAGATTTGACCAAACTGGAAATCCAAAGGCGCGAATTCCAATAGATGCGACGGGTGTATACAAGCCACGTGGTTTTGCACTGAATCTGGCTGGACAACTACTTGTTGCAGATACCGGTGGCGGTCGCGCCTTGACTATTTCCGATTCCGGTGAAGTCATCGCGACAATCGGCTCCAAAGGGTCTGGGGCAGCGCAGTTTATAGAGCCGAACTCGATAGCACTATCAACCGATGGTTTGGTTTACATTGTTGACGGTCCGGGTGGAAGAGTTTCAGAAATAAGGGAGGGTCAAATCGTCAATGTCTTTCCAATTTCGAAATCATCTGCTGTAATTGGCTCACATGTCATCGACCTGGGTGACGGCACGCTTATGCTTTCTGCAACCGAACCACACATTATCCAGCGCTACACTCATGAGGGCATCTTGATTGAAGTATGGGGAACGCCCGGCACGGGAGAAGGTCAGTTTCAACAGCCAACGGGTATGGCGATGTACCGCGATGACCTATGGATAGTTGATACATCCAATGATCGTCTACAAAAATGGCAGGTCATTCGATAGTGTTTTTTGTTACAACCAACTTTATGACCCCTCCATGACCAAATGCTATTGACAGTACTTCAAGCGGAATGCTTATGATTGCCGCCGGAATCGCGAGCACGATGTTGGCTATGGCTGCTCGCAGCCCGACTTTTCGATGGCCCACTGGCTGAACCCTTTTTAACATCGCATAAACTACATTCATTTGTCCGGCTGCAATATTGAGAATCGACTGCCACAAACCGTAGTAGCCATATTCAGCCGATCGAGTAGAGTTACTTTGCACCGCGAATCCCTTACTCCTGAGTACGGTTGCAAGTACGGGTTTGCCAAAATGCCACAAATGTCGAGGCGTATCCAAATGAAACCATTTACCCTTCGCCATTCGTGCCTGCCAACTTTCAAAGTTCGGAACTTCAACAAGTAAAATGCCGCCCGGCTTAAGTATTCGATGAACTTCGGCCAGCGTAAGCATCGGGTCTTGAACATGCTCGAGCACATGGTACATGGTGATCAAGTCGAACGACTCCGCAGCGAATTCACATTGAGTAAGTAACGGATTGGTGAACACTTGGATGCCAAGTTTCAGTCGTGCCAAACTGGCCAGTTCCTCAGAGAGCTCAGTGCCAATACACTGCCAACCGCGCTCCTTTAGCATTGACAAAGTTAATGCCCGCCCACAGCCAATATCAAGGACGCGGCCGGGTTGTGCAAATAATCTACCAAGCGCATTGGCTCGCCGGGATCGAAAATTGTAAATGGCGCTCTCGACAATCGAAGGAAATCGCTGTCCGGACTCACCATAGTACGAAGGGCCGTAATAATCTGCAAGCTCAATGTCCCGATTTTGCAACTCTGTCCATGCGTACTTGCAATTGCGACATTGCACAATTGGAAAGGTTTCGTTCGAAATATAGTCACAATTCTCAAATAGTGAAACGGGAGCCCCTGCACCGCAATTCGGACAAACAGTGTCACAGGTACGCATCGTACGGCCTCGCACTAGTCGAACTGCCCGCATCTCGGACCACAATCCCACGCAACGCAGACTGGGGATTTAGTCGGCCGGCAGTGGTTGTTGACAAATAGGCGTCGTGCCGAAACCCACGCTTATTTAACCAAAATTGCACCGCAGTTGTTAGCACGCCAAATCCATATGTGACGCTTCGGCCAAAGTTTATTGAAGAAGCCTCTGCAAAATATACAGTTGGACATGACAGCTCTCCAATCTTTAGACCGAAAAAAGCACACTGAGCCAACATTTGATTGTCAAATACAAAATCATCAGAGTTGAATTCAAGCGGAAGTGTTTCAAGTACGTGTCGTGAAAATGCTCTGTAACCCGTATGATACTCAGATACTCGAATACCCAAAAGCATGTTTTCGATGGCGGTCAAAACTCTATTGGAAACGTACTTCCAAATAGGCATTCCACCTCGAAGCGTATCGTTGCCAAGTATGCGCGATCCTAGACATACTTCGTAGACCCCTGAGGCGATCATCTGAGCCATAGCTCCACAAAGCTTTGGACTATATTGATAATCAGGGTGGATCATCACCACGATATCCGCACCATGTTTAAGAGCTGCCGTATAACAAGTTTTTTGGTTCCCACCATAACCTTGATTCTTCTCGTGCGTGACGACAGTCTGTATTCCGAGTGTTTGCGCCTGTTGCACTGTGTCGTCCCTACTGCAGTCGTCAACGAGAATAATTTCGTCAATAATTTCATGCGGCAGTTCCTCAAAGGTCTTTTGAAGAGTTTTCCCCGCGTTATACGCAGGCATTACCACTATAAGCTTTAGTCCGTTGATCATTGCATGAACACTGCTGAAGTCCTCAATATTTCCCTACTGAATTGGAGGTACCCGATACTCGGTATAAAGTTCACGACCAAGTAAATCAACGTTCGTCAAAATCGTGCCACCTGGGAACCTGGCCTCTACCGGTTGCAACTCCGCGACGCGATGCGGCAGCGCGATCACCACGAGACCATGGCCCGTTCCAAGCGGTTTTATGTCGGAAGCACTACCTAACTCTGTAATCGTAACGCCATAGTCAATTAGCCGAAACACACTATAGTTGGCATAAATCGCTGGCGCACCCATAAAGTATGCGTCGTACTTGTCCGACGCGATGCTAAATCGATTTGCTGCCTGTAAGGCCGAGATACCGGCTGCGCGCGGCGGATATACCGTGAAATATACATTGACATTCCATAGAAGTTGCCACACTCCAATAATTCCCACGATTGGGACCGCAGCTAGGGCAATATTGGTTCTCAGGACTGAGGAAATAAGTCGCCGCAACCCATCAATAAAAATAGCGCCGGCGAGAAAATATGGAGGTAACGCCATGATTAGTTTTTGCGCTGACGGCGGGTTGAGACTAACAATGCCGCCAAAAATCAGGGTGATCAAAAACCAACTTAAAAGTGTAAATTCTTCAAATCTTCGCAAACGAGTGACCAGCAATCCAAAACCGGCAAAACAGATCGCGACGGTGATTGGGTCAAAGGCGGCTGACTCGAAAAAATATTTCGAAACATCACCCAGGAATATGAACATTCCGGTCGCATAAATGAATTGATGCGTAAGTAATTCAATTAAATCTTTAGGCAAGCTTGCATCCTGACGACCAAGAGTGTGTTGAACGTTGTGTGCTTCAAAAACGTTCACGGCATCAGAACGGCTAAAGAAAGTCGATGGGTTTTCCAGGTGGAAAAGAAGCAGTGGGCCAAATGCCACAACAAAACCAATTAGGAAATATCCGATTGAAAGCGCTGAGATTTTTCGCTGACCGAATGAGATCAGCAGTAACAACAGGCCAAAAACCAGCATGAGGCGGTTTGAAAAGTACGTATACATGCACATTCCTGTGATTACACCCGCCAAGCCCATTGGTGCGGGCTGGCATTTGGGAATTGCTCTACGTGCTACAAAAATTAGAAACACCAATAGAAGCAGGCCCAACGTTGGTTCAAGATAGCCCACAATTCGGCTATACGCAATGTGCAAATGATTCACGGCCATTAGGAAGCTTGCAACTGCGCCAACGGAGACGTTCCAAATGAATCTACCCATGAGGAATACAACGCCTACGCTTGCCGTTCCAACGATCACCGAAATCAGCCTGATACTGCCAATGTTCCGTCCAAATACGTTGAGAAAAACTGCCTGTAAATACTGGTGCAAAACTGGCAGGTCATACCATCCCGTGACAAAAGGTCCATAGTTTGAGTTTCCTGTGGCGATATCCATCGCAATCACGGCAGGTTCAGCTTCATCACCGTGGATTGAGGGTGGCACTAGCGAAAGGTTGTACGTCCGCAGAAAAAATGCAAGAAGACTGACAAAGCCGATCACCAGCAGCGAATCCCGATGTTTCATTGCGATGCTAAGCCCATGCCGCAGATTTGGCAAACCTGAATCCTCATGTTCTGTTCTCGCCGTCATATATTGCAACGCCAGGGAAACCAGAAAAACAATAACCCCGACCATCCACGGTATGAGTGGGAGTCGCGAATTGCGATCACTGTCTGCCGCCAAGCTTGCAGCAACCGATAACAACAATCCACACATGGCAATAATCGTCGGTACGTATCTGGGCTCAATCAATACGCCACCCTGCGCTTGAACCTCACCGCGGTTTGCAACGTGGTCGTGAGTCGGCCGGTCAAGATTTGCATCGGTCTGGTCCCTGCCATCAACTACGCCAGCCCAGATTTTCGCATTCTGTACTTGAGTGGCCGAAACCTTTGGTAGTCGGCCCAGGACTCCAACTGAGATTACCAAGCTGGTGGCGGCAATAAATCCTGAAACAACTGAGTTTCGACTGTAGGCAAATACAGCAGCTAAAAGCGCGACCACAAATAGTATTACTTGTAGAGGAATAATAATTTCGCGTCTACGCAGGTATCTACTAATCAATTCGCACCTTCAGCTGGAATTCGATAAATTGTAAACAACTCGCGACCATTCGGATCTTTGACAACGCTTGCCGTTCCGTTGGGATACTTACGCTCAATGGCATGTAAGTCATCATAGTGATTCTGCATGGCCAGTATGGCCGTACCTTGTGTATCACCCGCAACAATTTTCAAATCGTCCGGCTTGACTAGATTAAGCACGTGTGCGTCTCGAGCGACAAACTTTATCGCACCGTGACCCGCATACATCACGGGCACTGCCATTACATAATTATGGTACTCAGTAGGATATCGCATGAACTCGTTTGCGGCCCCAACAGCCTCGTAGCCCGACGCTATTTTAGGAAGCGAAATAAAGTATGTCGTTATATTTATGTAACCGCAAAAGACCACAAGTATGGCCGCAGCTCCACCTACCATCCACGTTGAAAGTCCAGCCGCCAAGCTTCCAAAAAATTCTTGCGCCCGTGCCACAAATAAACCCGCAAAAATACACACGACAGGCGTAACAATAAGTAACCGCTGACCAGACGGCGCATCTATGGTGAAGACTCCGCCCATGATCAACCCAAGAGCAAACCATGCGAGGAGCATAAACTCAAAATTTCGTCGGAACCGTACAACTGCAAAGCTTACGCCAAGCCACATTCCTATTACTGAAATGGGATCAAATGCCGCGAACTCGGGCGTGTAAAAACCACCAGCGTCACCCAGCTTGAAAAAGAAGCCCAATATTTGCTGCAATTGGTGAATGAAAAGGCGCGGCAAGTCCGCGGGCAAGGATGCCGCGGGACCCAGAAGTGCCTTATAGTTTTGTTCAGCAAAAATGCTGACAAAGGCAACTCTGCTCGTAAACATATCCGGTGCAGTGGCAAAGTACGCAGCCAGTGGAGCGTAAACGATGGCCGCCGTTGCAAACACTATTGACATTTGTTTAATCGTTACGGCTTTTTGTATATACAGATACGCGAGCACCAGAACTCCAATAAATGGCATGACTCGTGAACCAAAATAGAAATATTGACTTATTCCTAAAACAATGCCTGAAAGAGCAAATAGAGTTATGCTTTGCGTTCCTCGTGCATTGACATCCCCACGTGAATTGTTGATCATGATCTTTGAAAGAATCAGCGCAAACACAATCATGCCAAGTTCCGACTCAACGCAAATAATTGCTATCCGACTATAGTGAATTTGGTAGTGGGAAACCGCCAATAAGCTCGCCGCCACTAAACCGGCGATCTTTCCCCAACCGTTTCTGGCAATGCCATAAACAGCGGGAATGCATGCAGTACCAACAATAACACTCAGCATTCGCAGCCCAGCGATATTTGGTCCAAAAATATCGATTGACAGAGCTTGCAGGTAGTTAAATATCATTGGCAATCCCCAAAATGGAGCCGTCCAGAAAAATGGGATGGGTTTGCCGGCAAGTATGTCGAGAGCGTATATACCCATCTCTCCTTCGTCCACGTGAATTGTCGGAGGAGAATTTGACAGGTCGTACGATCGTAGAACAAGTCCAATGACCGTAACTAAGCATAGGCTGACAATTTCAAACCAGTCCGTTTTGGAAGGAGAATGAGCTCGACGGAGGCTGTCACTACTGGAGTTGGACGCGGACTGAAAATTCGTTGAAGGATATCGGTTATCGCGTAATTTGGCTGCACAACATATGCATGCAATAGCACCAAGCCATGGAACCACCGCAGGCAGGTTGTAATACACAGTTGCAACTATTCCAATTGAAATTGCCGTCAGCACCCCGGCTGCAATAGCCAGTGCCTTTACAGGATTCTGACGTAAATTTCGAAATATTTCTCCAGCGTTTAGGGTCTTGGCTGGCAATTCAAGATTCCGTAACCCGATGAACGCTACAAATGAAACAAACACCCCAGCCAGCACTAGTGGCAAACTTTGCTTCAGCGTGGCAAGTGCGCATATCCCTACAGCACAAACGGCGGCGACCGTCCGAAAAATCTGACGCGATGTTTGCATAATCTGTTTTCGTACTGAATTGCCAGCGGCAAATATCTTCGTTGTGGATTCTAGTATGACAACTGGCCATGGCATACGTAACAAAACTCGACGTTGAGGTTGTCCATGAACTGACAGCTACCAGTTTTGCTGCTTATACCCCGACGCCACTTGATAAACTATCAAGGCCCGCATGGAATAATGACTGCTGTCATATGCGCATCCTCCAAATCCTCACCTACTACCGCCCCTGGGTCTCTGGCCTGACCATATACGTCGAGCGCCTTGCCCGCGGCCTGGTGGCCGCCGGCCACCAAGTTACCGTGTTGACATCCGCATACGACCCCGCCTTGCCCCTCGCGGAAACCCAGGACGGCGTAGTCATCGTTCGCGCCCCGGTTGCGTTTCGCGTGAGCAAAGGAGTCGTCATGCCCCAGTTTGGATTCATGGCCCGCTGGCTCATGGCCGGACACGACATAGTGCATTTGCACCTGCCCCAGTTTGATGGTGCCGGCCTTGCGCTCAACGCCAAACTTAAACACAAGCCCTCGGTGCTCACCTATCACTGCGATATATCCCTGCCGGAGGGTGGTCTAAACAAGGTCGTGCAGCCGGTCATAACCGCAGCCAATCACGGTGCGGCCCGCCTGGTCGATCGCATCGTTGCCTACACCCACGATTACGCCGCGCATAGCGCGCTCCTGCGCCAATATCCACAAAAGCTCACGGTCATCCCGCCGCCGGTCGAAATCATCGACGCGACCGACTCCGATCTTCAGGCCTTCCGCACGAAGTGGCGCCTCGGCCCGACCGACCTTGACAGCGCCTTACGCTGCACCCCGGTCATCATCGGCATGTGCGCCCGCCTCGCCACCGAAAAAGGGGTTGAAGTGTTGGTCGACGCGCTCGATCACATCCGCAAATCGCAACCGTCCGCCCGCGTGCTGTTTGCCGGACCATATCAAAATGTCCTCGGTGAAGATGCCTATGCGCGCGCGCTCCAGCCAAGATTTGACGCGCTTGGCCCCGACCACTGGACGTTCCTGGGCTCACTGCAGGGCGCCGAGTTGTCCGCCTTCTTTCGGGCGTGCACCGTCACCGTACTACCCAGTCTCAACAGCACCGAAAGCTTCGGGCTGGTGCAGGTCGAAAGCATGCTAAATGGCACACCAAGCATCTGCAGCGATCTTCCGGGTGTCCGAGTGAGCGTTGGCACCACGGGCATGGGTGCCGTTGTTCCCATTGGCAACGCCCGGGCCCTCGCCCATGCCATCCTTGACGTTGCCGCCCGCCGTAGCGAGTTTGTCAAGCCACGCACGGAAATCGAGTCCCACTACGCCACGGCCCGCACCGTTGCCGCGTATGAGTCTCTTTATCAATCACTCTGTGCTGAGTGAACAAGAACTATTGCTATCTGCCAGGCGCGCCAGCCTTTCGAGACAACTGTGAATGGCCGTCAGATTATCAGCATCGCATCCCCAAACGAAAAGAACCTGTATCGTTCAGTGATGGCCAGGTCATATGCGCGCCACATCTGTTCCATGCCAGTAAATGCACCCACAAGCGCCAGCAATGAGCTCCTCGGCAAATGAAAATTCGTGAGTAGCCCGTCCACCACCTTAAACCGAAACCCGGGCGTAATAAACAAGCGCGTATCACCTGAATAGGCCGAAACAAAGTTGCCGCCAACTGCGTGTGCGGCCGCCGTTTCCAACACGCGCACGCTTGTCGTGCCAATTGCAATGATCCGTCCACCAGCCTTCTTCACCCGCTGAATCTCGGTTACTGCTGATTCGCCAATCTCCACCCACTCGCTGTGAATGTGATGCGCTTCAACCTCATCAACCGAAATCGGCTTAAATGTGTCCAAACCCACGTGCAGCGTCACAAACGCGATGCCAACACCATGCGACCGCAGCCGTGCAAATAGTTCTTCCGTAAAGTGAAGACCGGCAGTAGGGGCCGCAGCCGATCCCGCCTCACGCGCATACACGGTTTGATAGCGATCCGCATTCCCAAGTTCGGTCCTTATGTAAGGTGGCAGTGGTACCCGCCCGATCCGTTCCAGCCAGGGTTCAATGCGTTCGCTAAACGTCACCAGTCGCTCCGTTTCATCGGGCGAGTCATCGTCTCCCACAGCGCTCACCGTCGCTCGCACCGGAGAGTCGACAAAAAGCACCTCGCTCACATTACGTCCGCCAACCTGCGCCCGCCAGCTCGTCTCAGAAAGCTTGCGTAGTAGCAGCACTTCGGCCCGTCCACCGCTTGGCTTCTGCCCAATCAATCGCGCCGGGATAACCCGCGTTTGATTTAGCACAATCGAGTCGCCTGGGCGCAACAGTTCGGGCATGTCACACACGCGAAAGTTCGCGAGCTCCCCGGTCACACGATCCACCCGCATCATCCGGCTTTGGTCCCGCGGTTCACGTGGCGTTTGGGCGATCAGTTCCGGTGGAAGAACATATTCAAGTTCACGTGTAAACATTATCAACGGGTTTATACTACGAACAGACGTTCAGGGTCTCACACGATGCTAATAGCGGCGTGCTAACGTCCGATATTAATTCGGGTTCATTTGTGCGGCGTTCGACAATCATCGCCGGCACCGGTTTGCAGATCGAGGTTAAATAATGCCCAAAGGCTTGCGCAATAATCTGGTTCCCATCGTCCTGATCACCGTCGTCGTGATCTATATCTTTGCGTCATTTGGCACGCGCTCATTCTCGTCACGTGCCAGCGCACCAAATATTTCCGTCAACACGCTGGTCAATGACATCAAGCAGGACCGGGTCTCAAAGGTAAACGAAGCTGCTACTGCCACCTCATTGATCGTAACGCTAAAGGACAGCAAACAATATATCGTTCTTAAGAACCCGCGTGAACTAACAGTTGAGCTGCTGAAGAATTATGGCGTGACCGAGTCTCAGCTGGCTGGTTTTGAATATCAGCAAGATCCTGAGCCCGCCTTCTCGCAATGGGCCTCGCTTTTGTTCACCGCGCTGCCCTTCCTTTTTATTGCCGGCTTGTTGTTTATGGGTATGCGCCGGGCGCAATCTGGCGCGGATCAAGCCTTCAGCTTTGGCCGCAGCCGAGCCAAGCGCGTGACCAGCGAAACACCCGTGGTGACGTTTGCCGATGTCGCCGGCTGCGACGAAGCCAAGCATGAGCTCGTCGAGGTCGTGGAATTTCTAAAGCAGCCGGAGAAGTTTATCCAGTTGGGCGCCAGAATTCCAAAGGGAGTTCTGCTTGTTGGCCCTCCGGGCACAGGCAAAACCCTTTTGGCAAAAGCCTGTGCTGGTGAGGCCGGCGTACCGTTCTTCAGCCTCAGCGGCTCCGAGTTCGTAGAGCTCTTCGTAGGTGTGGGCGCCAGCCGCGTCCGCGACCTGTTTGATCAGGCCAAAAAGACCGCCCCTTGTATCGTGTTCATAGATGAAATCGATGCAGTCGGGCGCCAGCGCGGTGCGGGTATGGGTGGTGGTAACGACGAACGCGAACAAACCCTAAACCAAATGCTCGTCGAAATGGATGGGTTCGGCACAGATACAAACGTGATCGTGGTTGCTGCAACCAACCGAGCGGACACACTTGATCCCGCTTTGCTCCGCCCGGGTCGCTTTGACCGCCGTGTGATTGTTGATGCACCCGACGTGGTCGGTCGCGAGGCGATTTTGAAGGTCCACACCAAGGGCAAGCCCATAGCTGCCGGTGCCGATCTTAATGTCATTGCCCGCCAAACACCGGGTTTTACCGGCGCAGACATTGAGAACTTGGTGAACGAATCTGCGATCCTGACCGCGCGTGCAGGTGAAAAGGAAATCACCCAGAAACACCTGCAGGAAGCGATTGAAAAGGTTGCCCTTGGCCCCGAACGCAAGAGTCGCTTGATTTCGCCGCGCCAGAAACAGTTGGTGGCCTATCACGAGGCAGGTCATGCGGTCGCGGCAGTGCTGACCCCCGAGGCCGAATTCTCGGTGCAAAAAGTTACGATTATTCCCCGCGGTATGGCCGGCGGCGTAACGTGGTTCGCGCCGGACACCGAAGATAATTTGGTCAATTACACCAAGAAGCGCATCGAAGCGCGCATGATCATCACCTTGGCCGGGCGAGCCGCTGAGGAAATCGTGTTTGACGATATTTCAGCCGGGGCAGTTGGCGATATTGAGCAGGCCACCACGCAAGCGCGCGCAATGGTTCGTCAATATGGCATGAGCGATGCGCTTGGCCCGGTAAATTATGGCGGTCGCGACGCCATGGTGTTTTTAGGCCGCGAGCTGTCTGAGGGCAAAAACTATAGCGAGAAGATTGCCGAGCAGATCGACGTGGAGGTTACCAAAATTATCCGCAAAGCCTACGAGCGCTCAATCGACTTGCTGCGGACAAACAAGGACAAGCTGATAGCGACCGCAAACGCTCTGCTGGAACATGAGACGCTCGACGCCAGCGAATTTAAGCAGATGCTCGGCCTGATCGTCGCACCTCCTGCCGAGCTCGCGCTGCCGCAACCGGCTTGACCAGCCTGCGGCACAGGCTATTTAGTTTCCCGCACCCATAATCCGGCGTAGCTTGTGCTCCATCTCCGCCCACGCTGGCGCACTCAGCCCGTAACGCTGCTGCAATTGCACGTCGGTAAACGATCCCGACCTAAACTCGCGTAGTGCACAGGTCCAGCGGAGCTGTTCAAACGTCACGCTTTCGATTCCTGCAGCGGTGGCCACCTTTCGGTTAAACAGATACTCAAGGTTGCGGCCCGTGCAGTCCAGGAGGCGGTCACGCACTCCAAATCGTTCAACATAATCGCCAATTACCGTCGCGGTTCTGCTTGAAATTGACAGCACCCGGTTCTTGTATTGCAGGTGCTTTTGGGCATACCGAATCTGTATGTTTGGTGACGCCTCGCGCCACAGAACGGTTTCAATAGTCAGCGCCATGCACTCGCCCTTTTTTATCCCGGTTTCAAGCACCAGATTGCTGGCGATCAACGGTCGCACTTCAAGTTTTTCACCGGCCGCAAGTGCGCCGGCCGCCAGCAGGACCTGCTCCGCCTGGGCTTCAGTCAGATATTCAGGCAACGCATCGGCAAATGGTCGGTATGCGATTTTGTCCGCCGGGTTAACGGCCATTGCCCCTGCCTTTGTCAGCCAGTCAAAGAATACCTTGAGCGAGGTAAGGCGTCGTTCCACGCTCTTTGGGCTGCGTGCATGCAGGCTGCTTTCCAGATGCCGCAAAAATCCCTGCAACTGGTCCTCACGAATTGAAGCAAGGCTGCACGGCACACCCACCCAGCGCTCGAATATAAGCAAATCTCCAACAAACGCCTTGCGCGTGTTATCGCTCACCGGCCGGCGCGCCATGGACTGCTTAAATCCCTCAATGCCATCGTGCAGACTCATGTGACTTGCCATTGGAGAAGTTTAGCACAAATGTTCTGCAATCAGAACATTTGTCCATCCGCTAATATTGGAACCCAATGCAGCCCATACCGCTTCGAACGTGGATCGCACTCATTGCCGTAAATATCGTAGTCTCCGCGCTCACTACGCTCATCATCATGAGGGTTGCCGGATCTTCGCGGCCTACACCCGCGCTGCAACCCGCGCCCGCACCGGCTGCTGTTCAGGCACTTTTGCCATCCCTACCAACCGCAATTGCCAGACCCACTCCAGCCAGCCCGCCAACCCAGGTTTCCAAATCGCCCGCATCACCGCAAAATTCGGTCCGAATTGTGGCCGTCAACGGCGTTGGCCAGCGCCAGCGGGAGCAGGTTGTTATTGCCAATGAAGGCGACCTCACCGACATCAAAGAATGGAGCCTGTCATCCAGCCGCACGATAAGCTACACGTTCAAGAACGTAGCACTGCTAAAGGACACGTTTGTAAATGTTTATACAACGTCCGGCAGCGACACCGCATCCAACGTGTTCTGGAACCGTGATGAACCCGCTTGGCAAGTGGGCGATACGGTCGTGTTGCAAAACGGCAAAGGGGTGGTGATCGACACCTATGTCATCAAATAATATGGCATTGCGCGTCCTGTGGCAACCCGCGTGCCATTCCAAACTATGCTTACGCCAGCTGAACTAAAACGCGTCATAAATGCCGGTAGTGGCCAGCGTGTTGAAGTAGTCACCGCTGGCGCAACCAGTCCCGCCCGCTTGGCGCGAGGCCTGGCGTCGCTTGCCAACGCCGAAGGCGGCCTGGTGGTGGTTGGCATTCCGGAAACGACAGGTCGGTCCAAATCAGCCAATGCGGGCGTTGAACAACTGATGAGCGTGGCGCTGCAATCCACTCAGCTCACCGAGCCCAGACTGATCGTCCCTTTGCCCTACTGGGTAACGGCTGCATCGGGCGAGGAACCACTTGCGCTTGTGCTTGAAGTACCGCCGGGTTTGCCCAATGTATATTCCCTCGATGGTCGATACTTGACGCGTCGCGACGGTCGCACGGTTCCATTGGCAACCCGAGCCATCCGGGAGTTGCTGCTCACCCGGGGCGAAGGCGCGTGGGAGGCCATGTCTCCACCCGGTAGCACCCTGGCAGACCTAAACATGAAACGGGCCGAGGACTACGCAGCCGTTGCCCGCGCACTTGATGACGCCACCACCGAAGATGTATTGCTGCGCCGCGGATGCCTGGTTCAGCAGGCCGGGAAAATGCGACCAACCATGGCCGGTCTGCTGTTATTTGGGGTCCAACCCCAGCGCTGGATTAAGGGCAGTGACCTCGTATGCGCCCGCTTCAAGGGCAACGAAATGAGTTCCGCATTTGCCAGCCAGCCAATTTCCGGTACACTGCCGGATCAGATTCGCAAGGCAGAGAATTTTCTGTCGGAAAACAGCCCGCAACAAAGCTCCCTCGCAAAAAAAGCTGATTGGCAACGTACTGATGAAGGTCCCTACCCTCCCGGCGTTCTCCGCGAGGCCGTCGTAAACGCTATTGCTCACCGCGATTATCATATTTCTGGAGCACAGGTCAATGTGCTCATGTTCGGCAACCGCGTGGAAGTGCGCAGCCCGGGGCGGTTACCCGGCCATGTCACACTCAAAAACCTAATCCGCGAGCGCTATAGCCGCAACGAGGCAATCGTTCAAGTTCTGGCTGACATGGGCTTTATCGAACGCTTGGGCTACGGTATCGACCGCATGGTCCGCGCCATGAAGGATTCCGGTCATGAGCCGCCTCAGTTTGAGGAAACGGACAATGGGTTTCTGGTGACATTGTTTGCCCACGATCCGATGCCACTGGCCATAGCGGGTCGCGATGTAAGTCCCCAATCCCTGCGTTTTGAAAGTATGATTGCACACCTTCGTGAAAAGGGCCGCATTACAAACCGCGACTATGCTGAGCTGTGTCCCGACGTAAGCGCAGAAAGCCTGCGTCGCGACTTTGTAGAACTCGCAGAACGCGGGCTGATTCTTAGAGTCGGCGACAAACGCGGTACTTACTACATTCTGAAATAACATGCAAACAATTACCGGTGGAACCGCAATCGTTCAAATGCTGCGTCGGCACGGCGTAAACACTCTGTTTGGCCTGCCTGGTTACCAAAGCGATCACCTATACAACGCACTGTATGACGCGCAAGGCACCCCTGACCAGATTCGCGTAATTAATACCCGTCACGAACAGGGCGCCGCCTACATGGCTTATGGTTATGCGCGCGCCACGGGCGGCACCGGTGTTTGTTCGGTTGTTCCCGGCCCTGGCATGTTGAATGCCACCGCAGCGCTATCAACCGCCTACGCCACCAATGCCCGGTTGCTTTGCCTGGCCGGTCAAAATACGGTGGCGAGCATAGGTCGTGGCATGGGCATGCTACACGAAATTCCCGACTCATTGGGCACATTGCGCGGGCTCACCAAATGGGCGATGCGCGCCGAACACCCGGCGCAAATACCTGAATTGGTAAATGAGGCCTTCCGTCAAATGAATACCGGCCGACCCCGCCCGGTTGCACTCGAATTGCCCATGGACGTCTTGGCAATGAAGGCGCCGGTAACCCTGCTGGATGCGCCGGCAAGCTACGCCCGTCAAATGCCTGATCCTGCCGATATTGCCGCCGCAGTCCAATTGCTCAGCCAAGCCGAGCACCCGCTCATCCTTCTTGGCGGCGGAGCTGAGCATGCCGCTTCCGAGCTGCAAATTGTTGCCGAAATGTTGCAGGCACCTGTTGTCGCAAACTCCAGCGGCAAAGGAACGCTTTCCGAAAAACACTACCTGAGCTTTAATGGCCCGGGCGGTCACAAGCTGTGGGCTCAGGCGGATGTAGTTCTGGCACTCGGCACACGAATGATCCAACCCAGCCGCGATTGGGGCATGGGTGGAAACCTCAAAACTATTCGAGTCGATCTGGACCCTGTTGAGCTTAGACGGATGTTTAGCCCAACGATTGGCATACTGGCTGACGTGCGTGAAACGCTTGCGGCGTTGGCCTTGGCGCTTCCTTCACAAAATCCGGTGCGTGCATCCCGTTTGCAGGAATTAACCACGGTCAAGGAACAGCTCGACGAGGAACTTTCTGCAACCAAGCCGCAATATGAATTTAATGCCGCGTTGCGAAATGCATTGCCTGACGACGGCATCTTTATCGAAGAACTGACGCAGGTGGGATATGCCTCGCGCTATATGCTCCCAATATACCAACCCCGCGGCTTCATTCATTCAGGCTATCAAGGGACTCTTGGTTACGGATTCGCCACCGCGTTGGGCGTGAAAGTGGCCTTTCCAGCCAAGGCGGTGCTCTCCATAAATGGTGACGGTGGCTTTATGTACAACGTGCAGGAACTGGCAACAGCCGTGCAGCACAAAATAGCTTTGGTCGCCGTGGTCTTTGTTGATGGCGCATTTGGAAATGTCAAGCGCATGCAAACGATCGACCATGGCGGTCGCGTCATTGCCAGCACATTGCACAATCCAGACTTCGTAAAGCTGGCGGATAGCTTTGGCGCGCACAGTGTTCGGGTCCACACGCCTTCTGAGCTGTCCGCCGCAATTCGCGATGGATTCACCCACGAGGTACCCACCATCATCGAAGTGCCGGTAGGTACGATGTCCGACCCTTGGCGCCACGTCCTTATGCCCAAAGTTCGCTAGGTATGTCGGCCAACGACACCACCCCGATTCGTCGCCAGTATCTGGATCTGAAGGCCAGGCATCCGGGCTCGATTCTGTTCTTTCGACTCGGAGACTTTTACGAGACCTTTGACGCCGACGCTGAGCTAATGGCCCGCGAGCTGGATATCGTGCTAACGTCGCGACCAATCGGCAAGGATATCCGCATCCCCATGGCCGGCGTTCCCCACCACGCCGCCGACCAATACATTGCGCGATTAATCTCCCGCGGCTTTAGGGTCGCGATTGCAGAGCAAATTGGCTCGGAAACCGTCAATGGGCTGGTTCCCCGCGAGGTGCTACGTACAGTTACGCCCGGCACAGTGGTTGAGCCTGGAATGTTGGATTCCTCTAGACCAAACTATTTGGCGGCCATATTCTGCGAGTCGGAATCAGCTGGCGGTAACCATCGTGTCGCCGGGCTGGCCTATTGCGACATCACCTCCGGTGAATTTAGGTGCACTCAGGTGGCGGGCATCTTGGAATTGGACCGTGAACTTGCACGAATTAGCCCTCGCGAACTGATAGTCCCGGACGGTATGTCGATGCCGTTGGATGCGACGGTTCACGGGGTTGCCACAATCACAGCGCTGCCAGCCTTTCGGTTCGACGTGGCAAGCGCACGTCAGGCATTGCTTGCCCACTTCAAGGTAGTAACGCTTGCCGGCTTCAACCTTGAGGCCCTGCCCCACGCCACGCGCTGCGCCGGTGCGATCCTGGCCTATCTTCGCGAAACCCAGCCCGCAACTCTGGCGTTGTTCACGGGCGTGCAGACCTACGCTATCAGCCAATTCATGGCGCTGGACGAGGTTACCCGGAGAAATCTTGAACTGGTCGATACCCAGCGTCAATCCCGTGATCGACAGGCGCCCCCCACCCTGCTTGGAGTACTGGACCAAACCAGGACGCCAATGGGAGCGCGAATGCTTCGAAATTGGCTGGGGCAGCCGCTGACCGAGGTCTCACAAATAATTGCCCGCTTGGATCGGGTCGGCGCATTTGTTACCAATGCCCAGGCGCTTGCCGACTATCGGTCTGGGTGCGCGGGGTTGCCCGATATTGAACGCCTCATAAATCGGGTCATTTCTGGTTTGGCGTCACCCAGGGACCTCATTAAATTGGCCGCGGGGTGTGATCAATCACTGGCGTGCCATACTGCGTTGGTTGCATCAGGAAGCTTTGATGCAATTTCCGGCGCAGACCGCTCCGGCGCAGAGGCTGCAGGTCTGCTTATTCATAGCGCCATCAACCCCGCACCGGAAGGTGATGAATTCATTTGTGCCGGCTACAGCGCGGAGCTCGACGGCATTCAACTGGCTGTCCACGATTCCAAACATTGGGTGGCCAACCTGGAGCGGTTGGAGCGCGAACGCACAGGCATCAAAACCTTAAAGGTGGGTTTCAACAAGGTCTTTGGATATTATCTTGAAATAACCCACGCCCAGTCTGGTATGGCTCCGTCAAACTATATCCGCAAGCAAACGCTTGCAAACGCCGAGAGGTATATCACGCCCGAGTTAAAAGAACACGAGGCATTGATTCTGAACGCGGATGCCCGCACAAACCAACTTGAGCTTCAACTATTGCGGGATCTAAATGTGACGTTGGCTGAATATGCCGGACACATTCTAAACATTGCACAGCAGGTTGCGCGCCATGATGTAGCCGCATCGCTGGCGTTTGTCGCCATTCGCAATCGGTATTGCCGCCCAGAATTTAATGATTCTCGCACCATTGAAATTATTGGCGGGCGCCATCCCGTTATTGAGCAGCTACTGGCTGAAGTCCCGTACACCCCAAATGATTTGAAAATTGGTGGCGACCATCATGTTCAGGTGATCACCGGTCCCAACATGAGCGGCAAGTCGTCGTTCATGCGCCAATGCGCGCTGATTGTGCTCATGGCCCAAATCGGCAGTTTTGTGCCCGCGGCATCGGCCAACCTGCCCATTGTCGATCGGATATTCACCCGCATTGGCGCACAGGATGAGCTCAATTCTGGAAACAGCACGTTCATGGTGGAGATGATCGAAACCGCAAACATTCTCCGACATTGCTCACCAGCGAGCCTGGTTCTGCTTGATGAGATCGGACGCGGCACAAGCACATACGATGGCCTGGCCATCGCTTGGAGCGTCATAGAGTTCATCCACAATCATCCGGAACATCGCGCTACAACGCTTTTCGCCACACACTATCACGAGCTGATCCACCTGGCTGGGTCCCTGCCAGGCGTGCGCAACTTCAATGTCGCGGTCAGCGACCACGACGGAAAAATAGTCTTCTTGCACAAGCTCCAACCCGGGGGAGCAGACAAGAGCTATGGCATTCATGTTGCGGACCTTGCCGGGCTGCCGTCAAGCGTCGTAAATCGGGCGCGCACGCTCCTGAGGCAGCTGGAAGCGGGCCAGTCGGTCGATCAGACGGCGCCCGCCCATTCTTTATCCGGCTCCGCCCAGCTCTCGTTGTTCCCGGAAGACCATCCTGTTGTGACCCGCCTGCGTTCCGTCGATCCAAATTCGCTCAGCCCGATCGAAGCGCTTACCGAGTTGTTCAACCTCAAGAAATTTGCCGGATAGAGCTTCAAATAAATTGCGTGATCAGGCCTTGACTACAATCGTCGGCCCGTCATCGTCACTGCGTCGCCCCTTGATCCTGCCGTAAATGCGCAACACAACGTAACCGATAAAAGCGGCAAACAAGAGAAACACGGCGGGCAAAAAAACGGCAAGAAGCGAGCCCGTGGCAGAGACCACGTCTTCCAACACACTAACCACCGGCGCACCGACACCCAATGTCGTGGCATTGATCACTGGGCGCGCAACCGCCTTGGTGACGTGCACACCACCTGCAAGCACCAAGCCAATGACCAGGGCGACCACCGGGCTGGTTTGCGTGATCACGCCACTGTTCGCCGCAAACAGTAACGCCCCGGCCGCTGGTCGCACGAACGTCTGCACCACATCATTGATGTGGTCGGCGCCGGGAATCTTGTCCACGGCAAATTCCACCGCGCCAAGCACGACGATGGCGGCAATTGCCCACCAGCTCGTGATCGCGTCATACGGGGTGGCCAGGTTGATAACCCCCATCCTCCCCAACACTGCCACAACCAGCAACGGAATATAGGCATTCAAACCCGCCGCTGTCGACAACCCAAAAGCTGAAATTATGCCGGAAAGTGCGCCCATTTTGTTTTGCTCCTCCAAAGTATCCGCTGTAATGCAAATCACATACATGCACCATGACGTAGTCGGTAGTCCAACCAACGGATTACGCCCTCATATAATACGCCTGTTCGTTAGAATTTCGTATTCATGCAAGAATTGTCCCGCCGCCTGGCAGAGCGCCGCACACAATATAAACTCATTTTGGGTATCGTGCTGCTCACAATTCCTTGCTATGTCATTGGTTTGGGGCTGTATGTCATCCGACCTCAGGACCGCGTGCGCCCGGCGGTTACGCCAACCCTTCCTCCGACGAGCACATTCGCCGTTGTTTTCCCACCAACCGCCCTGGTAATCCCGTCTGCCACGCGTGCGGTCGGGCCAACTGCCACGTTTGCGCCGCTGCCAACCCAATTTATTACTCCAAGCGCCACCGCGTCACAAACGCCAAGCCCTATTCCCTCGCGCACGCTCACGCCCACCGCTACCGCCCGACCGCCCACTGTCACCGCGCTGCCAACCTTAACTCAATCACCAGTGCCAACGGAAACCGCAATACCCGCAACCTCGACCAGCGCACCTAGCCCGACAGCCTTACCTCAGCCGACCAGCACGCCAGTCCCGTCCAGCCCTACACCGATTCCACCGACAATTACACCAATTGCAACGGCAACTCCGATGTTCACCGTGCCGGCGCCGACTTCCAGTCCAACCGCGACCCATACGGGCAGCGCTACCAAAACACCAACACCTGTTCATACTGCGACGGCGACACCAACACCTGTTTAGCACATGAAGACGTTTTGGTAAACTTGCCAGATGGCATCTATGGTTGATCCCCTCGCTCACTACCTAAAGACCCACGAGTGGGTCCGCCCCGTTCCCGACGTCGTAGGCGAGTTTTACGCGGGTATAAGCGATCATGCCCAGCAGGAAATGAGCGATATCGTGTTTGCCGAGGTTCCGCGTGTTGGAGCAAAATTGGCGGCCGGAGAAATCTTTGGTGTGGTGGAATCGGTCAAGGCTGCCAGTGACGTGTTTATGCCGATGAGCGGCACCATCACCGCTGTTAACCAGGCTGTCGAAGCGTCACCAGAGGTGATCAATCAGGAACCCTATGGTTTCGGATGGATGATTCGGTTCAAGGCTGATGCCCCGGACAAACTATCCGACCTCATGGACGCTGCAGCGTATGCGCACTTTCTGTCCGAAATAGCGCACTAGACCACACAATGAACTATATTCCTCACACCGATGCTGAGCGTGACGAAATGCTCAAG
This sequence comes from Chloroflexota bacterium, assembly GCA_025354985.1. Classification (GTDB taxonomy): domain Bacteria; phylum Chloroflexota; class Anaerolineae; order J036; family Brachytrichaceae; genus AQU-03. The sequence continues at coordinate 42,589 of JANXLU010000068.1, forward strand.
CAAATTGGTGTTTCCAATCTGGAAAGTTTGTTTGATGCCATCCCAGATGAGCTTCGTTTCCCGAGCTTGGATTTGCCGCCGGCATTGTCAGAAATGGAGATCATGCGTGAATTGGCGTTGCTCAGTGATGCCAACGCCGATGTAACGCACTATTCCAGTTTTCTGGGTGCTGGAGCGTATCAACATTTCGTCCCAAGTATCGTTGATAGCGTCATTCGACGCGGTGAGTTCTTGACCGCATATACGCCTTATCAACCTGAGGTCAGTCAAGGAACCTTGCAGGCCATTTTTGAATTCCAATCCATGATCCGGGACCTTACGGGCATGGAGATTTGCACGGCGTCACATTATGACGGAGCGACCAGCTTTGCCGAGGCCGTGTTGATGGCCACCGGTATTACAAAAAAACACCGCGTGCTTGTCAGTGCCGCGATTCATCCACAGTACCGGGCCGTGCTGGATACATATACCCAGTTCAATGACAAATTGGTAATCACGCAAGAGGATGAACTAAGTGATCACGCCATGCTCGCCGATTCAATTGATGCCGAAACCGCGTGCGTGTGCGTTGGCTACCCGTCTTTTCTGGGAGACATTGTCGATCTAACTGACCTCGCTGCGCGCATCCACAATGCAGGCGCACTCCTAATCGTTGTGGTAAACCCAATGGCACTTGCCGTACTGAAACCACCTGCCGCATTTGACGCCGACATCGTCGTTGGCGAGGGTCAGCCTCTCGGCGTGTCCCTATCGTTTGGCGGTCCCTATCTTGGATTTTTTTGCACCAAGCGTGAGTTTATGCGCCGCATCCCTGGCAGGATTGTCGGCGAAACCGTTGACCGCGATCAGCAGCGTGGGTTTGTTTTGACGCTCAAAACACGGGAACAGGATATTCGTCGCGAAAAGGCAACCAGCAACATTTGCACGAATCAGGGTTTGATGGCACTATGCGCGTGTGTATACATGAGCGCGATGGGCAAATCCGGCCTGCAAAAAGTTGCTAATTTGTGCTTTCAAAACGCGCAATTTGCAGCCCAAGTGATGGGCAATCTCAACGGTTTTCATATATGGAATTCGAGTCCATTTTTTCACGAGTTTGTGCTCAAATGCCCGCAGCCTATCGCCCACATCAATCAGATTTTGCTCGATGAGTACAAAATCATTGGTGGATATGATTTGGGGCCAAGCTATCCCAGTCTGGCTCAGCACATGCTAATTTGTGTCACGGAAACACATACACGTGCGAGCATTGAATTGCTTGCCGCAGCATTGTCTGAAATCTGCGCGTAATGTCTGAGAATGGTTGGTCAGGTTAGATTCTTCTAATGCCTGCGCTGCAGATTTTTATCAACTGAGAGCAACTTGCTCAGAGCCTTCTCAGTGCCGATTCACCTCATTCGCTAAAAGTCTTGTCACAATGTTGCATACATTCTCGGAGGTGCAACATGTTCGACGAAGTAGCAAACAAACCTGCAAATGTTGGGAACGGTCATCGACCGCATTCCGAGTCCAACGGCCACCAGAACGGCCATAAGAACCACCCGGATATTATCAAGGTGTCGGCCCAATCACGATCAACGTCCGTCGCCGGAGCAATCGCCGGCGTGGTGCGCGAAGCCGGTCGCGCTGAAGTTCAAGCAATTGGCGCCGGCGCGGTAAATCAGGCCATCAAAGCTGCGGCAATTGCGCGCGGCTACTTACTACTCGATGGAATTAACATAATTGTGGTTCCAACGTTCTCAGACGTCGATATCGAGGGTAGTGAGCGTACGGCGGTTCGTCTTACAATCGAACCGAGATGACGGCCGGGACGAAAGCGGATTTACATTGCCACACCACAGCCTCTGACGGAATCTACCCTCCGTCAGAGGCTGTGCGCATTGCGGCCTCCGAAGGTGTCACCCATCTCGCCATCACGGATCATGATACGTTGGAGGGCCATGCCGAAGCACGTGCAGCCGGTGTTCAGTATGGCATTTCCATAATTCCGGGAATTGAAGTGAGCAGCTTCGATACGGTTGAAGTGCATGTTCTTGGCTATGGCGTCCAACTGCCTGAGTTGGCTCCTCGCACCGCGGCCCGGGCCAATGCATCTGATCAAGTGCGCGGCCTTCGTGCTGCTCGTACTGAACGCGCACAACAAACGCTCGGCAAGCTCACGGAATACAACATCCATGTGCCGATGGATCTGCTCCAGCGTCTGGCCGGGGATGCAATTATAGGCAGACCCCACATCGCGCGGGCAATGGTCGCTGTTGGCGCAGTCGCCAACACTCAGGAGGCGTTCGACAAATGGATTGGTGAAGGCCGCCCTTGTTTCGTTGCGCATCGCACGCTGTCACCGGGTGGTGCTATTGACCTGATTCATCAGTGCTCGGGAATCGCCATATTGGCCCACCCAATGCTCTACGGTGACTATGCCTCCCGATTGATCGCCACTGCAATTACCGCAACCGTTGACGGCTTGGAGGTCTACCATCCATCTGCGGACGTCGCTCAATCCGCCTACCTAACCACAATCTGCGATTTCCACGGCTTGTTGGCAACAGGTGGCAGTGACTTCCATGGTGTACCTACCCGTGCGAATGTTCAAGTGCGACCGGGTTCACATGTAACGCCTGTCAGCCATTTGACAGCGTTGTTGAACAGAATGACCCCGGTCATGCCGGTACAATCCGTTTTGCATGCGTAATTGGAAGGTTTGGGGCAGTTTCCTGATTGGTGCACTCGCGCTCTACCTGACACTCAAAAATGTTGACCTTGACCTGCTCGGATTGGCCGTCGCCCACGCGCAATGGATTTGGTTTTTGCCGGCGACCATAAGCCTGGGTCTAACGCTCGTTATTCGAGGATGGCGTTGGTCTGCACTGATGGGCGGCACGCCATTTTGGATGACGTTTCACGCCAACAATATCGGCTATATGCTCAACATGACTCTGCCTTTGCGTATTGGTGAAATAGGTCGGGCATATGCGATAAAGGAGCGAAGCAACGTAAATTTGCCCGGCGCGCTTTCAGCAATTGCCGTCGAACGCATTCTTGACCTTGCCGCAGTCGTCGTCCTATTTCTCATTTGTGCATGGTTTGTTCCCATACCAGCACAATTCTCAAATGCCGCTATTGCGGCCACGATCGTTGTTACCGCTGCAATCGTGTGTGGGATTGTCGCGGTTTGGCAAGCCACACTCATACAAAGACTTCTGGCGCGAGCCGGAGCGCGCTTTCCAAAGCTTCCGGTAAAACTGATTCAGACGCGATTCCATGAGCTTAGCAGCAGCTTTGCGTTATTGCGAGCACCGGTCATGTTGCTCACGATTCTTGGGCTTACCATCCTGACCTGGCTTGCCTCAGTCGCAACACAGTATTTTTTGTTCGCCGCTTTCCTCCCTCCACGGCTCGACCAAGCAAGCTTTAGCTTGGTAATGGGCTCTTTTGCAGGTGCTTTGCCCGCGCCGCCCGGTGGGCTTGGACCGGTTCAGTGGGCAGCCACCAATTCGCTGGTTGGACCGTTCAAGGTTGACGAAAGTTCTGCAATTGCATTCGTGTTCGTTTCCACGTTCTTCCAGCAGATATTCTTGATAGTTTCCGGCCTGATAGGTCTATGGTGCATGCGACTGTCGTATGACCAATTGGGGCGATCGAAAACCGCATAATTAACGCCAAAATATGTGCTCACTACGCTAGCTGCCGAATCATGCAACAATCCGAAAACGTACCATTCACGCCACCCGAAACACCCAAGGTTCTTCCCGCAGCTTGGTTTGCGCTCGGCAGTGTCTTCGGCGCTGTCATCCTTTTTTGCGTGCTCGTCATCCTGACCCGGGGATCCATAATGGATTCGCTAGTGGGATCCACTGAGTTGGAAGCAACGCGGATTGGTGTGATCAGGCAAGCGGCACGCGATGGTGTTGCGGATGCCCTGGCCGCGAGCGGCCCAAAGTCTCCTGCGTCCTCCATTTCAGTTGCGGGGCCGCCAGTTCCACAGGCGCCCCCGACTGCCCAGGCCCAACAGATAGTGATCCGCCAGGCAAACGTTCAAGGGAACCCAAATGCGCCAGTTCAGATCGTTGAATTTGGCGACTTTGGGTGCATCTTCTGCACACGCTTCTATCAGCAAACGCTCTCACGCATCATCGACAAATATGTCAAGACGGGTCAGGCCAACCTGGTCTACAAGCATTTCCCAATCGTCAGCCTGCATCCCGGTGCCGACCTTGCCGCCGTGGCGTCGGAATGCGCGGCTGATCAGGGGAAGTTCTGGGAATTCCACAACGTTCTGTTTGAACGCAACACCAAAGGCTTCACATCGGTCACTCTGGCGCAAATGGCTTTGGATTTACAACTCGACGTTCCAAACTTCACATCATGTTTAAATAACGGCACAACATCATCGCGCATGACTGCGGACATGGCCGAGGGGCGCAGTTTGAATGTGGGAGGGACACCCACGTTCTACATTAACGGTCAGGCGGTGGTGGGTGCGCAACCGTATGAAGTGTTTGACCGTGCCATTTCCCAGGCACTCGCCAAGCGCCAGTAACAGCTAACCCGCTCTCAGCCCGAGGCGCTAATTTTTTACGAGCCGCTCGATGGCATCAAATGCTGGCCGCGTGCCGCCCTTCTTGTCGATAATACTGTAAGGCAGTGCCGAATCCTGATCCGCTGCCACCGACGTTTTGGCCACGTAATCCAGATTAAACAGTATCGCAAACTGCACATAGCCACTTTCCCGTAGTATGAGGAACGCCTTGAGGATGTATTCAGCCTGTTGCGCGCTGCTGTTGTCCAAGGCAAAGCCAAACCCGCCGGGCGCGTCGCTGGCACCCAACCCTTCCATGCTGGCCCATCCAAACTCGGTTACGCACAGCGGCCGATTCGTCTTTTCGTGATAGGCCGTTAACGTGCTGGTGAAGGACCATGAATGATGCGGGTTGTCAAATGGCCCGCGAAAAACTGCAGTGGGATTGTTATATCCGGCGTTCCAGGCGATTTCTGGCGGCAGATTAAAACCATTCAAATGCACGCCGATGCAGTCCACATAACGCAACCCATCCGCCGCAATAAATGCGTCCAACCAGGCGTAATCGTCAATAGCAGTACCCGGCTCGGCGCTGCCACCGGATGGTGAAGGAGCGGCCATGATCAATCGAATGTCACGGTTGCTAGCCCGCACGACGGGCGCCACGCTGGACAACACGCGCCGGTAATCTTCGGCCCGAATCTGGCCGGATGAAACCTGCCAATCGCGCCCCAGATTGACCTCATTAAATACTTCGATCGCATGCAGGCAACCCTTGTATCGAGCAGCCAGTGTCCCGAGAAATCGCGCCGCCTCCGCTGCATCATCCGGCGGGCTGGGCAACTGTCCAGTCGGGTTGGGCTGCACACGCGACCACTGTGGCGGGTGCGTGACGGTAAACAACACGTTTAGACCGCGCCAGTTTGCATCGGCCATAAAGCTGTCCAAAAGCTGCCAACGAGTGAGGTTTGGATGCAGGCGCTCGGGCTCAAATTCCTGCCAATTGATCTTTACCCCCACCCAATCCAGCCGAAGCTTATGGGCAATGACATTATTCCAATAACCAATATCGCCAACCGACCAGTTGCTGCTGATCCCATAGCCAAATTGATCAACGGGTTTACGTGGCCGCTCCTCTGGTTTTGGGCAAAAAAAGCCATCAAGACCAATTACCGAACCATCCGAGGCAACGGCTGCGGGCTCAACAGTCGGCGGCAAGTTTGCGGGTGCTGCCCGCGCCATGCACGCTGCACCCAACACCACAGTAACAACCGCTGCCCAAGCCAAACGCGGTCGCCACCACACAACGATATTCAATCCTTTTTGATCGCCTTTATCGCTTCAAATGCCGGCCTGGTGGAACCGTCCCTACGCACGATACTGTAAGGGGCAACATTGGCAGTTTTCCCATCTGGGTCTTCACCGATTTTCACTATGTAGTCCAAATTGAAGACAATCCCAAATCTCACATAGCCGCTCTTCCGAAGCAGGTCAAAACCCTGCACAATCCAATCAGCCTGCTCTTTCTCGGTGTTGTCCAACGCAAAACCAAATCCGTCAGGGGCCCCCTGCGTTGGCGATCCGTCCTTTCGCTTTAATGCATCCATTGAGGGCCATCCAAACTCTGTCACGCACAATGGCTTTTTGGTCTTTTGATAGTATGTTGTAAAGGTCGACATAAAAGACCAGTCGTGGCTGGGGTTGTCAAACGGTCCTCTAAATTTGGCGGTTGCATCTTTATAGCCGGAATTCCACTCCTTGTCTGGTGGAAAGTTGTAGCCGTTGAGATGCACACCGACACAATCAACAAGCGCGGGCCCGCCCGCTGCGACAAAATCATCCATGTATGCAAAATCGTCCTGAAAGCTGCCCGCCTTGCTGTAGCCCACCGTCGACAATGCACCCATGACCGTGATGATAGTCTGGTCATACTTTTTGATGGCGGGCGCAACCGCTTTGAGAAAGCTGATGTAATCGATGGCTGCAATTCTGCCGCTTGGTACGCGCCACTCACGATCAAGGTTCATTTCATTCCAAATTTCAACCGCCTGAATACAGCCCCGGTAACGGGCAGCTATCTTTCCAAAGAACCGTGCTGCATCGCTGAAATCATCGGGCGGTCCGAGCAATCCTGGTTCATTTAGCTTTCGCGCCCACGCCGGCGCCTGAATAATTCCAACCATGATGTTCAGGCCCTTTTTATTTGCATCGGCAACAAATGCGTCAAACGAATTGGCATCGACTTGTGGCGTTATTTTGCCCTTTTCCTTCTCAAACTCGCTCCACCGTACTTGGGCTTTCGTCCATGACACCCTCAGCTGATCGGCCATTACATTATTCCAGTTTCCCATGTCGCCAACCGCCCAGTTACTTTGCACGCCATACCCGAATTTCTCTGGCGCTGCATGCGGGTTTGGACAAACAAAATCAGGAAGGCCGGGAATCGCCCCGTCGGGATGCATGGATGCGGCTGGTGCTACCGTTTGCGCTGCAACTTGAGCCGCCGCAGCCGGTGTAGTAACCGGCTTTGCGTCGGTTGCCTGGGCAAATTTTATGGACGGCGTAATGGGCGTTGCGAGCGCCTCCTGTTTGCCAGTTCCAATCGTACTGCGCAACGCATTGATGCCCACGACAACCAACCCGATGCCACCGATCACCAGTGCCAGTAATACTGACAGACCGATTGCCATGCGTCGCTGCCTATAACTATTTTGATTCGATTGCTTGTTGTTCATTGATGGTTACGATTATGTGTGAGATTTTAGCTATGCAGCCAAAGCCTTACTTTGGCGGACTAATGGCTGCTCGCATCGACTCACAGGCTGGACACGATCCATTTGACCGCACAATGGCGTAGCCCCCGCGCACGTCCGATTGCTGCACGTTCCAAGCCGTGATGTCGACATTCCACACGATCATAAGTCTAACTTTGCCGCTGGATTGCGATGCGGTCACAGCCTGAGCGAGCCACTGTGCCTGACCGGCGAGCGTGTTGGCTTGGGCCCAGGCATAGGTCGGCGGCAGCGGGCCGAGACCGTCAGCGGTCAAATAGCCAAAATCCGTGAAGCACAGTTTGCGCTGTCCGCCAAATGCGTTAAAGTATTCTTCCCTCAGCGGACCGTAATACCAGGAGTAATGCGAACCAGCAGTGGCTCCGCTGCTTTGTGCCGGGGACACGGTGCCGGCCGTGAAATGGACCCCGATGCAATCAGCATAGTCCGTTACGGATACATTGGCCATTTGTGCCAGAAATGCGCTGTCATCGCACCCATTCGCCGTACAGCCACCGTTAAATGCACCTGTTGGGGCCAGCGCCGCGCTAATCACCATGGTCTTGCCATTGCGCGCCTTGATGGCGTTAAACGCCTTGGCCAAAAGGCGCGTATAGTTTGCGCCACTAATCTGACCCGCAGGCCATTGAACAGCCAAGTTCGGCTCGCTCCAAACTTCGATCGCATCTGCTCCGGCCGCTGCGAGATTGCCCAGGTACGCAACCCAAAGATTCTGATAGTCCTCGTCCATAACTTTGGCGCGGCTTCCTTGCGCACCAATCAGTACCTGCAGCCCCTGCGAGTGGGCCTGCGACACAAATGCACTGGCATCGGCAAAATCACGGACAATCAGTTTCACCCAGGTCATCCCACTCTGTTTCACCCGGTCAAAACTGGCCAATCCGCCCACATGCCCACCCAATTCAAACCTACCGTCAGTTCCTGCAACCGCAACGGGTAACGGCAAGTCCAGTACATCTGGAGGTGTGCCCGAGCTCACCGGTTGAGCCGCTGGAGCCTCGGCGCCCGGGCCGCTGACTATGGCAGAACCCTGCACCGATGGCGAAACCGTGACTGAGGGCGAAATGACGGTTCCTGAAATCTGAATTGTCGGGCTCGTTGCCCGCCTTGGGATGGCGGTGGGAAGTGCAAGCGCACCCTGACCAACAGCCATTGCGCCACCCGGTGACGTGGCATCCAGTGCACCGCCGCCAACCACTTGAACTTGAGCGCCACCTGTCTTTCCAAATGGTGCCCCGCTGAGTGTCGCCTGAATTAGGTAAGACCCGGGCATTGACGTGGCCGTCCATTCCAGCAGATTGTCGCTTAGGTTTCCAAGCATGTATTGCACACTTCCATCCGGAAAATTTACCGCCCATGAAAGTCGAGCAACCGACGGCGTTTCTTTTAGGGCTGTATGAGTCAGCGCCGCCTGAATAACCGCGGCTGCTTTCGGGTCATTTTCACCCTGATCAAGACCGCGAAATGTCAATCCGTTGAGTGCGTACTTTTGTGCCCGTTGGACCATCCGGTCGATCGTGGCTGCCGTTGTCACCCACACGGTTTGCGCTATGCCACGCACATCTACCGAAGTGTAGCGATATGTTTGAATCGAAGCGTCAAAAATCAGCGAACTGGGCGCAAATCGGTTGCGCAGCTTGAAATTTGCTTTTGCACCGGGAACAAGGTCTACGCCGAGCGGGCTCACGAGTTCAGCACCGCCGAATGCACGCGAGGCCTCCTCAAGCGAGAGATATGCGACGTCTCCGCCGGGCGAAACGCGCATACTCGACACTGGAATGACCACCTGCAGCTTGTTTCTGGGTACCCGGGCAAGCACCCAACTCATCAAACTGTCAAACTGCTCGCCTGTTGCAGCAATTGGGTTGGTGGATAAGTCAACCTCCAACACATCTACAAACGTCGCGATTTTTCCCAAGTCATACCCGCTGCTCAACCATTGCCTATCACCCGCATCCTGTGGTGCCGGAACTGATACGACCAGACGTTTGTCCCGGGCGTGGACTTCAACAGCCAATGCCTGAAGAAAACTGGTATAGCTTGCTTGCTGCGCATCGCCTAGACCGCGATAATCAACAGATATACCGGAATAATTTCCAACTGCCAGCAAACTTGCTAGATTTGCAACATGCGCTTTGCGTGCAACATCACTCGCCAACATATCCCGCAGCACCGTCCGATTAAGTTCACCCTGTTTGCTCCAGTTTCTAACGCCTATTTGAACCCTGCCGGATACGTCCTTTGACGTTATGAGCCGGCTCCTGTCACCGGCGATGGCGCCATCATCACCCAAATACAGGCCTAGCGCTGTTACGGTTGCCGCCGTGGTCGCCACATCGTTGTCCAGCTTGGCATCGCTGGCGGCTTCGATACCCATGACCATGCTGGCTGGGCGTGATCGAACCAACAGCAAGTTGCGTGGTTGCGAATTTGCCGATGTTAGCTCCAAACTTCTTGTGCTGACGTCGAGTTGTCCTCCAAGCCAGTGCCAGGCTTGATTTGCGGCATCCCAGCTATACAAATCGAGTTGTCCGGCGTTGTTGGCATCAACATTCCCGGGCAGTGTTAACCGAAGAGCGGTGGATGCCGGAGTCCCGCCACAATTACGGATCGAATATAGGCGACTCAGCGGCTCAAGCGTTGCCGGCAACTTTGACAGTGCACCTTGATATTCGCCGCCGGCGGCCATCTCTGCCAGTGACGTGGAACCAAGTTGAAAAGCCATCCCTGTTTGTGCAGCGATTCCGCGGACCGAGAAACGCAGCATGCCATCGTCGCTGCTGAGATTGGTATTGGGATCACTAAGGGAAATGCAGCCTTTCTGGCTGTTCAGTTGCCAAATGCCGGCAACAATTGCGCCTGCGACAATGGCCACCAAAATGATGGCCATTGGCCGCAAGGGCAACGTTTGCATTGAAAGCCGTGGACGCTCCCGCGGCGGTCTTGGCGGGAGTTTGGATTTTTCTGGAAAAAGCCCGTCTGATACGCGCCCCGTGTTTTGACGGTGCTTCGGCTGGTTGCTTCTTTCAGCGGGAAATGTGCTATCCGTCATTTAGTCACTACACCTGAAACCAAAGCATCACCGATAAGCCTGAGACTTCGATAAGTCTCCTCGAATGCCGGCTTGTGTTTCCCAAGGTCAGAATTGCAATTGGAGGAGCCAACCAGATTTGAGATTTTAGCAGGGAACCAACGAGATAATTCAGGCATGAACAATCGACAAACTGTAAACACTGGCACAATTTGGGAAGATCTTGCCGGCTATTCGAGAGCCGTGCGCGTTGGAAACCACATCTGTGTAAGTGGCACCACGGCAACCGATTCATCCGGCGCCCTGGTTGGCGGGACTGATCCTGCCCAGCAAATGGAGTTTGCTCTAAAGAAAGTAGAAGCCGCAATCGTGAGCCTGGGCGGACAATTAACCGATACTATTCGTACTCGGGTATACGTGCATAACATGCGGGATTGGGAGGCTGTCTCGCGTGTTCATGGTCGTGTGTTCGCGAAAATCCGACCGGCAAATACACTTGTTCAAGCCGGGCTTATTGGTGAAGGCTACCTGGTTGAAGTAGATGCCGACGCCCTAGTCGACGAGCAACCAAAATGAAGTTTTCCATCCGCATAAACAACGACCTGCCTGTGCGTGAGTATCCTCCCTTGGCGCAAGCCGCCGAGAATAATGGATTTGACCAGTTCTGGATAAGCAACGATCTATTCTTGCGAAGCGCAGCGGTCATTTTGGCGCAAGTCGCATTGGCGACCCGGAAAATCGAAATTGGCACCTGCATTCTGAACCCGTATACGGTTCATCCTTCCGAGATCGCCATGTTTGCTTCCACCATGGACGAATTAAGTGGAAATAGATTTAACCTTGGCCTGGCCGCAGGGGCGGGAGAATTCCTAAAGTGGGTGGGAATTGACCAGACCAAGCCGTTGACTATGATGCGGGAAACGGTAGGTGTTATTCGCAAATTGCTGCAGGGCCAACACGCGGAACTTCAGGGTAGTCTCCTAAAGTGGGGGAACGAGGCCTACCTAAGATTCAAACCTGCCCGAAGCACACCAATCTATTTGGGCGCGATGAGCGAAAACATGATTGCACTTGCGGCAAAATCCTGTAACGGTATTTTGCCACTCCTCTTTCCGCCCGAACATTTCCATGAAGTCCAGGCATTACTTTCCGCTGCTTTTCTAGGGGAGACCGCGATCCCGCAAAGTGCGTTTGATTTCGCCGCGTGTATTTGGGTGTCCATCGATGCCGACCGAAGTGCCGCCAGACATGAGCTTGCTAAAAAAATCGCCTACTATGGTCACGCACTCAGTCCGCTCATCTACACGCGATTGGGGGTCACCCGGGATGACTTTCGGCCAATAGAACGTGCCCTCATGGTGGAACAAAACGAGAGGTCGGCCGTTGCACTGGTGAATGAAAAAATGCTTAAAATTGGCGTGGTTGGAGATGCTGATGATTTGATCGGGCGCTTGCAACCCCTCATCGATGCCGGTGCGCGGCACCTTAGCTTTGGACCACCCCTCGGTCCAAATCCTGTTCATGCAATCGAATATCTTGGCAAAAACGTACTCCCAAGGCTCAAATCCCACTCCGGCGTGCGCCAGCCAGGCTAACCACGGATCCACTGCATCGTTCGGTCCGCAAGCGTATCAAGGGCCCGTACGCTCATCGCGATATGATCCTCTCGCGTATCTTCAATCCGATTGTGAGATATGCCTTTCAGACTTTGAACAAATAACATGACGGTGGGAATACCCGTACGACACACTTCCGCGGCATCGTGTAGCGGACCGCTCGGCAGGCGCATCGAAAGGCCGCAAACATCGCGAACAGATGCGTCCGCAAGCTTTATCAACTCCGGGTGAAACAGGAATGGCTGAATGCTCCAAATTTTCTTCCATGTCACCTCAATGTGTTCCCCTTTTGCGGCAAGCAAACTTGCCTGTTTGGCCTCACCATACATTTTTGCGAGCTTGGCGGCGTTCAGGTGACGCTGATCCAACGTCATCAGTGCCTCGCCCACGACCGCCGTAACAATGCCTGGTTCTGTTTGAACCCGGCCGACAGTGCAAACCCCGCCGTGTTTGATGCCGATCTCCCGGACCGCCAGATGCGTCCTACTTACTCCACCCAATGCATCCTTCCTCATAAGCATTGGCGTGCTGCCGCTGTGGGCAGCCTGACCGGTAAAAGTGATTTGGTGTCGCTCAACACCAAATGTGCCTAGAACGACACCCATTGGCAGATTCTTGCTTTCCAAGACAGGCCCCTGCTCAATATGTAGCTCGAGGTAAGCTGCCGCATTTTTGAGTTGCGTGCGCGCTCGTGTGGCAGTTTTCAGCTCAACACCGTGCGCGGCGGTTGCAGCAGCCAAGGTAATGCCAGCCCGGTCCTTCAACGCACCCACTTCCATAACGTCAATTGCGCCGCTGGCGCAGCTGCTGCCAAATAGGCTTCGACCAAACCGCGCACCCTCCTCATCCGCCCAATCCACCAACCGAACGGTCACGGGCGGAGTGCCACGTTCGGCCAGGCATCGCAGCACTTCAAGACCGCCCAGAACGTTCAACGTGCCGTCCAGCCATCCACCATTGGGCACGCTGTCCATGTGCCCGCCAATTACCAGCGTCTTTTTTGTCTTTCCCTTGAGCGTAAACCACAAGTTTCCGGCCTCATCAACCTGATCTGTTACACCCGGAATTTGCCCGGCCTTGGCGCGTAGCCAGGCACGCGATTCCGCCCAGGTGTCTGTCCAGGCTACGCGCTGCGCGCCATTTTCATCACTCGTCAAGTCTCGCAATTCCTTTAGCTCGTCAATGGTTCGTTGTGGATTTAGCATGGTGTTTTCGTTCAGTATTCAGTATACAGATTTTGCGAGATGCCAATTCTTCATTTGCCCTCGGCGGGTCCTACCAATTCGTAAACGATCCATCCGGGCGACGAAACATCGGAATGGGCGCGTGATACTCGGACACTTGAGAAACCAGACGCGCACCCGACGGCTCAAACACCACCCCAAGCCCGGGTCGGGTGTTTGGCCACAACCGCCCATCGTGAAAGTCGGCTGCCGCGCTCAGATGAGGCGGGAGCCTGACCGCACCGCCAGCCACCTCGGTAAATACTGGAACCGCGGCGCTGCCCAGCACATGCACCAGCGCAGCCAGCGCCACCGGACCGGTAAAGTGCGGCACCATCCCCACATAATGAGTTTCGCACAGCGCGGCAATCTTGAGAAACTCGGTGATGCCGCCCACATTGGGCAGGGTCACCCGGGTGTAGTCAATGACATGCCGTTCAATAAGCTCGTGGATGTCCCAGCGATCCCCAAACTGCTCGCCCACGGCCACCGGCACTTTACTTTGCGCGCGAAAAGCGGCCAGAGCACCCGGATTTTCTGAACGCAACGGGTCCTCGACAAATAGCGGATTGAGCGGCTCAATCAAAGTGCTCAGTCGCACCGCGTCGGCCAGGTCCAGCCGGGTGTGAAAATCGATGGACCATTCGCCCCGCCCACGCACAGCCTCGGCGATGGTCTGGCACGCGGAAGCCGTCTGGTCCACAACCTGACGTGCGTGAAATACACCGTCGCCGCCGGCCGGATCGGACACCGACGTGCGAAAGGCGCGAAAGCCCGCCTCCACGCATGCCCGCGCCGTGGCGCCCAGGTCGCCCTGCCACGGAAAGCCGGTGGCGTAGCATTCCACAAAGTCACGCGATAGCCCACCCAAAAGCGTATGAACCGGCACACCCAATCGCTTACCCTGGATGTCCCACAGTGCAAGATCAAGCGCGCCTAGCGCGTGCAGCTTTTCACGGCCTGCCGGATAGAACCAGCCGCGATACATCACCTGCCACAGGTGATTGATGCGACCCGGATCCTGGCCTATCAGCATGGCCGCGCACTGTTCCAGAGTGTCACGCGCACCACCTTCACCAATTCCGGTGATGCCCTCGTCCGTTTCAATGCACACAAGCATGTCACTCTGGTTGAAGTGCTCGTTGCGCTTTTGCGGCTCGTAGATGTTGATGCGTGTAATTTTCATAAGGTGATGCTGAGGTTTTACCACACCGTCTGTTTGATTCGGTCAGGGTGGCTGGCGCTCAAATCCGGTCAACACTCGGCGCAATATACCTAGAATTTGCTTGCAGAGAATCCACACTTGGGCGCGCTAATCGAAGACGCGATCGAGCAATCGCCACCAACATGACGATTGCCACTTACAATAAATCACCGGGGGCAACACTTTGACAAAATCCATGAAATTTGGTATCACCTTCAAGAGCGATATGCCGGTTGCGCGCGAAGTCAAAATCGTAAAGCAAGCCGAACGAGCTGGTTTCACGTACATCTGGAGTTTTGACAGCCATGTTTTGTGGCAGGAACCGTTTCCCCGGTTTGCATTGTGGGCGTCCGCAACAAAGACCGTACGCATTGGCACCTTGGTCACCAATCCAGTTGTGCGCGATGTCACGGTGGCAAGCAGCCTGTTCGCAACGCTTCAGCATATCTCAAATGGCAGGATGGATATGGGAATTGGCCGCGGAGATTCATCCCGCAGACGGCTGGGAAAGGGCCCGACGACCATGGCCCACCTGGAAGAATTTGTGGCACAGTTTCGCGCGCTCACAGCAGGCGAGCACATTAACTACGAAGGTGCCGACGCCGTTCTCACCTGGGCAGATGGCGGCGTACCACCCGTTTGGGTTGCCGGCTATGGCCCAATCGCCCTGCGTGCAGCAGGCAGAATCGCAGATGGCGTCGTCCTTCAGTTTGCCGACCCGTTTCTCATAAAGTGGTGCCTGCAATTTGTGCGGGAAGGTGCGGCTGAAGCTGGTCGGGACTTCTCGAAAATAAAAATAATGGCCGCCGCACCCGTATGGATCGATGACGATTTACCTGTTGCACGCCGCAATGTTCGCTGGTTTCCCGCGCTCGTCAGTAATCACGTGGTCGACCTGCTTCGCAAACACCCCCGTGAGGAACTACCTGAGGAACTCGTTACCTATGTTGCAGACCGGCCCGCCTACGACTATTTACATCATGCCGAGGTCGGCAGTGAAAACGGCCAATTTGTTCCGGATGAGATCGTAGATCGATACTGTATTGTTGGCGGTGTCAAGGAACAAATCCGCCGCTTGCGGGAACTTCAGGCGATCGGTGTGCACCAATTCAATATTTACCTGATGTGTGGCGACGAAGAAAAGCAAGTCTCCACATATGGTCGCCACGTAATTGGCGCCCTAAACGGTGGCACACCGGCTCGTACGGGTGCCAAGAAACAATCTGCTTAATACCATGACCAAGTCAACTCTTACCAACTTTATCAATGGTGGCTTCGTCGCGTCCAAGTCTTTGGACGTGTTGCCGATCAAAAACCCAGCCACCACCGAAATTTTGATCTATGTGCCGCTATCGGCCAAAACAGAGGTTGATTCAGCTGCTCAGGCTGCGTCGCTTGCGTTCAAGGAATGGCGCCGCACACCCGTCGGTGAGCGAATTCAGCCCCTGTTTAGGCTCAAGGCACTCGTTGAACAGCATCGTGATGAGCTTGCTCAGATTATCACCAGGGAGTGTGGCAAAACCTATGCTGAAAGCGATGCCGAAATTCAGCGTGCCATTGAAAACATCGAAGTTGCGACGAGTGCACCGATCATGATGCAGGGCATAAACAACGAGGATATTGCCCGCGGCATTGATGAGCATATGATTCGCCAGCCTCTGGGCGTGGTGGCGGCCATCACGCCATTCAATTTCCCGCTTATGGTGCCGTTGTGGTTCATGCCATACGCCGTCGCGGCCGGGAACTGTTTCATTTTGAAGCCCAGCGAAAAAGTTCCGATGACCATGCATAAATTGATGGAATTAGTTTCCGCCGCGGGCTTTCCAAAGGGTGTCCTGCAGGTCGTCAACGGCGCGCGCGATGTGGTCGATGCAATTCTGGATCACCCGGCCATACGCGCAGTGAGTTTTGTGGGATCGACCGCAGTGGCAAAGTATATTTATTCCCGTGCAACTGCAAATGGCAAGCGTGCCCAATGCCAGGGAGGCGCCAAGAATCCAATCGTCATCATGCCGGATGCGGACATGGAGACAACCACGCGCATTGCGGCCGATTCGGCATTTGGCTGCGCCGGTCAGCGCTGTCTCGCGGCCTCCGTCGGAATAACAGTCGGCACCGCCAGAAACGAGTTTCTGGAGCGCCTCGCCGACGCCGCCGCATCGCGTACCGTAGGCTACGGCCTTGACAAAAACGCTCAAATGGGTCCGGTCATTACCGAAGAAAGCAAGGGTCGCATTGAAAATCTTGTGGCGCTTGGCGAGCGTGAGGGTGCCACGGTGGTCTTGGACGGGCGCAACCGCAAAGTGGCGGGCTATGAAGATGGCAACTTCATTTTCCCAACTATTCTGGACAATGTTTCGGCCACAAGTGAATTGTCGCGGACCGAAATCTTTGGTCCGGTATTCAGCCTCATGCACGCTGATTCAATTGAAGAAGCTATCGCGCTTGTCAACGATCGCGCGTACGGAAATGCCGCCAGCATTTTTACAAGCAATGGCGCCACGGCACGTCAGTTCCGCTACGAAGTTACCAGTGGCAACGTGGGAATTAACCTTGGCGTGCCTGCACCCATGGCCTATTTTCCGTTTAGTGGTTGGCGCGAAAGTTTTTTTGGTGACTTGCACGCGCAAGGCGCACACGGTTTCGAGTTCTACACTGAGACAAAGGTAATCATCGAGCGTTGGCCAAAGGAATGGAGTCGCAAGTTCTAGAACGCAAATCATCCACCATCATGAGCAAAACACTAATCAAAAAGGCCCGGCTTATCACCGCATCCGATGACACGCGGGCCGACCTGTTGATCGACGGCGAAAAAATTGCCGCGATTGGCATGGATATCGATGCCCGAACTGCGGATGTAGTCATTGATGCAACCGACAAACTGTTGTTGCCTGGCGGCATAGACAATCACACGCACCTGGATATGCCCTTTGGCGGTACCGTAAGTTCCGATGACTTCTTCACCGGTCACCGTGCCGCGCTGTTTGGCGGCACTACGTCTCATGTGGATTTCTGCATCCAGCCCAAAGGTCACACCCTCCGCCGATCGCTTGAAATGTGGCGTGCGAAGGCGGATGGCAAAGCGGCCATGGACTATGGCTTTCACGTCGCCATAACGGACTTGACGGACGCTGTCATGGAGGAAATTCGCGACCTTCCATCGATGGGCGTTACAAGCATCAAGTTGTTTATGGCGTACAAAGGCGCGCTTCAAGTCGACGACACAACACTTTTTAAGTGTATGCGCGTCGCAAAGGAAAGCGGAGTGCTCACCATGGTGCACGCCGAAAATGGCGACGCGATTGACATTCTGATAAAGGACGCACTGGCGGCCGGTCACACCACGCCGGACTGGCACGAGCGCACAAGACCACCCGAACTTGAAGCCGAGGCCACCAACCGCGCAATAGCACTCGCCAGGGCCGCCGGTGACGCGCCGTTGTTCATTGTTCACGTCACCAACGAAGAGGCGCTAAATGCAATTTCCCGGGCCCGAGCGCGCGGCCAGCGAACATACGGCGAAACCTGTGTGCAATATTTTTACTTCACCCGAAATAACCTGAACGGCAGCCGGAATGATCCGTTCGAAGGCGCAAAGTGGGTATGTAGTCCTCCCTTTAGAGAGCACAATGACCAAGTTGCCTTGCTGCGCGGCATTCGCCTGGGCGACCTCATGATCGTGAGCACCGACCACTGCCCGTTCAATTACAAAACGCAGAAGATACTTGGAGCGGAGAGCTTCGCAGCTATACCAAATGGCGTGCCAGGGATTGAAGATCGGTTGGTCATGCTCTGGAACGCCGCAGTGTTGACCGGGCATATTTCACCGAGCAAATTTGTTGAACTAACTGCCACCAATCCCGCAAAAATGTTCGGTCTCTATCCCCGCAAAGGAACCCTTTCCGTGGGCTCGGATGCTGACATCGTAATTTGGGATCCGGTTGTTCGCCATACCGTTAGCGCAGCAACAAGCCACATGAACATCGACTACAACTTATACGAAGGGATGCAAGTGACCGGCAAGGCCGAGAAAGTCTTCTTGCGTGGCTCGCTTGTTGTAGACGGCACCTCTTGGCAGGGAACCCGTGGTGGCGGTCGGTTTATGGCGCGCGCATCCGCGTTGCTGGCATGATGCTTTGGATCGCAAAGTTATAGTCCAACCGTTAGCAACGCTACACCCACACCGGATTGAACAAATAAATAACGTGGTACTGAAGGGTTAAGTTCTATTTTTAACCACAGTTGACGAACCAGTTGCAGCACTTGCGGCTCATTGCAGGGAACACCCCAAACGGCATTACTTATCAGTTCGAATGATCCAATTCGCCCCTTGAGCGGTATCAAAAACTCTAGCAATCGATGCTCGCTGCGCGTCAGACGCTGGCTCAGCAAATTTCCGTCGCGATATACGTAGCCGCGCGAACTAACAAACAGACCTAGGCTGGGTGCCATCTCAAATTCATCGTCTTCGCCGACAAAATTATCCTGATCTGCTCCCGAACCGCTCGAAAACACGTCGGAAATTGCATTGTCAAATTCTCCGGTTTTTGAGTCGGACAGGTCCGTCATTTCCATGTTCCTAAAGATAAACTGAAAAGTCTTCCCAATTTGAATGTAATCGCTGTCGGACAAAACCACTGTCTGGTTTAGCAGTTTGTTTCCGTTCACCTTCGTGCCATTCAGGCTCGTATCTTCCAAAATCCAAACTCCAGCGTCAAATGTCAACCGCGCATGCCGTCTGCTCGCCTTGCTGTCATGCGCTGCGATGGCAATATCATGTTCGTAACTGACGCCCCGACCTATTACGACTCGGGGCGGTCGCAGGACATATCGGTGTGTGGGATTGTCGACTTGCAACAGCACTGCCGTGCACCCAAGAGCGCCGTCTGTCTGGCCAATGGGTTCACGAATATCGGTTTGATTAGACATATCTAATTGAATTCTAACTACTTTTTGCGATTCGTCAATATGGCTTCATTTTTGGCCAATCACCTATAATCACCTGTCGCCTTTTCAAACGAAAAATGTCTACGAATTTGTCTCGCATTCGAAACTTTTGCATCATTGCCCATGTCGATCACGGCAAGAGCACGCTGGCGGATCGACTTTTGGAATCCACCGGCACCGTCACCAAGCGCGAGATGCAGTCTCAATTGCTCGACAGCATGGATCTTGAACGAGAGAAAGGTGTAACCATCAAGGCATCCGCCGTGCGAATGGACTACACGGCCGATAGCGGTGAAACCTTTGAAATCAACCTCATCGATACGCCGGGACACGTCGACTTTACATACGAGGTAAGCCGGGCTCTAAATGCGTGTGAGGGCGCCCTGCTCGTAGTTGATGCCTCGCAGGGCGTTGAAGCTCAGACTCTGGCAAACCTGTATCTGGCGATCGATGCCGGCCTTCACGTGATTCCAGTCATCAACAAAATCGACCTCCCCCATGCCCGACCCGATGAGGTCGCGGAAGAAGTGGGCAATCTGTTGGGTGACGACCCGACGGAGATTCTCAAGATCAGCGCGAAAGAAGGCAAGGGCATTCGCGAGGTTCTTGAACGCGTTGTACGTGACGTCCCCCCTCCAAAAGGTGATTCGGATAAGCCGCTCCAGGCATTGATCTTCGACAGCCACTATGATGCGTATAAGGGCGTGATCGCATACGTCCGCGTCATAAATGGCCATATAGACATGAAGACAAAATTGCGCATGTGTGCAACTGGTGCGCTATGTGATGCCATCGAGATTGGAAACTTTACACCGCGCATGAATCCACTTCCCGAAATCAACGCGGGCGAGGTAGGCTATATTGCCACGGGATTTAAGACTGTGCGTGAATGTCGCGTGGGTGACACGCTGGTAAATGCCAGTAATCCGGCGGAACCTTTAATGGGGTACAAGCCGGCCAAGCCAATGGTCTTTGCTGGGGTGTTCCCAACCTACACGGATGAATATCCATTGCTGCGCGATGCACTTGACAAATTGCAACTAAACGATGCGTCATTGACCTTTGTACCTGAAAACAGTACGGCTTTGGGGTTTGGTTATCGCGTTGGGTTTCTTGGCATGTTCCACATGGAAATCATTCAAGAGCGGATCGAGCGGGAATATGATCTCGATATCGTTGTCACCGCACCAAGCGTGGAATACGAGGCGATTTTGAGCAACGGTGACCTAATCAAGCTGGATAGACCATCCGACATGCCCGACCCAAGCAAGCTGACTGAGATGCGTGAACCCTGGATGAAAATTCAGGTGTTTACCCCAAAGGAGTACATCGGCCCGATCATGGAGCTGGTTACCAAGCGCCGTGGACAGAGCGTTAATATGGAGTACCTGGATTCAAACAGAGTACTGCTAAGCTACCGTATTCCTCTGGCCGAATTGATTGTCGATTTCTACGATCGGCTAAAGTCCATCAGCAAGGGCTATGCGTCTTTGGATTACAGCTTTGACAGTTATGACACCGGTGATCTGGTCAAGATGGACATTCTCATTAATGGTGATCCACTTGACGCGCTTTCCATGATTGTGCACCGCGATGATGCCCAACACAAGGGCTCGTTGCTCACCCGCAAAATGAAGGACATTATTCCGCGCCAAATGTTCGAAGTGCCGATACAGGCCGCCTTGGGCGCCAAAATAATAGCCCGCGAAACCGTACGTGCCATGCGCAAGGATGTTTTGGCAAAGTGCTATGGCGGCGACATTACCCGCAAGCGCAAGCTTTTGGAAAAGCAAAAGGAAGGCAAAAAGCGCATGAAGATGGTGGGCTCGGTAGAAATCCCACAAGAGGCGTTTATGGCAATGCTTAAGCTCGACGATTGACGTGACAACACCGCTGTGGAAATCCTGTATGAAGACGCTGATCTTCTGGCGGTAGACAAACCGGCGGGAATGGTGACTACGCCGGCCGCGGGCCACCCACCGTCATTACTGTCCACGCTGAGCGCCACCCATAGTGGCTTGCTCGCCGTTCATCGGCTCGATGAAGAAACGACCGGCGTCGTTTTGTTTGCGCGGAATGAAGCGGCACACCGCGAGCTAAGTAGACAGTTCGAGGAGCATACTGTGGTCAAACAATATCGCGCAATAGTAGGTTCAAATCCGTGGTGGACACGCCAAACGATTTCAGCCGCGCTCCTCGAAGATGCCGATAGGCAACACCGCACCCGTCCTGACCCGCAGAATGGAAAATCCGCTCGAACTGACTTTCAGGTGCTGCTACGCTTTGCTCAAACAGCACTAATTGGGGCCTCGCCGCAAACCGGCCGCACCCACCAAATTCGCGCCCACCTTGCCATACTTGGTATTGCGATCCTCGGCGATGCGTTGTACGCCGCCACGTTGCGCCCATCCCAACCCCCACTTGCGCGTCAGCGCATGCTGCTACACGCACATTCCATCCGCTTTATTCATCCCGCAACAGCTTTGGATACCACAATCTGCGCGCCACTGCCTGCAGATTTTGCCCAGACACTGACACAGCAGGCGGGAGTCAGGGTTTCACACGGAAGGTAGGATAAAACAGCCCGGCCCCGCGCCGTTTGTCCAGCGTTGGGCCGTCATGTTCCAAGTGAAGGCGAACGTGCCTAGGCGTCTGGCGCAGCGGCCAACGCTTTGTTCAAGTTATCCGAGAGTTTGTTATAGGCGGCTTCGCTAATTTCGCCATTCGCAAACCGCATATCAAGCTTTGTCAATGATTCTTGAATTTGCACCTTTGTCGTGCGCAAAGCCGCATGCGTCGCATCTGCCGCGACAGCCGGTTGAGCCGCCGCCGAAACGGCGCCCGGTGTGGGCAATGGTTGCGCTATTGCACTGTTCACTGCCTGTCCCATTACACCACCTATGCCCATTCCAGCGCCCAGTCCGGCCCCCATCGCAGCCAACCCGCCACCCGGGTTTTTGGCGGCTTCCAACATGGCTTGTCCAGCTTGATATTGCATGTAGTTCACACCGATTGCTCCGAGAGCCCCTCTTTGCGCAATGGCGTGTTTTACTTCATCACTTGGCTCGACTTGAGCGACGATCACCTTTTTCAGTGTCAAACCAATTTCGGCAAAATCCGGTTGTGCGGCCGCTTGAATGGCCGGCCCCAACTCAGGCATCAGCTTTGACAGGTTCAGCAGGCTTTTGGACTCCATGGTTGCTCCAAACGTGCCATTAACTTGCGACAGCAATATTCCGCGCAAATAGTCCTGCAGGTCAGAGGTGTTATATACACCTTGCACGCCCACCACCTGCTCAATAAATTTGCGCGGCTCGGCTACACTCATCGCATAGTTTCCAAACGCCTTAAGCTGTACCATGCCCAGAATACTGTCTGGAACCGTAATATCACCAGGCGTGCCCCACTTCAAATCCAGAAAATCCTTGGTGGTGATGAAATAAACTTCGGCGGGAAATGGCGTCTTATTGTTGGTGGCAAGTTTGAGAATGCCCGAAATGATAGGCAGGTTGCGCGCATCCAGCGTATATCGCCCCTCGGAAAACAAATCCATCACCTTGCCATCCTTTACGAACATGGCCACCTGTGACGGGCGCACAATCAATTGCGAGCCAAACCGAATGTCGCCCTGACCTTCGTCAGGCACCCGCTGCATGATTTCGTCCTTGCCTTGATCAGGCCATTCAATTACATCAATAATTCTCAATCCCATGTCTTATCTCCTGAAAGTTCCTAAAGATTCTTCCGCAACCAGACCGGTGCATGCGCACGGATGGCCGCGACCATATTTTCGATCACGATCTCGATGGCGGGGTTGGCATCCACCACTTCAACGATCTCACCACGACTGCGCACAAAATGTATGGCACGGCCATAATTGGCGCGAATTTCTGCAAGGCTGTCATCAAACAGCTCAAGCGGTTCATTTCGCTTTAAGATTCTGCGTCGGCTTTCCTCGGTCGAGACGTCAAAGAACAAATGCAAATCCGGCCGTCGCGCGCCCGCGTTCAAGGTCATAACGTCCGCCATGGTCATGCCATCCGTGGCCTGATACGCCAGCGAAGAAAGATAATACCTGTCGCAAATGACCATAGTGTTAGCTTTGCTTAAATACGGCGCAATCACGCGGTCAACATGGTCGCTGCGGTTTGCGGCATATGCCAGCGCAAGTGTGCGATTACTGACGGCAATTTCCCTGCGCAATGCACTGCGAATAAATTTTCCGCCACAGCACTCATTTTCCGGTTCGTACGTTCGCAAAACCGAAACGTGAGTTTGCTGACGCATCCGTTCCTCAAACTTCCGCGTAACCTCCGTTTTACCCGATCCTTCCAGCCCTTCAACAATTACGAAAAATGACGTCATCAACTCAAGAATGATTCGGCGCCACAATACGGGCACTTGACCAGGCCCTTGCCGGCAAGTTCAAGCGCACCGCCGCATTTGGGGCACTTGCCGTCCTTAAGCTTTGCCGCATCAACCGAAAAGAGTGTGCCCGCATCCCAGTCAATATAGCCGCTAAATAGCTGCTTGCCAACCAGGTCCTTGACGAGTTCGCGCACTTCATCACGGCTTGCGTTAATTTCCAATGCCGCGTCGCGAAGTTGCACCTGTCCTTTCGTCAGGACAAGATTCAATAGCTTCCTCTCCTTCGCAATCGCGGCATCTTCAATTGATTCGCTCCGCCCCTTATTAAACAGATATAGACCAACGCCGGCTAAAGGCAGGCCAATAAGCGCACCAATGCCAACGCCCAAAACGCGTGCGGAACTATCCAAACCCTTGAGGTTCAGCGTCCAAAACGAGGCGATAAGAAAAATCGCCCCACCCAATCCGATCAGGATATAAGCTGAAAGTTTGCTCGAATTCATTAGTTTATTCTTGGAGATTGCCAACTATTCAATTTCTACGTCAGCCCCAGCCTCCACCACCACCGCCCGAGCTGCCACCACCGCCTGATCCACCCCCGCTCCAACCACTACCACCACTCCATCCAGACCCACCGCTGGTTCCGCTGGAAACCACGGGCGCCGGTGTTGATTGAAAGGTGGATGCCGTGCTCACCAACATGGCTGTCAATCCGGCGTTCAAATTGGTAAGTCCGCCGGATAGACCCTGGCTTAGATCACCCAAACCGCCCCCTCGTTGCTCTCGTGCGGCACCCGTAACATCTGGAGCTCCGCCAATTGTGGAAGTGTGCCCCGTGTCACCGACGACTCTGGACTGCGTCCCCGGAATGGTTGTGCCGTAACCTCCGTAATAGCCGCCATATGGATAACCATACGGCACGTACCAAGGTGGCATCGGGGTGTTCACCTGAGAGAACTTTTTGATCCAACTCGTTTCCAGGCCGAACGCAACCGCAAACGGCAAATACTTGTCAAACTGCTCAGTGGCATTCTGCACGGTTGTATATTTCTCAATGTTTTGAAGATATCGTTTAAAGGCATTTGCCTTGGCCTTGGCTTCGCTGCCCGAGCGTGTCGCTCGTGGCATGGCTGGAGCCACGATGAGCATTAGCACGCCCGTGATAAAGATTCCAATCGGCACACAGAAGAATAAATTCGTCAACCCGCTGAGTGTTGTACTCGCGCAAAAAGACAACGCGCCTGCGACAAGTAGAAATATCCCCACAGCCGAAAACGAACTTCGGACTGTTGCCGGGGATGAACTATAAAGTCCCTGCGACACAAGTTGCGCATACAGGGCATTTTTCAGCTGAGGCAACTTGAGGTAGAACTGATCCTTCAACGATGATAAATTTCGATCAGACTGAACCCCTATGGCGATAATTAGCGCTTTCTCGTGGGCTGCAAGGCGCTCAAGTTCACTAAATTGCGGTCCGGGCCCAATAGTCCAGTCCGTTACCTTGCGGTAACCGGCGACTTCGGTCACTTGGTTCTCGGTCATTGTCAGCACGCCCCGTCGTGCAAGGTCAATCAGGGTGGCAACAATGTCCTGTAGATCCGCCTTTTCATCTACCAATGTTCCGGCGATTCCAGGCGTGAGACTACTGGGCGGCGACGGTAAAAAATCGGCAATTTTGCCGACATTTGGGTCCTTACCTCTGGTCTGCCAAAGTGCAAAAACGCCCGCCGGGCCAACAAGCGCCGCAATGGCGCCAAGCACTCCCGCGACCAGATCATTCCGCGGCTTCTGGTTCTCGTCAAAATTACGCTGGTCGTCAAACGCTTGTTGCCAGGGTGGCGCTACGCCCGTAATAACGCCGTGCGGGATCTGCACTCGAACTTCAAATAGCTGTCCGCTCGGAATGGGCTCGGTCGCTTCCGCCGTTACAACCGTTTCATTTTGGCCGCTCAACCTGGCCTTGGTGCCATAAGTCTCCGCGCTGGTTGCGCTGGAACCACCAGGTAAATGCACGACTGCTCTGGAGGCCAGCACGCTAAATCCGTTTCGATCCGCATATACGCAGGACCAGTAAATTTGGTCTCCAGCAGGATAATATCGTGTTGCACCTTTTACGGTGTACATTAGCTGAAACGTGCGTGTCTCGTTTTCTGCGGGTGTTGAAAAATAAAATTTAAGGCGCTGACTACCGGTGCTGGTTGGTCCAGTCTCAACTTTTAATGTCTGGGTTCCTTCAGTTGCCTTTACATCAGTGATCAGGGTTAGTCGGTCTTGATTGATATCCCTAAAACCAAACCCAAATGACCCACTGGTAAAGTGAATCGTATTCGTTTCGACAATGCGCAAATCCCCGTTGGGCAGCACCGTAATGTCACAGTCAAGCCGGTTCCAAACCAGCGTTTTTGACGCCTGATCAAGGCTTGAACCACTAACCGTGGCCACGCCAAAAACCATGAAAAAAGTGAAGGCACAGGCAAGTCTTCGAATCACATCGGTTATTATATGAGCGATGCGTACGATGACGCGCGAGTCTGCGCTGTGGTGGGCGATATTGGTTTTTGTCGTTGCAACGCGTGCCTTAAACCTTGACAATAGTCCGCTTGGCAACCCCGAAGCCAAGATGGCACTCTCGGCACTAGGTCTGGCAACCGGGGTTCCGCAAGCGTTTTCAAATCCATTGCTTGGCGCGCTACAGGCAGCCCTTTTTTCTATTGGCGGCTCAAATAACGTCCTCGCACGATTGCCAGCCGCTATTGCCGGGGTGACGCTGGTCATGTTGCCAATGATTGGGCGTGACCAACTTGGCCGCGCCCGCGCTTTAATCTTCTCCATGCTATTGGCGCTGTCGCCAACGATTTGGTTCGAATCGCGTTCGGCGGATGGTGCGGTAATTGCCTGGTGCCTGGCACTTTACCTGCTACTGCAACTCAAAAACAAGTATGCCTCCGCCGCCGCGGCCGGATTGTTGGCAGCCTGTGGTGCCGACGCATTCCTTCCAGCGCTGTCGTTGCTTGTCGTGCGCGTACTTATTCAGTTGTCGGTTCCTCAGGAGTCCAGGCAGCCTTCTCCAATAGATCGATACACCGTTTTAATTGGAGCGTTCGCCTTCCTGCTCGGATCCACGGGTTTGCTGTTTAATCAGCCTGGGCTTGGCGGCGCGTTCAACGGGTTTGCCACGTCGCTTATCGGGATGTTTCGTTCGGGCGGCGTTTCGTTCGCAAGGCTCATGCTTGGTCTTATTGTTTACGAGCTGCCAATAATATGCGTTGCAGTCGCAACCTTGAGCTTGCTCTGGCGGCAAACTCGACCGCCGGTCCTTTGGTTAGCCTTGTGTGTCTTGGGTCTACTGGGCGCAATCGCGTTGCAACCTGGCTTTGCCGCTGCCTTGATACCGTTCGTAATCGGCACATGTGCGCTGGCATCCAGCGGTATCGCAAGTCTCGTCCACGCAATTTCCGATGACGTCTCGACTGGTTACTGGCCAATAACCCTGTCACTGACTGGTCTTACGGTGGTGTTCGTGGGGTTTGCCGGCGTTGCGGCACTGCAATACAGCAACCAGGGACTGACAGGACCCATACTGGCCATATGTGTTGCCGCGCTTGCGTTGATCGGCGTATGTCTGATGAGCGCAGTGCGCGTTTCAGTCATGGTTCCAATCCGCGGCGTAATGCTTGGATTGGGGCTCTGGAGCGCAATCTATATTTTCAGCGCGGGCTTCAATCTGACTCAATTCCGCCCGAATAATCCCGGCGAGCCATATGTGGCGGCTGCAACCACAGACGACCTAACGGAGCTGCAGCGCGAGTTGGAAATGCTTGGCACACGTGCATTCAGTGATCCACATGCGCTTCCCTTGACCGTGGATGATTCGGCATCTCCAGCGCTACGCTGGATTTTACGTGACGAACGCCGGGTGCAGTTTGGCCCGGTGACTGCTACAGACAGCGCAATACTTGTGCCGATGGGGGGGCAGCCACAAGACAAATACACCTATATTGGCGACGCCTTTACCGTCGAACAGAGCACGAGCCTGCGTTCAATCCGCTGCAAATATATCGGGGATAAAACCGACTGTTCCGCCTATACGCGCTGGTTGCTGCAACGACAAACAGACAGTGTCAGACCCACACAATGGATTTTATGGGTTCGTTCAGACACGGCGGCACTGCTCAGCGGTCGGCGTTGAAATTTTGTAATGTCTTGCGTGTACGATTAACTTCTGATTCATGATTACCACACCTGGCGCCCGAGAAAATTCCTGGCTTGATCGCTCTTTATTTGGCAAGCTGGATTACGAGAAACTCGCATATATCGCATTGATTGTTTTGGCAATTGCCTCCCGATTCTATGACTTGGGAACGCGTGCAATGAGCCATGACGAGAGCCTGCATACGTATTTTTCCTACAATCTTTCAATAGGAAAGGGGTTCCAACACACTCCCTTAATGCACGGCCCCTTTCTCTTCCACATCACGGCATTAAGCTATTTCCTATTTGGAGATAGTGACTTCAGCAGTCGACTGCCATACGCCCTTATGGGCGTTGCATCTGTTGGCCTGCCATGGCTGTTTCGGCGTTGGCTCGGACGTACTGGTGCCCTTTCCGTGGCCCTGTTTATTTTGATTTCACCAAGCAATCTATATTACGACCGCTATATCCGTCAGGAAGCCAGCATCATTGTGTGGAATCTCCTGACTGTCTTTTCAACCTGGCGGTACATGGAAACCCGCCAAAACAAGTGGCTGTACTTGCTCACGGGAGTGCTGGCATTTCACGGCGCCGATAAGTCAACCAATTTCTTTACGGTAGCCCAGGCGGCCGCGTTTTTGGGTCCTCTTACGCTACTGCAGGTAATTCAAGCGCATGAGAAACCGATCCGTGCCATTGGGTTTGTTGCGGCGGTTGGTGCGGCGATAGCAGGGTTGAGTGTTGCATTTGTATTGGTCGCCAAACTACTCATCCGATCACTCACACCGACGGTTAATATTTCCGCCGACGCCGGCGTGGCCATGAATTCCGGTGCTGTGGTTGTCCTGCTACTTCTGGTCGCTGCGGCTTCTGTTGGAACGTTTGTGTTGAGCAGGCTTTTCAGTCGGCTCTTTGGCACATGGATGCAACGTACCAGCGAGGCGGCGCCGGCATTTAGCCCCTTGGTCATCATGGTGACCAGTACGCTGTTTATGGCATCCGCCGCATTGTTGCCAGTTCTTAATCCGATTTGGCGATTGCTAACCAGTGAAGACCTGGTCGCCCTCGATATGTTGGGGAACATGAGCAACCTCAACAGTAATGTCAGCGTCGTGTATGTCATGTTGGCGCTAAGCCTTGCCCTAATATCGGTGGCCGTGGCCATCGGTCTGGCATGGAATGCTCGAATGTGGGTGCGCGTGATCGGTCTATTTCTTGCAATAACCGTGCCTCTGTTCACAACCCTGTTTACGAACCCGGCGGGCATTGCCACCGGTTTCGTGGGGCAACTTGGTTATTGGATGGCGCAGCAGGGGGTCATGCGTGGCAGCCAGCCCTGGTACTATTACTTTATCGTCGTTCCACTATACGAATACATGCTCGTATTTGGGGCGTTAATTGCTCTTGCCCTATTCCTGTATAGAGCGGTGACGAGCAGATCCTTCGCACCGTCTCCAGAATTTAGTGTCGAACCCTCCCATGACGACGACCCATCGGAACCTTATGACGCGCCTACTCCTGCCCCACGCCGGACACTGGTTGTACCGAAGAGCCGGGTGATCAACCTTGGCTTCATGGAGATTCAGCTTCAAAGAAACGAAACGGTCGACGCCGAAACAGGCGAGCCGGTGCAAGCCGGCTCACGTCGCCTGGCGCCGGCAAAAGGGACTGCCATTGGATTAGCCTCAAACGGCCCCCGGCAAATCACAGATTTTGGACTACTGTTTCCTGCATTTCTGATCTGGTTTATGGTCAGCAACTGGCTTACATATTCTGCCGCGGGTGAGAAGATGCCCTGGCTGACCATTCATATAGCTCTGCCAATGGCGATGTTAACGGGCTGGCTGCTGGACGCCGTGGTAACTGCAGTTGGCCCGCGCTGGTCCAAGCTTGAATCATCATCAAAGTGGTGGCTGGTCGCACTGAGCATATTGGCCGTTGTGTTTTCGGTTCAGGTTCTCAGCAGCATTGGCGCCTGGCCCTCGGATGTTACGGCCAGGACTGGTGCGTTAACGGCATTGGTCGTAAAAGTCATCGCGCTTGGCGTTACACTCGCCGGGCTCTGGCGCGTCATTGGAAACCGCGGCCTGATCGTCCGAGGAATACTACTGGCGACATTTGCCTTCCTGTCCATTCTTACAGCGCGTACCGCAATCATCGCAAGTTACATCAACTTTGACTACACGAAGGAGTTTCTGTTCTATGCTCACGGCGGGAATACCGTCAAGACCGGGCTTGATCAATTAAGTGAGCTGAGCAAGCGCTTAAACGGCGGAAACACGATTAAGGTTGGTTACGACAGTGACAGCAGTTGGCCCATCAGCTGGTACATGCGTGATTTCCCAAATTCCGGTTTGATTGGAGATGCGCTGCCCAACAACTACAAGGAATATGACGCGTTTATCATTGGGGATTACAACAAGCAGCGGGATGACATCATCGCCAAACTCAAGGATGAATACACCCAATACAAATACATGCTTGTCTGGTGGCCGATGGAAGATTACAAGAATCTTGATTTGCCATCCATCTGGAAAAACCTGTCAAATCCGCGTTGGCGCGCGGCAATTTGGGAAATAGTTTTCAACCGCGAATACAAAAAATATTCCGAGTTTTACAATATTTCTTCGCTTACACCCGAGACATGGTCACCCGGGCACCCATACTTTCTGTTCGTCCGGAATGACGTGGCAGCACGTGTTTGGGATTACAGATCCGGAGCCGTGGCAACTGGTCAGGGTAACGCGAGTTTGCCGCCCCCCCCCCAGCCCGTTGTTGTAAACAAGAATACGGGCTACGGACAGATTGCTCTGCTAAATAATCAACAAGTGGTGGTCGACTTCAAGAATAACAAAGTCACACTTCTCGATGCAAATGGAGACATCGTCGCGTCATGGGGCGGGCTTGGTAGTCAAACGGGCAAATTCAATGCCCCTTGGGGCGTCGCAGTTGACGCACAGGGAAGTATCCTCATCGCAGATACGTTCAACCACCGCATTCAGCGCTTTGACCGCGACGGAAACTTCCTGAGCACGTGGGGAGGACCGGGTGTAACAAAAGACCCGGGCACGGGTAAGTCGACCCAATTCTTCGGCCCGCGCGATATAGCATTCGATAAGAAGGGGCAAATGCTTGTCACTGATACCGGAAACAAACGTATCCAGGTTTTTGACAATGATGGCAATTTCATTTCTCAATTTGGCACGGAAGGCACACAACCCGGTCAATTCAACGAACCCGTTGGTCTGGCAGTTGACGCTAATGGAAGCATCTTTGTGGCGGATACTTGGAATAAGCGCATTCAAGTATTTAGTCCCGAATTCGTTTTTATGCGGCAATTTCAAGTGCAAGAATGGCAGGATATGAGACCCGAGGATCTGCAAGCGGTTGATAACAAACCCTACCTGGCCGTTAACGGTGGCACATTGTTTGCCTCCAGCCCGAAGAGCCACAAAGTATTGGCGTTTAATTCAACCACCGGACAACGACTGGAGACACCCGGTATCTCGTTGGGTGCAAATTCCCTGCCAACTGGTTTAATAGTCTCATCAAACCAGTTATACGTTAGTGATGGCAATGGTGGCGGCGTACAAATATTTGATCTGGACACCTCTCTTCGCTAGGGTTCAATGGAAGAAGAGTGCCAGAGTCAGAGCGGAAATTTGATTGGCTGCGATCCCGCAACAGCCGCCAATTGTGGTGGCGCCCTGCCCCTCCCACCCGACCCCTGTTACGGCAGAGTGCGACGGCGATAAAGAATTGGTCAGAGTCCAACTAAAATCTTCATTTGTGCGCGTCACCCAGTTCAGCAATGAGCACATCGAGTGCAGTAACGTCGTCCATCGCGCCCGTTTTGATCGCCTCATCAGCGTCTTGGACCAAGCGATGCGCACGTATCAAGTCGGTCATGGAAAACCTTTTGGACTGTTCAAGTGCTTTTCCAGCCGGGAATGGTTTCATGCCTAGCTTTTCACCAAGTGATTGTGCAGTCATTCGATCATTTTCCTTGGCGATGATGAGCAGGCGAGTCTGCCGTTGAATCATGCTCAAAACAACCAGTGGGCTTTCACCCCTTGCCAGAACCCCGCGAACCACTGTGAAGGCCTCTGCAGTGCGCCGCTGGCTGATTGCATCGGTAAATTTGAAAATGTCGGCGACATCCTCCTCTTGTACAAGCGTTTGAACGTCGCCCACCGTTATGCTGCGGCCAAGTGCATACGGCACCAGCTTGTCCAGCTCCATTTCAAGTTTTCGCAAATACAGCCGCGTATCATCGGCCAAATGGTCGCGGTCGTTTTTGTTGCCTCGGTTTATCCGCGTTGACAGCAACTGGGCCGCCGGCGGCTGAATGTCCCCACCCTTGGTCTTTACACGGTCGTGAATCCATGCGAAGACATTGTCAGGCAAGGGGAATTCGCGCAGGTGCGTTGCACTGGCATCCTTCCTTGCGCACTGCAGCACAGGATGCGTGGAACCGGGAAGCTCATCCTCGACAAACAAAAGGTCGGAGTCATCAGGCAACTCTGGAAGGTAGGCAGCCAGCTTCTCGGCCTCCTCGTCGTCAGATTTTTGTCGTTTACGCCTTTGATCAGCCTTGCCAAGATAGTAGCGGGCGACAATTAACCTTCGCTCGACGAAAAATCCCGCTGAATCGCAAGACCGCTGAAGCTCTGAAAACGAAGCGTGCGAATCCAGAAAAGTCAAATTAAATGCGTCACCGTTTGCGTTGTCCTTTGCAAATGACGCCTGAAGGACGCGAACCGCCTCGTCGCGTGCAATCGCATCGGCCCCAAAGAGTATTTGCCACATCCTATTCAATCACGCCATTCGCCTTATACCAGGCAAATGTCCGCTCCACTGTTTCACGTAAGGGCCGTGTGGTCAGGCCCAAATCGTGCCTGGCCCGGCTGCTGTCAAACCAGAAAGTTTCACATGAATATCTAAGTTGATCACCCGACAGAGGAAACTTAATTTTTGCCAGCCGTTGCAGCCCATCCATAACATGCGAAATGCCAAACGCTGGTGCGCGTGCAATCCGCAGCATCGGCCGTGGCTTGCGCCCGGCGATTCCGTTTGCAAGGTTGGCAAGCTCTTGGTGATGAACGTTTTCGCCACCGAGGATATACCGGGCGCCACTCGCTCCGTGTTCATAGGCTGCAATATGACCTGCGCACGCATCCGACACATCGACAACGCAAATTCCACCGTCCGTAAAGGCTTGAATTCCATGTCTCGCGGCCTGCACTACGATACCGCCACCAATGACATTAACATCACGTGGACCCATAATGACCGCCGGATTGACCACGACCACATCCTGACCTTCTGACACTGCTTGAACCACGGCTTGTTCCGCCATAAATTTGCTGTGGCCGTAGTAAAACCTGCTGGGCGCAATATCAAAGGTTGCAAACTCATCCCGCATCGTTCCAAATTCCGGCACGCCCAAACTGGCAACGCTGCTCGTAAATATCACGCGCCTGACGCCACAGATGCGCGCCGCCTGCAAAACGTTGCGCGTGCCCTGAACATTCACGTTATACATCGCGTCACGCGAGGTGTTCCAATAATTCGCAACTGCGGCAACGTGAAATACGACATCCACGTCCTTCATCGCAGCCACAAGGGATGGCAGGTCAGTTACGTCGCCGTATGCAGCCTGATGTCTAACGCCGGAAAGGATGGCCACGTTTGATGACTTGCGTACGAGACCACGCGCCGACCAACCGCGCTGCGCAATCATTTCTACAAGGTTGGCGCCGACAAACCCCGAGGCGCCCGTGATCAATGCTTGTGTCATCTCAGGTTGTGCAGTATGCGCGCACGATCCACGATTGAACCCACACGCTCCAAGGTTGCGCCATCCTCTGGTTCACTACCGAAAGGATCCACCCCTGTTGGCTCAGAACCTGAAAGTTGCTGCACCAAGTCCCCAACACCGATAGACAGCACATCCAAATCATAGCCACCTTCCAGAACGGCGACGATTTTGCCCCCACTGTGCTGGCCCGCGATCCTCATCACCACGTCCGTCATCTTGCGATAACCCATTAGGCTAAGACCCATTCCTGCCAGAGGATCCCGCCAATGTGCGTCATATCCCGTGGAAACAATCACTATTTCGGGCTTGAATCGATCGGCAATCGGCTCTAGAACGTGGTCCATAACGCCAAGATATCCCTCATCGGCCGTACCTGCCGGCAGCGGAACGTTGACGGTATAGCCGGACCCCGCCCCAAGCCCGACATCAGTCAATTTCCCGCTACCGGGATAAATGCCCCACTGATGCGCGCTGAAATACATCACGCGTGGATCATCATAGAAGAGTGATTCGGTGCCGTTGCCATGGTGCACATCCCAATCGACTATTAGCACACGTGACAGTCCGTGATTGTTAAGTGCCTCGAAGGCGGCGATTGCGGTACTATTCGTGAGGCAAAACCCTTCAGCATGGTCGGCAAACGCGTGGTGGCCGGGGGGGCGCGCCAGTAAGATGCCAGCCTTTACGTCTCCATGCAAAACGTCCCGCATCGCCTGCTGTGCGCCGCCGGCGGCCAGTGCGGCAACGTCAAAACTATACTCATTGACATAAGTATCGCCATCCAACATACCGCCGCCGTGGGCACAAAAGTCCTGAAGCCTCTCAAGATACCGAATGGAATGCACGCCCGCAAGTTCGGTCATCGACGCAGGCGCAAAGGGCATTGCGTTCATCCCTCTAAATTCCCGGCTGCGAGCGTCAAGCACACGATGGATCGCCCGTATTCGATCCGCACACTCCGGATGCCCCGGCTGATTGTGCAACGCAAAATCACCGTGTGTGTAAACGCCGACGCCAATCATGCTATGTTCGGCCTGATGCCCGTAAGTTTTTCGCCTCGGTAATGCCAAGTCGAACAATCAACACCCCGATGATCAGAATTATTGCATTAACAACAAATGGACCTTCCTTAAAGCCCTCGCTCAACCCACCCATCAACAGCGGCCCAATAACCTTGCCACTGCTCTGGGCCAGGGTATACATGCCAAACGCAGCACCCCGATGCTTGCCACCAGTGACATCGGCCACCAGAGCTTGTTCGGCGGGAATGCTCGCCGCGTATGCCAATGCCTCAATCAGCCCAAACGCCGCAAATACAGCGAGCTTGGCTTGTACCGTCCAGCCTCCAAGGAAACTAAATGCCACCAGTGCCAACGATATGGCCGCGCTCACAGATAGAGCCACAATCATGGGCGGCTTCCGCCCCACCCGATCGCTTAACCCCCCAAAACGGCTTGGCGCGAGTCCACTTACGATGGCGCCGGGCACATAGGCCAAACCAATCCAGGTGACGTTGGAAGTTACAAATCGTTCAATAAATGTCAGGATAAATGGCTGTATCGAATATGCCGACGCGCTGGTCAAAAGAACCACTACCAAAATAATGTTCAATTTGTGGTCTCGAAAACTTAATCGGTCGGAGGAAGCTCCAACCGTCCCAGATTTGGGCATGGTCTCAGGAATTAACATCCAGGCCAGGACCAGACTGGCTACGGCGCCAACGCCATACAGTGCAAATCCATAAATCCAAACATTCCTGGTAATGTGCAGCTCACCCTGCGGATCCCAACCGCTGGAAAGCAGAATTGGCAGGAGCAGAATCGCGCCCCAGATACCGCCGCGATACTGTGATTCTTCCGTCAACCCAAAACTGCTTCCCCTGCCACTGTCGTTCGCAAGATCGTAGGTGATGGTGTATGCGGCCAACAGTATGGTGCCCAAGCCCAACCCGTGTAAAAACTGGGCGAAAAACAGACCCAGCTTCCCATTACTTAGGGCAAACATGACCAGGGATACGATCATGAAACATATTCCGGTCAACAATACGGGCTTTCGACCAACACGATCAAGCAATCTACCGAACAAAGGCCGCGACACTGCGGCCATAAGCGCACTGGTGGCATATAACCCACCAATTTCCAGTCCAGTTGTTTGAAACTGACCGGAATAAATTGGAAGTCCAGCAATTACAGTCGTTATGGAAAGACACGCAAGCACAATAATCCAGCGCATCCGGGCCAGAATTTGTGCAGTGCTTTGGGGTGATACCGTAGTAGTAGCGTCAGTCATGCATCATCCCTGGTGCAGCCAGGAGAGCACGATTGTATCGCGGCGATATTGGGTTAGGCAAACTGACCGGCAGCGTCAAGCGCAATCTGGATCGCCCGATCAACCGCAGACGCGCGTTGTTCCACAACTACGTGCTCGCTTTCGGTTCGTTGTGCAACCACGCCGCAAATACAAGCCGCTCGAAAACTGTAGACCCCCGCCATTTTGAATAATGTGCCGGCTTCCATTTCATAGTTGACAATGTTTAATGCCCGGAACTCGTCTGTCTGACCCTGCAAGTGGCGCAATAAATGTGGGTTTGCGGATGAACTGGATCGCTCCTGGCCCTCGAAGAAGGTGTCAACGCTGGCAGTTATACCCACTTTATGGGGCACGCCCAGTCTTATGGCCGAATTCGCCAGGGCAACGGTCAAAAACGGGTCAGCAGCCGCCGGATAATCAACGGGAGCAACGTCGTTTGCTGCTCCCTGCCGGCAAAGTGCCGCATAACTGATTACGACGTCACCGGCGTGAACATCGGCCTGAATACTACCGCATGTCCCAATTCTTATAATCGTTCGAATACCCGCCTGAAACAATTCATTAACGACGATACTTAGTGAAGGCGCTCCCATGCCGCTTGTAGCGGAAATGACAGACCGGCCATTTGCCAACGTGCACTGATAGCTGTTAAGCCCGCGATACTCCGAAAGTATCTTCGGCTCCGTGCAATACTTTTGGGCGATGGTTGTCGCCCTGTTCGGGTCACCACTTAGAAATGCCAGTGTTGGGGGCTGTGAACCCAGGTCGTTGCGACCAAAACCGATGTGATACAGCCTGTCAGAAGACATGATGGGAATTGTACGAGACATTCGCGGCGAAAATCCAATAAATTCCAAACGATAAACTCGTAAGCTGCAACGGTATGCGATCCACAGCCGGATTAATGGCCGTCGGTAGGTCAGCAAAACGACGATAGTTTTGCCATTTTTTGATCCGCTGTATTTCCTTTTTTTGCTTCCGGGACTGCTATTTGCCATGTGGGCACAACGGCACGTTCGGTTGACATATATAAAGTATTCGGCGATTGGCACACGCAGTGGGATCACGGGTGTTGCCGCTCACGTTGGAGGAGTCCGGCTTTTTGGGCAGGTGACGAATTGGCCGGCGCCCGCCAGGTTCTCAACGCTGCGGCCTTTACATATATCGCGGCCGCAGCTCAGGCGTTACTCCAGCCTACCTATTTCATCACCCGGTTTGGCTCGGGCAGGCGCCGTCGCCTCTAGATTTGCCGAACGGTTAATCCTTGTGTGCCTTGCGCACATGGCTGATACCCTTTACATCCTGAATCCTTTGCTTACTAACTATTAGGCTTTCACCTACCAACACGGCGCCGGCGCCAAAGTTGCCCACCAGTTGCACATCTTCCGGCGTATATATCCCGCTTTCGCTGACGATGCATTTAAGGTGCCGTGCATTATTGATAAGAACCCGGGCGCAGCGACCGGTCGTTTCAAGATCAACGGTAAATGTTTTGAGGTCTCGGTTGTTGATCCCGATGATTTCTGCACCGCATTTCAACGCACGCGCCGATTCAACCTCATCATGCACCTCCACAAGCGTCGCCAGCCCAAGAGATTGCGCACATTGGGAAAAGTCGGCCAGCATGCTGTCATCCAGTGCCGCAACAATTAGCAGTACCGCGTCTGCGCCCGCTGCGCGCGCTTCGT
This sequence comes from Chloroflexota bacterium, assembly GCA_025354985.1. Classification (GTDB taxonomy): domain Bacteria; phylum Chloroflexota; class Anaerolineae; order J036; family Brachytrichaceae; genus AQU-03. The sequence continues at coordinate 80,299 of JANXLU010000068.1, forward strand.
GTAACTGATATTCGTCGATGATGAAGTCCTTTCGCAAAATGGGCAAACGTACGGCGGCCTTGACCAGGCTCACATACGACAAGTGCCCGCGGAAAAATCGTTCATCGGTAAGCACGCTAATGGCATGGGCCCCGCCCTGCTGGTAATCGCGGGCATACGCCGCAGGGTCAAACTGCTCGCCGGCCACCAGGTCTCCCTTGCTTGGTGACGCCCGCTTCACCTCGGCGATAAGCGCGACAACACCGTCGGAATCACAAATTGCAGAGGAGAAGTCTCGCGGTTCCACCGCCTCGCTTGCCAGCCGGCGCATGGCGCTCAATGGGACGCGTTTACGCCTGTCCGGCAGTTCCACTTCTGCCTTATGCAAAAGAATCTGATCGAGAATGTTCATTGTTTTACCTTGCGGCTTGCACCTCATGCGATGATATATGATGCCGGGCGCTACACAGGGTTCGGTGAACGTGACTTCAATCCAGACATTCGACTATTCACATTTATTTGCCAATCAGAACGCCACTGTCGGAGGTGCAATCACAGTCGGCGTGCTTTCTGATTCACATATACCCTTCCGCCAGGCGACAATGCCAACCAAGGTTTCAGAATGGTTTTCCGACTGCAACCTTATCCTGCATGCCGGCGACCTGGAGGATCCAGACATTTTGGTTGCACTGCGCGCCCTGGCGCCAACCCACGCAGTAGCGGGCAACATTCATTGGACCTACGCGAGTGGCACTCACGACCTTGATATGCCGCGCCAGTTGTCAGTTATCGCCGGATCACACCACATTTGGATGACCCACGGGCATTGGAACTTCAGACATACGTTCATTGACAAGGTAAACGTTGCCGCCCGATTTGGCGTGGGAAAACTGGGTTTACCAGTCCGCGGCCGCACCTTGCAAATGGCAAATGTCGAGATCGTAAACCGCCTTGCCAACTACAAACCCGGGACAGCCAGCCTCGTAATTTTTGGTCACACACACGCGCGATTGGCATTGACTCGGGCCGGCACGCTATATTTCAATCCGGGCGCGGTTGTTGGCGCGGAAGGTGGATTGGCCCCCCGCAGCATAGGCAAACTTCACCTGTTTCCCGATGGTCGCATGGACCATGAGTGGACGGACCTGCCATGATCCCTATTCGCCTGGAACTTAAGAACTTTATGGCGTATCGCGACAGCGATCCGCTTGATTTGTCGGGTCTTCATACAGTCGTGCTGACGGGCGAGAATGGCGCTGGAAAAAGCACCATTCTGGATGGCATCACGTTTGCACTTTGGGGGCAGGCGCGCGCACGAAGCGATGATGCGCTCATTTCACAGGAAGAACAGGAAATGCGGGTAGCACTCACGTTTCGTGAAGGGCCCAACACCTACCAAGTGGTGCGCACGCGGAAACTCGGTCGGGCGACCGGACGAGCCCGGCAACCACTTTCAAGTGGATCGGTCGACTTGTTTATCGGTGAAAGCGGAACTTGGCGCAGCCTAAGTGAACCGAGGCAGCGCGAGACGGATGCGCGAATTCAAGCACTCCTCAATTTGAGCTATGACACGTTTATTAACTCTGCATATCTCAAACAAGGTCGCGCCGACGAGTTCGCGATAAAAACGCCTGCGGAACGCAAGACTCTGCTTGCCGAGATACTCAGTCTTGATACTTGGCAGGTTTATGACATCAGGGCCAAGACACGCGCCGACAAGCTCGAGGAAGCAGAGCGCATCAAACGTGCGGAATGCGCTGTACAGGAGGCTGAACTCTTACGGCTCCCCGAGTACGAGCGTGAACTGCAACTGATTGCGAGTGCGCAGACCGAAATGGAGCTGCAATTTGAGCATCTTCAGGACCAACACACTCGAATGGAGAAGCTTCGTGAACGCTGGACCCAGGTGCACCGACAGATCACCCAGACTCACGAGCGGATTACGGTTGCCGCTGGCGAACAAAATCGAATGGCGGCCCGACTCTCAACGCATATTGCGACCCGCACAGATTTTGAAAATGCACGTTCTGATCGCGCGCGAATCGAACAGGGCTACATGGATCTGGAGCGCACGCGGGCGTTGAACGATGAGCTAAACCTAAAGGTGAGCAGTTTGGTTTCGTTAAACGCGCGCAAAACCGCGGCCGAAAATTCCATCGCCCAACAGCGACAGTCCGTTGAGCGAGCCCGCGACGAAGCCGACCGGGTGGTCGAACGATTGTCAGCAGTTGCAGATTCGCTGCGCGAGAGACCAGCTTTGGCGGACATGCTTGCCGTTGAAAACGTCCTATCGGCACTTGCCACCGAGCGCGACCAATCCCTGATTGAGATTTCGGATATACGCGAAAGCCTTGCGGCTAATAATGAACAAAATCGCCAGCTTAAACGGGAAATGCTCGTGATAAAGAGCAGGATGGAAGCACTCAGATCGGCAGGTGCGGTCTGCGATTCATGTGGACGGGAGCTTGATGAACCAAGCCGCGCCCGGTTGTTGGCGGAAATGCAAACCGCCGGCAAACAGCTTGGTGACAGCCACCGTGGCAATGACGACGCAATTGCCTCGGGACAAGAACGCCGTCAGCGTCTTGAAATTCGCATACGCGAAATCGATGGCAGGCTTGTGGGGCGAAGCAAGTTACAACGCGACAGTTCTGCCGCTCAAGTACGCGTGATGGCAGCCGAGCAAGCGATGCTTGAGCTCCCGTCAGCACAAGAAGTCTTGGCCGGGCGCCAACGCATTCTCGATGCTGCCGACTATGCACATGAGGCACAAGCCCAACTTGCGGGCGTTCACGCCGAGCTTGCCAATCTGGGCTATGACGGGGCTGAACATTCCAAAATTCGAGACCAAATAATCCCGTCTTTGCAGCCGTTCGCAATGCTAAAGTCGAGATTGGATCGCGCAGAGTTCGGTCTGGTTCAGGAACAGGGCAACATAGACGCTCTTGAGGCCCAGCTTCGGCGCCAGGGTGAACTAATTTCAATTGAACATGCTGGACTCGTTACGCTTAAGAACGAGGTGGCTGAAATAGAGCTTGCACGGGTCAATGAATCCGCCATCGCCACTGATCTTGCCCGCATACGGACGGATTTGTTCACGATCAGCCGGAAAGTAGGTGCAGCTCACCAGAGAGTGAATGCCTGTCATGCGTTGAAATCTACGCTTGAATTGGCTCGGGACGATCTTCGGCAGCTCGAGAGGGACCGCGCCTTGATAAAGGAGCTTCGTGAGGCATTCGGTAGAAATGGTGTGCCAGCCATGATTATTGAGGTAGTCCTTCCGGAGATCGAGGCAACGGCAAATGCCTTGCTCGCACGCATGAACGGGCGCATGCGCGTGCATTTTGAAACGCAGCGCCTCAACAAGTCAAACGAAGTAACCGAGACCCTGGAAATTCGAATTGAGGACGAACTGGGTGAACGACCTTACGAAATGTTTAGTGGCGGTGAGGCATTTCGAATCAACTTTGCAATTCGGATTGCACTTAGCAAACTCTTGGCGCATCGTCAGGGTGCAAAGCTTCAAACGTTGTTTATCGATGAAGGCTTTGGAACACAGGATGCCCAGGGGCGTGAGAAACTCATTGAGGCAATTCGCGTAATCGAACCCGATTTCGAACGAATTTTCGTTATTACACACATTGAGGAGCTTAAAGACGCTTTCCCTGCCAGAATAGAGGTGATTAAAACCCAAAAAGGAAGCTATGCCCGAATCGTGTGAGTTTCCAACTATTTCGATATGAACAGACTAATTGTCCGATCTTGGATGGTCCATCTCTACACAGCATTGGGCCTGTTTTGCGCCCTATACGCCATGATCGGCGTGCTTGATGGCAATGCACAAATGACGTTTGGATGGCTGGGCGTCGCCCTCATCATAGACAGCACTGACGGCATGTTGGCCAGAAAATTCAAAGTTTGGGAAGCCGTGCCTCGATTCGATGGACGGAAACTGGACGATATAACCGACTATATCAATTACGCGCTTATCCCCATTTTTGCTTGTTACCGCTTTGGTCTGGTCGGCTGGCCCTATGTCCCACTGTTGGGTTTCGTGCTGCTTGCCGCCGCATATGGCTTTTGCATGGATCATGCCAAAACAGACGACGGCTTCTTTACCGGGTTTCCAAACTATTGGAATGTGCTCGTACTCTATCTTTTCTTCTTTCAGGCGCCACAATGGCTCAATGTATTGATATTGCTTTTCTTTGCCATCACGGTCTTTGTGCCGGTCAAATATCTGTATCCATCCAAGACGCCGGTACTAAAGCCGCTCAATATCGCAATTAGCAGTCTATGGATTCTTGCAGCGCTATATATGGTCGTCAACATCTCAAAGATAAGCCCAATCATTTTGTGGGTTTCTCTTATTGGTCCGGTCTACTACGTCGGGCTGTCACTTGTATTGCATGCCATAGGCTATCACCGTGATAACTCGGTTACGATCTAACAAGCAGCACAAGGTTGCTAGATGTCAAATCCGTACACAGGCCGGCTTTAGCTATTCCCCAGCAGTGCAGTCAATTTTTGTTTTACACTCGGCCAGTCGTCATCAACAATCGAATACATGACCGACGAGCGCTCAAAGCCATCGGGCATGCGTTTATTCTTTCGCATAACGCCTTCTCGCATGGCGCCCAAGCGTTCAATGGCCCGCTGACTGCGCTCATTCCGAACATCTGATTGAATCTGCACGCGTTGACAGCCAAAGCCTTCAAACGCATTGGACAACAACAAGAATTTACTCTCAGTATTTACCCTGCTGCGTCGATACGGCGCGCCATACCAAGTTCCTCCAATCTCGACACTGAAATTAGCCCTGTCAATCGCAATATACCGCGTAAGTCCTATTGGTTGATCCTCGGACAAATGCCAAACCGTATAGCACAGATCGGTGCCACGCAGTTGCCTGGTCAACAAGTCGTTCATGGTCGCGCGAAGATGATCCAACGTGGTCACGTTTCCATACGGCATAAATTGCCAAATTTCGGGCTCAAGCGCATGGGGCAACAGCCTATCCGAATGATCCAGACTCATGGGAACCAAACGCACCGTGCTACCCGTAAGATCGCCATGGTCAGTCGTCATCATATCGATTCTGGCAGCAGCTGCCGGACTCTTAAATCAACCTGTTCGAGGTATGTATTACAGGTGGAAACTAGCACGCGTCCACGTTCATGTAAGGCAAGCGAAATTTCAAGTGTCATCTCGCCGGATTCCATCTGTGTGACGATTGATTCCAATTCGCGCAAGGCTGCTTCAAACGACACGGGTTCTTCACCAGGCTGCTCCAATTCCGTGCTTTGCTGTGTCGCTTTCTTCGCCATGGCGTGTTAGTATACGCGCTGACTGTGGAGGGTGGAAACGTCCCGGTGGGCGTCCTGGTCTTCAAAACCAGTGGCAGGCTGCATGGCAGGCTGCGGTGAGTTCGACACTCATGCGCCCTCGTTATGGGTTACATACTTTTACAAGGCGGTGCGGAATTTAGTGGCCGGATGGCTGATTCTGACAACCGCGCAATTGAGCTGGCCGGCGGGCCGGACGTGAAAATAATGGTCCTTCCGACTGCCGCTGCCGCCGATCAAAGACAGGATCAGGTTGGTCAAAACGCACTGGCTTGGTTTCACTCGCTGGGCGCAACCAATGTGGAAGTACTTCCCATCATTGACCGGGATAGTGCTGAAAGCCTGACAAACCGCAAGGCTTTGCGTGAGGCAAAACTAATTTACCTGCCAAGTGGCAATGCCGCCTATTTGGCCCAGGTCCTGCGCGCCAGCTCGGCGCACGAGGCCATGCAGGATGCGTATGAAAACGGCGCCGTGATTGCCGGAAGCAGTGCCGGTGCCGTGGTTATGAGTGATCCATATTTCGACAATATCAGCCAGCGCTCGCAGAAGGGTCTGGGCTTTATCCAGAAAATTTGCCTGCTCCCCAGCCATGATCAGATTGGCTCCCGCTGGGCAAACCGCGTCCGCACCGTAATTCCGATGGCCACTCTTATCGGCCTGGATGAACAGACTGGCATTATTCAGGAGGGCGAAGACTGGCACGTGCTGGGCGCCGGGGTCGCCAGCGTTTATCGCGGGAGCGAAATTCGCCAATTCGCATCCGGTGAGTCATTTACGCTTACTAAGCGTTAGAGCGGTGCCGCTTACCGCGGCACCGCTCCGTTTGCACCCAGGCTAAAGCACGATGTTTACAAGTCGGCCCTTCACATAAACGACTTGTTTGCCTGTCTGGGCACCCATAAACTTTTTCGCGCCTTCGGTCCCGAGCGCGAGCGCCTTAATGCTGTCATCGGACGTATTTGCCATAACCGTGATCCGATCACGAATTTTCCCTTGAACCTGTACGACAATTGTGATGTGATCTTGAACTAGTGCGCTTTGATCAACAATCGGCCACGATTGTTGATGGATGGAATAAGGGTGTCCCATGGCCTCCCACATTTCCTCGGCCATGTGTGGCGCGACTGGTGCAACCATCCGCACCATGGCGTCCACGCTTTCCATCCATTGATGGGAGCCACGCAGACCCGCTTCACGCGCCCTGCCCAGCGCGTTTGTAAACTCCATAAGCGCGCTGATAACCGTGTTAAACGCAAACGACTCAATGTCGTGTCCAACCTTGGCGATTGTGTGATGCGTAATGCGTCGCAGCTCGCGCTCACTCATCAGGTCTCCGTCCTTGCTGTTTGAAACTTTTGTCAGGCCAATATCTCGTGCGGGCTCGCCTTCATCATCCACATTAAGAACAAGCCGCCAAACGCGTTCAAGCCAGCGCCGAACGCCGGGCACTCCCTTTGTATTCCATGGCACTTGCTGGGTAAAGTCACTGATAAACAATTCAAACCCGCGCAACGCATCGGCGCCGTCTTCTGCCACAACACCGTCAGGCGCAATCACATTGCCTTTGCTTTTGCTCATCTTCTCGAATCGTTCCTTACCGGTCGCGGGATCAACGACAGGCTCGGCACCAAGAATCATCCCCTGATTTCGCAGCGTTCGGAATGGCTCAGTGTATGAGGCATAGCCCAGGTCGAACATGACCTTCATCCACATGCGCGCATACAAAAGATGCAAAACGGCATGCTCGGCGCCGCCGACGTAGGTATCAACCGGCCCCCACTCATTCGCGGCCTCTTTTGAAAATGGCATCTGGTCGTTAAACCGATCCATAAACCGCAGGAAATACCACGAGCTGCAGGCCCATGTGGCCATGGTGTCGGTTTCCCTCCGCCCGGTTGGAGTGTTTACCCATTCGGAAATCGTGGCCAGAGGTGACTCTCCCGTGGCCGTTGCCTCATAACTCTGCACATTAGGCAACTCGAGAGGGAGTTGAGCTTCATCCAGCAACACCTCGCCATCGTCCGTGTGAATGATGGGAATTGGCGTTCCCCAATACCGCTGCCGACTGATTAGCCAATCCCGGAGCCGATAATTCACCCGCGCTCGCCCGTGCTTCGCCGTCGTCAGAATAGCGGTTGCGGCAGCAATTGCGTCCTGGGAGCGCATGCCATTCAGCGGCCCGCTATTAATCATGACCCCCTCTCCATCAACAGCTTGTTCTGTTTTGGCTACAAGCGCATCAATCAGAGGCTGCGTAATCTCCGCTGAACGCGGCGTTCCATGCATATTGAGTTCGCCATTTGGATAGACAACGGGGATGATCGGAAGATGATATTTTTTGGCAAACTCCCAGTCCCGCTGATCGCCCCATGGTACGGCCATGATAGCCCCCGTGCCATAACCCGTCAGAACGTAATCGGCAATCCAAATCGGAATGCGACTGTCATTTGCCGGATTAATGGCGAAGGCGCCAGTAAACACACCGGTCTTATCCTTGTTTTCAGCGGTTCGTTCGTCGTCAGTTTTGGCTTTTGATGCGATAACGTACTGTTCCACCTCATGCAAACGACCTTGCGTCGTAATCACCGCAACCAAAGGATGTTCTGGTGAAAGCACCATGAATGTAGCGCCCCACAATGTGTCTGGTCGCGTTGTAAAAACCTCGATCGATTCCGTATAACTTGCCGGATTGGCTGCAACCGGCGCATTTGGCACAGCCAGGTCAAAGTGGACCTCTGCGCCCTCCGATCGGCCCACCCAATTCCGCTGCATCAACACAATCTTATTTGGCCAATCCAACAATTCCAGGTCGTGTACCAGTCGATCAGCGTACGCCGTGATTCGGAAATACCACTGGCGCATGACTTTCTTCTCAACCAATGCGCCACTGCGCCAGGCGCGACCATTTTCCACTTCCTCATTCGCCACGACCACTTTGTCCACTGGGTCCCAGTTCACGGTGCTGTTCCCGCGATAAGCGAGGCGAAATGACATCAGAGTGGCATTCCGTTGCTTGCGTGACATGGCCCGCCATTCTTCTGCCGAGATCAACGGATACTTGAGTGGCGAGCGTTCACTCACATCATGGAATGCCGTACTGCCGGAAATCGCCAGTTCCTCCTCCAGCTTGTCAATTGGAACCGCCTTATCCAGCCTCGGGTCGTACCACGAATTAAAGAACCTCAGGAAAATCCACTGCGTCCACTTATAAAACTCGGGTGTGGCCGTGTTAAGTACCAGGCTCCAGTCATAGCTCAGACCAAGCAGATCCATTTGCCGGCGAAAATTGGTCGTAAACCGTTCATTAAGTTCATGCGGATTCAGCTTGAACTTTATCGCTGCGTTTTCGGTTGGCAACCCAAATGCGTCGAACCCCATTGGATGCAGCACGTTGAATCCTTTCATCCGGAAATAACGGGCAAATACATCTGTGGCACAGTAATTTCTGGCGTGCCCCACACTCAATCCGTCGCCGGACGGATATGGATACATGTCAAGGACGTACTGCTTGGGTTTGCCATTGGTGGGGTCGGGCGTTCGATAGAGGTCATCCGCCTTCCACCGGGCCTGCCATTTTGGTTCAATTTCTTGCGGAATGTATTTGTGTGCCATTTGGAAAAATAAAAAACGCCACTCGTCCCTTAGCTCAGGGACGAGTGGCGTTCGTGGTACCACCCTGATTTGCGAAGCCTCAGATGCGTGGCTTCACCTTATTTCTGGCGAATCAGTCGCCTCCGGCCCACCTCGCCGACGAGTTCAGTCTTACCGGTGTGCAATTCCGTACTATGGGGCTCACACCTCGCCTTCCCCACTCGCTGGGCACATGACTTACTACTTCGGGTCACGGATGTGCAATTAAATTGTATGGACCTGAGGGGATTTGAACCCCTGACCTTCTCAATGCCATTGAGACGCGCTCCCAACTGCGCTACAGGCCCGCACTGCGCATCAAATTATAACAGGTATGGCGGGTGTGGATCATCCCACCCTTATACTTGTAACAATGAAACTTGAAGGCACCCAACACATCGCCGCTTCGCGGGAAAAAGTCTACGCATACTTCACCGACGCCAATTTTGTCAGTCAATGCGCTCCGGGCGTCGAGAAACTCGAGGAGCTTGAGCCCGGTAAAAAGTTTCGCATTGTGGTTGGCGTTGGTTTTGGTGCCATAAAAGCCTCGTTTAATACAGATGTCGAGTTCGTAGAAAAGCGCTTGAACGAATACGCGCGTATCAAGGCGACTGGAAAGGCCCCAGGCAGTGGTGCCAACGTTTCCGCCGACCTTACCTTAAGCGCCACAAGCGCCTCCACGACGGATCTGCATTGGGTAGCCGACGTTAGTATCAATGGTGCCATTGCGTTGGTTGCAAATAGATTGATGGGCAGTGTCGCTCAGAAGTTAAGTGGCGAGTTCTTTGCCTGTGCACAGGGCAAAATTGAAAGTGCGGAATAGGGTGCGCCAAACCATCCATACGCGAAAGACGCTAACACGATTACTGGCCCTGGTTGCAGCGATCGCACTCTCTGCTTGCTCAAGCATTCCGCAGGCATTGGTAGACGCGATCCCGGTCGATCGCCTGCTGCCTGGTGCTGCGACGGCCGCCCCCATTCGACAGCTGAAGCAGGTTACGGCGCCGCCCATGGGAGTCACAACGGCGGAGCTGGTGCGACAGCGTAGTACGATACGCGTCGGAGTACGGTTCGACGCCCCACCTTTGAGCAGCGTCAACGAATCTGGCGAGCTCGAAGGCATGGATATTGATATTGCCCGCGAAATGGCCCGCCGATGGCTGGGCAGTGGCAAGTTAATCGAGTTTGTGCAGGTGACCAACGCCAGCGCACCCGAAAAAATTCGCCTGCGCCAGATTGATTTGGCCCTGGGTGGATTGGTGCACACACGCGATGCCGAGGATGGCGCCGATTTTGGGTTGCAGTATTTTGAAGATGGCGAAGCCATCCTGACACGTGCAAACGCGTTTAAAGACCTGAAATCTTTGTCCCGTCAAACACTTGAATACGTCGACTTCCCGACACTGGATGCAGTGCGAACTGCCCAGATTATCGCCAACATAACGACAACCCTCCTGAGTAATACCTCGTACGAGCGAGCTGTCCAGGACCTTAAAGCCGGCAAAGCCGTTGGAGTCGCCGGTAATTTGCGCAGGCTGCGCCTTGAGGTATTAAAAGACCCGCAGTTTCAAATTCTGCAAGTTATCCAGCGTAACTCTGTCGCAATAATGATTCCTGAAAATGATTCCGCTTGGAGCAAGCTCGTTGATGCGACGCTAGCAAATTTGATGCGCGATGGCACGTTTTCGTCCATTTATGCCAAGTGGTGGCAAACACCTCCAACGTTGCCGCGTTTGGATCCGGCAATTGAAGACACAAACATTGCAACCTTGTCCGCTCGGCGCACCATTTCAGACTCATTGACAAGCCTTCGTCTTGCTCGCACAGCACGTATTGGTTTTATCGCCGGCAACGATGGGTTGGTTGCGGTCGACGCAAAGAATCAGCCGGTCGGTTTCGAAATCGATCTGTCTCGTGAACTATCCAAACGGTGGTTCGGTGCAGATGCCGCAGTCCAGTTTGTTCCAGTTCCTGCCGCCCAACTTTCCGCCATGCTGCTTGGTGACAAAATTAACCTCGCCGTTGGAGCAATCGATCAGGGTCGGCTTGCTGGGACCGGGTTAACCCTGTCCGAGCCAACGTTTTTGCCAGTCAATGGAATCACTCGAACGGTATCGATACGTTCTCCCATCGGGTTTGCGCTGCCTGAAAATTCCAGCGAACTACGGGACCTCGTCAACATGACGGTGCAGGACACAATTAAGGACGGCACCTATGCCAAACTGTATCGCAAATGGTTTGGCGCAAACGCCCCCCTTCCAGATTTACCGATATGGAAAGGTGATTACAACCCAATTACAAAGCTTGTAAAGTGATGCCGGTTGGAATGTCAAACATCATGACATCCAGTGCAAGACGTATGTTTAAATCCCGCTCAATGCGAGACTTGGCGGACGCCACGGCACCCATAGCGGCGAAAGCTTGCAATGCCGAAACAAGTCCTTGGCGCATCGCATCTCGCCACATAAACATTATCTGTTCGAGTTGATCGCCAATGACATCGCGGTCTTGCTTCGCCATCTGCTCGGCATATGCAAACCGACCCGTCATGTCAGCGTTAAGTGCAGTCACAAACGCTCGCAATTGCTCGAGGCGGTTTGAGAGCATGTCGTTGTCACGTTGCGCGGCAATGGCCCAACCAATTCGCCTATTCGCCAGCTTGGCCAACCGTTCCGCGTCGCTCTGCGGTGCGCCACGCCGAACGAGCTCATGTTCAATGAGCGCCTGTGCTGGGGACCGCAGCGTCATAACCTGGCATCGAGACGCCATGGTTGGCAATACACTCTCAACGCTTGGCGCCGTCAACACAAGTACCACCGCTGGATTTGGCTCCTCCAACGTCTTCAGAAATGCATTCTTAGCCGCGTCATGCAGCAAATCCGCACGTTCAATGATCGCAACCCGGTAAGCGCTTTCAACTGGAAACAGAGCTAGCGTATGCAACAATTCGCGAATGGGCTCAACTTTGATGATACCGCCATCCGGGCGTATCCAGGAAAGATCCGGATGGCGATTCTCATCCACCAGCTTGTTTACGCGCACGCGGTCCCCACTAGGTAAGGCCAGCAACACACGCGCCAGTGCCAGTGCCAGTGTGGTTTTGCCAATTGAATGGGCCCCGACAAGCAAAATACTCTGAGCCAGCGTATTGAATTCAATCGCCCGACTCAGCCTTTTTGCGGCCCAGGTGTGGCCAATAACTGGCCAATCTTGTGACAGGTGAACCGCCTGCGGCTGCAATACCGGGTCCTGTTGCTGGTGCGTATTCAATTCACGTCCAATTCTATGCCTGACACTTCTCTGCATCGAGCTCCCCACTGGCAATATAACGGGCAAAAACCTGCACCGGTTTGGCTGACGCCGCTTCGGGGCTCAAGCTTCACGTATCATCACCATAGCGATGCAAGTAGCAATGCTCTCCAAGGCGCTGATTTCGGCCGCCTATAGAAAAAAACTAAAATATATGGCCCCGCTGGTGGCCCACCTTTCTGCCTTTGTACCAACCACGTGGGGCCATCAAACCTTCGAATATGGTAACGATGCGGGCTATGAAGTAACCCAACTCGGCTTGCGCTTTAGTGGCAGTTATCACCTGCATTACTATCCTGGATTTCGATCGGCACTGTCATCCTTATCACCGCAATCGGATCTTGTGGTTCACGTTGATGAGGAGCCATACAACCTGGCCACCTACCTTGCGCTTCGTGATGCACACGCTATTCATGCGCGGACGATCTTCTTCAGTTGGCAAAATATCTACCATAATTACCCGCCACCGTTTAGTTGGATGGAGCAATATGCGTATAAGAACTGCGACGCCGCAATTGCGGGCAATAACGACGCCGCTGCAGTAATGCGCGCGAAAGGTGCAATGTTGCCAATCCATGTTCTACCCCAATTTGGCGTCGATGAACACTGGCTTGATACCGGGCACCGCCCAGATCCTGCTGCCAAAGGGCTTTTCGTGGCAGGCTTTGCAGGCAGGCTCGTTCCTGAAAAGGGCGTCGACCTTCTCTTGCAAGCAGTTTCAAAACTGCCTGGCGTTTTTGTCAAAATTGTCGGAGATGGACCAGAACGGCATGCGCTGGGCTCCCTTGCAGCCACCCTTGGATGTGCCGATCGTGTGTCGTTCTCTTCCGCATTGCCTTCGGAAAAAATGCCCGAGTTTTACGCAACTCTGGATACATTGATACTGCCAAGTCGCACCCTCCCAAACTGGAAGGAACAGTTTGGGAGGGTGCTGATCGAAGCGATGGCTTGCGGCGTTCCCGTCATAGGCGCGCGAAGCGGGGAAATTCCAAATTTGATCGGCGCTACGGCCGGTCTGCAGTTCGAGGAAGGTGATCCCTTATCTCTGCGCACCCAGCTGGAGCAACTCTCGACAAACGCACCGTTGGCGCACACGCTGCAGGAGCGTGGGCGCACTCGAGTACGGGAAAGCTTCACCATGCGCCAGATTGCCGAACGCACCATCGCGATTTACAACTCATTGGACGCACCAATTGCGCCCGGCCGCATGCGCAAGTAGAATCACCTTTAACTGCTCCAACTTTTCGGGGTTGGACCCAACATAAAATAATGTTCCACCAAGAAAGGATCAAGTATGTCTGACACGCCATCCAAATCCGCGACCGATCATTCAATTGTCTATCAACCCTCGGCTTTGGTTCGGGCCCGTGCCCGCATAACTGATTGGGATGCAACCAATGCAGCAGCTGACGCCGCCCCACTCAAGTTCTGGGAGGAGCGTGCCGCAGAATTGGGCTGGTTTCGCAATTGGGATCAAACGCTGGATGATTCCAACAAACCATTCTTCAAATGGTTTGTTGGCGGCGTTTGCAATATCGTCCACAACGCAATTGACCGTCACCAAGTGACTTATCGCAAGAACAAGCTGGCATATATCTGGCAGGGTGAGGACGGAACCGAGCGCTTTATGAGCTACGGCGAGCTTCACCGCGAAGTAAGCCTGTTTGCAAATGTGCTCAAAGGTTTGGGTGTCGTCAAAGGGGACCGCGTGACGATTTATATGGGTCGCGTAATTGAGTTGCCGATCGCGATGCTGGCGTGCGCCAAAATTGGCGCAATCCACTCGGTGGTTTATGGTGGCTTCTCGGATGCAGCCCTGCGCGGGCGCATTATTGATTCCAACAGCAAGGTGTTGGTAACCTGTGATGGCGCATTCGTAAGCGGAAAGCATATCGACCTCAAGGAGATTTGCGACCGGGCGCTAATATCCGATCCGCCCTGCCCGGTCACTGATGTTGTGGTCTATAAGCGGACCGGGCGTGCGGTCACCATGTACGATTCCGAAGGTCGCCACGATCACTGGTGGCACGAATTAATGGCCAAAGCCAGCCCGGTGTGCGCCACTGAGCAAATGGGTTCGGAAGATCCATTGTTCATTTTGTACACATCTGGCAGCACGGGCAAACCCAAGGCGCTGCTCCATACCCACGGCGGTTACAGCGTTTATACCTACACCACGTTCCGCTACGTTTTTGACATTCAAGACGATGACCGTTTCTGGTGCGCGGCGGATCCGGGTTGGATCACTGGTCACAGCTACATCGTGTACGCTCCACTTATGAACGGTGCAACCAGCGTCATGTATGAGGGTGGCCCCAGCTATCCCGCACCCGATCGTTGGTGGAGTATTGTTGCCAAATATGGCGTGACCATTCTTTACACTGCGCCTACGGCAATAAGAGGTCTTATGCGCTTTGGTGCCGCGCATCCTGCAAAGCACGATCTGAGCAGCCTGCGCCTCCTGGGTTCGGTCGGTGAGCCGATTAATCCCGAGGCGTGGAAGTGGTTCTACGAGAACATTGGGGGAAGCCGGTGTCCCATCATGGATACCTGGTGGCAGACCGAAACCGGTGGATTTATGATTACGCCAACACCGGTTGTACCGCTAAAGCCGGGTAGCGGCACCCGTCCGTTCTTCACAATCAAGGCCGAAATCGTCGATGAAACCGGCGCCCCAGTGCCTGCGGAAGGAGAGGGGTTTTTGACCATCCTCAACTCCTGGCCGGGTATGGCCCGCACAATTTATGGCGATCCCGACCGGTATAAAGAAACTTACTGGTCGCGGTTCCCGGGGCGCTACTTTACCGGTGACAGTGCGCGAATGGATGCAGACGGCTATTATTGGATAATCGGTCGTGTAGA
Source organism: Chloroflexota bacterium (assembly GCA_025354985.1). GTDB lineage: Bacteria > Chloroflexota > Anaerolineae > J036 > Brachytrichaceae > AQU-03. The sequence goes on from JANXLU010000068.1 coordinate 95,427, forward strand.
TGACGTCCTTAAAGTCAGTGGCTACCGCTTCGGAACTGCCGAGATCGAAAGTGCGCTCGTCAGCCATCCGGCGGTGGCCGAGGCGGCCGTCATTGGCCTGCCCCATGAGGTGCGCGGAAACGCCATATACGGCTACGTCTTGCTGCGCTCCGGTGTCATGGCTTCGCCCGAGTTGGCTGAAGAATTGCGCAACCATGTTGCCCGCATGGTTGGGCCAATAGCCAAACCAGAGCGCGTCGAAATTGTCGACAAACTGCCAAAGACCCGGAGTGGGAAAATTATGCGCAGGCTGCTAAAGTCCCGCGCACAAGGTCTGCCCGAAGGCGATATTTCGACGCTTGAAGAGTAAAGCACAATATCAGATGTGGTTTTTTAGGTCTCCCACCCTCGTACTTGGCCAGGATTCGCTGCTGCATCTTGCCGAACTGCGAGGCAGCCGTGCATTTGTCATAACCGATTCAACCGTTCGCAAGGCCCATTTGGTTGACCCCGTGCTGATACAACTTGAACACGCAGGCATGAAAACTCAGGTCTACGACCGGATAAATGCAAAGTCGGATCTGGACTCGGCCCAATCCGGCGCCGAAGTCATGGCCGCGTTTGATCCAGACTGGATCGTTGCCGTTGGTGGAGGTAACGTGCTGGATTCCGCAAAGGCCATGTGGGTGCTGTTTGAAAACCCCGACATTAACCTGTTGGAAATGAGCCCGCTTGACCCGATCACGCTTCGCGAAAGTGCGCGCCTCATTTGCATACCCACAACGGCGGGCGCTGGCGGAGAAGCTACATGCTCGTTTATGTTAAACCTTCCAGCTGACGTTGAGTCTGCGGAGCGAACCATAACGCTGAGTCACCCTGCCTGCATGCCGGACTTTGCCATTACCGACCCGACGATGACGGCCACCTTGTCACCGGACATAACGGCCGATACCGGTCTGGAGGCGCTTGCGCAAGCCATCGAAGCGTTTTCCTCTACTTGGAGCAATGAGGTGTCCGACGGTCTGAGCCTTGTTGCAATCAAGCAACTATATGAATATCTTCCACAGGCACACGCAAGCGGCGACATGCCAAGCCGTGAAAAAGTTGGCAGTGCTGCCACGTTGGCGGGGCTCGCACAGGCAAACAGCATGCCGGGTACGGCACAGGCAATGGCATGGTCAGCGGCGACGTCACTGGACATGCCGCACGGCTTGGCATGCACCCTCTTTCTGTCTTATGTCATCGAATATAGCAGTAATCGTGTGGACCATGAGGACGACGTTTCACGGTATTCTGAAATCGAAAACTATCTGGGCGCGCCAGCCGAAAGCGAAACCGGCGCAGGCCGATCGCTTGCAAAGCGCCTCCGAAATTTGTTGATTGAACTGGGTCAGCCGGTGTCGCTTGGCGGTATGGGCTTGAGTCGTACTAAATTTGATGAGCTGTTGCCAATGCTGGTGGACAACACGCTGTCAGATACGGCACTATTCACATCACCCAGGCAACCGGATCAGGAAGATTTGACAAAGTTATTCGAACGCGCCTATTCCGGTGAGTCAGCTGATTTCTAACCCAAGAAGTCATTTAATTGTTGCCAATGCGTGTCGCCTTTATTAGTTATCACACCTCGCCGCTTGCCACATTGGGTGGTAAAGATACGGGTGGCATGAATGTATTCGTGCGCGAAACGGCGCGCGAAATGGCGCGTCGGGGCATCCTGGTCGATGTGTATGTCCGCAAAACAAGCCCGGATCAAAAGCAGGTGGATGACGTGCTTGCCCCGGGTGTACGAGTTATTCACGTATCCGCCGGTCCACCGTCGGCCGTAGCCAAAGCAGAATTACGGAAATTCGTGCCTGAATTTGTTGAACAAGTGTGCGAATTCAGCCATGCAGAAGCGACAAGTGGACTTCTGAAAGGATCGTCTCCCCCCGATGCGACATCCAATTATGACGTAGTGCATGCGCATTATTGGTTGAGCGGTTTGGCTGCGGAACAGCTCACAACCTGCTGGGGCGCCAAGTTTGTACAAACCTTCCACACTCTTGCCGAGCTGAAGAACCAGGTTGCCTTGCGCCCTGAAGACATGGAAAGCGATGTCCGTGTTCAGGCGGAATGCCACCTGTGCGAACGTGCAGATCGAATTACCGCCGCAACCCAGGTTGAATGGAGTCAACTGGTTCACCTCTATGGCGCCGGCAGCAGTCGGATTCGAATTGTCCCGCCTGGCGTTGATATTAGCGTGTTTAACCACGTCGCCCAAAGCTATGCACGCCAAACAATCGGCGTGCCGGTCAATGTAAAGCTAATCTTATTCGCCGGCCGCATCGAACCTCTGAAGGGCATTGATACACTTTTCCAAGCCATTGCGGAGCTTCGAACACGAGAGTTGAAGTGGTTCGAATGCAAAATGCTACAGGTCGCCATCATTGGCGGTGACCCGAGCGAAGCAGGTCAAAAAACGAACCCTGAAATGGCCCGGCTGATAAATCTAAGGCGAGACCTGCATCTGGATGATGTTATTACCTTTGAAGGAGCTCAGAATCAGGATTCGCTCCATGACTACTTTAACGCGGCGGACTGCGTGGTGATGCCATCGCATTACGAAAGCTTTGGCATGGTCGCGCTCGAAGCCATGGCGTGTGGAACGCCCGTAATCGCGTCCGATGTAGGCGGACTGAGCAAGTTGGTCCGCGACGAGGTAACCGGTTTGCTGTTTGAGGCCCGCGACCATATGGCCCTGGCCGATGAGATTGCACTCCTGCTTGGTGATGAAGCGTTTCGCCGCACAATGGGACATCGGGCTGAATGTTATGCCGCCGATTACAGTTGGCAGCGCATTGTCGACAAGCTGGTGGCGGTATACGCCGAAGTGAGCCCAAAAGTCCTGCTACCGTGATTGGTATCTTTGACTCGGGCGTCGGCGGCTTGAGCGTCCTTCGAGAAATTCGCCGCCTGTTACCTGCTGCTGACCTTACCTATGTCGCCGATCAAGCGCACATGCCGTACGGAGACCGTTCTCTTGACGAATTATGTCGCTTAAGTGTCTCCGTGGTCGACCAATTGCTGGCCCTTGGCGCAACCACGATCGTAATAGCCTGCAACACCGCCAGTGCCGCAGCCCTAACCCACGTACGGGACCTTTACCCAGACACGCAGTTTGTGGGTATGGAACCCGCCCTAAAACCTGCTTGTGAGTTGTCGAAAACCAAGGTCGTCGGAGTCATTGCAACAAGGGCCACATTCCAGGGACAGCTCTTTCAAAGTCTGCTTGAACGCCACGCCAAGGACGTTACGGTTTTGCAGCGCGTTTGCGATGGATTGGTCGAAGCCATTGAACGAACAGAACTCACATCGACCGCTACGCGCGCGATCCTGGAACGCGAATTATGTCCGTTACGTTATCAGGGCATGGATGCGCTGGTTCTGGGTTGCACCCATTTTCCGTTTGTCCGACCACTTATTGAGCAGGTGTGCGGTAAGGCTATTCAAATAGTTGATCCGGGCCCGGCAGTCGCCAGGCAAGTTTTGCGGACTTACTCAAAAGCCGATCACGACGGTGGCGGGCAAACTATGCTTATCAGTACGGGCAATCAGGAGCGGTTCGTTGCTCAGGCACACGCGCTCGTTGGACTGTAAACACGCGATCGGTTACGCTGCGCCTCTAAACCGCTACTCAACTCGAATTAAGAACTTTTGTTCTCATCGCGTGCTATCGTCCACAAAAGATATCGCTAATCAGGCCAATGGTGGAGGAACCCCGCAACGTCGTCCACAGGCATGCAGGGAACATACAAGCAGGTGAGACATTTTGAGTCATTTTCGGGTCAATCCGTGCCGATCTTGAGACATTTTCGAGCCGAATACAATACGTGCGAAATGAGTGTGTGGTTATGAGCGCAACGAACCCGGTTGAAATGTGCAGGGCACTTGGAGCGAAGTTTGCCACCCGTGCGGACACTCATGATCGCGATGGGTCATTCGCATTTGAGAACGTGGCGGATCTCGACGCAGTCGGTCTTGGGGCGCTGACGATCCCTATCAGCGAAGGCGGGTTGGGTGCCGGCGTTTTACAAACTGTTAAGGCCCTGGAAGAAATCAGCATCGGCGATGCCAGCACCGGGCTGGGTTGTGCCATGCAGTGGTATGCCACTGGCAACCTCGCCATGCAAAACGTATGGTCCGCTGCGCACTTTTCGGCGCTATGCAAGGAAATCGTGAAGAACAATGCCTGGGTAAACAACGTCGCCAGCGAGCCCGACATGGGCAGTCCATCTCGTGGCGGTCTGCCATCAACGCTGGCGGTCCCGGTCAGCGGCGGATATCTCATAACCGGCCGCAAAAGCTGGGTCACCTGGGCGCCAGCATTAACTTATTTTATTTTGTGGGCGCGACTCGGTGAACAAACAGGTGTGTTTTGCGTCCGGCGGGATGCTCCCGGCGTTCGCCTTCACGACAATTGGAAGGACGCGCTGGCACTTCGGGCCAGTGGCAGCTGCGACGTTGAATTGACGGAGGTATTCGTCCCCAACGAATGGTTGGTCGAAGTACGCGAGGCCGGCAAAACAAATACGGGCACCCTGCCAAGTGGGTGGAGCACCTGCGCATTCGCAGCTACGTACCTTGGAATCGGCGTTTCCGCCCTCAACTGTTTGGCCGCGTATGCGCACCAGCGCATTCCAACGGCTCTTGGCAAGCCAATCGCCTCACTTGCCCACATTCAGCGCATTATTGGTCAGATGGACGTCACACTGCGTGCCGCGCGAAGCGTGTTGCATTCAGCGGCCAAACGCTGGGATGACGACGCTGATGCCCGCCCAAACATGTCCGCAGAGCTCGCTGCCGCCAAGTATTTGTGCACGAATGCCAGCGTCGTCTCAACAGACCTCGCACTTCGAGCAGCGGGTGCAAGCGGATTGGACCGACGGCTTCCACTCGAGCGCTTACTACGTGATGCACGCGCGGGTCTTATGCACCCACCCCAGGACGAGGTCGCGCTTGAAGGCATGGGCCGCGCCGTTCTTGATTCCGTCAAGCAATGGCGGAGTTAAGCCGCCACGAGGTCATTCTGCTATTGGCCCGCGGACCCGTTCGCCTAAGTGGCGTCGACCTGACGGGTCTTGACCTGCGCAACCTTAACTTTGACCAGGCGGATCTGCGCGGTGCAGATTTGCAGGCGGCAAATCTTTCCGGTGCGTTATTGCGTGAGGCCAACTGCGTGGGAGCTTCGTTTGAGCAGGCCACCCTGCTGAACACGGATTTCACCGGGGCAATCCTGGTTACGTGCATTTTTGCCGATGCGGTCATGGCGCGGTGCCGCGCAGGTGAAGCCGTGTTTACAGGAGCAGAATTGGCGGGCGTAGACCTGCAAGATGCCCTTTTGACCGATGCCAAGTTTATGCAAGCCGATCTAACCAATGCAAATCTAGCCCGTGCCAACCTGACCGGTGCGCGAATGGCGCAGGCACACCTCACGGGCGCAAACTTAACCGATGTCACACTCAAGCGCGCAGAGTTGACCGATGCAAACTTGGACGACGCAAATTGTGTGCGAGCAGATTTGACCGGCGCCTTCTTGCAACGCGCCAGCCTCATTAGGGCAAATTTGTCATGGTCAAAGTTGCGCGATGCCAACCTAACCGAATCCCAACTAACCGCGGCAAACCTGACCGATGCCGACTGTGTAGGGGCTAATTTACGAGCGGCAAACCTGAAACGCGTAAACTTTACCAACACCTCCCTGCTCAATTCCTCACTTCGGGAAGCCCTGATCGACGAAGGCGCACTTCTGAATGCTGTGCTCGGGCAAACCGTGTTGCCAAACGGCAGTGGCATCTAGCTGAGCTTCCTCGCATCTGGGCGTGGTAGAAGTGTTCAGGTTCATCTGTAAGCCGGATTCTGTCGTTAAAGATGATCATCTCTCTGCGTCGCGCATCACTGCGAACGTCAAGCTGCCTACCTGCGCATCAGCGGGCCGCCTCATCTGCGCGCTTTGGCATTGCTCCGGGTGGGGTTTACCTGGCCGGTCCATCACTGAGCCGCCGGTGCGCTCTTACCGCACCTTTTCACCCTTGCCAGTTGCCTGGCGGTTTATTTCTGTGGCACTATCCGTTGCAAAAAGCGATTGCTTCCCGCACCTTGTCGTTAACAAGCACCCTGCCCTGTGGAGTCCGGACTTTCCTCGACAACTTTTTTAGGCTTGTCGCGATCACCCAACGAACCTGAACCCTCCCATTATAATTGCCATCTATGACCATTGATTCAGCAACTGCTCCCGTATCGCCGAGCCCCAGCGTCAAACCTTCCTTTGCAAACTCGGCCACCTCACCAGCGGCTACGGAAACAGTGGTTGACACACGAGACATTGCTGACGTCATCATTATTGGGGCGGGTCCCAGTGGATTGTTTGGCGCTTTCTACGGCGGCCTCCGCGAAATGAGCGTAAAAATAATCGATGCGCTTGAGGATGCGGGGGGCCAGCTAACCGCGCTGTATCCGGAAAAAGTGATCTACGATGTCCCGGGGTTTCAAAAAATTCAGAGCATAGATCTGGTCAAAAACCTCGTGGATCAAGCCATGATGTGGAAGCCTGCACTTTGTCTTGGTGAACGCGTCCAATCCATTGTCAAGGGACCAGATGGCGTATTTGCGCTCACCACCGGCAAGGCAGTCCACAACGGAAAAACAGTGGTTATTTGCGCCGGTGTTGGCGCCTTCCAGCCCAAGAAACTTCCAAATCCTGAGCTGGTTCAATATGAAGGTCGCGGCCTTTTCTATTCTGTCAAGGAAAAAGCCTCCTTTCGCGGAAAGAATGTATTGATTGTGGGCGGCGGTGATAGTGCAGTGGATTGGGCCTTGAATCTAAAAGATTACGCCAAGAAAATTACACTCATTCATCGACGCGACGAGTTCCGTGCGCATGGGTCGTCGGTGACGTCGTTGATGAGCTCTCCAGTGGACGTCAAAACGTTTTACGAATTAAAGACCGCTGGCGGCTCAGGCAAAATCGAAAACGCCACAATATTTGACAACCGCACCAAGCAGGAAACGATAATTCCCGTGGATGCGATCATTCTGACGCTTGGTTTTAGCGTGGATCTTGGACCCATCAAAACTTGGGGGCTCGATATGATTGGGACGCGCTACATCAAAATCAACAGCCGGATGGAGACAAGCACACCCGGCATGTATGCCGCGGGTGATATCGCAGCGGAGCCCGACATAGAACCCATGAATTTGATTGTTGACGGGTTTGCCCAAGCCACGCGCGCTGTAAATTTCGCATATCAATACCTCAACCCGGGCACCAAGGCCTTCCCTGGTCATTCATCTGAAAAGAAGCTGTAGGGAGTCCGGCTTACCGGGTACAATGGAGATTAGGCGCTTGTAGTTCAAATGGATAGAACACCGCCGTCCTAAGGCGGGTGTTGTGGGTTCAAGTCCTGCCAAGCGCACTGTGTCTTAAGGCCCGGATGGAGATAGCTTCCATACGGGCCTGTTTTTTTGTCATGGCAAAACACATCAAATTGTTTATCCCCGGACCAATTGAAGTACGCAAAGAGATTCTGGACGCCCAAACAAAGTGGATGATTGGCCACCGCGGCAAACCATTCGAAGAGCTCTATGCCGGCATCCAAACCAAGATTCGTCCGGTATTTCAAACAACCAGCCGGGTATTCATAAGCACAAGCAGCGGCACCGGCTTGTGGGAAGCCGCTGCGCGAAATTGTGTTCCCGACGATGGAACCGTGCTCGCCACCGTTTGCGGCGCATTTAGCGAACGCTGGGCGGATGTATTCTCCCGCTGTGGAAAACCGACGGTCACCCTGACTGTGCAGGAAGGGAAGCCGATAACTCCCGAACTGCTCGAACTTGAAATAAGCAAAGCTGCACGACCCTTTGATGCAATTGCCATTGTCCACAACGAGACGAGCTGTGGGGTCATCAATCCGCTGGCGGAACTTGTCGCGGTGATCAAACGCCTTACACCGAATACGCTCATATTGGTTGATGCCGTCAGCTCACTTGGTGGTGTCGACATTAATTTTGACGGTTTGGGGCTGGACGTGCTTCTAACGTCGTCGCAAAAGTGCTTTGGCCTGCCTCCCGGCCTCAGCTTTGCGGCGGTAAGTGATCGTGCACTCGAACGCGCCCGCTCCATAAAAAATCGTGGTTACTATTTTGATTTCGTCGAGATGGAGGCATTTGGCAAAAAGAACAACACGCCCAGTACCCCTGCGATTTCTCTGCTACATGCGCTTGACGTGCAGTTGGATGCGATGCATGCAGAGGGACTCGCCAACAGATATGCCCGCCATAAGCGCCTTGCGACTATGACGCGCGAATGGGTTCACGAATCCAACCTCGAAGTGTTTGCAGAGCAGGGATTCCAATCCCCGACTGTTACATGTGTCCGCAACACACGCAAGCTGGATGTTTCAGCGCTGAATCGGTACTTGGAGACCAAGGGCATGGTCATCAGTGACGGCTACGGCAAATTAAAGGACACAACCTTCCGCATAGCACATATGGCCGATACCAGTGAGGCGGACCTGCAGGAATTACTCACGCATCTCAATGACTTCGTTGCCTGCTCAGCGCCTCTTTGAGGCACTGATGAGCCGCGGATCTTGACGCACATTCGCACATTCATTGAGAGTTTTGCATCAGCATGCCCAACCGAAGCTTGGCTGAAGCAAGTACGACATCGTTGTGCTGTTCTTCGGCCAACCGCGTGCACGTTTGGAGATCATCCAAGGCTGCGGTCAGGTCCAGACGTCTATCCGCATCCGTCAAGCGTGATGAACGCCGAACTTCGTAAGCGCTGGCCCGCAAATAATATGCATCGATAAGTTGCGGATGCAACGAAATTTCGGCTGAAAAATCACTGATGGCCTTGTCCGGCTTGTCCAACCTGAGATAGACCTGTCCGCGCTCCAGATACAGATCGGAATCGCCAAGTCGTTTCTTAAGCGCGTCAAATGCGGTATCCGACTGATTCGAAAATCCCAGGGATTCAGAGAGTGCAGCTTGCCAGGTCAAAAGCGTGACATTCGTGGGAGTAATCTGCAGCCCTGCAGCAATGGCTGTTGCTCCAAGTTCATAATTCCGGGATCGAACGGCATTTTCAGCGGCCGATGTTGCGTCACCGACCGGGTTTGGCGGAAACAACTGCGCCCTAAATACATACCCAAGCGCAAAAATGGCAGCCATTACCAAAGCAACAGTCCCAATCGCACGCAAGTTTTTGGCATGCCCTGCTGCGACAATCGTGTCAAGACCCCAATAGGAGTCATTGACAACCCCGTTCTGTTCGGTTCGAAAGCGCGCATAGGCACGCGGGCCACCCACCAGTTGCACCACTTTTCCCGCCTGACGAACCAGATTGGTTTCCATGCTCTCGATGCGTCCGTCTTCGGCTCTTAAATCCAAACCTTCACCACGCAATTTTTGGCAAAGTTTGTCAACGCTGTCAAAATCCATAATAAGCTGTTGCGCCGTTGTCCGTGACGAAAGATTTACCAGTCCCCGCTCGCAATCATCCAGCAGGGAGCGCAACAAGTCGGCATCGTTCAACGGCACGGATTCTTGCTGCAATTTTCCCATCGCCTTCGGATTGTACTTTGGCTGTCCCAATTCAAAGACTAAAATGAATTGCATGTCTGCTTTGGATGAGGTTTCGTTTTTTGCCAGCCAGTTGGTCGCCGGTGCCACGGACGTTGGTGCTGTCCTTCCCACCTCGAAATTTGCAGCCCGCGCCATGGTGGCAGAAATCGCACGTACAACGGGTCCGCGTCGAATTCTTGAAGTTGGCTGTGGCACCGGTCCCATCACTGCCGAGCTTGTAAAAATCCTTGGGCCTGACGACCGCTTAATTTTGTGCGACATCAACGCACCATTCATCGATTACATCCGACGCAGATTCGAAAAGGAAGCAGAATTCGTCGCCGTCCGTGATCAAGTGGAACTCTACGATTGCAGTGTGACAGACCTGCCCGAAGAGCCAGCCTATGATTTTATTGTCAGTGCGTTGCCATTTACCAGGCTGGGCGAGACGCTCACCCGCGAGATACTGGCAAAGTACGAGCGCATGCTAACACCCGACGGTGTGCTTACCTACATTGAATATGCGTATTTGCGATCGGTAAAGGACGCCGTAACCGGATCGTCGAATTCTGCCTCGATCGTCGTCGATGAATTGCTTCGCAAACATGAATTCCGCCGCGATACAGTGTGGCGAAACGCTCCGCCTGCGTGGGTGCACCATCTGCGTTTTCTTCCTGCCAGGCTCGCCTTTGCCAGGCGGATTTTGCCGATGGCCCACAATCAGCGCTTTACGCTGGGGCAGATGACCTTTGATGGTGATGCCGCCAGGTTCATGCTGGGTAGCGCCCTACTTGCATGGATCTTGGCCCGTTTCTCCCGACGGATGCCGTGGCCGCTGGCATTGGCCGCTGGCGTTGCCGGCGCATGGTTTTTGCGTGACCCCGATCGGTCCGCGGCAGCCACCGACGCAACCGAAGATTCGATATACAGCGCGTGTGACGGTCGGGTGATTGCAATTGAACGTGTTCATGATGCGCGCTTTGGCGAAGGCGATTGGCTTCGCATCGCCGCATTCCTGGACGTAACGGATGTCCATATGAACCGCTCGCCCGTAGCCGGCAAGGTCATAAACGTAATCCGTGAACCTGGTGGCCATGCGGTTGCGAGTGGTTCGAACGCGGAGTCCAATGAGTCCACCTACACTGTCGTTGAATCTGTTTCAGGTCACACCGTCGTAGTGGCACAACGGGTTGGCGCCATAGCCCGTAGAATCGTAAACCGCGCTCGCCCAGGCAGCCTGATCGCTCGTGGCGAAAAGTTTGGCCTAATTCGATTCGGTTCACGAACCGACGTCTATCTTCCGTTTGAACACACGGCATGCCTGATACAAGTTGGCGACGTCATCGTGGGTGGCGAGACCAAAATAGCGTCATTCAGCTAATCTCGAGAGGCATACCACGTTGAACATTACGTCAACAAACCTCACACTTTATAGTGCATCACCGGAGCTTTTGCGTGCCCAGTTGACCTCTACTGCGGCGCTCGCAGCGTGTCTGAACGCCGTCGCACCCGACGATTGGCCTTCCAGTGAAACAACCATACAAGACGAAATTCACCTGGAATATCTTGAGCGTGATCCACAACTTGCCGGTTGGTTGACATGGTTTGCAATTTTGACTTCGACGCGCCAACTTGTTGGTACGGGGGGCTATAAGGGCAAACCCGAGAATGGCGTCGCCGAGTTGCGCTTGTCTGTTGTCCCGTCGTGTCGCAACTCGGGTATCGCAACCGAAATGGCCATTGCGCTGACCAATTGGGCCTTCGGCCAGCAGGGTGTTTCCAAAATAACCGGTCGCATTCTTGCCACGAACCGTGCATCACGCAGATTGGTTACCAAAGCGGGGTTTAAGGAAGTCTCCGGTCCGAATGAATACGGTGAATTCATATACGTCATTGAACCCGCTGCAGCCCTGCAAGCCCGGACGAAGGCCGCCTTGTAGAATGCTTTCTCACAACGATGTCTGATTTCGTTTCGCTGCTGGAGCGGTTGTCCAGGTTGACCACAACGCCGCTTTTAATTGGCTTGTTGGTAACCGTGTCCGGCATGCTCCTGATAAGAAACTGGCGATTGTCGCTGCCGCTCATGATTGCCCAATATGTCGTGGTTGGAATTCTAATGGCGCGCTCTGTCCAGCCTGGGCTGGCACTCATAAAACTAGCCTCTGGCGTCCTTGTTTGCCTGGCCCTTAGTGTCGCCGCCCAACGCGCCGACGATCAACGCTCAAAGCGCGGTGAAAGCGTGGCGTCGGATCGAATTGCCGGCGTATCTTGGCGACAAATTCCGGCCCGGTTGCTCGTGCGCGCCGCAGCGCTGGGCCTAATGCTTACCGTGGCCTTTGGAGCCGCCCAACGTCTAAATATTCCCGGCGTGCCGCGTGAACTACTATTTTCCGCCACAATTCTTGCTGCCTGCGCCATGCTGCTCATAGCCACGTCGCCTGAAGCCTTGAATGCCGGGCTTGGCGTGTTGATGCTTATTAGCGCTGTTGAATTGGGCTACACCCCGCTTGAATCAAGCGCGAGCGTCAGTGTAATACTCGGCATGATGACGCTAATGGTCGGAATGACCATTGCATATTTGACCCTTGCCGACAGCGCACCCGACGACGCGCCCGTCGCCATTCAATCATGATTCCGCTGGCACTGGCAATAGTCGTCACGCCATGCCTTGCGGCAATACCGGCATACTTGTTGCGCCGATGGCGAATTGCGGAGTTAATGTGCGCACTGATCTCCTGCACGGCAGTTTGTTTGGCACTATTGGTTGCAAATTCGGATTCAAACGCCGGGGCAAGCTCATTTCTTACAACCTCGCCGGTCCTGATATTTGGCCGTAGCCTTCAGATACACGGATTTGACCAATACATGCTTCTTGCCTTATTTGCCAGCAGCATTATCATTTTTGGTCTTTCGTGGCGCTCATCAAATGGATGGACCTTTGTTCCCATCGGTTTGGTCGTCCTTGGGCTCCTTTCAGCGGCAATCATCGTCAGACCGTTCATATTTTCAATCCTTTTGATGGAAGTGGTGGCCGCGCTCGTGGCGCTCATGATCCAGGCCGAGCACATCGGAGAGCGAAGCACGCTGGGTGCCATTCGGTTTCTAGCCGTAACGACCATCGCACTACCCGCACTCATCGCCGCAAATTATCTGATGAATCAGGGTAGCGAATCACTAGACGCGGCGCTGCAGCTTGGAGTACGAGAACCTGCCTCACTGCTGCTGGCCCTCGGATTCGTTCTTCTAATGGGCGCCTTTCCGCTCTACACTTGGACGCATACATTGACGCGTGACGCACCGCCAATTGTTACGGCATTTGTTGCAACGTGCACGCTGTGCGCCGTTCCGGTCATCGTAATCGCGGTTCAGCAGGAAATCCCCTGGCTGCAAGGACGGGATTCGCTTCCATTGCTGCGCACATTTGGCATCTTGTCAATTGTATTTGGTGGAGCCCTGGCCTGGGCACAAAGATCATTTGCACGCGTGCTGGCCTGCGCTATCAGCGTTGAATCGGGTGCATCCTTGCTGCTGCTCCAACTCGGAACCGTTGAATCACTCCAGTCGCTCGTTGTGGGCATGATGATGCGTAGTGTCTCGCTGGGAGTATTGGCGATCGGCCTGGACATACTGAGGGCATCCCGCGAGAAAGATGACTTCAAATTGCTGCGCGGTGCGTTTCATGCCGGGCCCAGCGCTCGTGTCGCAGCCTTCGCATTGGCGACCGGAGGGCTGTCACTAGCCGGTCTACCCGGCACTGCCGGATTTCTGAGTGAATGGCTGCGATCGCGCGCCGTCGCTTCCACCGACCCTGAACTGGCAGCGTTGATGCTGGTGGCCGGTGCCAGCATTGCGGCAGGTTTTTTGCGCGGGATATCTGCAATGCTGGCGCGTAGTTCCACCTTGATTCATGTGCCTGTTCGGCTGCGCCGCTCGGAATTCATCAGCGTGGCAGGTGTAGCCTTTTCAGTTGTTATCCTTGGGCTCGCGCCACAATGGGTGCTTATGTTGGCGCGTGTGGCTGGTTTGGCCATTGTCAATGCACGTTAGTGACAATGAAGACTTGGGCGGACCTCCAAAACACAAAGTTCACAACGCAATTATCATGGGCTTCGACAAAAGTAGCACAACTGCGATGAATACAACCACTGCATCTTCAATTAGTCTGGATAAGGACAATAAGCGCGAGGTATTTGGCTGGAGTATGTATGACTGGGCCAACAGCGCATTCAGCACCACCGTAGTGGCGGTTTTTCTCGGCCCCTATTTGTCGGGACTTGCGGATGCCGTTGCAAAGGCAAACGCCACCACCACAGTCCTCCTTTTTGGCATTCCGCTGGCCCCTTCTTCAATCTTCTCGTATGCCACTTCGCTCTCGGTACTGCTTCAAGTGTTCTTTCTCCCGCTGCTCGGCGCAATTGCAGACTACAGCAACCTGCGCAAGCGCATGATGTTCATATTTGCAACCGCGGGGGCCATTGCAACCATTGCTTTTTTTGGCGTAACAGGCGGTCTTTGGTGGCTTGGCGCGTTGCTTTACATCATTGCCAACCTCGCATTTGGCGCCTCGATCGTGTTCTACAACTCTTTTTTGGGCGATATCGCCAGCGCGGGTCGTCGAGATTTTGTATCGTCACATGGATTCGCCCTTGGATATCTTGGCGGCGGTATCCTGCTATTACTGAACATCATCCTGTTCTTCGCGCGCGGCCAATTGGGTATCGACGCTTCGCTCGCCACGAGAATAAACCTGGCATCGGCAGGTGTTTGGTGGTTGCTCTTCTCACAAGTTACTTTTCAAAGACTACGAAACAGGGCCGCCGCACGCCAGTTGCCTCCTGGATCGAGCTACGTCAGGGTTGGCATCTCGCAGCTGCGAGAAACCTTCAAAGAGGTTCGACATTATCCACACACCATCGCGTATTTACTCGCCTACCTGGTCTATAACGACGGCATTCAAACGGTCATTAGTCAGGCTGCGGTTTTCGGATCGGAGGAACTAAAACTAGATCTTGGCGTCCTTAGCGCGGTCGTGCTTATGATCCAATTCGTCGCGTTTGGTGGCAGTTACCTGTTTGATCGGATTGCACGGCGCATAGGAGCCAAGCGCGCCATCATGATTAGTCTGGTAGTTTGGGCCGGACTAACAATATATGCGTTTGGATTTTTGTATACCGCAACCCAATTTTTTGCCCTTGGTGCAATCCTGGCCCTGGTCCTTGGCGGGTCGCAAGCCCTGAGCCGAAGCTTATTTTCGCAAATGATTCCCAAAGGTCGCGAGAGTGAATTCTTCTCTTTCTATGAGATTAGTGAACGTGGAACCAGCTGGATGGGTCCGCTAGTCTTTGGTCTCGTCAATCAGTTTACGGGCAGCCTTCGTCTGGCCATCCTGTCACTAATCGCATTCTTCATTGTGGGAATTGTTTTGCTATGGCGCGCAAACACCGACAGGGCGATTAAAGAAGCGTCTGCATGAACGTTTGCGCAATTGTGCTCGCCGCGGGAAGTAGTCGGCGTTTCGGCATGAACAAATTGCTGCTTCCATTTGGTGATCAATCGGTTATCCAATCCACCTTGGCCACGGTGGTGGCGGCAGAAATAACCCACATCAAAGTCGTCACCGGGCATGACGCCACGCTGATCGAGCAGGAAGTTACCCAATTTTGCGACGCCCGTGTCACACTTGTCAGGAATGCCGACCATGACGCGGGAGAAATGTTGTCATCCATCAAGGTCGGTCTCCGGGCCTTGGAGGGAACCGATGCGTTGGCTGCTTTGGTGGTTTTGGGTGACCAACCACTATTGCAGGGGTCCGTTTTGCGCTCACTTTTGGCGCGGCATAAGCAACATCCGGGCGAAATTATCGCCCCTGTCTATCGCAACCAGCGCGGTCATCCCGTCCTTTTTCCGAGGCGATTCTGGGCAGAGCTGCTTGAGCTACCGCCAGATGGCAATCCGCGTGATGTCATTCGCAAACACGGTGGCGACCTTCAACTGCTGGAGGCGCCCGACGACACGATTCTGCTGGACGTTGATACGGCGGATGCGTATGCCCACGTAAAATTGCGGGCTGGATTGACCTAACGAATTTGAAGCAGGTCAGTCGATACAATAAGTGCCGTGCGCATTTGGAAAATCGTTGCAGGTTTGGCGGTGTGCCTGTCTGCCTGCACGGCAACACCGACAAACGTGCGACCCGTGATCACCATCCTAACGCCGATCGACGGAGCTCGCGTAACGATGGGACAGCCTGTTAACGTCATTGTGGCGGCTGCAAGTAGCAACAACATTAGCAGGGTGGAAATTCGGGCTGACGGCACCTTGCTTGGATCACTGCCAAATGATCCGCCGACAAATTCATTTAGTGGACGGGTCTCATTTGCTCCCGACAAGCAGGGAATTGTGCAGCTAACCACCGTGGCAATTGATTCGCTTGGTGGATCGAGCGATGTGCTTCGCGTCCAGCTTATTGTCGAACCGCCGCCCCTGCCAGTAAATCAAGACTTGCCCATCCAACCGACGACAGTATCGCAGTCCGCCAGCCGCGAGCCACAACCGGCCACAGGTTGCACCTGGAACTCGGCTTTTGTCGCCGATGTTTCAATTCCCGACAAGACTGTAATCCATGGTGGCGAAGGCTTCATCAAGACGTGGCGCCTGAAAAACACAAGTACATGTGATTGGCCGGACAATTTCGAGCTGTATTTTGTGAGCGGAGACAAGATGAGCGCGCTTGCAAGCACACGAATTTTGCCGGCTCATCGGGGTGACTCAGTCGATGTTAGTATGGGATTTCTGGCCCCGCGCAGCAACGGAGACTATACGAGTATTTGGCAGCTGCGCGCTGTCGGTGGACAGCCATTTGGCACCAAGTTCTATGTCACAATCAAGGTTACTGATCAATGAATCCAGAACAATTTAACGAAATCGCAAAACGTATTGAAACCGAGGTAGCGAGGGTCATTATTGGTCAAAGCGAGGTGCTGCGCCTCACAATGATTGCGGTAATCGCAAATGGTCACGTCCTACTTGAAGGTATGCCGGGTCTGGGAAAAACATCGCTGGTCCGTGCCTTTTCCCAGACGTTGGATCTGCGGTTCTCGCGCATCCAATTCACGCCCGACCTGATGCCCGCTGATATCGTTGGAACCGATATTCTCGAAGAGCAGGAATCCGGCAAGCGTGCGTTCCGGTTTCAAGCCGGACCGGTATTTGCAAACCTCCTCCTGGCGGATGAAATTAACCGGGCTACACCTAAAACCCAAAGCGCGTTGCTGGAAGCGATGCAGGAACGAACGGTAACCGTGCTTGGTCGCACTTATCGCGTCGAAGCGCCGTTTTTCGTGTTGGCAACCCAGAACCCGATTGAAATGGAAGGAACATATCCATTGCCAGAGGCGCAGTTGGATCGCTTTATGTTTAAGCTGAATGTCGGTTTTCCCGGTTTGGACGAGCTCACAACCATTATCGAAAACACTACTGCCGACAAGACAACCAAGGCTTCCAAGGTTACTGATGCGCGGACGTTATTGGAGATGGGAATGTTGGCCCGTCAGGTTCCCGCACCCAGCCAAGTAACGAGATTCGCCGCCGCCGTGATCGGCGCAACCCACCCTGATGGCGCTGACGCACCGGACCTCGTAAAGCGCTTTGTGCGATTTGGCAGTAGCCCGCGCGGCGCGCAAGCCCTACTTTTGGGCGCCCGGGTGTTGGCCCTTCTAAATGGCCGCTTCAATGTGGCGCTCGATGATGTGAAGGCGCTGGCGCCAGCCGCGCTGCGCCATCGCATCATGTTGAACTATGAGGGTCAAGGCGAGGGTATACGAACCGACGACGTCGTAACCGCAGTCCTGGGTTCGGTCAAGGCGTAGGTGACCGAAATCGATTCCGTAGAAATTCCGGTGGTGGCTTCACCGGAAATAAGCCGGCGTAGACGTCGTCTGCTCCTAGGCGCCTTGGGCTCAGTCGCATCCGCATGTGCCTTACTGGGTCTGATGGCGGGCTCCGGCTACGCCGGCTTCTCGCGGGGCCTATCCGAACGCCCAACCCGCAGTAGTGGTGCAAATGCGCAGGACCCAGCCTACCTTGTTGATCAATATCAGCGCTGCATAGATGCAATTTCAGCGGCAAACGGACCGCGGGCGCAGGCTTATTGTGAGGAGGTGCTGCGTTTGCAGCCGGGCAACAAAGGCGCCCAGGAACTGCGAGCCACCGCCCTGGCGATTCAAATCCCAGCGACGCTTGAAAGTCATCCCCCACCAATTCGGGTGCAAGCTGAAGACAAAAAAGTGGCATTTGAACAGTTTCAAAGCGCTCTGGCTAGCTCTAATTGGGACGTGACAATCAATTACGGAGAGGCGCTGCGCGCGCTTGACAAGACCTACGAGCGAGCCACGGTGGAGGCGGGTCTATATAAGGCTCTTGTTACGCGCGGCGGTGGTGCAATAAACAAGGGCGAGTTGGAGGCCGGTCTGTTTGATTTTGAAGTCGCTGCAGAGATCAAAAAACTGGACGACCGCACGGAAGGCATGAGGGTGGTTGTCAGTCTCTATCAGGACGCGCAGTATTTTTACGGGGCCGATTGGGACGGTGCAATCTCAAAGTATCGCCAGGTTTATGCCGCCTCGCCCGGGTTTCGTGACACAGCAAGAAAGCTATACGAGTCATACTGGCGAAGCGGCGAAGAAAATGATGCCAGACGTGATTATTGCCAGGCCGAAAAGCGTTATACAAGTGCCTTGCAACTTTTTGTGACCGCAGAAATTCAGGCCAAACACACGTTGGCCCAAACGTATTGCCTGGCAACACCCCCAATTTTGCTCACCGCTGGACCAGGTACCAGCATTCCGGTTGCTGGCACATCTGCTCCGGGCTCCGTTCCTTTGGGCTATGCGAGCCCGACGCCAAAGCCATGAGCCAGGGCGACGATCCTGATATTGCCAAACCACTGCTTAAGTGGTTTCATAAACACAAGCGAGTTCTTCCCTGGCGGGCAACACCACGAGACCCTTATCGGGTTTGGATTGCCGAGATCATGCTCCAGCAAACCCAGGTCGCCACCGTAATTCCTTATTTTGAAAAATGGATGCAAGACTTCCCGACTGTCGCACACCTGGCGAATGCGTCGCTGGATGACGTGCTAAAAAGGTGGGAAGGTCTTGGTTACTATGCGCGTGCCAGAAACGCGCACAAAGCCGCCGGCGTGATCCACCATGAACTGCGGGACATGCTCCCAAATACAACCGCCGGATTGATGACGCTTCCGGGCATCGGCCCATACACAGCTGCGGCGGTTGCGAGTCTTGCATTTGACCGTGATGCCGCCGCGTTGGACGGAAATATCAAGCGGGTTATGACCCGGCTGGCCGGCCTGAAGGCGCCGAACACGAAACTGTTGCAGGATTTGTGTACCGCGGCCCTTCCTTCAGGGAAAGCAGGAGCTTTTAACGAGGCACTGATGGATCTGGGTGCCACAATATGCACTCTGAAAGCGCCAAATTGCGGCAAGTGCCCGATACGAACTCAGTGCAAAGCGTATGCCACCGGTCACCCGGAAACCTACGCGGGCGCAAAACAACGAATGGCGCGACCCCGCAGGGGAGTGGTGACGCTCGTATTACAAAGCCCATCTACACGAATGCTTATGATTCAACGCCCTGCACGGGGGTTGCTTGGCGGGCTTTGGCAATTTCCCGGAGTGGATGCCCAAAGCACGGATTCAAGTTCAGGCGAGAGTCTTAACCGCATATGCGCGATGGTTCAGGCCGAAACCAGCGTGCCAGTTCTCCCGGATTCATTGCATTACGTTGGCAAAATCACCCATGCCTTTACCCACTTTATCCAAACGCGATTTGTTTACGTGGGTTCCATTGTGGGCGACCTGCCGTGCGCCCCAGAGGCCCGCTGGGCTAATGAACGTGAAATAGCGACGATCGCCCTAACCAGAAGTGACAGTCGTATATTGGAGTTGCTTCGAACGAGCCTACCATCCAATCGTACAATGGTGGAATGACTCACTCGCTTGCCGCCAGCCTGTATGACCTAACCCATGAGCAATTGGTCAAACAGCTTGCCGATTGGGGCGAGCCCGCCTTTCGAGCCAAACAAATTAAGCGCTGGCTTTATCAACGATTTGTCAGTTCCGTTGAGGAGATGACCGACCTAAGCAAGGAGTTGCGCACCAAGCTCGAAACGACCTATGTGTTGGGTCGTTATATATCCGCTGCAGATCGACGTAGCTTGGATGGATGGACGCGTAAATGGCTGCTACGGGCACCTGACGGCAGCGAAATTGAGACGGTCCTGATGGAATATGACGGTGCCCGACGCACCGCGTGCATAAGCAGCCAGGCCGGCTGTGCGATGAACTGTTCATTTTGTGCGACGGGTCAAATGGGGTTTTTGCGGAACATGCGCGTGGGTGAGATTGTTGAACAGCTGGTTTGGGTCGAGCGTGCCCTGCGTTCACCCACTTCGTTGTCAAACGAGCAAACAATGGTCAAACAGACCCGCGCGACCGGACGCCGCACAAAGCCGGTAGATCCCAACGCTGATCCACGCGTGACGAATGTTGTAATGATGGGGATGGGCGAACCATTTGCAAATTACAACCACGTCATGGAGGCAATTTCGCGCATGACTGAACCTGAATCCATGGGTGGAATTGGCTTGGGTGCGAGACGTGTTACCGTAAGCACGGTTGGCATCGTACCCGGAATTCGCAAATTCGCCGATGAAGCGGCTCAGGTAAATTTGGCGGTCAGTCTGCATGCAGGTACCGATGAGCTGCGCGATCAACTGGTGCCCATCAATGCCAAGTATCCGCTCAAAGAGATCGCGCGATCAGTGCGAGACTATATCGATAAAACCAACCGCCGCGTCAGCTATGAGTGGGCGCTTATTGACGGCGTCAATGACACACCCGCGCAGGCGGAAGCCCTGGTTGAAGTGATACGAAAAACGTTCGATCCACAGGTGGAACGGCGCCATATGATTCATGTAAACCTGATTCCCCTCAATCCAACCGGCGGCTTCCGCGGCTATGCCAGTCAAGGAGATCGAATTGAGCGTTTCTGCGCCGTGCTGGACAAGGTCGGAATACCCAACACAGTCCGGGCGAGACGCGGGATTGACATTGCCGCAGGCTGCGGACAATTAAAAGCCGCGGTGAATGTATAATACTTCCCCTTGGTCTCGTAGCTCAGTTGGTTAGAGCGCACGGTTCACATCCGTGAGGTCACAGGTTCGAGCCCTGTTGAGACCATTTGTGAGAGGCGTCCTAATTGGACGCCTCTCTTTTTTTGAGTGGCGACCGGCTACAATTTATCCGCCATGAGCAAACGTCAAAGGTTGGTCCTCATCGATGGTCACTCGCTGGCATATCGCGCATACTTTGCCGCCGCAAATGCCGGCACCGGGTTCTCGGTCGTGCACGAAAATGGCACCGTTGAGCCGACCGGTGCGGTCTATTTCTTTTGCAACATGCTGCTGAAGGTGCTAAAGGAACAACAGCCCCAACTTATTGCAGTTGCCTTCGATGTTGGCCGAACCTTCCGGGATGACCTGTATTCTGAATACAAGGGCACACGCGAAAAGATGCCCGACGACCTTGGCCGACAAATAACCCGAATCCAACAAGTTGTGGATGCCATGGGCATGCCCATCTTTACTAAAGATGGGTTTGAAGCAGACGATGTAATTGGAACGCTTGCGCGACGCGCCGCTGGTGAGGGGATGGATGTCGTGATTGTGAGTGGCGACCGCGATGGCACGCAATTGGTCAATCCAGCAATTACCTTGATGACCAGTGGCCGCTCGTTTGACGACATCGTTATGTACGATGAGCAGCGTGTGTTTGAGAAATATGGTGTCAAACCGATTCAGATGATCGACTACAAGGCTCTGGTCGGTGATACGAGTGACAATGTTCCCGGCGTACGTGGGATTGGTGAAAAGACCGCAGCAACGTTGTTGAATGAATTTGGGTCACTCGATGGCATATATGCAAACCTGGAAAAAATCGCGGCAAAGCGCGCCCGCACTTCGCTAGAGTCAGATAGGGCGAACGCCTATTTGAGCAGGGAGTTGGTCACCATTCGCACAGATCTGGATTTGGTGGTCGATTGGGCTGCATGTAGCTCCGAGCTGGACTATGCGCGCCTCATACCGCTTTTACGCGAGCTGAAGTTCGACAGCATGATAAAGCGGCTAAATGTGCAATTATCAGCCGCTGGCGATGCGAGCGCTCCTGCCGCGCAACTGGTTCGAGACAACAACATTTCTGTCGGCGGGCAGGAGTCTCTCATTGATCCACCTTCTGAAGTACAACCTTCGGCCCACGAGGCGCCCAAATCATTCGCCACACTGCTCGTTTCCAGTGATGCGGACTTCAAGCGCCTGCTCGGGGACCTGAACAGTGCCGACGCCATTGCGTTCGACACCGAAACGACGGGAACGGACCCGTTGACCGACGAGATCGTAGGAATGAGTTTTGCGATCAAAAGTGGCGAGGCATGGTATCTGCCCTGTCATGTTGGCGCGGCGACAAGGCCCGCGACTGATACTTCCGCAGGTCAGGGGGCGCTCTTTGAATCAAATCAAGCACCGTCCGCCCCCAGTTCGGACTGGAGTCTGGATGCCACCTCTCCAAAATTCGAGCCAATTGCGCTGGCCATGAAGCGCGCAGAGGTGGAGCTAATCTGTCACAACGCAAAGTTCGACCTCGCAGTGCTGCAGCAGCTTGGCGTGGTCTTCGAAAAGCTTACGTTTGACACTATGTTGGCGCAATTTGTATGCGACCCGGCTTCACCACTGGGGCTAAAGCAATTGGCAAATATTCATCTCGGTTGGACCATGACCGAAATCAAAGAATTAATTGGAATCGGAAAGAAACAGATTTCCATGCGCGAAGTGCCAATTGCGTTGGTAGCGCCCTATGCCGCCGCCGATGCTGCGGCCACTTGGGAGCTGGCCGTGATTCTGCGTATCCAGCTCAAGCAACTTGGCCAGGAAGAACTACTCAGAAAGGTTGAACTACCGCTTGTGCCGGTGCTGCTTGAAATGGAAACAAATGGTGTTGCCATCGATGTCAAACACCTTGGCACCGTGTCGGTAGAGATCGACGCCCGCATCAAGGAGCTTGAACGACTAATATTTGAGCACGCAGGCGGCGGATTGTTCAATGTAAATAGTCCTCAACAACTCAGCGAGGTGTTGTTTGGTCGGCTGCAATTGCCCACTGATGCTTCGTCCCGCACAAGCACCAAAAGCAAAAGTGGCGCAACCATTTGGTCGACTGCGGCCGCCGTTTTGGAGAACCTGCGTGGACTACATCCAATCATCGAACCAATTCTTGAGCACCGCGAGCTGGCAAAACTGAAAGGCACCTATGTCGATGCGTTGCCCGAGCTGATCAACAAGCGCACCGGGCGTATTCATACGGACTTTAACCAGGCCGGGGCCATAACCGGGCGACTCTCTTCAAGTAATCCAAATTTGCAAAATATACCGGTAAAAACTGAAATGGGTCGTCGCGTCCGTCAGGCCTTCATTGCTCGCAAGGGTGGCCGGATTCTCTCGGCGGATTACAGCCAGGTAGAGCTGCGCGTCCTGGCGCATCTTGCCGATGATGCCCGCATGAAGGAGGCTTTTGAGCGAAATGAGGATATCCATGCCACCACCGCCAGTGCCGTGTATGAAACGCCGCTCGAGTTCGTAACCCCGGCCCAGCGCAACAATGCCAAGCGGATTAACTTTGGAATTGCATATGGCATGGGTGCCTTTGCTCTGGCGCAAAACACGGGCATGACCAATGCTGAAGCCGGGGAATTCATCAAGCGCTATTTTGAACGCTTCCCTGCGGTAAAGGAGTTTCTAGAAACCACCAAGAAGCACGCAGCGCAACAAGGATACGTCGAAACGGTGCTGGGTAGACGTCGCTATTTCCCCGAGCTAAGCCGACCCGGCACCAGCGAAATGCTGAAGCGCCGGGCGGAGCGAGAAGCCATCAATCACCCGGTTCAGGGCAGTGCGGCGGACATAATGAAATTGGCCATGATTAATATTCATCATGCCTTGCACGCACCTCATGCTGACGGAAGACGCCTTCAGTGCAAGATGACGCTGCAGGTCCACGATGAGCTGGTCTTTGATTGCCCCGTGTCCGAAATTGAAGAAGTGGGTGCACTTGTAAAGCATGAAATGGAAACTGCCTACCTCCTCAGCGTCAAATTGCGAGCCGACGTGCACATAGGCGTAAATTGGGATGAGGCTTGATGAGTGACGCGGCATTTCCAGAACTCCACTTTCCCCTTGACCCCGCCCATAACAGGGCGGAAAAGTTGGGCATCGTCGTCGGCGGGTCACTTGCGGGCGGGCTGGAAGTCAAGCTTGATCGCGATACGATTATCGAAGGGCTTGCAGTTGGGTCCTATGTCACTATTACCGGCCAAACAACACGAAAATTTATTGGCTTGATCACTGATATTGCGCTTGATGCTGTCGATGACACCGTTCGCAAATCCCCGCCAAATTTGGACAACGCCCTGCTCGCTAAAATATACCGAGGCGGGGCTGTATACGGAACGTTGCGTGTGCAACCACACCTGGTCCTTGAAACCGGTAATGCCGAGCCACGCCCGGTCAAGACCGTGCCAGCTCACTTTGCGCTCGTTTGCCGGGCCACACCCGCAGAGGTGCAGGCGATTTTTGCCTCACAACAAGGCGAGGATACAGCCCACCCATACACAATCGGGTCCAGTCTTGAGGACGAAAAACTCAAGATCAACATAAACCTGGATCGACTAACCGAGCGCAGCACCGCCGTATTTGGACGAAGCGGTACCGGAAAAACATTTCTCACGCTGCCCTTGCTGGCGAGCGTGATCCAGCAGAAGGTCGCAAGCGCTTTGATCTTCGACATGCACAATGACTATGGCACAACGCTCAAGGGTGACAAGAATAAGAAGCTACCAGGCTTAAAGAAACTAGCCAGCATTTCTAACCGGGTCATCGTCGTCACACTGGATGAACAAAGTGCGCTTGCGCGCAAAAGTCAGCCGGAGTTTGCACTAAAAATTAGTTTTGACAAAATAGAACCTGAAGACTTGGAGAGCCTGAAGGCCGTGCTAAGTTTGTCAGACGTGCAGGCAAACGCGCTGTATTTATTGAAAAACAAATTTAAGGCCGACTGGCTCCAAAAGTTGATGGCAGATGAAGCGGATGACGACATTCGCGCCCTGTTCGACGGTAATAAGGTGACTGAAAGCACCTATTTCGCGATTCAGCGCAAACTGGGCCGATTGTTACACAAACTCGAATTTTTGACGGAAAACCCGGCTCAGAACTTTGTTGAACGCATCATTGGATACCTGACCCGGGGTGATAGTGTGGTCATCGAGTTCGGAAGATACGGCAACGATTTGCCCGCTTATGTTTTTGTGGCGAACTACATTACGCGGCGCATCCATGCGCGGTATGTCGAAATGAAGGAGTCTGCAGAGGGTGGCGGAGGTGCCGAACCGCACAAGCTCGTCATCGTTATTGAAGAGGCCCACAAGTTCTTGGAACCGGCAGTAGCCGAGCACACAATTTTCGGAACAATTGCGCGAGAACTGCGAAAATACAACGTAACACTGCTCATAGTTGACCAACGTCCCAGCCAGATCGATTCCGAAGTCATGAGTCAGATTGGCACGCGAATCACGTGTGCCTTGAGTGATGAGAAGGACATCGCCGCAGTTTTTACAGGCATCAGTGGTGCTCAAACACTAAAGCATGTCCTTGCATCTCTCGATAGCAAGCAACAAGCGCTCCTGATGGGGCACGCCGTTCCGATGCCCGTGGTGGTTCGGACGGCATCTTATGACGAGGCCAAACAGAGCGAATACGATCTACCGATCTCTGCAAACACAAGTAGTTCCGTCTCAAACAACCGCAAACTGGGACGTTCTGACGACGATGACAGCCTGATATAACTGCATCCATGACATCTGCATCTACGATTCAACACCGCGAAATTGCCCACCGTCAGGGCCCCGTATTGGTGGCGATCGTCACCGTTAGTGACACGCGGACTCGAGAAACAGACTCCGGAGGCGATCTCATAGAATCACGCATACGTTCCGCATCGCATGTGATTGCGTTTCGTGAAATCGTCAAGGATGAGCCAACACAAATTGGTCCGTTGTTGGACAGAATCATTGAATCGACAGCTGCGCGGATAATTCTGTTCACGGGCGGCACCGGTATTGCACCACGCGACACGACTTATGACGTGCTGGCGCGCATGCTCGAAAAGCCCATGCCGGGCTTTGGGGAACTGTTCAGAATGCTAAGCTTCGCCGAGGTGGGTGCCGCGGCAATGCTCAGTCGCGCGACGGCTGGCACCTACCGAAATCGGGTGGTATTTTGCATGCCGGGCTCTCCAAACGCCGTGCAGGTGGCGATGGACAAACTGATCATGCCCGAGCTTGAGCACGTGGCGTGGGAAGTGATTCGGTAACCGCCGCTATTGCATTCGGAGCAATACGGGAGCCTTGCTCCACAGACCTTCAAGATCATAGAATGTTCTGCGCCCGGGTGTAAAAAGGTGAATAACCATGTCACCAAAGTCCATCAGCACCCAACCGGAATCCGACGATCCGTGCACTTTTGAATGAAGCGCCCGGTCGTTGCGTTTGAGCACATCCTTGATGTTCTCTCCAATGGCGTCAAGCTGTTTACCAACGCCACCTGTCGCAATAATAAAGTAGTCTGTAACCGAAGACAATAGTCGCAAATCCAACAAAACGATGTCTTCGGCCTTTTTGTCCGCGGCAGCAGCTACCGCAAGACGGGCGAGTCCAAGTGAATCCACTGCGCTCATTATAATGACAACTAGCCAATGTCTGACTGGTTGCGCGTACTTCTGCTATTTCCGGGTATTTGCCTGTTGGTTGGAGCGTGTGTTTCTGTCAAACGGCTCCGCGATTCAACCCTGGTCGTAGCCGTGGCGACTGGTCTTGCAGTGTCGTTAACACTGCTTGGCTTCGCTAATTGGTTGTCCGATTCGGGCCCTGCATTGGCATTTCTATGTTTGCTGCCGCTGATTATCGGTGCCACCGTAAAACGTTCGCGTCGTGCGACTGAATCCCTCCCAAAACCACCGGCATTCGAAAGTGATTCGCGAGCTCTGATTGGCTTGGTGGCATTATCAGCCGCTGGCTTGATCGAATCATCAGGAGGTGCGTCTACACGTGCGTCACCGGGCGAAAGCGCCATCTGGCAGCAGTTGCTCATTATTACGCTCGCGACAGTATTGGCCGCCGTTTACGGATTCTTAATTGCCTCACGAGTCAATCTGTACTTTATAGTTGGTTCCGTAGCGGCAAGCATTCTTGTTCAACTTGGCGTAAATTCCATTTTTCTGACTTGTTGCACAGGCGTCGCGCTGACGATCATATGCGCACGTGTGATCGACTACGTATCACCTGGAAGGACTGATCTACAGCTTGGATTAACACTCTGGATGCCCAGTGTTTTTCTGGTGGCAACGCACACACTGGCGGGACCACGTGACCATATCTGGTTGTCGTTTTTGCTTTTCTTGGGTCTAACAATTGCGGCGTGGTCAATTGGCATTGTTATCACGCAGGTGGTCAAGTTGCAGCCGCATGAGCGATTGGTCCGGCAGGCCGCCAATCCGACCCTAAACATCCCGGAACATGAATCTGCGCCTGAAGCACAGCCGACTATGGTGGCAATCGCGCATGGAATGTCATTGGATGGCACGAACTCCGAGCAAACGGTATTTCCAATCGAAGTGCTGACAACAGAACTAGAACCTGAGGATGCTACAAATTTAACTCCTTTTGGAAATACGCCCGACAGGTTCGATTCACAAGATCAACCGGTCGAGCCTCAACAAGACATTTTGACCCGATTGCGAAACAAATCCCGCCGGGACCGTGCTCAGCCAGTTGGGCGGGCAGCTCACGTTGCGTATCCAAATTCTCTGCGACGTCGCAACATTATTGTTCCCGTCGGCAAGTCTGTTGTCAAGTAATTTTCTATGATTCTTCAGTGATAATCCGGAAATGATTCCAGGAGATTTGTCCTATTTTCTTGACCAACTTATAAAGCAGAAACTGCAGCTAAGCACCATGATCTGGGGCCCGCCTGGGATAGGCAAGAGCAGCATTGTTGCGCAAACAGCTGCACGCCACAAAATCGGGTTTATCGACCTGCGGCTTAGCCAATTGGCACCCACCGACCTGCGCGGGTTGCCAGTTGCGGATCAAATAAACAAGGTGTCCAGTTGGCTGCCGCCTGAGTTCCTCCCGCGAAGTGGTGACGGCATCCTTTTCTTGGACGAGATAAATTTGGCGCCACCAACTATGCAAGGCATGGCCCAGCAGCTTATCCTTGACCGCCGAGTGGGAAGTTATGAGGTGCCTGACGGTTGGTTTATTTGGGCAGCGGGTAACCGCAAAGAAGACCGTGCAACTGTTTTCGACATGCCGGCACCGCTTGCAAACAGGTTTATACACGTTGATGTGACGCCGGATCTTGAAAGCTTCAAGGAGTACGCGCTAGAAAACAACACGCAGGAGGAAATAATTGCATTTGTAGGATTTCGCCCAAACCTCTTGCACAAAATGGAGGCCCAACAGCCCGCCTGGCCCTCACCACGATCATGGATGATGGCAAGTAAATTGATGCATGCCGGTCTTTCATTGGCACCCGCCATCGGCGCGCCAACCGCAACGGAGTTCAACGCGTTCTGCCAAATATATTCCGCGCTTCCAAACCTTACAGCGATACTGGCGGGAGATTCCAATACCATTGACTTCCCGTCCGAGCCTTCAGTGCGCTATGCAACCGTCGTCGGACTGGCTGTTCGCGCTTCGGATGCATCCGAGGCATATCATGCATACAAATGGCTGGTGCGCGTGGCGACGCCCGAATGGTTCCAGCTTTGCGCCATAGATATAAATCGCCGCATTCGGGCGCGCAAGGAACGTACCCGCCTCATGGAATTGATCGAGGCGGACGAAGATCTTAAGCGTGCTAGAGACGCTGTATTGCAGTTGGCTCAAGGCGACACCGTCGCACGTGCACAATCGTTTGCACGCGCCTGATCGCCCTGCCCCGCAATGGATCAGATGTCCGCCCATTCCGCACCGCTGACACTAGACGAACGGCTGCTTACCAGCAAAAAGGTAAATGCAAGTATTTTTCGTATTTGTCAGCGCAGTGCATTCTTTGCGGCCCTGGCACTCCACGCACGTATAGAGATCACACGCGAATTGCCCACGGCCGCCACCGACGGCAGATCCATTTTTGTCAATCCCGACTTTATCGAACCTCTGACCCTCACTCAGCAGGATGGTTTGATTCTCCACGAGGTGCTGCACGCTGCGCTACAGCACGTGGCACGTCGTGGAACCCGGCACCCGCGTATTTGGAACATCGCTGCGGACATTGTTGTAAACGGCATGATTCGCGCCACCGGAGAGTATGACCTGCCTGAAGGAGGCGTGGAAAACCCTGGCCTGCAACACTTGTCTGTGGAAGAGGTTTATGAAAAGCTGATTGATCGATCCGACCAGGAAGAATTAGAACTCACTATCGTCGACCTAGTTGATGGGCCACCGTCTGATGCCGGCGGAACTGGAGAAGGTGCCAGCCAACCCAACATGTCGGCAAGTGAATCTGAGTGGCGTGCCGCATTGGAGCAAGCCAGTCAAATTAGCCAGGCGGCAGGGCAAGGCCAACTTCCGGCAAATATGAAACGCGAAATTGCCGCGATTACACAAGCGGTTTTTGACTGGAAGTCACACCTTTGGCGCTACATGGTACAGACTCCCACAGACTTTGGTGAATATGACAAGCGATTTATTGGGGATGGGCTTTATTTGGAGACGCTCCAATCCGAAAATGTCCGTGTTGCAATCTGCGTCGATACCAGCGGTTCCATCGACCTCAGCTCGCTAACAGCGCTAATAACCGAAGTCCGCGCAATTGCCGAAAGCTACCCACATCTCAGGTGTGATTTGTACTATGCCGACACCAAGGTAGTGGGGCCATTTGCATTGACTGCTGATTCAGAGTTGCCTGCGCCAGTTGGAGGTGGTGGAACTGACTTTCGACCATTCTTTAAAGAATTGGATGAAAATTCTGATCCTTGGAAACCCACGGTCGCGGTTTATCTTACGGATGGCTGGGGAGATTTCCCTGAAACACCATCTTCAATTCCGACACTTTGGGCAATCATCCCGGGCGGACGCGAAGCGGAACAGTTTCCATTTGGAGAAACGATTCGGCTTCTGCCCCACGCATAGGCCAATGCTGTCCAACTTGGAGAACCCATGTAAGCATTGCAATTCGTATTAGCCTTGCGCGCTCCGCATGAGAAGTGCTTGCGACATCTCGGACAAAAACCCAACAGCTGCTCTATACAAATCCGTTCCACAGCATTTGCGCCAAACATCGCGTGCATTAAGCTCAGCTACACCCGGCCGCGAGAACACGACGTCGTATGCCGGGCCTAGATTCGATCGAGTATCGTTGGTGTCCCAGCCTGGAATAATGAAATGGCTGGCATCCACGAGCAGCGCCAACCCGGTGCCATGAGCCTGAAAGCTTTCGATCCAAAATGCCGGCCGACCTTCAAATTCGCGCAGCGAACCGAGCATTCCCCCTGCACCTGACGCACCCTCCCATGTGGTGTCAATTGTTATGTATGACGCGCCATATTGATCCCGAATTGACCATAAGTGCGCAGGCATTTCATACCCTTGCGTCTCGCCAATCCATGGTCCTAAGAATCTCTGCTTTAGCTGCGTTGTCACACCCGAGATTTTACCTGTCGCGCCAATAGTGCCAGGGTGACTGCAACCCCAACAAACAACACCACGAGAAGGATAAGTTTGGCAATTCGCGGTATTGGCAAAAGTGACAAGGTACCGAGCAGCAGGCAGGCCGCGGAATAAATCACGACGATCGACCGGGCGGACCAGCCGCGATCTTGCAACCGAAAATGCAAGTGCCCCCGGTCACCCATCGTCGGGCTGTCACCTCGTATCACGCGCGCAACAATTTGCCAGGCCACATCCGCAATGGGCAACCCCATGACGAGAAGCAAAAGAGCGACCTTTGCACCGGCGATGATGCCCAGACAGGCCAGAATATAGCCCAGCAGTGGAGCCCCGCCACCCAGAAAAATCCGTGCGGGTGGCAGGTTGAATAATAGAAAACCGACGAGCGTTCCGCACAATGCCAATGGCAAAAGTGCCACTGAATATTGACCCTCACGAATCATGTGCACTGCCGTTAACGCACCGGCAATCAGTGCAACACTTGCGGCCAGTCCGTCGACACCGTCGAGCCAGTTGGCCGTATTGGTCATCCCCATAAACCACAACACAGAAATGGCAATGGCGACGAACCGTGCTACTTGGGTCTCCTGATCCGTAAACGGATCGTGGAAAAACTCAATAAAAATCAAGAACGCGATTGCAACCAGTGCCGCCGTGGCCTGTGCAATAAACTGCGGCGCCGGACGCAGTTGAAACCTATCGTCAATGACCCCGACCGCAAACATCAGGGTTGACCCGGCGATTAGACCAATAAACCGGATGCGCTCGTTTGCATCATCGTCCGAGGGCAACCCAAACGCACGCCCAAGTAGCGCCGCCCCGCAAAACGCCACAAAAATGGGGAGCGTTCCCAGCCTAGACGTAATCTGCGCATGGGTCCTCCGCCCCCCGGGTTTATCGGCAATACCAAAGCGTAACCCAAGCCTGATCGCAACAGGCGTTATAACCACTGCAAGCACGAACGCGACACCTGGCACCGCGAACAACGCAAGTTCACGCACGGCTAAGGATAAGGCTTCCCAATGGCGGCCGGCGGACGGTTACGCAATGCGAAGCCACCCAGCACAATGATGGTAAACAGATTCGGTAACGCTGTGAAAAACTGGTACGGGATAAAGTCCAACCCAATCAACTGCAGCCGGCTTTGAATCGCGCCCGGCACTGTAAACAGCAAGGAAGCCAGAAACGCACCGACTGGGCTCCAATTTCCAAAAATCATGGTGGTCAGTCCGATAAACCCTTTGCCTCCCACGATTCCCGGGTTAAACGTTCCAACTGCCTCCACGACAAACCACGCGCCACCTATGCCGGCCAGGAGTCCGCTCAGGATCACGTTTAGGTAGCGTACGCCGTTCACGTTCACGCCAGCCGTGGCAGCCGCACGCGGATATTCCCCGACAGCGCGCATGCGAAGCCCCCATGCCGTCCGCGCCAGCAATATGGAAAGTACGAATACCAACACAAGCGATCCATACACAATCGGCTGCTGCTGAAACAAGGCGACACCAACAATTGGCAGATTACTAAGAATCGGTATCGCAATTTGCGGCAGCGTGGTGATCGATGCATTAATGTCGATAATCTTCATTGTGGCAAGTTGCCGGTACAAATAACCCGTAATCCCCGCCGCCAAAATGTTGATAACGGTTCCACTGATCACCTGATCAGTTCGATATGCAATCGATAGCACCGCATGTAACGAGGCGATTAACATTCCGCCGACAGCTGCAAACACCAACCCCATAACCGCCGACTTGGTAACCAACGCAACGGCAAAGGCCGTGAACGCCCCTGTCACCATGATGCCATCAAGTGCAATATTGGTAACACCGCTCCGCTCCGATAATATGCCTCCCAACGCCGCCAGCACGATTGGCGTGGCTGAGTTAAACGTGGATCCGAGAATGCTGCTCCAATTCAAGTTAATAACGTCACGCATCCAATTGGCGTTGCCACCCGTCACCCCTTTTCCCGCTGCCGACAGAATTCCCGAGCCTATCGTATATGCCAGGTAAGCGAGCGCACAAAACATTACTATTGCAACGTAACCCAATGCAACGCTAACCAGCACGCGCACAAGCGCCGTATTGTTCCGGCCATGCATCGCGCTTGGCTTGGGCAAAACGGCCTCGGCTGCAGGTTCTGAAAATGACTTTGGCAACAACCCGCCTATGATCGCGGGCGCGCCAACAAAAATCAAAATCAAGGCCTTGATGACGTCGATAATTGTCGCCTGCACGTTCGACGAGAGTTGCATGTATCCCGACCCGGAATTAAAGGCCGCAAACAGCAGCGACGACAGAAATACACCCAACGGAGTACCCTGGCCAAGCAGCGCAATGGCAATACCGTCAAATCCATATCCGGTTGTAAACACGCTCGGCATCGCCCCAAATGAACCCAGAATCTCTGTAGATCCTGCCAGACCTGCCAGACCTCCGCTCAACATCATGGTCAAAATCATTGTGCGCTTGATGTCAATCCCCGCATAACGCGCAGCGTTTTGGTTCGCCCCCACCATTCGAATTCGCAGACCAATCGGTGACCTGCGAATCAGCCAGCCAAAAATCAGGACCAACCCCAGTGCCAACGGCAGTCCCAAATGGATCGGATTGTCAATTCCAAATAAATGTGGCAGTTTTGCACTGGCCAGTATGGGTGGTGACTGGGGCGCGGTGCCGGCACCCCGCATAGGTCCATTAATGAGCCAGTCGCTTAGCGAGTAGGCAATATAGTTGAGCATGATCGTCGTAATGACCTCATGCGCACCGCGATAAGCCTTCAACAAACCGGCAATCGCAGCCCACAACGCACCAGCGGCAAAACCGGCCGTCAACG
Source organism: Chloroflexota bacterium (assembly GCA_025354985.1). Taxonomy (GTDB): domain Bacteria; phylum Chloroflexota; class Anaerolineae; order J036; family Brachytrichaceae; genus AQU-03. The sequence goes on from JANXLU010000068.1 coordinate 128,705, forward strand.
CGAGCGGCAAATGAATAAATATGGGTAATCCCTTCAGTGAATAGCCTATGTAGGTCGAAGCCAGTGCGCCTACAAAAAACTGGCCTTCTGCGCCCACGTTGAACAGCCCGCCCATAAAGCTTAGGCTGACCGCCATTCCCAACAACAGATAGGGCGCCATCTTGATCAGCGTGTCAAACAGTGCATCCGGTCTTAAAAACGCGCCTTCAATAAGCGCCGAATAGACCCGGATCGGGTCGGCACCTGTAAGCACCAAAATTGCGCCTGCAATAACCAGTGCCACAACAATACTAAGCACTGGAACGGTCGCACCGCGCAGCCAGGCTGGAACTGCCAGGGACGGCTTGGAAGATTCGTTTGTCATGCGACCTGCTTGTTTGCAGTGCTGCCCATCATCCACAGGCCAACCTGTTCCCGCGTCGCGTCCGCCGCCGCCATCTCGCCCACCAGTTTGCCTTTGAACATCACAAAAATTCTGTCACTCAATGCCATGATTTCATCCAGTTCCGCCGAGACAAGTAAAACGCCAACTCCTGAGTCGCGTTGCGCCACGATTTGATTGTGGATAAATTCGATGCTACCTACATCCACGCCGCGCGTGGGTTGGGCGGCAACCAGCAACTTATTTGGCCTTGAAAATTCGCGCGCCACAACCACCTTTTGCTGGTTTCCGCCGCTGAGTGCACTTGCGCGCGTGTGTTCGCCCGGCGTACGCACATCGAACCGTGTAATCAATTCGCGCGCATGCTCATCAATCGCCGGTTCGTCCAGCGACACACCTGATGTATACGGCGGATCGCTGAACGTACTTAGGATGAGATTGTGGCTTATTGCAAACGGAAGCACTAGGCCATATTTGTGCCGATCCTCCGGCACGTGTGCCCCACCCTTGCGGATGACATCAATCGGCACCTGATTGGTCATTTGCACGCCACCAACCAGAACGATACCGCCCTCGCGTTTTCGCAAGCCCGTAATGGCATCGACCAGTTCACTTTGACCATTCCCCTCAACGCCCGCAATGCCAACAATTTCACCGGGTCGAACCGCAAATGACACATGATCCACCGCCATTGTGCCGCGCTCACTCAATACGTGCAAATCACGCACGGCCAGCACGGGTTCCACGTCCTCGCCTATCGAAACCGGCTTCTTGTCAACTTTTAGAATCACGCTCCGCCCCACCATCATGCTCGCAAGCCGCGCGGTGTCCGCCTCCCCGGGCGTCGTGTGACCAACGACCCGGCCCTGCCGCAAAACGGTAATGCGGTTCGCAAGGGCAAGAACCTCACGGAGCTTGTGCGTAATAAAAACAATGCTTTTACCCTGCGCCACGAGACTCCGAAGTGTGACAAACAATTCATCCACTTCGATCGGCGTTAGCACCGCAGTTGGCTCATCCAGAACCAGCACATCCGCGTTTCGATACAGCGTTTTGATAATCTCCACGCGCTGTTGCTGGCCCACGGAAAGATCACTCACCAATGCGGTTGGGTCCACTGCGATGCCGTATTGTGCGGAAATTGCCCGAATTCGATCCGCTGGTGCACGCAGGTTCATAAATGCACCACCTTCTTCACGCCCAAGCGTCACATTCTCCACAACCGACAGCGTTGGCACGAGCATAAAATGCTGATGCACCATTCCGATGCCATGGTCGATGGCCGTTCGCGGGTTGGAAATTTTTACCGACTGGCCATTTAGAAAAATCTCTCCGCTGTCTGGTTGATACAAACCATAGAGAATGTTCATCAGCGTACTCTTACCCGCGCCGTTTTCGCCGAGCAACGCATGTATTTCCCGCTTTCGAAGATCAAGTGAAATATTGTCGTTTGCAAGCACGCCTGGAAATCGCTTGGTAATGCCGCGCATTTCCAACGCTAGGGGAACCGCAGTGGAGCTAGTCACGTTGGGTAGATTCTAGCAACACCTGAAAAAGTTTCAACGCCAGCCACAATGTGTGGCTGGCGTTGAAACTTTCAGGTTCAAAGCCCGTCGGGACTCTGCCTGGACAATTCCTATTGGCAGGGATCGCCCGCTGGCAAACCCGTCTTGATTGTTCCGGCCTTCATGTCGGCGACCAATTTTGTCATCTTGGCCTTGGCATCGGCTGACACTTTGCCATCCAAATCGTGGAACGGCGCGATCCCGACGCCGTCATTGTTCACATCAAAAGACTTGAGACCGGCTTTGAATGAGCCGTCGACCACAGCCTTGACCGCAGTCGCTGTACTGACGTCCACACGCTTCATCGCGCTGGTTAGCAAAACCGGGCGGGCGGCTTCAAGTGTGTTCCACTGATCCTGATCCACGCCGATTCCCAAAACGTCCTTGCCCGCTTTGGCCTGCTCGGCAATTCCGAGCAATCCACCGTTGCCAGTGTTGCCACCAGCGCTGAAGATCACGTCAAAACCTTCCGAGATTTGTGCAAGTGCGTTTTTCTTGCCCAATTCGGGGTTGTTAAACGGGGCGCCTTCGTTAAAGCCCTGATACACGTACTTCACGGTTACATTGCTGTTCGTGGATTTAGCGCCATTTGCAAAGCCAATTGCGAATTTGCACACAGGCGGGATCTTCAGCCCGTACACGCCGCCGACTTTGTTGCTCTTGGTCATCAGTCCGGCTGCAGCGCCGGCGAGGAAACCGCTTTGGTCTTCGGCGAATACCAGGCTCATGACGTTGGTCAAACCACCGTCAGTGTAGCAATCTTTAACCGTGTCACCGCAAGCAGGCGAATCCTTGGTTGGGAAATAACCGTTGTCTACGATTGCAAACTTAACCTTGGGATTCTTTTTTGCCTGCGCGGCAATCGCATCGCCCATCAAGAATCCAACTCCAATCACGAGGTCATAGCCATCCTTGACAAAAAGATCCATGTTCTTCTCGTAGTCGGCGGATTGGCTGCTTTCAATTGCCTTGATCTCAATTTTGTCGCCCAAATCGGCCTTGGCCTTCTGTACGCCCGCCCACGCGCTGGCGTTAAAGCTCTTGTCATCCAATTTTCCAATATCCGTTACCAATCCGATTTTCATCGCTTTTGGCATGGCTGGCGCTTGAGTGGGTGCTGGTGCTTTGGTGGCGGCGGGGGCGGCGGGGGCGGCCGTGGCAGCCGGTGCTGCAGTGGGCGCCGGCGCGCATGCTGCCAACATAACGCTGGATGCAATCAATACGCCAAACAGGTTCGACATGTTGTTCTTCATCTTCTTCTCCTAATCTCCTAAATTTACGGTGAGGTACTTATTGGGGACCTTTACACTTGCAAAATCGCCAGCTTCTGGTTGGAAATCAGCATTTGCAAACCGTTTTATTTTATCAAACCTCCGCCCAGTCAATTTGCGCTTAGTTCCACCGGGCCACAGTTTCCGCGAGCTGCCGCAAATGGTCCCGCACTTGGTCTGCATCCGGTGCCCCGGGATGCACGGTCAAATAGCGCTCATACGCTTGAATAGCCAGCCGCTTTTGATTTAGTGCCGAATAAACCGCGGCAAGATTTCGCATTTCGGTTGCGTCAAGTGGATCAAGCTGTAGTAAACGCTGTACAACAGAAAGCGCCTTGTCAAATTCGCGGGTTCCCGCGTAAATATTCTTAAGATTGTTGAGCATACGGGTAAGCACATAGCGCGGGCCCACCGGATCCAGATACGAATCCCGCCACGGCATTTTTCCTTCCGACATATCTGACACCCGCCGGCGGCAATCGTCTGCATCCATAACCATACCGCCAGCAAAGCCATCTATAAATACCGATGAGCCCGGTCGCAATTCCGCCCGTATCAAAAAATGCCCCGGGAGGCCAATGCCAACCGCGGGAATGTCCAGCCGTTTGGCAACCTCCAAATACACAACCGAAAGCGAAATTGGTATCCCCAGCCTCCGGGTTAACACATCATTTAGGAAGCTGTTACGCGGATCGTTGTAGTGTGCGCGATTCCCACCAAATGCCAGGTGATCAAACAAAAACTGACCCAATCCAAGGGCCGATGATGTAGTTCTTGCCAGCGTACTCTTTGCATTTCTACTAATTGAGTCCAGTTGACCAATCCAGTAATCCACGTCAAGGTCCGGGTATTCAAATCCAGCAAGTAAGAAGGATGCGCGGCCAAGATCGATGTGCTCATCATTCTGGTTTACTTCACGCGCAAAATCTGGAAGCCCAATCATGCCCCGATTTTATGCGCAGCCCTCAAACTTGGCGACCGCGTTTAAGCCGGTACAATTGCCCGCCGATGCAACCTGTGACACCTTCCAACCCGCTTATTGGCCAGCGCGTGACCGTTCTTGATAAGGGCTGGGTCGAGTTGCAGGACCTGATGGGCAGTGATCTCGCAATTGTTAATGCCGCGCGCGTGTCATTCATGGGCGAAAGCAAGGGCCCTGATAAGGACAAAAAGCTGCTGTTCTACTTGTTGCGCCATCGTCACACATCGCCGTTTGAACAGGTTGAGTTTAAATTTCGAATTTGTGCGCCGGTGGTTACGTGGTGGCAGTGGGTGCGACACCGAACGTGGAGCTTTAACGCACAGAGCGGGCGCTACGTGGCATTTGAAGAAAACGATTTCCATATCCCTGAAACGTGGCGCAAACAGTCGCCGTCAAACAAGCAAGCCAGCCTCGGTGAACTGGATCCCATCCAAGCCGCCGTGTTAACGGAAGACTTGGTAGACCATTATCAAAAAGGTTACGTGCTATACGAAAAAGCGCTAAAAATGGGTGTGGCACGCGAGCAAGCTCGAATCTTCCTGCCGGGATTTGCCGTCTATTACACATGGGTCTGCAAGGTCGATGCACACAACCTCATGCACTTTCTGGCATTGCGAATGGACTCTGAGGCACAATTCGAAATCCGTGTCTATGCCAACGCGATATATAACCACTTCTTCAAACCGGCACTGCCCTGGACGTCGGAAGCGTTTGAACAATTTGTGCTCAAGACCGACACGACGTCGGTCGAACTGTAATTCGTTGGCGTGCATTCCCCTGGTTAATGATTCAATATAAAGAGGCACTTCGCAACGAACGGTTGCTCGGGCTCGAAATATTCCTTGCGGCGCCCTTTATCGTCATCGTAACGCAGTACGCGCCTGTCCTCATTACCCGCCTTGGCGCCTCACCACTTCTCATCGGTGCCTTCACCAGCGCTCCGGCACTGGTCACCTCTCTGATGGCCGCATTGGGTCCGCGCTATATCGCACTGATCCCAAATTTCCGCGTGTCTGTTGGGGTCCCTGCTACCATTTGGCGCCTTTTGATGGTGGTGATTCCGCTGGCCCTGCTGGCACCGGCATTTAGGCCCGAAATAATCGTATTTGGAGCGGTATGCTTAAGCTTTGGAGCCGGGTTGACAAATTTTACGGTTCCGGCTTACTTTCCTCGACTTACCGTGCCTGAACGGCTCGGCAAAATGATTGGTAGACGGTGGACCTTGCTTGGCCTGGGCATGACCTTGTCCACACCCATATTGGGCTACCTGCTAGGCGCATTGTCTCAACCACTCAACTACTTCGTTGTGTGCGGGATCGGCATCATCACCACGATTGCAGGTTTAACGACCCTCTTGATGGTACGCGTACCACCCGTTGCGGCAGCCGATCGGACAAGGAGGAAGGAACTCTCGGTTTCGGAGCTGGTTCAATATCCGGGCTCCGTCCGCTTTTTGCTGGTCGCGCTGTTGATGCATTTGGCCATAAATGCTGCCGGCCCACTTGTCACACTGCGGATGGTGCGTGGTCTCAACGCGTCTGATTCAGATTTCGGATGGTATTACGCAATTTTTTGGGTCGTTCTCGCGCTCGTTGGGCTGGTAAGTGCACGTATCACCGAACGTTTTGGCAACCGACTCACCTTTGCCATTTCAGGTATTGGGCTGGGTGCGCAGTTGCTAATCCTTGCCTTCGCAACGGTCCTCCCCGTAACATGGCTGTCGGCCATCCTGAGTGGGCTGGCCTCGGTGCTTTTTCAGGTGAGTGCTTACGGATTACTGGTGGATTATGCGCCGTCGAATCGCTACGAAGGGTTCACCGGCTGGAACACAATTATTGCCAACATTGGCATCTTAGTTGCACCCATGCTCATGACTGCACTGGTGAGCGGGGGGATGGATATCACAGCGGGACTAATTGTTTGCGCCGTGTTTAGAGCCGCCAGTGGTCTGGCGGCTCTGATCTTTCTCAAACGATCGTAAATTAGTAGTAAAGACCCCAGTTCGCCGCCGCCTGATCCTCCATCATCGCCGGCTCCCAAACTTCAAGCCCCATCTGGACCGTTGTTACGCGCATGGTCGCTTCTTGCGTTGCGGCGCGCACCTGCTCAATCATCGCCGGTCCATATGGGCAAAATGGCGTGGTCAGGATCATGGTCACATCCACATTGTCCGCGTTCCACGCGAACTTCCGAATTAATCCGAGCTCGATCACACTCATGCCGAGTTCAGGATCGTAGACCTTGCGGAGTGCTTCCTTCGCCCGGGCCTCCAAATCCATTGCGTCCAACGGAATGGCATTCAATTCGGGAACCTCGGCCAAGACATTTTCAGCATTTTCCATGGAGCAAATTATACAAGTCTCACTCGGTTATAATCTGCCAGCTAATTTTCCAAGCAAATCTTTAGAGGACGACCCAATTGAATGCGTGAACGGAATTTAATCTCCTTGGTGATCATCGGCTTTATTGCTCTCCTATCCGGCTATATTGCCGCCCCGATTGAAAAGCCCCAGTTTGTTCGTGATCTTGTTTTCTGGCAGAAGGCTCCTGATCTTCAATTAAAACAAGGGCTGGATCTAAAAGGTGGCATTCAAGTGCTGCTATCGGCCAACGGTGTGGATAGCAGCCGGGCATTGACCGGCACTATGGAAACCGCCCGAACCATCATCGAGGGCCGTGTCAACAGCTTGGGCACAACCGAGGCCAACGTGCAGCTATCCGGTCAGGATCGTATTGCCATTGAACTTCCCGGGGTAACTGATCGCAAGCTTGCGATTGACTTGGTTCAACAAACCGGCAGCCTGGAGTTTGTTGATGCTGGTGCAAATCCACCGCCGGACGGCACTGTCATTTCCACCACTTATGCGCTCTACCGCGGACTCTTATATCCCGCGACTGCGGCCGTTGGCAAGGCAATTACTGGTCAAACGCCTTCTGGAGCGACCATTTATCCGACCGCGTTTACCGGTGAAATTCTTGAGAGCAACGCCGCCCCCCAGGCGCAAACCGGCCAGGTGGTTGTGCGCTTTAGCATCAAACCGGCCGCCCAAGCCTCATTTCGCGAGTTTACGGGAAGTCGCTTGCAGCGCCCAATGTGCATTGTTTTGGACGGCAAAGTGCTCTCGTGCCCTCGCATCCAAGCGGCCCTGACAGACGGCGGTGTAATTACCGGCCAGTTCACAAACGACGCCGCTCGTAACTTTGCAGTCACCCTTAACTATGGTGCGCTGCCAATTCCCCTTTCGATTGAAACTATTCGCGACGTTGGCGCCACGCTGGGTGCCGAATCAGTGCGACGAAGCATCATCGCCGGTCTCATCGGTCTAAGTGTGCTGATGCTATTTCTTATTTTGTACTATCGGCTGCCCGGTGCATTGGGCGCACTGGCCCTGATCTTCTTCACATTGTTCTCGCTGGCGGAATTCGTTTTGCTTCCCGTCACACTTACCTTGCCCGGTATTGCCGGCTTCCTCATCTCAGTAGCTACCGCGGTTGACGCCAATATTCTCGTATTTGAACGCTTCAAGGAAGAACTGCGATCTGGCCGCACATTGCGCGGCGCGGTCGAAAGCGCCTTTAACCGCGCCTGGCCTTCGATTCGGGATAGCAACGCAAGCACGTTGATCACCTGTGCAGTACTATTTTTATTTGGCAGCACCTTTGGTGCAAGCGCCGTTAAGGGGTTCGCAATCAACCTTGTTTTGGGAATCTTGACAAGCTTGTTTACTACCATGTTCGTAACACGAACGTTTATGCGCTTGAGCTTCGGTGGCGCGGGTGATGAAATGCGCGAGAACAAGACCCTGCTCGGATTCTAAAAATTATGCTCTATAACATTATTAGCAATCGCAGACGCTACTTTCTGCTTTCATTGGCGATCATCATCCCTGGTCTAATCGCAATGATCTACAACGTCGTCACGCTGCCCACTCACACACCGTGGAAGCTCAGCGTTGACTTTCGACCCGGAAGCCGCTACGTCATAAAGTTCCTGGCTCCAGCAACTGAAGACAAGATCCGCCAGGTCTTCCAGGGTGCGGGTTTTGGTAATGCCGAAATCTCCCGGTTGGGAACCGAGGCGGACAATACCTGGCAGATTCGAACGGATTCGCCAAAGGGTGAAGAAGTGCAAAACCTGCGGACCGCGTTGTCGACCCAGGTCGCGCCGGTAGATGAGCCTAATTCGTCCGTGGATTCTGTAAGCCAACGCGTAGCTGGCGAAGTAACGCGTGCAGCAATCTTTGCCAGCATAGCCGCATCGCTGGTGGTTTTAGTGTATATCTGGTATGCGTTTAGATCGGCTCCAAATGCAATGCGCTACAGTGTGTGCGCCATTGTGGCCATGATCCACGATGTATTGGTCGCCGCCGGGCTAACCGCCCTTGTTGGCTTGATCTTAAATTGGGAAATCGATGCGCTGTTCCTCACAGCCATGTTAACCTTAATTGGCTTTAGCGTGCAGGACACGATCGTGGTCTATGACCGCATCCGCGAAAATTTGGTCCGTCACCGCGGCGAGACCTTCCAGGCTATTGTGACCCGGAGCCTGTTGGAAACGGTCCATCGATCGTTGGCGATTTCGCTTTGCAACATGTTTGTTTTGGTCGCGCTGCTTTTATTTGGTGGTGCAAGCATCAAACAATTTGTTGCGATCCTGCTCATGGGTTTGATCTCCGGCACATATTCATCCATATTCACGGCTGTTCCGCTCGTCGTGGCTTGGGCCGAACGAAGCATTTTTGGCTCCAACAAACCTATCGTCACGAACGCATAGAACTACTGCGGAATGCCGCGCAACCTGGTCTGATGGCCGGATGTGTCGTGCAGCGCCACTAAAATTGTTGCCGTGCGTGAAATTGGCGCAACAAACCACGCCTCGCGCCTTAAACGCGTGGTTCAACAATCGCTTAGGGATTGCGGGCTGGCAGATGCTGTTGCCGGCCCCACCCCGGTCCTAGTCGCGGTATCTGGCGGCGCAGATTCTATCTGCCTGGCCCATGTCGTCAGTTCGCAGGCAGCAGCTCTTAGCCTTTCGCCAAAAATAGCGCACCTCAATCATCATCTGCGCGGTGAGGCTTCAGATGCTGATGCCGCATTTGTAGAAACACTTGCACGAACGCTGGCCAGTGCCTGTTACATCGGTCATGCAGACGTGCGTGCGGTAGCCGACAGGCGCCATCAATCAATTGAGGTTGCAGCTCGCGAGGAGCGTTATCGATTTCTCGCCAGCGTTGCCCGAAAGGTTTCTGCAAGTGCGGTGCTTGTTGGACATCATGCCGACGACCAGGCCGAAACGCTGCTATTGCGTCTAATTCGCGGCACGGGAACGGCCGGCCTCGCGGGGATGCGGCTTTCCACACCCATGCCTTATGACGACCGCGACAGTCCGTTGCGGCTTTTACGTCCGCTGTTGACTGTTACCCGTGATGAAATAACAAGCTACAACAAAGAGCATGACCTTGTGGCACGCGAAGATGCTACAAACTATTCTACGGAACATCTGCGCAATAAAGTTCGGATGGAGCTTTTACCAGCGTTAACCCAATACAACCCGGGAATTCGCAAAGTGCTAGCGCACCTTGCCGACAATGCGGCGGAGGATCAGGAGCTGCTCGCCGGAATTACCGAGGCAGCCTGGCTCCAGTGTGCACTATCCGAACCAGCCCATGCGCTAAGTCGCCGGCTGTGGAAATTGCAATTGCCAGGTTTACAACGCGCCCTTATTCGCATGGGTGTCGCCCAGGTTCAACATAGCGTACTGGACGTGCGGTTTAATGCAATTGAGGAGGCCCGCGCAGTCCTCCTTGGTCCTGCGTCCACCGCGCAAATTTCACTAAACTCCCATATTGTCATCAACCTCAATCGCGATGTTATGACGTTTGCGCTCCGCGCTCTATAATTTCAACTCGAATGGCTGAGTTGAACGAGCCGCTCACAGAGCGTGAATTGGAAGTGGTCCGTTTGGTGGCCACTGGTCTGACAAATAAGGAGGTCGCCGGCAAGCTGTTTCTTAGTCCAAGCACGGTCAAAGTTCACCTGAACAATATTTTCACCAAGCTTGATTTACACACCCGAACCGAATTGAGCATGCACGCAGTGCGCAACGGATGGCTTGTCCCAATCCCTGTTCCAGGTGTTTCGCAACAGACCTCCGCCATACGTCCAGTACAAGGACTCACCGAACCACTCCAAATAGATTCTGATGTGCAATTGCCCGTGGGGCTTTTGCAGCAGGAGCGGGAGATGGTGGTTCAGCCCGCCCTTCGCGTTGCACCAAATCCGCAACCGCTCCCTCCATTGAGCAGTTTCCGTAAAGGTTCGATGATTGTTGTCGCGCTTCTAACCTTACTCGCCTCGCTGAGCCAACTGGCCGCTCCGCACAACCCAGGAGATACGGCAACTCCCGACGGCACCTCAATCAATGAAAATATTGGCAACGAGGCGCTCCTCCCTGGCGAAGCCAGCCGCTGGTTCCAGCGCGCGGACCTGCCAGTGCCCCGTGCCCGATCATCCGCTGCAAGCGTCGCAGGAAAAATTTACCTTATCGCAGGAGAAACCAACCAAACGGCGACGGCAGATGTCCAGGAATATGACCGGACATCAAATACTTGGACGACGCTTGATCAATTGAAGCCGACCGCGGTATGGAACGCCGCTGCATCCACGATTTCTGGGCGAATTTTTGTGACAGGCGGCAATCTGAGCAATGGTGTTGCTACTGACAAGCTTGAAGTATTTACCCCGGCTGATCGAACGTGGCAGATGCTGGCGCCGATGCCCAAAGCCCTGAGTGGTCACGCCATGACCGCTGCGGGCAACAAACTCTATGTGTTCGGTGGCCGAACCGCTACCGGTTTGAGCGCCGATACATACATTTATGATTTGGCAACAAATTCGTGGCGACGCGGGCCGCCGCTTCCAACACCTCGATCTCTGGCGGGATCAGCCGCATTGGATAATAAACTGTATCTTGTGGGAGGTTTTGATGATGGGCGCGAGGTCAACACATGTGAATACTTGGATCTGGGTATTGGCGAGTGGAAATCCTGTGCACCGCTTCTGGTTCCGCGCGGCAGTATCGCGTTGATCGCCACTGGAAACACGCTTTTTGCCATCGGAGGTGGTCGAAGCGGATTCGTAGCAAGCAATGAACGCTATAACCCGAACACAAACCGATGGGTCACGTTTGAAACACCGTTTGTTGGCGATTGGCACAGTATGGCTTCCGCCACTCTCGGAAGCGAGGCCTACGCAATTGGCGGATACAGCAATGGACGCCGTTTGTCTTTTGCCTATGTTTATGAGGCGCAGCAAGCGCAAACGTTCCTCCCAGCCGTGAGCTCCCAACCATGATCATCGTTGGCTTAATGTCAGGCACCTCGGCGGACGGCGTGGACTCCGCAATCATGAGCCTTTCCGGCAAACCGCCAAAACTGCGCTGGAAATTGGTGCACCATTTGTTTCACCCTTACCCGGCAGAATTGCAGCGCAACGTGCTGGCCGGTATGAAAATCACCGCAACAGTTGATCGTATTTGCGACTTGAACGCTTCATTAGGAGAGTTCTACGCTTCCGTATCGCTTACCGCCCTGGCTGCCGCCAAAATAAATAGGGCCGATGTCGCCGCAATTGGATGCCACGGTCAAACTGTTTGGCACAACCCGGGTCGGTCCACGTTGCAATTGGGTGAGGCCGCGGTATTGGCGGAACGCACCGGGATTTACGTCGTCAGTAACTTTAGGGCGCGCGATATCGCCGCGGGTGGTCAGGGTGCACCATTGGTGGCCTACGTCGACCAGCTCTTGTTCCAACACGACCAGAAAACCCGTGCGCTCCAAAATCTGGGCGGAATCGGGAATGTAACCTATTTGCCACGGCGCACAATGCTTACCGCGACCGAACCGCGACTTCAACCTATTGGTAAACTCACGGCTGCCCAAACAATTGCCTTCGACACCGGCCCTGCGAACATGGTTATCGATGACATTGCCCGACGCGCCTCCGCAGGCGCGCTGCAGTGCGATCTGGATGGCACCCTTGCGGCCACCGGCGTGCCGCATGGTGCAGTCCTGGAAGAACTGCTTTCGCATTCCTTTTTTGCCGCCCCGCCTCCAAAGACCACTGGTCGGGAAGTATTTGGCGAACAATATGGTGAGGCTCTTTGGACGTCCATGCTGTCGCGCGGTGCAGCCCCACAGGATGTGGCCGCCACAGCAACGATGCTAACCGCCACCTCAATTGCCGAGTCGTATCGCACATTTCTGCCCTCAATTCCAGACGAGGTGGTGTTGAGTGGCGGTGGTGTTCGCAATCCCACCCTCGTCAAAATGATTTCAGACTGTTTACATGCCGTTAGGCAGGATATTACGATCACGACCTCGGATGCACTCGGCATGCCTCCCGAGGCAAAGGAAGCCGCGTGCTTCGCGATCCTGGCCTACGAATCCTTACATGGAAGACCCGGCAATCTCCCGAGTGCGACCGGCGCCACCAAACGCGTCGTGTTGGGAGACATTACTCAGGGATGAGTGACACAACCAGGTTCCTGCCGCTAACGGAACGAAACAACTCTGCTACAAGAAACCTCGACGTGCTGCCGACCCGGGACATGCTCGCGTTGATCAACAATGAGGACGCCCGTATTGCGGCGGCGGTGCAAACCCAACTTCCGGCTATTTCGTCTGCCGTCGACGCAATAACAGTGAGATTGCAAGCCGGTGGCAGGCTGGTCTATGTTGGTGCCGGAACAAGTGGTCGGCTGGGCGTGCTGGATGCGAGCGAAATGCCGCCCACTTTTGGGGTCTCGCCCGATCTGGTTATCGGTATCATCGCCGGCGGTGATCGGGCGCTTCGAAATCCAATTGAAGGGGCCGAGGATGACACCCTGCAGGGCCAAATTGACCTAAGCGCGATTTTCTTGACAGCAAGAGACTGCGTCGTTGGTCTGGCTGCCAGCGGCCGCACGCCATACGTGGTTGGCGCGCTTTCATATGCGCGAGAAATTGGCGCACTAACCGTCAGCCTGGCGTGCAGCTATCCCGCTCCGGTACACCAGGCGGCCTCAATTAATATCTCCCCTGATGTCGGGCCCGAAGTGATTTCGGGCAGCACGCGGATGAAGAGCGGTACCGCCCAAAAAATGGTCTTGAATATGATCAGCACGGGCGTCATGATTCGGCTCGGAAAGACCTTTGGCAACCTCATGGTTGACGTGCGGGCGACCAATACAAAACTCCGCGAACGTGCCCACCGCATCGTCGCAGAGATTTGTGACCTGTCGATTGAGGATGCCGGCAGCTTGTTGCTTCAGACCGACGGCTCCGTCAAACCGGCTATTGTGATGAGCCGCGCCCATTGCACACTGCCACAAGCACAGGCCGCCTTGCTCACCGCCAGTGGATCCGTGCGTGCGGCTCTTGATCTACTAAAGGGATGACGCGTTACTCAACCAAGGCGGCCAACAGGTGATCATCATCGAGTACCGTCCGCAAATCCAACACAACAGAACCATTGTGTATGCGAGCAATGACCGGCGTACGGCCTGTGCGCAAAGCTTTTGCAAGCACATCAGGTTTGCTCCCATGGCACGCGACTAAAGCGGTCGGTAAGGTTTCACCAGGCAAGGAACCACCTCCCACTGTCGATGAACCTTCTATTATTGACAGCGTTAGGCCGTTTGCACCCGCCCACGACGGAAGTTGCCGTACAAGTGCTGTCGCCCGGTTATGAATTGACGATGGGCTGGCCGCCATCATGCGCACCACGGGCACATGCAATTGTGCTTCACCACGCACGTAGTGGGTCAACGTAGCGTCAAGCGCCGCGATGGTTAACTTGTCAGCCCTCATGGCGCGCGCCAGGGGATGCTTGCGAATGCGCCCAATCGATGCGCGCTTGCCAACTAAAATTCCGGCTTGCGGGCCGCCCAACAACTTGTCGCCACTAAAACAGACCACATCTGCCCCGGCCAGTACGCCGTCATGCACCATGGGTTCCCTACTCAAACCAAATACAGAAGTGTCTACCAATGCACCTGAACCCAAATCTTGCAATAGCAAAACCGGTATTGTTCTCTCCCGGACCAAGCCACCCAGGTCCGCAATGGACACCTCCTGGGTAAACCCAATCATCTTGAAGTTGCTTGGATGCACGTGCAACAGCGCGCTTCCATCGCCCGGGCTTTCATCAAGCGCCGCCGCATAGTCTTGTAAGCGAACCCTATTAGTGGTCCCAACCTCACGTAATAGAGCACCACTTTGCGCCATAATTTCCGGCACGCGAAATCCACCTCCAATCTCAACCAATTGCCCGCGTGCAATGACGACTGGTTTACCGTGAGCAAGCGCAGTTAACATCAACATGGTTGCACTAGCGCAGTTATTTACAACCAGGGCGTCCTCGCATCCAAGCAACTCCCTCAACAGGGAAGCAACTGCCCAACCCCGCGTACCGCGCTCGCCTGTTTCAAGGTCATATTCGAGTGGTGAATAGGACCGTGCAACCTCATTTACCGCCTGCTGCGCCGCCAGACTCAATGGCGCACGTCCAAGATTCGTGTGCAAGATCACGCCGGTGGCGTTTATTACCCCGAAGTCCTTCCGTGCCATCTCATCGGTTAAAAGCTGTGACTGCGCAGCAGCGATTAGGTCAGCCACGGTGGGTGCCGGGCCACCGTCTGCAACGTTGGCTCGGGCGGAACCAAGTGCGCTACGCAACGCAGTTACCGTTCGGGCACGACCTTCCCGAGCCACCAAACTCGCGCTAAGTCCCAGCAATTGATCGACGCTTGGCAGACTGCGGAACCGTTCGTTTGACACAGAGTGATTATGCCATTTACATTTAGGCATGGTAGTGTCTTGTTCAATGCGTATGATGCTTTTTCGGAGAGCTTTGATTGGCGTCACTGGTGTTATCTTTATTTTGGCCATTTCACGTCATGTCGTCGCGCGTGAAATTGCGCCAAATTCCGGGGCACTTTCTTTGCCATCGCAAGTGTCTCGTCAATCCACGTTGTCCTTGCTGCTGCGAGCAGAAGCGACGGGTGAGCTTGACACGCCCACCACCGACTTGTATTTGGCCCTCGCGCTTACAAACGATCCGCGGTTGCCACCAGCTTATGTTGGACAAGGGACTTGGCGCGGAACATTAGCTCTGCTGCGAATAAGGCGCCACCTCAGTACGGCAACAACTCCGCCAGGCTTGGTTCGATCTGGGACCGCAACGTCGCAAGCAATGTACACCGAAATTGCATCGATCCTGTCTACAGACCAATGTGACAACAAGTCGGAAAATTTGACAAGTGTGCTCGATACCGATCACTTCCATATTGAGTATTCACCAGCGCTCGTAAGCAATGGATTGACAATTAGTGACTTCGCCAAATGGCTTGAAATTGCATGGAATACTGAGATAGGAACGTTCGGCTGGGCGGCGCCACCTATAAAGTCCAATGCACCTTCTCACAAATACCCCGTACGTGTTTCGCCCTTGTCGGGCGGATTGCTTGGCGTTACAACCGACGTCGGCACGTACGCAGGCTTTATAGGCGACAACCCGAATACTCCGTGGAATGACGTTGGTGCTGAAGCATCTTGCATGGTCATTAACTCAACCATCGGACTGTACCGGAATGCCTCAAATATCCTGGCTGCTACAGCAGCGCACGAATTTGCACATTCCGTGCAATTCGGAATGAATTCCTTTCCGACACAAAACGGTGAGGACATGTTCGTCGAGAGTACCGCCGTATTAACAGAGGACGAAGTTGTTGACGGTTCAAATGACGGGATAAGCTACTTGTGGCCCGACCTCAAGACCTGTATGGCGCTATTCACTTCAAACTCAACAACTGATTTTTTCCCATACGAGTATTGGATCGTGTTCCGCGCGATGACGGAGCGGTATGGACATGCTGTTGCCGGAGGCATAGAACAATGGATTCAAGATGTTTTTGAAACGGCCTCAATTCAGGGTAATTGGACGCTGGACACATTCAACACTGCTTTTGCGAGGCGCGGCACGACTCTAGGTCAAGCGTTTCATGAAGCCGCCATCAGCATGAAATTTGATAAGCAGTGCTCTGCAACGTACCGACAGCCCTACTGCTTCATTGAGGGTGCCAGCTATGCAGCCGCAACGGCCAATGGGCAAACCATCAATCCGGCAATCGCTTATGACGCCGTCCTGACGACACCCGCAAGCATTGCCGCCGGTTCAATTGCCGACAATTACACTGCGGCTTGGATTCTCTTACCGGGCGTTGCCGCCAGCCTGCACGTTACAGTCGAAAACATTTCGTCGGGTGGAGAGTTTCGCAGCAGTCTGGCGTGCGACACTGGAGAAACAATGGTAATCGTGCCACTAACCGTGGCCAATCCAAACAACTCGCAATCCAGCCGTGTAAGTTTGCCAGGTCAAGCTCAATCGGGGGCATTTCCAGTTGGTTCAAGCTGCAAGCAACTTGCGCTGGTGATCACCAATCAGGCTCAAACTGCAGCAGCACCAATCTCTTGTCCGCTTGAATCCTTTCGTGTGCGCATGTCGACGACGCCGATTGTCCTTGATAAACATATTCGGCTTCCCTTTGTGAAAAACTAAGAGGCGCAAGCAACATGCTTGCGCCTCTTATGCGATGTGCGATGACTGGTTAGCCGATCGTTCCTTCCATTTGCAGGGCGATCAAGCGGTTCATTTCAACCGCATATTCCATTGGCAGTTCCTTGACCAATGGTTCAATAAACCCGCTAACGACCATTGTGCTGGCTGATTCCTCGTCGATGCCCCGGCTCATGGCATAGAACAACTGCTCTTCACCGATTTTGCTTACACTGGCTTCGTGACCGATATCCACGTTGTCATTGTCGACCTCGATATAAGGATACGTGTCACTGCGGCTGCGGCTGTCAAGAAGCAAGGCATCGCAAACGACGTTGCTCTTGGCGCCGGGCGCATCCTTATAGACCTTTAGCAATCCGCGATAGCTGGTGCGTCCGCCGTCCTTGCTGATCGACTTGCTCACAATCTTGCTAGTTGTCCTGGGCGCCGCATGCACAACTTTGCCACCTGCATCCTGATGTTGTCCTTTCCCGGCAAAGGCAATTGACAAAATCTCGCCATGTGCACCCGGCTCCATGAGATACACGGCGGGATACTTCATGGTTAGTTTGCTTCCAAGATTGCCATCCACCCACTCCATCGTCGCACCTTCATACGCCACTGCACGCTTGGTTACAAGATTGAACACATTTGTGCTCCAATTCTGGATCGTGGTGTATCGACAGCGGCCACCCTTCTTTACGATGATTTCAACCACCGCGCTGTGCAACGAATCACTGCTCCATACCGGAGCTGTGCAGCCCTCAACATAGTGAACGCTGGCGCCCTCGTCGACAATGATCAGGGTGCGCTCAAATTGACCGACGTTTTTGGCATTGATGCGGAAATACGCCTGCAAAGGCATGTCAATATGTACACCAGGTGGGATGTATATGAACGACCCACCAGACCATACCGCGCTGTTTAGCGCAGCAAACTTGTTGTCAGTATACGGAATCACCGTTCCAAAATACTGGCGAAACAGCTCGGGATGTTCCCGGAGGGCTGAGTCGGTGTCCTTAAAGATCACGCCCTTGTCTTCCAGATCCTTGGCAAGATTATGATAAATAACTTCGCTCTCGTATTGGGCGCCCACACCGGCCAGATACTTCTTCTCAGCCTCAGGAATCCCAAGCCGATCATAGGTATTCTTTATCTCAGCGGGCAAATCCTCCCATGTCTTGGCCTGTCCCTCGGTTGGCTTGATATAGTAATAGATGCTGTCAAAGTCGATGGTTTGAAGCACCTCGCTGCCCCAGTTCGGCATGGGCTTGGCTTCAAACACCTCGTGAGATCGTACCCGAAAGTCAGTCATCCATGCCGGCTCTTTTTTCATCTCGGAGATCTGCTTTACCACTCCTACATTCAGACCTTGCTGACTCTTGAATACGTTATTTTCCTTCTCGTGAAAGCCGTACTTGTCAATGTATTCATCATTGACGGAAACTTGTGATCGTTCTTCAGACATTTATCATTCTCCCTTCGTTGCAAGCAATTTACAGGCTAAGCAACAAGTTCAGGCTCGCGCAACCAATCATATCCCTTACTTTCCAACTGGAGCGCAAGTTCCGGTCCGCCAGCCTCAACAATGCGTCCGCCGATTAACACATGCACAAATTGTGGCTTAATGTAATCCAACAAACGCTGATAATGCGTGATTACCAACACTCCCATTTTGCCATTCGTGCGGTGGAGGGTGTTAACGCCCTCGCTAACCACGCGCAAAGCGTCGATGTCCAATCCGGAATCGGTTTCGTCCAGCACCGCAAAGTCCGGCTTGAGCATCGCCATTTGCAAAATCTCTGCGCGCTTTTTCTCGCCACCGCTAAATCCTTCATTCAAATACCGACCGGCAAATTGCTGATCCACCTTGAGGACAGCCATGGCCTCGCGAAGCGTTTTCGTGAATACTGGAATCGGCATTCCCTTGTAATCCGCAGGCATCACCCCGTTATTCTTGGCCCGTGCATCGGCTTTGATCCGCGCATTGACCGCCGTCCTTAAAAACTGGGCAACGGTCACGCCAGGGATGGAAACCGGATACTGGAAAGCCAGAAATAGACCCGCCCGGCTGCGCTCATCAGGTTCCAACTCGAGCACATTTTGCCCCTTGAAATAAACCTCGCCACTGGTGACAACATAATTTGGGTGCCCCATAAGCGTATAGGCCAGCGTACTTTTGCCGCTGCCATTGGGTCCCATAATCGCGTGAATTTCGCCTTCGTTTACAGTGAGTGTGAGACCTTTGAGAATCTCTTTATCGCCTACGTTTACATGAAGGTCTTTTATATCGAACCACTTATTTGTCACGTTTGAAGCCTCGGTTATGTTTGATCGCGTCGACAATTTGTCAACATTTGATTGTACCATTGGCAAGCCTCGCAATTAAGGCCCTGCTCAGAAGCGCCACCTTAGAATCGGTTCCTTGTGATCGCATATTTCGACCACGTTCGCAGGTTTAACAAAAACGCCTGGTACTTCATCGTTGCACGGGTTGTGTTTGCCTTTGGGACAGCGGTAACCCGTGTATTTTTCAACCTATTCCTGCTGGCATCCGGCTTTGACGCCGCGCTTATCGGCGTTGCAGCCTCGATTGTCCAGGTGGGTGGCGCAATTTTTACCGTGCCCGCTTTGCTTTTGCTTGACCGCATCGGCAGAAAGCGCGCTGCACTGTTAGGTGCCGCGATCAGCATGTTAAGTTGGGCAGCTTCAATCAGCTCCTCGGTTCCAGTTTTAGTACTTGCGTTGCAACTATTGAGTGGGCTGGGAGACGTGCTATTTGGGATGGCTGTGGTACCGCTGCTCGCCGAGCTATCCGAACGCGACGAGCGCAGCGCACTATTTAGTACGCACGATGGTTTGACTTTTCTAAGCCTGTTTTTTGGCAGTCTGATCGCCGGGCCATTGTCTCTTCTAGTCGCAAGTCAGCTGGTGCTTCAGCCGGAATCCGTGGATGCCTATCGCGCCGTCCTGTTGGCCTCTATTGGGCTGCGTCTGATCGGCCTTTTGCCGCTCGCCCTGGTTTCTCCGACTGATGCCATCCACTCCACGATGCCGACATCAGGCACAGCTGCCGCCATTTCGACAACAAAACCGCGCGCGCTACGATATTTAGATCCGCGCTACTTGCTATCCCTGACAACTCCGATATGGAGATTTCTGGTTCCGTGGACGGTCTTATATTTCGCAGGTGCACTCGTTTCCCCTTTCTACAACACCCTGCTAAAGCTTCGCTTCGGGGCGGACGATACGACCATCGGGATCGTGTTTAGCCTGTTTAGCCTTTCGGAGGGAGTCATTGTGCTTTTGGGCCCGATAATTGGTATCGCTTTATCCAGAAGAACCATTGTCTCAGCGTGCCTTACAGGATCAATTCTCGTACTGAGCATTTTGCTGCTTTCAACGTCGCTAACCTTGGTGGCGGCATTACTGATTGCACGTATTGGCCTTCTTAGCATGATCGTGCCGATCTACAAAGCACACGTTATCGATCAGGCCCCACGTCACGAATTTGTCATCGTAAGCTTTCTCATGGGTCTCGCCGCTAATATCGGGCAGTTTAGCGGACCACTCGTCAGCGGTCTAACCCAGCGTGTATTCGGTGGCATGAACGAAGTGCTGATTATTTCAATTTTCGCCACACTGCTCGCCGCAGTGCTTTTCGGATTTGTTTTACAGCCTACCAAAGCGCCAACTGTTGGGCAGCCATCCTACCCGCCAACGTAATAAACGGTGCTGCGCGCGCAGTAAGTACACCAAGCTGTCTCAAATCTTTCAGCTCGCGTAACGTTGTGTTCTTGCGGGCGAGCAAAATGCTATCAACACCCGCCGGCCCAATCCCGGGCACACGTAGCAAAGTGCGGCGATCCGCCTTGTTGATCTCTACCGGCTGCCCGGCCAGGTTCAGGCGCGCCCAGGCCATCTTGGGGTCCACGCCACGCGGTAAATTACCGCCGTCTCCAAACGGCAATTCTTCCAGCTCGAACCCATAATCGCGTATCAAAAAGCTACTTTGATACAAGCGATGCTCTCGCCAAGGGTCCTCGGCGGCAGTGTTTTCCAATGGCGTGTCCCTGACCGGTGAAAAGGCAGAGTAATATGCCCGCGACAAACCGGCCTGCCGGTGCAATCGCTCAGTTACGCTCAGCAGTTCAACATCGGTCTCGCCGACCGCCCCGACCACAAACTGTGTAACCGTTGACGCCAGCTTCCGTCCCGGGTTTGCTCGGCGAAACTCGCCCGCCCACAATAACGGGGGCAGCAACTCCGAATCAAACGATTTCTTGGGAGCCAACGCAGTCAACCGCTTTTGATTAGGTGCTTCCAAATTTATGGAAACGCGATCCGCAAGAACCATCGCCCGCTCCAGTTGCGCACGTTCTATCCCCGGCATTATCTTCAAATGCACGTAACCCCGAAACGCGTGTTTGCGTCGCAAAATATCGACCGTATCCAGCAATTTGTCCTGGGTCCGCACCCCACCGCCAATAATTCCGCTGCTGAGGAATAGACCCGAAGCAAATTGCGAGACCTGCATTTGCATAAACACCCCGGCCATTTCCTCAGGCTTAAACGTAGCACGTCTCAGCGATCTCCCCGCTCGAAAAGGACAATAATTGCAATTCCGTTCACACGCACTTGTCAACATGGTCTTGAGCAATGCCATTCGCCTGCCACCCGGCATCACCGCATGATGCACGCCCACCGAATTACGTTTCATATCAAGCGCACTTGGCGTTTCGCTCGAACCAATCTTCATCAATGCTTTTAGCTGGCCCGGAGAACTGCCACAGGGAGCCCGTTCAAATGCCTGCTTTGGCGGCGGGCGCAGTTCCTCGGCGACCTCGATGTTCATTCCAGAAGCCATGGTCGCCAACCGTGCTGACATGTCCATGCAATGAATTATAGAACAAAAGTTCCGTTATAAAACATTAGTTCTTTCCTGATATATTGGCATTCGGTCAGCCCCTGGGTGGACCATGTTGCATGCCATCACTGATTGTTCCTTGCCTGGCCGAAATTGCCCTGCTTTCCGGTGTCCCTGCGGAACCATTGACTTATCTGGTTCCGGATGAGTTCCGCGCGGTCATTGGGCCCGGTTCGTTGGTAGTCGTGCCGTTACGTGCAAATATGGTTACAGGTGTGGTGCTGCGCGTCAACAATGACGCGCAGGCTCCTGCTTATGTTCTTCGTGCGATCGACAAATTGCTCGATAACCAACCGGTGCTCGATACAAACCGCCTGACCCTCGCCGCCTGGATTAGTCGTGAATATCACACCCCGCTTGGGCGCGCCTGTGCGCTCATGATTCCACCTGGTCTGACACCAAAGACCGCGTATGTCATCCAGGTCCCGGATCCTTCCTCCGCATCTGAAAAAAGAAAGTCCCATGCCATGACTCCTGCAATTGCCGAACTGGTGCGATTTGTCAAAACGCGCGGCCCGCTCCTCGAACGTAAATTGGCGGCACATGCCCGCAAATCTAAATTCCCCAATTGGCGGGATTCGTTAACTCAGGCAACAAATGCCGGATTCTTGGTGCGCAAAAGCACACTTGAAATTCCAAAGGCACACCCAACCCGTACAACGGTGGTTCAACTCACTATTGGCCCGCAAACCGTTGAGCTGGCGCAGGCCAACTTTGTTCGCAAACCATCCGACGCCACTGTTCGTCGAAGCGCGATTTTTGAAAATTTACAACGAAAAAATGGCATGGCATGGGCCGATTGGTTGCTTGCAGAAACCGGGGCCACGCGTGCAGATTTGGCCTGGATGCAGGATCGTGGATATCTACTTTTGGGCGATGCCCAGCGCTGGCGGGATCCACTGGCCGATAGTGATTACATATCAAAAACTGCGCCTCCTCTAACTGGCGACCAGCAGCGAGCGTGGGAGGCCGTTGCGCGTGGCTTGGATTCAAGTAACCAATCGGGAATGGTTGCTTCTGACACAGCCAGCAACCTGGACGAACCTCGTGAATTCCTTCTGCGCGGCGTGACGGGTTCCGGCAAAACCGAGATATATTTGCGTGCGGCCGAGCATGTCCTTGCAATGGGTAACGGGGCCATCATTCTGGTCCCAGAAATAAGCCTGACACCACAAACTGCGCGCAGATTTTTGGAGCGCTTCCCTGGTCAGGTTGCGCTCATCCACTCGCGATTAAGCCCGGGGGAACGTTATGACACATGGCGCCGTATTCGTTCCGGTGACCTGGCCATCGTTGTGGGTGCACGATCTGCCCTATTTGCACCCGTCCCAAAGCTGGGCTTGGTGGTGATTGACGAAGAACACGATTCCAGTTACAAGCAAGATTCGGCACCGCACTATGACGCGCGTGCAGTCGCCACGGTTGTCGCCAGACAGCACGGTGCGATTGTGATTCTGGGGAGTGCCACCCCAAGCCTGGAGATCATTGCCCGTGCAACGCTGCTACCCGCCCAAACTTCAGCCGCCAGTGGTGCACTTGAATCGCGGATCAAACTATTGGAACTCCCAAATCGCGTACGCGGCCATGCAGATAGGGTGGCCGAACAGGCCATCCGCCTCGGCGTCAAGCCAGTTTTCCTCAGCGAGGAGCGTAGCGTCGTTTACCAACCGCTACCTAATGTCCAGATTGTGGATATGCGCAGAGAACTGCGTGCAGGGAACAGTTCCATGTTTGGCGGATCTCTTCGCACCGCCCTGGCCCAAACACTGTCGCGCGGTGAACAGGCCCTCCTTTTCCTCAACCGGCGCGGGCTCGCCAGTTGCGTTGTGTGCCGCGATTGTGGGCAGCCCCTGCTATGCCCGAACGACGATGTGCCACTGACACTACATGGCGAAACAACTGCGGTCTCCACAATGCCAACTGCCTATGCGAAGCCTATCTTGCAGTGTCATCATTGTGAACACCGCGAACTAATGCCATCAATTTGTCCCGGTTGTGGTAGCCCGCGCATCAAACAGATCGGGATTGGCACACAGCGGATCGAAGACGTCGTCCAGACCGAGTTCAAAACGGCACGAATTGTGCGCTGGGATCGGGACACCGCCAGTAAACGTGGCGCCGCCGACAACTTACTAAAGCGATTTGTAAACCGCCAGGCAGATGTGCTCATCGGTACCCAAATGATCGCAAAAGGGCTGGACTTGCCAATGGTTACACTTGTTGGGGTCGTGCTTGCCGATGTAGGGCTTTTCCTGCCAGATTTCCGTGCGAGTGAACGTGTTTTCGACCTGATAGAGCAAGTTGCCGGTCGCGCCGGTCGTGGCCTGCTCAAGGGTCAGGTCATTGTTCAAACCTATAACCCTGATCATCCCGCGATAAGTTTCGCCGCACATCATGACGTACTCGGGTTCGCCGCCCATGAACTCAAACACCGCAAAATGTTGGATCTTCCGCCCTTTACCCGTCTGGTGCGGTTTGAATTTGCCGACCCGGATCCGGCCATGGCGCGCCAAAAGTGCAGCGATTTGGCACGCCAACTGCGGACGCGAATCGCAAATCCGGCGGGTTTGATTGGACCAAGTGCCTGTTACTTTCCCCGTAGAAACAAGGCTTACCGTTGGCAAGTGGTGGCGCGCTGCGTAACGCCAAACGGGTTGCTTGATGGACTCCAACTGCCGCGTGACTGCATCGTGGATGTGGACCCGGCAACCTTGTTATGAAACGCCAAAAACGCAAATCGGGGTTCAAAATCAAGCTTAGGTGCTCGACCATGAACCCCGATGAACCTTCCGTATGGACCTGAGGGGATTTGAACCCCTGACCTCCTCAGTGCGATTGAGGCGCGCTCCCAACTGCGCTACAGGCCCAAATACACCCTTGGTATATTAAAGCGGGAGACGGGATTTGAACCCGCGACCTATTCCTTGGCAAGGAATCGCACTACCACTGTGCTACTCCCGCATGCCCCAACCTAAAGTGCCGACGGACAGGCTCGAACTGTCGACCCCACGATTTTCAGTCGTGTGCTCTACCAACTGAGCTACATCGGCATTATAACACTTGGGCAAGCGTGCTGAATCGGATCAGCTTCCTGATCAGAACAGCGCAGAAATTATACACGGTCTTAAGATTACCGACGCACGATGAAATCGTCTACCGCCACGTGTGTGCGTTTTTCGGGATCTGCCGTTATTACCAACCCCACTTGCCCTTTCGCCACTTTACTAAGATCGGCCTGTCCCACTTCAACTTCATTAACGTACAGTCGCGCCCGACCTGCCGTCATGTCTGATCGTAAATGGGTATACGCCGTCGCAGCGCGCTGGCTGCCACGTGCGAGATTGCCTGATCCCAACATGGTGAAACTGTCCTTTCCGCCATCTTTCGTACCCAGCTGAAACGTCCATTTTCCATCCTGAAATGGATAGTATTCAAAGTAATAGGCGGCCGAAGGTGTATATCGAACAATCAGGCCGTAGCGAGCGTTGACATCTGTATTTCCATCCACCCATTTCATGTCAGCCTCCACGCTGGCGCTGTCATAGTCGCCCGTCAAATATTCATGTAAGGCGGTGCCCGTCACCTCACCATGAAACTGCTCGTCAACAAGGCTAATCTTGTAATCCTTGCCCGAAGACGGTGGAAATGACCAGTGATCAAGGTTGTCAAACCTTTCTTGGGCAAGGATTTCACGGGAGGACACCACGCTTGATGGCTGAATGACCGTTGATTGATCTATCAGACGGCGTGCTGCCAGAACTCCACCTGCAACAAACCCAATGACAAGCACGACCAACAAAATCAAACCAGCCGGACGAACTTTGATCGTAACCCTGGGCTTCGAACGTGTCACGACGGGTTGCAAATTCCGCTTTGCGGCTCGTTTTTTGGCGCGGTTGCTTCCGTCGTTCATCACTTTTGTTCAAAAAGTTGCTGAAAACTCTCGAGAATTACTGGCCACGCCCGCGACTGCGGTGCGACCAATTCAAAGTGACCACAGTCCTCGATGACCTTTAACGTCACAGTATCACCCGCTTTCATCGCCGCCTCGGGATAAGCGACAACGTGGCTGAGCGGCACGTCATAATCCTGCCGACCATGAACCAAAATTTGCGGAGTGCCCAGAGGCAACCGCTCAATCGGACTGGCATATGCGTAGCGATCGGGCACCTCGTCGGGCAATCCGCCCATTAGTTTTACAACGTTTTCCGAACAAACGCCACACGCAAGTGTGTCTGCAAGGTCGGTAATACCGGCAAGGGACAGCACGCCACGCAACCCAATTATGTTTGAACCTTGCAAAGCCGTCGCTCGTGGGCCCAGTTCTGCAGCAAGCCACAACGCCAGATGACCTCCTGCGCTGTGTCCGGTGACCACTACCCGCGATAGGTCCAGCGGCTGATTCTTGGCCGCCTCGACGAGGCGACTGACTGCGCCTTTGACGTCCTCAAATATGACCGGCCACTCACCGCCATTGTCAGTTCGCCGATATTCAATACTCCAAACCGCATAGCCTTGATCTGCCAGTGCACGACAAAATGGTCGCAAATGCAGCCGGTCGTACCTGGCCCGCCAACATCCGCCATGAATGGCAATGATCACTGGCCAGCGATCGACTAGACTAGGATTCGATTCTGGCAAAAATAGGTCACTGGATTGGTCGCCTTCGCCAAAACCCATGGGCGGCGCTCCAGCGGCCAGCCCAAAAAGCGTTTCGCCGGTCATTGGTGTAAAAGTTGTCATTGGTGGTTGATGGGCATTGTAAATTAGACCAGCGACTTGCCTGTACCAGAACAAAACCTAGTAATATTGAGTGGCAATCTGGCATTGTCTCCTGCAGGTCGTTTGCAGGCCAAGCCACACGTTGGTTGCCCAAACGCATGGTTCGACCGTTTGACATCAGGGACATGAGCACGCTACAGCGCCTCGGCGCACGTGGGCGCTCTCTCGCGCTCGAGAGTTCCCATATCGACGGGCTAAATCCGCTTATTGACGCAGTGCGATCTGTTTTGCAAATTGGGGTTGCATTTCCACACACGGCGGACCGGCAAGTTATTTTGACTCATCGCGTCGAAGGTGGGGCCGCCGATGCCCTGGCAATGATTCAACTCGTTGCCGCTCGACCCGGTAACCATCCACGCGTTGCGCTAGTGACCTATGCCTCACCAGCGCCAAATACTGACCAATCGACCGCGGCATGGGAGGCACTGATCGACGCGGCACAAAGTCTTGCAGCCTCCGAGCTTGTCCGGTTTATGGTGGCCGAGGTTCCCGAGGACAGTCGGGAGGAGGACATCTTCCGTGCAAACGGATTCGTGCCTATCATTCACCAGGACCTTCTAAAGCTTACGCCAACCAATCGTGATCGCGTTCGATCCCATAGTCCGGGTTCGCAACCATCGGTGCCGGTGGAAGGTATGCGCGTGCAGGCTGAGAAGGATGACTTACACATACGCCTGCTGGCAGGTCGTGTAATCCCCAAAGTGGCCGCGATGCACATGGGCAACGTGGATCCAACGCGCATACTGCACCAAACCCGCACTGGCTACCTGCTTATGCATGCACAGGAAGCGTGCGGTCACGTGAGCATAAATCGTGGCAGGCGCGCAAGGTGCATGCGATTATTGTTTCGTCATGATCTACCGGAAATAGAACCGAAAATCGCTCCAATGTTGGAGTCCGTCATACGTGACGAGTCCGTCGCATCAGGTCAAACCATTTACTGCATGCTCCCGAGTTACCTAAGCTGGCTATTACCAATACTTGACGAATTAGGATTTGTACACGTAATGTCAACCTCAACCATGCTAAAACATATGACCGCCGTAGTGCGGACGCCTGTTTGGCAGGCCAAGAAAATTCCCGCCGCCGCCGGATTGATTCGCAACGATCATAGGTCGCGATTCACACGCACTTAAACAAAACAACAAATATTCATGGCTTATATGCAAGAAACACGAATAACGGACGACTTGGAAGGCTTACTGGATGTTCTGCCACCGTTCGTAGTCACGCAACTGCGATCCACTGGTCACTTTGCCGACCTTATTGAGATTGTGATGGACTTGGGACGGGTTCCGGAAATTCGCTTCGCCAGCGCCGTAGGCTCGGATTCCGAAAACGAAACCACGGTTCTTTTGGACGGCGAGGTAGTTCGCGAACATTTGGATCAGGTTCTTACCGGTATTGGTCAATTTGACGCTGATAACCGTGCGGGCATCACCCGAACACTGCATCGCATTAGCGCAATAAAAAACAGACGCGGCGAAGTGGTGGGTATAACGTGCCGCGTTGGTCGCGCAGTCTACGGCACAATAGAAATCATTGCCGACATCATCAAGAGTGGCAAAAGTGTCTTGCTGCTTGGCCGGCCCGGTGTCGGTAAAACAACCATGTTACGCGAGGCTGCACGCGTCCTTGCGGAGACGCGCCGTGTTGTGATCGTCGACACCAGCAATGAAATCGGTGGCGATGGAGACATTGCCCACCCGGCTGTTGGCCGGGCGCGTCGGATGCAGGTCGCCAAACCTTCGCTACAGCATGAAGTAATGATCGAGGCGGTCGAAAACCACAATCCTCAGGTGATCGTTATTGATGAAATCGGCCGTGAGCAAGAGGCCGAAGCTGCGCGCACTATAGCCGAGCGCGGTGTTCAGCTAATCGGCACGGCCCATGGTCAAACGCTTGAAAACCTCATGCAAAATCCGACCCTAAGCGACCTTGTCGGGGGCATTGAAAGCGTAACCTTGGGAGATGATGAAGCGCGCAGACGCCATACCCAAAAAACTGTCCTTGAGCGTCGGGCGCCGCCCACGTTTGACGTGTTGGTCGAGCTTCAGACACGTCACAAATTGGTAGTCCACACAGTGCTTGCCGATGCTGTTGACGCGCTCCTGCGTGGTCGTCAGCCACCTACCGAGCTGCGTGCGGTGGATGCCGAGGGACGGCTCACAATGCAGAAGAACGCCGGCGCTCCGGGGACGGAAGCGCGAGGTGAACCCCGCCGCGAATCCTTTGATGGTCGACGCGACCACTCCGAACCCCGTACGGCTGTTCGCAAGGCAACCTCGGAGGATCAACCGTTGTCCGAGGTGTTTACGATCCCGCTTGCAGGTACTGGAGATTCCGTTGCCCCGCCGGAGGAAGTGTTTAATTCCAAATTTGTCGACCAACGTCTTCGTCTGATGCAGGTCTTTCCATTTGGAATTCCCCGCAACCGTCTCCTCCAAGCCGTTCGACACCTTGGTGTCCCGGTCGAGGTTGTGGATAGCGTCGACGATGCGGACGTGGTTGTAACGGCCAAGAGCTACTACCGGCAACGCCCGCGCACCATTACCGATGCCGAACACAGAAATGTCCCGATTTATGTGTTACGAAGCAACAGCGCGGTCCAAATGGAGAGCGTGCTGGCAAGCCTGTTTAACATTGCACCCGGTGATGCCGCTCCGACGGCTGATGCAATGACTGAAACAGCGACTGCGATCCAGCGAGTGTTGGGTGGCGAGCGCACGATAGACCTCTCACCGCAAAATCAATTTGTACGCCGCAAACAACATGAGCTGGCCAGGGAATCCAACCTGGTAAGTCACTCCCATGGAAAAGAACCTTACCGCCATGTGCGAATCTTTCGAGAATGACTCGTGGATTCACGGTCACTACACCGCACGGCTCACGCGTAAAACCTGAATGCCATTCGACCCATCTGCCGTCAGCAAGCTAGTGCCGAGACTGGCCGCAAGTTCGGCGCTCGCACGCGATGCGCGCGCCGAACATATCCGCCGATTGCAACTGTTTTGGCAACCCGGGTTTGACCTGGAGGTTTGGTTACGTCAATTCGCGGCCGCAAATAAGCCCGGGCAATCCGCTGCCGCATCAGCACGGTTTGTTCCTGGCACCCTGCCCTCAAATGTATTCGAGACCGCTGGCGTAGAGTCCGAGGACTACGTTCTAATCACCTGTGACGGCTCGCAGATCATGCCAGATCGGCATGCCTCTGCGCTGTTTGCCATGCTCCAGTCCGCTTGCGTCGTGCTACAGTACGGATTAGGTGGAAGCGACCACCCATCGATGCTGACGGCGGCCATAGCCGCTTTGCAAATCCGGAAAACGAAGTTCTATTCTGATGACGAGTTGTGGGTTGATGGCGATTTGGTCTCACCTGCCACACTAAGCAATGAGCGGGACGTTCAAGAAATCGAACACCTGGCTGAAACCGCTGAAAGTCTTGCCGCCGCTGGCGGACGCGTGGTTGCGCTGGCCGATGGCTCCTTAATGCCTTTTGCGCTAATCACTGGCAGGCTTCCGCAGCAGCAGGCCACCGCAATGGCCGAAAGGATAACTGTTGCACTAACTCGCCTGCGAGACTCGCGTGCGCTGGTCGCCGGGTATGTCGATCGGCCCGGCAGCAATACCCTCGCGATGTCGTTGGCGCATGGCTGCTATGGCGCAGCCATGTCCCAAGGAGTGCGTGCAGCTGTTGCGAACCTGGCCGATCGGCACATCGTGGAAGGGGTCACGCCTGTCGGCCACCGTACGGCCTTGTTCGAGCCGGGGTGGGCATCCCCGGCAATAGCCCACGTGGCTGCGGCCGGACACGGCTTTGTAGCCACATACCTGAACGTGAGCAAATATCCTCACAAACCCTATATCGCACGCATTGAGGTGCCTACCTGGTGTGCTTCAAGGATCCCGGAATTGCATGCAATCGTCCAGCGTCATTGTGACGCCAGTGTGGGTGATCCATACCCGTTCTGCCTAAAGGCAGCGCATGAGTGCGCTGTTATCACCCGCGAGGATCAACGGGAGATCGCACAATTCGTCGATCGCGCCCTATTAAACGAAGGCATTCTACCCGCCATGTCGGCAAAACAATCGGCAAAGGACCTCGGCTGATGCTGGTGGTAATCATTGTCAGCTGGAACGTTTGCGCGCTTCTTGATGCCTGCATTGCCTCCCTGCTTGCGTGTGCTCCAGTTGGCATTGACCTGCGTGTCGTAGTGGTGGACAACGGGTCAAACGATGGAAGCGTCGCACTAGTTCACGAAAAATTCGCGGACGTTGAGGTTATTACGAATGAGACAAACATCGGTTTCAGCGCCGCCAACAACGTTGGATTGCGCCGGGCTGAATCACTGATTTCGCCAACCATTGCCGCACACAGTTTCGTGATGTTGTTAAATCCAGACACGATTGTTCATCCAGGTGCCCTCGACAGGCTCTTAATGCATATTCTCCGGGATGAGACAATTGGCATTGTTGGGCCACAGCTGCGCTACCCTGACGGCACGATCCAACCGACGCGACGTCGCTTCCCAAACCTTGCAACGATGATGTTTGAGAGCACGTGGTTGCAACCATTGGCGCCCAACGGTCTTATCAGGGGATACTTTTTTGAGGATAAAGAACCCAACCAAACGTGCGACGTGGACTGGCTTGTTGGCGCGGCATTGCTGGCACGATTTTCGGCTTATATCCAGTGTGGCGGATTGGACGCTACCTTGTTTTTTATGTACTCTGAAGAAACCGACTGGTGCTTTCGCCTGAAACACGCTGGTTGGCGCATTGTCTACGTGCCTTCAGCCGTAATCACGCACCACGAAGGCGCCAGCAGCAGCCAGGTAAGTGCAAATCGGATGACTTTTTTTAACGTGAGTAAGGTGCGCTATGCGCGCAAGCACTTGGGCCCCGTACAGGCTTGGCTGCTTCGGACCAATCTTGTCTTCCAACACGTTGTACAGCTGCTCGGCGAAGCTGGCAAACTGATCCTCGGCCACAAACGGGCACTGCGGCAGGCGCGCATCGCCGCCTATAGGCAGGTCATAACGGCATTGGCCACCGCCTAACGCGTCGCTAATCTGCCACAGTATTACCAAGGACCACGTCACCGACCTGAATGGATACGCGATCCCCTGCCACCAAAGAAAATGTGTCAGGTGGAACAATTCCGGTGCCTGTCAATAGCAGCGCACCTTGCGGGTGGTTTAAGGCCAAAAACAGATATTTGGCAAGCTCCTCAAGCGTGCGTTTAAGCTGTGCGGTGCTTGTGACTCCGGTAAAAATCTGTGAGCCCGTGCGTTCAACGCTCAAATGAATAGGCAAGTCGCGCATCCCATCCGCGCCAACCAGATGTATGGTCTGGCCCAAAGCGCACGCGCCGTCATAGCTTTTTGCCTGCGGAAGATACAGCGGGTTTTCACCTTCAATATCTCGCGATGAAACATCGTTGGCCGCCGTGTATCCGACTATTTCACCCGCACTGTTTATCACAAGTGCAAGCTCTGGTTCGGGAACATTCCATTTGCTATCGCTTCTGATCTGTATCAATCCATCAGGTCCAATAACGCGCCAGCCAGGCGCCTTAAAGAATAACTCGGGGCGAACCGCGCTATATACCCTGTCATAAATGCTTGCTTCGGTGCTTTCCGCCATACGCGCATTCCGGCTTCGGAGGTAGGTTACGCCACATGCCCACACTTCATGCTGAGCATCGATAGGCGCCATCGGAGCACCGCTCACCATTTCGTCAGTTTGGAACGTTCGAATGGCGGCTTCCAGTTCCCCGGCACTTATTTTCAAGAGTTGGCCGAGCGTCACGCCCTTCGCAAGAAATTGGTGGTCAGCGGCCCAACGATCGCCGCCGGACGTTCGCAGTTTTGAGAGATGCATGTCGCGATTGTAGCGCCATCCTTCGCGTTTCCCATCCCCGCCGAAGCAGTAATCAGCTCGTCGCTAAATCACGGTGCCGTCATGCGGGCCTTTTGCCTCGTGTGCAGCCCTGGACTGTGTCCGTTGGGCCATCTCGACATTCAGGCGGCGCAAACTTTCGAGCACGCTCGACCGCAAGTCCTCGACGATCTTTGGACCACCAGCCGACTCCCAAGCATCTCGTGCCATTACCCGCGCCTTTTTTACATTGGCTTCGAACTCCAATTGATCGAGCGTCTCATTAAATTTGCGCCCAAATTGATCCAACCCGCTCCGAAGCTCGGTTTCAACGAACTTTCGCTCGTCCATGTTCCACACGTTCTTAAGCAGGTTGCCCATGTTCTCGCCGAGCTTTCCCAGCTCATCTACAAATTCGCTCGTTGATTTAGATGTGTTGTCAGCCATAACTTTCACTGTAATCTTGAATGTTAGATGCACATCAGAGCGTCACTGCCATCCGGTGCGTTTTGCAGTGCTCCGCTTTAATGATTCCCAAGATGCGGTCAACTGCCTCCAATTGCGCATCGTGCTGATTCACCACGCAATAATCAAATTCACCACGTCGAAACATCTCGGCGCGTGCAGTACTAATACGACGCTGCATTTCCTGTTCATTTTCAGTCTTGCGCGCACGAAGTCGCCGTACCAGCTCGTCCTCTGATTCCGGCATCAAAAATATGGTGACGGCGTTTGGCACAATGGCCTTGATCTTGTGCGCCCCTTGAACATCGATACGCATAACCACATCCTTACCACTTGCAAAGGCCATCCGCACCTGGTCTTTGGGGATGCCCTTGTATTGCCCATAAACGACGCTATGCTCAATGAATTCATCGTGTGCAATCAATCCCTCAAATTTTGATTTGCTGACAAAGAAGTAATCTCGTCCTTCGACTTCACCAGGTCGCATTTCACGACTGGTCATCGTAACAACAAAGCTGAAATCATGACCCCGTTCCTTCATGAATTGAAGAAGCGTGTCCTTGCCAACCCCGCTCGGTCCGGAAATAATGACAAGCAATGGATGATGGGGCATGCAATATTGGTCAAGCGGCTCGGCGAACTCCATGAACTGAAAATTGTACCGCAGCCACATTCAAAATGCCTCACCCGTATAATTGGCCGTCGCACACACATGGAGAATACAGGCGAACGGTTGGCTGGAAAACTAAGATCGGAAGGAGCGCGGACCAGCGAGTTTTTTAAGGGAATTCACGGTGACGCTTGGCAGCAAGTCGTATTCTCAAGCACAGAAAACCCGATTTGGTCCATACGCGACGTGTTCGAACATCTGGTCATTTCTGAAGACTTATTGCGTGCCCTGTTCAGAGAGGTTGCCGCGGGCCACGAAGGTGCGCCGCCTGGTTTTAAGGTGGATGACGCCAACAACGCAGCCTTGGGAACATTGCGGGTTTTATCCCTCGCAGAGGTTTTCAGCCGGTTCCAAACCGGGCGTGACCTGACTGCGGCATTTGCGGAAACACTCACGTCCGATCAATTTGCGACCATTGGGCGACACCCATTTTTGGGACTGTGCACGCTGGAGGAAATGCTCCGCCTCATATCTGTTCACAACGCCATGCACGTCAAAGATATCAAGAAATCATTATCACAGCAGGAGAAATAGCAATGTCCACAACAACATGCCCCGAATGCGCCGCAGATGTTCTTTTTAAGGAAGCTCCGGTCAAACATGAATTGGTTCGGTGCCCGTCCTGTGGCGCCGAGCTGGAGGTCACCAACCTCGAACCGCTTGCGCTCGAGCTGGCACCCACTGAGGAAGAGGACTGGGGCGAGTAATGCAGAAAAGGGTGGCGCTTATTTGCAGCCTGATTCGTCCTGAAGAAAAGCAACTGATCGAGGCATTTTCGCGTGCTGGTACGACGGTGGAGACCTATGACGACCGCGAACAAATCTTCGATATTGCTCATCTGGACAGTTGGCGCACATACGATGTGATCGTCGAGAGGTGCGTGTCACAGAGTCGCGCTCAATACGTGCAGCGAATCATGCGGTTGGCCGGCGTCAAAACGGTCAACAATTTCGAGGTCATCGAGAACTGTGGTGACAAATTCATCACCTCACAGCTACTGATTCAGCACGCGGTTCCCACCACCCGAATTATGATGGCCTTCACGCCAGAAAGCGCACTTAAAGCCATCGAAGCGATGGGCTACCCGTGCGTTTTGAAGCCGGTGGTGGGTTCGTGGGGACGCGGTGTGGTGCGCGTTAATGATCGGGATGCAGCCGAGGCCGTGGTGAACCTTCGTGATGAATTGGGAGGCTATCAGCAACACATCTACTACATACAGGAGATGGTTCGCAAACCCCAGCGTGATATTCGGTCATTTGTGATCGGCGATACATGCATCGGAGCAATCTACCGTACGAGTGACCACTGGATCACAAATACCCACCTCGGCGGAAAAGCAAGTAATTGCCCGGTCACCAATGAACTGGGGCGTATCTCGGTCGCTGCAGCCAATGCGGTCGGCGGTGGAATAGTGGCAGTCGATTTGTTTGAAGATCCAGACCGTGGCCTACTTGTAAATGAAATTAACCACACTATGGAGTTTCGCAATTCGGTGCCTGCCACCGGCATTGATATTCCTGGACTGATGGTTGATTGGATTCTGCAACAATAAATAATGGAAAATATGGAACTTCCCAAGACGGCGCTCGTAGTTGTGGCACATCCGGATGATGCCGAGTTTGGTTTTGGTGGTACGCTGGCAAAGTGGGCCCGTGATGGCTGGGACATTGTTCTGGTTGTTTGCACTGATGCATCGGGTGGCGGTCCGGATGACGCCCGCGATGTCACGCCCGCCGCGCGTAATGCGATTACGGTGATCCGTAAAGCAGAACAGCGCGCAGCGGCCAGGGTGCTTGGTCTGAAAGAAGTGATCTTCCTGGATCAGCCCGACGGTCTATTGACCCCAAGCATCGAACTGCGCCGCATGATCGTTCGCCTGATTCGCCGATTCAAACCAACCCGCCTGTTGTGCCAGTCACCCGACCGAGCCTGGAAACCAAATTATGCAATCGGGCGTCATCATTCTGACCACCTTGCAGCAGGTGCCGCCTCTATAACAGCAATGTATCCATCCGCACAAAATGGATGGGATTTTCCCGAGTTGTTACAAGAAGGGTTGTTCCCACACAAGGTCCGCGAACTCTATGTCGTCGGTGCACCAGAAATGGGCCATTATGAGGACATTTCGGACACTCTGGATATCAAGATAAACGCACTCCGCGAACATGCCAGCCAGCTTGCTGCAAACTTTGAAGGCATTGAAGCGCGCGTCCGTCAGTGGTCCGCCGAAAACGGGAAAAACCATAACGTGGCAGCCGCCGAGTTGTTTAGTAAATCCGAAAACGGCTGAGTGCAATGAGCAGGCTAAAACTGGCCATCATCGGCGGCACTGGATACACGGGTGGTGAACTGCTGCGACTGACTTTGACGCACCCGCATGTCGAAGTCACGCAGATAACGTCGCGCTCTCGGATGGGTGAATATGTCACGGTGGCACACCCAAATTTGCGCGGAACATCTGTTGGCAATTTGCAATACATTCGGCCGGATGACGTTAAACAAGCCGACGTTTTATTTTTGTGTTTGCCGCATGGTGAAGCAAGCAAGCAAATCGACAGATGGTCAACGCTCGCGCCCACCATCATTGACCTAAGTGCAGATTTTCGATTACAGAGTGACGAAGCTTACAAACGCTGGTACGGCGCGCCACACCCAAACCCAACCTGGGTGTCGAAGTTTGTATACGGCCTTCCCGAGCTTACGCGCGCACGGCTCAGCGGGGCAACGTATGCAAGCGGAGTCGGTTGCAATGCCACTGCCACCAATCTGGCCTTGCTACCGTTGGTGCGAGGTGGGCTCATAGATTGGAACAAACCGATCATTGCCGACATAAAAGTTGGTAGTAGTGAAGCGGGATCAGAATCCAGTGACGCCTCTCACCACCCGGAACGGTCGGGCGCCGTTCGCGTATACGCAGCGACCGGGCACCGACATACCGCGGAGGTTGAACAGATGATCGCCTGGAGCGCGCCTCAGCCCGCCAGACCCGAACTTCATATGACGGCGACGTCCATTGAAATGGTGCGTGGTGCAAGTGCCGCGGTTCACCTGTTCTTGATTCCGGGCGTGACCGAGAAAGATTTGTGGCGCGTATACCGTGCTACATACAAGACCGAGCCCTTTGTCCGCCTGGTCAAAACCACAACAGGCATTTTTCGTGCACCCGAACCAAAATTACTATCTGGCACAAACTGGGCCGATGTTGGCTTTTACATAAGTGACTCCGGTAACAAGGCCACGCTTATTTGTGCGATCGATAATCTGGTAAAGGGCGCCGCCGGGTCGGCACTACAGTGTCTTAATGTGATGAAAGGCTGGGACGAGCGTCTTGGATTGGAATTTACAGGGTTGCATCCCTAAGCTCAAAAGCATGACCGTTATTTCTGAAATAGACCCTGAGTTCTCTCCACAAATTACTGTTGTCAAGGTTGGTGGAAGCGCCGGTATCAATTACGATCTCGTTTGCGATGACATCGCAGCCCTTGTTCGAAAAGGTGAAAAAATTGTCCTGGTTCACGGTGGCAGCGACGAAACCAATCGGGTTAGTACGGCCCTTGGGCACCCACCCCAGGTGCTAACGTCACCACAAGGCTACACGAGCCGCTTTACAGACACGGAGACATTGGACATTTTTTGCATGGTCTATGCCGGGAAAATGAACACGCGCATTGTGGAACGTCTGCAAAAGCGCGGCACAAACGCGGTTGGCTTGAGCGGTGTTGACGGCCGCCTGCTGCAAGGTCCACGCAAATCAAGTGTGCGATCCGTAGTGAATGGTAAACAGGTGTTGGTTCGTGACGACTATACCGGCAAAGTCGAAACCGTCAATGATTCGCTCCTGCACCTGCTGCTTGCCGCGGGTTATACGCCCGTCATTTCGCCTCCCGCCATTAGCACCGAAGGTGAAGCGATAAACGTTGATGGTGATAGAGCCAGCGCCATGATTGCGCGTGCGCTTGGTGCACGTCAACTCGTCATCCTTAGCAACGTCCCGGGACTGCTGCGAACGTTCCCAGACGAGTCAACTTTGATTCGCCAACTAAAATTTACCAATCTTGATGAGGCACTTGGCTTTGCAGAAGGTCGGATGAAAAAGAAGGTTTTGGGAGCAAGTGAAGCATTGATGGGTGGCGTTGAGCAGGTGATATTTGGCGATGCCCGTGTGGCCGGATGTGTCAGCGCCTGTATGCAAGGGCAAGGCACGGTTATCACCAGATAGTTCGAAATGACGGCACAATTGCGCGAGGCAGACGTTCAGTTAACCTCAATAGCGTCCACGAGCATCCTGGCCGCCCGCATAAGCTCTTCCGGTGCGTAGAAGCTAAATGCCAGGCGCAGGGCGTGGTCGCCCCCACCACCGACAAAAAACTTGGTGCCAGGCAGGAATGACATTCCGCGCTCTTCAGCGCGCTCCAAAACGCGCATCGCACTTTTGACCTCGGGCAAGGAAACCCAAACAAAAAACCCGCCGTGCGGAGGTCGGACCTGACAACCGCGGTCACGCAGCGGCTCCAACCCGTTTAGCAACGCGTCACGTCGCCGTCGATACGCGTCCACAATCAAACCAAGGTTGGCCTGATATCCGCCAGCCCGACATATCTCATTCACGATTAAGCCCGAGATAGGAGCCACGCCCCCTCCGCTATCCAACAAGCCATTTTCGCCAAGCGCACGACAAACATCTGCAGGAGCGGTCATAAAACCCACCCTCAACCCTGGTGCCAAGGTTTTACTAAAGCTGCCCAGACGTATGACAATATCGTGCGTATCCAGGCTCCAAAGTGATACCGGTGCAGGCCCATCAAAAGATAGCTCACGATAAACGTCATCTTCGATAATCAAAAAACCTTCGCGTCCGGCCAAATCCACGAGCTGCTGCCGCCTTGCCGCTTCCAGTGAGCGCCCAGTTGGGTTGTTAAACGTCGGCACGCAATACAACATGCGTACAGTGCGGCCTGACCGTTTTAGCTGACGGACGCGATCACTCAGCTGCTCGATATCAATGCCGTCCTCGTCCGTAAAAACGGGGATCAATTCAACCGGATGATCCCTAAGAATCCGAACGGCCAGATGATAGGTCGGTGCCTCAACAAGAACGCAATCACCCGGTTTGGCCAATGTTGTGCATATCTGGTCGATTGCCCAGGAATTTCCACCGGTAACAACTACCTGCTCCAGCTCCGGTTTTCGACCTTCGTTTAAGTAGATTTGTGATTGCAGCCATTCCAAAAGCGGTCCCGGCCCCGTGGCATAGCCATAGGCTAACGCCTCCTGGCTCCTGGTTACAAATACAGCATTTGTCGCCTGGCGGATCAGGTCGGCTGGCAAAAGTGCCGAATCTGGATGACCCCAGCCCAAATCAATTAGTCCCGGTCGAAGAACCAGCTGGACAACCGGTGGGGAAGAATTGACCTTACTCATGGCCCCAACAGGGGTCGAACCTGTAACCCACGCTTTATGAGAGCGCTGCTCTGCCTTTGAGCTATGGGGCCCATTATGACTGACGATTTTACCCGACGGCTTTAATTAATTAGTTTGTAAGCCTCAAGCGTAAGGAACTCATCAAACACCGGTCGTTTGGTCATGTCGCGAAAAAGGACAGAGGCGCTTCTAAATTCGGCACGCTCGCATCGTTCAGGACCCAATTCCGCCCCGAGTTTCACCAAAACATCATCCATGATGTGATCAAACAACTCTGAAGTTAGTTTTCGACCATCGGCCAAAGGCGCCTGGTGAAATACCCACTGCCACAATTGCGCGCGACTTATCTCGGCAGTAGCAGCATCCTCCATCAAGTTATACAGTGGCACGCATCCGTTTCCTCGCAACCACGCATCCATATATTGCACGCCCACGGAAATATTGGTTCGGACGCCTGTTTCAGTGATTAACCCTTCCTGCGGCTTAAGCAAGTCTGCAGAGGTAACCGATACATCCTCGCGTTTCCGTGCAATCTGGTTCTCGGTCTTCATCGCGGCAAACTGTTCCGCAGCAATGCCAACCAGACCAGGATGTGCAACCCAAGTGCCGTCGTGCCCATCGGTAACCTCGCGCAACTTGTCTGCCCGGACCTTGGAAAGTGCCACTTCATTCGCCGAGGAGTCGCCCTTGATTGGAATCTGCGCGGCCATGCCTCCGATTGCATAGGCGCCACGACGATGACACGTTTTTATTGTGTTGAGCGCATATGCGCGCATGAAAGGCGATGTCATGGTCACCTGTGCGCGATCAGGCAAAATATATGCCTTGTATGTTGCCAGCTTCTTGATATAGCTGAATATGTAATCCCAGCGACCGCAATTCAACCCGACAATGTGCTCGCGCAACTCGTACAAAATTTCATCTTCTTCAAAAGCGGCAAGTATCGTTTCGATCAGCGCCGTTACCGCTATCGATCCACGGGGTACGCCGATCGTATCCTCGGCAAAAACAAACACGTCGTGCCACAACCTGGCCTCCAAGTGGCTCTCCATCTTTGGGAGATAAAAATACGGCCCGCTGCCGCGCCTCACGAGCTCGGCAACATTATGGAAAAAGTATAGACCAAAATCGAAGAGGCTGCCGGATATCTGGGCGCCATCCACTGTCATATTTTTTTCATTTAGATGCCATCCACGCGGCCGAACAATTAATGTTGCGGTGTGCTCGGCAAGTTTGTACTGTTTCCCGTCTGGATTCTCAAAACTAATCGTGCGGTTTATGGCGTCGCGTAAATTAACGTGTCCCTGAATGTTGTTGTCACGGGTGGGTGAATTGCTATCTTCAAAATCCGCCATAAAGCAGTTTGCTCCACTGTTTAAGGCATTGATAATCATCTTTCGATCAACGGGGCCGGTAATTTCCACATTTCGCCTTTTCAAGTCAGCCGGCGCACTGCGAACTGACCAATCCGCATCACGAATATGCTTGGTTTGAGGAAGAAAATCCGGCAGCTCGCCCGCGGCGATGCGGGTCTGTCGCGCCATCCGGGCCGCCAACAAATCAAGACGACGTGCATCAAAATTTCGGTGCAACGCAGCCAGAAACGACAGAGCCTGCGGCGTGAGCACTTGATGCGTCTGATCGTTATCAGGGAATTGAGTTGCGATTCCTGTGCTGTTTGTTACTGTCATGTGAGTCACCTGACTAGGCTACCAAATATGTTTTCAGTAGGGTGATGAGTTCGCCGACGGGTTTTGGAATTGATCCGTCAAAGACTTCCAAATCATGGACCTTGTTGTCTACAGTTGCGACAAGCTCGTAGGCATATGTGTCGGGCCGCTGATTGCCTATGATTGAGACTGGCGCAAATGTTTCGGCCGTAATTAAGGACACCAT
Source organism: Chloroflexota bacterium (assembly GCA_025354985.1). GTDB lineage: Bacteria > Chloroflexota > Anaerolineae > J036 > Brachytrichaceae > AQU-03. The sequence continues at coordinate 169,540 of JANXLU010000068.1, forward strand.
GTCCTCCAATACCCTGGCATCCAAATTCAATTCTGTCGCGGCCGCACCGTCGTTTCCATGCTCGACATGTTTGCTTCGCACGTGACCATCGGCAAATACCGATACCTCGCGTGACGAAAAACTAATTCCGCCACTCATTCGCATGCACACGATCGCGCCATCAGAAAGCGTTGGCTTGGCCGCGCCCCTTAAAGACTGGGAAGCAATGTTCTTGCCCAGGGAAGCAAGGGTTGAATCCAACGAAGCATTGATGCCAATTATCGTCTGAGGCTGCAAACCGTCATGGTCGGCGTTCGACACATCAAGCTGACCGAATAGCTTGTCATTGCTTTTTGCGGGCGGCGTCCCAATTCTGTCACTTCGCCGCGCAGTAGGTTTGGTGGCGCGTGTCCTTCTCGGCGTTCCCGCGGCGTGCCCCGGTTTGGCTTTCTTATGTCGCGCTGTCATTCCACCCTCACGGTTTTTAACATTTCGTCAAACTGCGCATTGGCGCGGTCATATTCACTGCTTGGTGCGGAAAGCGTCACATAATAGCTTGTCTGCCTGCCAACCAGTATGACGTCTCGCGTCTGAACCACCACCGGCAGCGAAGCACTGCGCGGTTGGTCAATCGGCTGGGTCGTAAAGGCATAGCCAAGTTCCACACCCTTGGTGCCTCCGACCGTCGTCTCACGGCTTCCCAGAAAGTGGTATCCGGTCAACTTATTGCGCTCTTCCACACGACGATCCAACAAGGTCTGGAGGGTTGGTGGGCTTGCAATGTCCAAGTCGCGCCTAATCACTACCACGTTTGACTTGTAGGCCGAACCGGTCTCCGGGTCTTGAACTTTGAGAAGTGAGTCCGACAGCGTCGTGCCCTTCTCCCAACCAGATGGGTACGCCAGCCGAAATGTTGATTCAGGCTCTTGATACACCTCCAAACGCGCATCAACAACCCGATGGATAATAAATCCTGCAACCAACGCGAGTGCAGACACCAACAAGACACCAACATCCTTGCGGGTGTGTCGTATGCGCCAATATTGTTGACTGGCCGTTGTTTTGACCACCGCCATCGTTATGCCCTCCCAAACTGAACCGACATGCTTCGTCGCATCAGCACCAACAATAGTCCAAATGCTGCCGCCGCCAGCAGCCCGCCCAAAATCAACGACCGAAATGGTTCAGTGGTTAATCCACTCGCGCTAACCTCACTCAGCAACCACGTAAATAGTCCGTTAAGAAAGGCGCACACGATAAACCCGGTCGGAACATACCATGTTGGCCGATGCTTAAACTTCGCTTCGGCCATCACATAGCCCATCAACCCACCAAATGCGGCCTGCGCCATTGCAGTGGTAACGGTGCGAATTACGCCTGCAGTCAAATCCACCCCTCCATTGTCAATGACATATCGCAAATTCAACAGGGCCGCCAGACCCAGACCTGCTGCCGTTCCATAAACGATACCGTCCATTCGCTCGTCAAAATCCGCCGATGCATACACCGTCCGCACCGCCAAATATTGCACAAGTTGATAGACCACGCCAAGAACCAAAACGCTAGCCATCAGCGACACCCAGGTCACGTGCGCCCACTCTGAAACATGAAACGCATCTTCAATGAGACGGCGCCCCGCCACGTCATACACGACCATCGCCACTATGACCACTTGCGCAATTCTGGTCTTTGGTTCCGGTTCAACTTGATCCTCGCGATAGAACCAGATAAGCCACAATATGCTGGGCACGACGGATATCAAAATTCCGGCGATCCACATTGGTGGGCCGCTGAGCGGCCCACTGCTTAGGCCAAGCAGCGCCGCCCCTACGGCAAAAACCACGAGCCCGATAATTTGTGCCAACCCTGCGCGCCACATGCCCGCATGCGGTTTGTTCACCAGCGCGAAATGTCGCGCACAGTACACCCTTCCGCCATAGGCGTTATAAGGAGCAACCAGCGGTTCTCCACAGATGCAACAATCGGCGTCTTGCGACATATCTAGCATGAACTTCTCCTGATGGTTCCGTTACCTGCTTCGGCGGAGCGTGGCATTAACCAGGAACGGGTTGTTTGCGTTTGAAGGAAGCGTTACTCCATTGTCTGCGATTACGGGACGGTAATTTCGTGCAACAATGATCACACTGTACTGCTTGTTTCTGGCAATCGCACTCTCAGTTTGAAATTGACCGTTGCTATCAGTGACCGCTGTTGTCAGAATATCCTGCTCATTTACGTTGTCCTGCGCAGCCACCGCGCTGGCACTGAGACCCGCACGCAGAATAATGACCTGCGCACCTGGCACCCCGCGTCCGGTATCCGCATCAACCAGCTTGCCACCCAAATAGACCACGTCGTTGGCCCGTGGTTGAGGAGCGGCGGGTGCCGTGCCTGTTGTGCACGCAATAATGCCCACGTCATCAACGAAGAAGCTGGAAGTATTTTGTCTGGGGTTCTCCGCAGTGAATAACAATCGGATCGAATGGCCGGCTAGCTGGCTTATGTCAAATTGCTGTTGTGTCCAAGCATCATCTGCATCATCACTCGTTAACTGTTCGATCACCGCCCTACCCGTGCTTTGAGGATTAGCTATCTGGGTCGCAAATCGCGCCGGGCTGGTGAAGAACCCCAGTACGCCGCCGGTTTCCTTGTGGATCAGCCGAAAGTATCGCAAACTGACCGTTGTCGCGTTTGCCGGAATTGCGATATCCTGATAAATGGCCTGAAGCGGTTCCTGGTCCTGGCCACCAAGCCAGGCACTACCCGTACCCGTGTGCGGCAGCTCGGATTCGATCAAGCCGGTATTGCCTTTTGTATTCTGCTTCCATGTATCTTGACTTTCAAATCCACCGTTCTTTACGACGTTGACGCACCCCGCAGGCAGTGTCTCAGGCGCCGATGGTTGTGCCGGCGTTTGCGTCGTCGGTTGCGTTGTGGGAGCAGCCGGCCCTACACTGCTTGCACCAGCTCCTATGCCCACCTGTGACCAAGCCGTTCGTACCACAGTCGCGCCGTCTGCTCCATATAGTTCCTGGGCGCTCCGTATAGTTGCATTGGCAGCGTCCGCAAAATTGCTACGCGGAGTCAAATAGTTAGTCAGCGCGCGATACCAAATTTGCGCGAGTTTGTCCTTTCCAAGCGATTGACCCACGTAGTAGGCCGCGTGGTTTGGCACGCCGCTATTGATATGTACACCGCCGTTATCCGCCCGGCGGCTTATTTCCAAATTGGCATACTCGTTCATCGTCGCCGGCTGCCCAACGCCTGCCAGAGGATTTCGGGGGTTGTAATAGCCACCGGCATTTGGATCACTCATGCTCCTCAAATAGGGCACGGGAAATGGCGGCGACTTCACTGTGCCCCGGCCAATGTCCCAGTTTGCACCGCTAATTAGAACGCCAAAGACATCAGCATAGCTTTCGTTTAGCGCGCCACTTTGTGACTCATATACAAGGTTGGCCGTGCTTTCGACCACACCGTGGGTAAACTCATGCCCGATGACATCCAAACCATACGCCAGGGGACGAAACATCCGGCCTCCGTCGCCAAAGACCATTTGCTTCGCCTCGCCAATCCACGCCGCATTTTCCTGCTCCTGCGGGTCGCTTCCAAAATGCACCGTGCTAATAAGTGGCATACCGCGACCGTCCAGGCTGTCTCGCTTGAAATTCGTCGAATAAAAGTCATAGACCTTGCCGGCACCATCGTGTGCCGCCTGTCCGATTGGATCGGCTGTCCGGTTGCCTTCATCCGCCAGAAGCCTGCCTGGCAAATCTTCGGTTGCCTGCGCAGTAAATGTCTGGCGGCGCCGCAAAATTTCGTTCGCATCAATTGCATGGGTCACCACGGGGCGGCGTGCGTTTACAAAAAACGTCCACTGTCCCAGCGGCGTGCGCGTGAGCATTTTCACCATCCACACCAGCGTTGGATGGTCATTCACGTCCACATACACCATGAGCTGAGTTCGATTGCCGAGAACCGATGGCAATGCAGTTGCGGCTTCAGCCCCGTCCAATTGGCGTTCGCGCAGATTACGCAACGCCAAATCTTCGGCTTCAGCCCGATCAACGGTTGGTTCTATGTTCAAAACTAGCGAGGGCACATACTGCCCGTTGACCGCGAGCACGTGATTGCTGGCGTCAACATGGACGAACAACTGCCGGCCATAAACTGGCAAACCCTGAAATATTTGTCCAAACCTTGCGTGTTGGAAACCATCCAATGTGTCCGGCGCCAGTTCCAATAGTTGCAAATCTTTCTGTGCCGAGCCCAGCATGAACAGGCCCCGGTTTTCGTCCAGGAACCCGCGCGCCAGAGCTTCGGGGTTGCCGCGCTCAATTGCCGGGGCAACATACGGAAGCGGCGTCACATGATCCGAAGATTCAAGCCAGGTCACCGTACCAAAACTGTCACTTCGTGCAGCCAATAACGGTTGCGTTGTCATTGATTGCAGCCGCTTCAAGGCCACTGCTGGAGAGTCCTGATGAAGCGCTATTTCGCCTGTCACCTGATTGGTCGCGGTGCGTATTTGTTCGGCGTGCGGCGCAACAAAAAAGGCCGATGCTGCCAATGAAATCGTAGCAAGGATCGCGCCAATAGTCGCAATCCGCCTCGGTTTGGGATGCTGCTGTTTCAATATCAACTGCGTCATGTTCCTCCTGAGAACAACCAAAAGTTGCATGTAACAACGTTGAGTTTACGTTGTACCAGACACACATGCAACTGAACGCGTAAGCATGAATACTTGAGCGTCCAAATCCGACGTGCCAAGTGTAACGGACTTTTCGAAAGGTGAGTTACCAAACTATTTGGAAGGTACAACATCTGGACGAAGGAGGCGAGCGACCAACGTCTGGTAAAAATAATTGCGATTTTGGATGCGCGCAAAGCGGGCGAAATACGGACAACTGGCCACCGTCACAATGTCGCCGTTTTCAAGCACAATCTCCTGTTGACCATCGGCTGTCATCGTCGCTTCGCTTTCAGTGCTGACTGTCAACTCAATCGTGCTGCCCAAATCCGCAACGATGGCCCGATCCAGGCTTAGGTGTGGCGCAATTGGCACGATCAACATGTTCTTTAACGTCGGCGAAAGGATTGGTCCGCCGGCAGCCAGCGCGTATGCCGTGCTGCCCGTGGCCGTGCTCACAATCATTCCGTCGCAGGCGTAGTCGGTTAGAACACTACCGTCAATGCTGACCTTTACATGAACAAGTCTGGCCATTGTCCGGCGCCCAACCACGACGTCGTTAAGCGCATCCTGCCTGCCCAAGATTGTCTTGCCGCGCGATACAGTGGCGGTGATCATTGCGCGTTCCTCCAGCCAATAGTTGCCCATCAAAAAGCTGGGAAGTACAGTCCGCCAGTTATCGCGCGTCATCTCGCTCAAAAAGCCAAGCTTACCCATGTGGACGCTCGCCACCGGCACTCCGTTTGGTGCGGCCACGCGCGCGGCTCTCAAAATGCTGCCATCACCGCCCAGCGTTACAACCAGGTCAATACCGGGCATAAATGCGGCCATCATGTCGCTCTCCCAACTCGTTGCGCGATGAACCAGCACGCCCCTATGGATCAAGAAATCCGCGATTTCGCCGGCAAGTTCGCGCGTCTCGGGCTTTTTGGGATGATCCAATACTGCAACTTTACGCATGATCATAAACTTATTCCGCCAAAAGCTGCCGAACTGTTTCTGTTACATCCGATGCAAGGCAGGTGCACTCAGTGGTGGTGCGCATGTCCTTTATTTTGAAGCTATTTGTAGAAAATTCATCTGCACCGGCAATCAACGCCAACTTAAAGCCTTTTTTGCTTGCATACTTTAATTGATCGCCCAAACCCTTTTTGTCGAAGAAGACCTCAGCGCCAACACCGTTGCTGCGGAGCTGGGCGGCAGTTTGAAGATAATAATCCATTCGTGCGGGATCCATTGATGTAACCAGAACGGGAGCCACGGTTTGTGCACCCGTCGGCAAGACGCCGCGCTCTAGTAGCGCAAACATAAGCCGGCTGAGCCCAATGGATATTCCGACGCCTGGAAGCTTTTCACTGGTGAAAAAGCTGGCCAGGTCTTCATATCGCCCGCCGCTACAAATACTGCCAAGGTCGGCATGGTCAATCAACTTCGTTTCATAAACCGTTCCGGTGTAATAGCCCAAGCCTCGTGCCACGCTGGGATCAATGACAAAATTCGCCTCGGGTACACCCAAGCTGCGCATACCAGCGACTACGGTTTTCAATTCTGCCAAGCCCTGGTCGTATGTTGCATTGCCATATGACGCTCCATTACTCAGCTGTGTCAAAAGTTCATCGGTCGGCAGCGATTGCGCCGTCATGGCCATGATTGCGCTTGCTTGCATCTCGCTCAGCCCAAGGTTTTTGGTAAGGTCGGCAAATACGGTGTCTCTACTGGTCTTATCCAACCGGTCTACAGCGCGCAAAACGTCCGCAATTTGCCCGTGTGCCACGCCCTGTGCTTCAAAGAAGCCTTGCAAGAGTCGCCTGTTATTGATACGAATTACAAACGCGCCGATGTCCATCCGGTCAAAAATTTTGTAGATGATGGACGGAATCTCAGAATCATTAAACAGGCTGACGGATCCGCGGCCAATCACGTCGATATCGCATTGGTAAAACTCGCGATAGCGGCCCTTTTGAGCGCGTTCACCCCTCCAAACCTTTTGGATCTGATAGCGCCGAAACGGAAAGGTCAGTTTGTCTTTGTGTTGAGCGACATAGCGCGCAAATGGAACGGTAAGGTCAAAGTGCAATGCAAACTCGGTCTCGCCCACTTCACCTGGTTGTGATTGCATTCGGGAAATTGCGTATATTTCCTTTTCCTCGCCTCCTTTCGAAGTTAGCACCTCCTTGCGTTCCACCGAAGGTGTTTCGATCGGAGCGAAGCCAAATGCTTCAAAGGTTTCCCGAATAATTTGCAGTGATCGATTAAACACGATCTGTTGTTCAGGTAACAACTCGGGAAATCCGCTCATGGGTCGGGGCGTTATTGCTGTCATTGATTTAGTAGGATGATGGCGCTATTGGCGCCCATTGAAACTGTCTTGTCAACTGTGGCACCTGAGATGGTTTTATACACCTTGTCAACATCAAATTTTTTGGTCTCTGTGGCCACATTTATCAAAACCAGACCGTTTGAAAACTGACGTTTATATATCCCGCTACTACTCTTTGAGTAGGCTTCCAGTGGTGACCCAATTGGCGCTGTCAGGTAGGGATCATCCGCCAAGTTCGGAAATGCCGTTGCCTCAAACTGCAAATAGGAGTGATTCCCATTTTTGCCCACGAGATAACTCACCACCGTATATTGCAACCATTGGCGAGCCAGCTCCGCTGTCACATCAGTAATCACTATACGCGTGGACAAAAGCACAATCCGACCATCAGAACTTGCGGAACCCAACAAATCAATGTCTTTCTTCCAATCCTCTTCTTTCTTAAACGACGTTACTTTGCCGGCGGGTGCTCGTAAGAATTCATCAACCTTTACGCCGTCCACAATCGACGCCAACTCCAGCGCCTCGGTCGCCTTTTTGCCAAACGCGTCACCGTCGGTCCAGGCGTAACCGCCGGCCACTATCAGTTTGTCGGGAATCCGTGCCCGCACTGCCCGCAACAACCCTTCGACCGCATCTTTGCGCTGTTGGTCGGTAAATAGCTTTGTGCCCGTATAGACTGGTCCGGCATCCACCCTGATCAAGTCAGTGCCCAATCCCTCCAGGACGATTCCGTCCAACCCGCCGCTGCGCACGATTCCCAGCGAATCATCCGCCAACAGCGCACGAACCTCTGGATCGCGAATATTCAACAATGGTTCTTTGTTTGTGCTCGCCAAAGCTACTGCTTGTTTGGCGTCATATAGAAAAAGGTTGGGTTTCGCGGACCTGACGGCCGTGATCGTACCGCTATAGCCAAAATAGACTTGTCGCGCCCCCAACGTGACCAACGTCGGATTAGCCTTTCGCGTGGCCGATGCGACCTCGCCCACGGCAATGTCCGCAACTCTTGAGATCACCGACCCGGCCCCGGGACTGTTCAACCACAACCCGACCGCAGCCGATGTATCAATTGGCAACCGTTTCGCCACAGGTGGAGCTGGCGCAGGAGTTGCCGATGCAAGGGCCAACAAAGTCGCGGTTGGCTGCACTTGCGGCGGCGTCTGCGCCGTGACGTAAGCCACTGGCGACGGGAATTGACTTACGGCAGGCCGTGCCGCAGTTGCGCAACCTACCAGCACGGTGGCGGCTAGCGCCGTCGCTGCCAGCCCGAGGATCAAACGTATCTGTTTGACCCCAATCCCGGTACCCTGACCAGCGTCAACGCGCATGTGCACCAAACTCACACGCCAAATGCGTCTTTAAGCCGGTCAAAAAAGCCCTTCTCACTTTGAGGGGTGACTTCCTTGCCCATCGTTTTTGCAAGGTCTGTCAAAATACGACGCTGTTCGCTCGTTAGCGACTTGGGGATGTTCACATTGACAATCACAACTTCGTCTCCACGCACGCCACCCCGCCTCAGGTGGGGCACACCCTTCCCTTTAATCCGAAACACGCTTCCGCCTTGCGTGCCGGGTGGAATCGTCAGCTTGTCCTTGCCATCGACGGTTGGTACTTCAATCTCGTCACCCATTGCAGCTTGTGCCATGTTTATGCCAAGCTCAACAATGACATCCTGATCCTTTCGCCTAAAGTATTGGTGAGGAGTTACGTTAACCACCACGTATAGGTTACCTGCAGGGCCACCGTTCAGTCCGGGCTCGCCCTCGCTGTTCAAACGCACTTGGGTGCCGTTGTCCACGCCGGGCGGAATGTTTACGCGCAGTGTTTTGCTAACCCGAATCTGCTTCTTTCCACCGCACTGTTTGCAGGGAGTGGGAATAATCTCGCCGGTTCCTCCACACGTTGGGCAGGTTGTCACGTTTACAAACGAGCCCAAAATACTTTGCTGCACACGGCGAACCTCGCCAGAACCACTACACGTTTTGCATTTCCCAGGACTTGTTCCCGGTTCGCACCCGCTTGCGTTGCACCGGGGACACATGTCGCTACGCGCAACGTCGATGTCACGGTCAATACCGAAGACGGCCTCCATGAAGTCAAGCTTCAGGTCAAACCGCAGATCAGCGCCGCGTCGCGGACTGCGCCGACTTTGCTGTGCATTTTGGCGTTGAAAGCCACCAAAGAAATCGCTGAAGATTTCGTTTATGTCCGAGAATCCCCCATAATCTGGTGTTCCCTGGCCATTTGCCGTATGGCCGTAGCGATCGTAGGCTGCACGCTTCTGGTCATCGCTTAGATTCTCGTAGGCCTCGTTGACTTCCTTGAATTTAGCTTCCGCACCAGCCTCCCGATTTATGTCCGGGTGATATTTCCGAGCCATGGCGCGAAACGCTTTTTTCACGTCGTCTGCCGTCGCACTGCGCTCAATGCCCAGCACTTCATAATAATCGCGTTTGTTCGCCATAATTGTTGCGCATCCACCGCGCGCGTAGCCTTATGTGGGTCTGGGCTATGAACCCAGACCCAAACTTATGTACAAAATGTGCTATTTGTCCTCGCGGAACTCCCCATCGACCACATCGCCTTCCGGTGCTGCTTCTGGTCCGGCGCCGTCGGCTGCTGAGGGTGCACCGCCATCCGGGGCGGTGTACATACTCGCACCAACTTGCGACATGACATTCTTAAGGTCGTCTACTGCCTTGCGCATTCCGGAGGCATCACCGGTGATGATCGCGTCGCGAACGTCCTTGATCTTGGATTCGAGCTCGGATTTTTTGTCCGCTGGAATCTTTTCACCGTTGTCCTTCAACAATTTTTCGGCCTGATACGCGGAGTTATCAGCCTCATTTTTTACCTCGATTGCCTCTTTGCGTGACTTGTCTGCGGCTGAGTTTGCCTGTGCCTCGCGCACCATTCGCTCGATCTCTTCCTTTTGCAATCCGCTGCTCGAAGTAATTGTGATATGCGAGGATTTGCCCGTCGCCTTGTCACTCGCCGTAACGTTCAAAATGCCGTTTGCATCAATGTCAAAACTGACCTCAACTTGGGGCACGCCGCGTGGAGCCGGGGGAATTCCATCAAGAATAAACTTGCCCAGGCTTTTGTTGTCTGTAGCCATGGGTCGCTCACCCTGAACCACATGAATCTCCACACTACTTTGCATGTCACTCGCAGTGCTAAACACTTGGCTGCGTTTGGTGGGAATTGTGGTGTTACGCTCTATCAGGGGCGTGGCTACGCCGCCGAGGGTTTCAATGCTCAGGGAAAGTGGCGTCACGTCGAGCAACAAGACGTCCTTGACCTCTCCACCCAGGACGCCGGCCTGCACTGCGGCGCCGATTGCGACAACTTCATCCGGATTAACGGTTCGGTTGGGCTCCTTGCCAAATAGTTTTCGAGCCAACTGCTGCACGGCAGGCATGCGGGTCATACCGCCAACCATCACGACCTCATTTACCTTGCTGGTGTCGATACCGGCATCCTTTAGGGCCAGGCGACAGGGTTCGGCGCTTCGACTGATCAATCCGTCCGTCATTTGCTCGAGCTTGCTGCGCGTCAATCGAACCACAAGATGCTTTGGCCCGCTTGCATCGGCCGTCAAATAGGGCAGGTTAATTTCGGTCTCCATGACGGTGCTCAATTCAATCTTGGCCTTTTCGGCGGCTTCCTTCAATCGCTGCAATGCCTGGCGATCCTTGCTGATGTCGATCCCATTTTCTCGACGAAATTCATCAATCAGCCAGTTCATGACCACAATGTCAAAGTCATCGCCGCCGAGGAACGTGTCACCATTGGTGGCCTTGACCTCAAACACACCGTCGCCGACATCCAGAACACTCACATCAAAGGTGCCGCCGCCCAAGTCATAAACGACGATCGTTTCATCCTTTTTCCGGTCTAGACCATACGCCAGCGAGGATGCAGTGGGCTCGTTGATGATTCGCAGAACTTCCAGACCGGCGATCTTTCCAGCGTCCTTGGTGGCCTGCCTTTGGCTGTCGTTGAAATAAGCAGGCACCGTAATGACGGCCTGTGTCACTGTGTCGCCAAGATACGCCTCGGCATCCGCCTTGATTTTTTGCAGAATCATCGCGCTAATTTCCTGAGGCGAGTACTCCTGACCACCCATGATGACACGTACATCGCCGTTTGGTGCGCCCACAACGCGATAAGGAACAACCTTCATCGCGCGCTGCACTTCTGGATCGGTAAATTTTCGACCCATAAACCGCTTTACCGAAAAAATGGTGTTCTCGGGATTGGTTACTGCTTGTCGCTTGGCGACCTGCCCGACCATGCGCTCACCAGTTTTCGGGTTAACCGCCACGATTGAAGGGATAAGTCGCGATCCTTCCGCGCTCGCAATAACGGATGGCTCCCCACCCTCCATAACGGCCACCACACTGTTTGTGGTCCCAAGATCGATTCCAATGATTTTTCCCATTTGATGTTTTCCCCTTTTACTTCGCAACCCGGACGAGCGCGGGCCGCAACACACGTTCGCTCAGTTTGTAACCCTTCTGCAATTCTTCGATTACGCGCCCGCTCTCAATCCCATCTTTGTCATCATGGCTTATGGCTTCATGATGAGTAGGATCAAACATGTCTCCAGGCTTGACCTCGATGAGTTTTACGCCTTCTGATTCCAAAACCAGACCGAATTTGCGCTGGATCAACAACATTCCTTCGATCCACGTTGTACCCTTTAATCCATCTGGCAAGGTCTTCCCGGCACGCTCAAAGTCGTCAAGCACCGGCAACAATTTGGCAAGCAAACTCGATGTTGCAAACGTGCGCAAGTTTGCCAGGTCGGCTTCCTGTCGCTTTTTATAATTGCTAAATTCCGCCCGTGAACGTTGCCAACCATCGAGGTTCTCCCTGGACTTGGTTTCAGCTTCGATCAGCTTGGCTGTCAGCGCGTTAAGTTCAAGTTGCAGGGATGTCTGCCCGTTCTCGGGCGACGCCGCATCTTGTGTCGTTGTATTACTCGTTGGCTCATCCATGACTTTCTAGTTTCGCATTACTCTATTTGATTTTTGTTGGCGGTTATTCGCCAAACGTATCCGTTACAAGGTCGCTCATCAATTCGCTCAGATACCTCACCGTTCCTATAGCCCGACCATAGGGCATCCTGGTGGGTCCAACAACTCCCAGCGTGCCTGTGGCAAATCCTTCCATTCCATAGCGCGCCAAAACCACACTGCACGAGCTTAGCTCCCGCCAGCGACCCTCACCACCAATCACAACCCGAACCGTTCCCACGCGCGAATCATGTATTTCGTCCAACAGACCACGGCTCTCCAGCGCATTAACCAGCGCACGCGCGTCGGCTTGGGCTCGAAATTCGGGTTCTTGCAGCACTTCGGTCAGCCCGTCGCGCACAACTTCACTGTTTGACGGTCCATCTGTTTGCATAAGTGCCATAACAATCGCGAGCACTGTCTGCTCCAGCTCGGAAAGTTCGTGGCGATGGGTCTTGACCGATTGCTCATCGCGACCGGCAAACAGGTTATTTAGACGGTTGGATGACTGGGTCAGGAGGTTCTGATCCGCAGGCTCGCGAAGCTGCACCATTTGTTGACGCACGGTGCCCCCTTGCATCACCAACACGAGAAGCACCGTCGTCGATTGAATGCTGATTAGCTGAATAGTCCGCAACCTGGGGTTTTCAATCTTTGGCGCCGTGATAACCGCCGCGCTGCGCACCGAGCGCGCCATCACCGCCGCGGCCAAATTCATCCACGCCCCTACTTCTAGCTTTGACTGATGAAACTGATGTCGGATAGTGTTGCGTTCCTCGAGCGGCAGCTCCACTTCTCCAAGCAGCCGTTCAACAAAATAGCGATAGCCGGCATCCGTTGGCTGCCTACCCGCAGAGGTATGCGGATGGGTTAGAAAGCCCTTTGCCTCCAGTGCAGCCATTTCATTCCGCACTGTGGCGCTCGAAACGTCGATCGACGAGTGCTCTAGCAACGCCTTGCTGCTAACTGGTTGTGGATTCGAAATATAGCTTCGAATCACCACACCCAATATAGATTGCTGACGCGGTGTAAGTTCTTCCATAACCCTGCGGTTGTTAGCACTCACTGCATGCGAGTGCCAAAACCCCAATCATGCTGATAATATCATGCAATAATGTTCTTTCTCAAATCTAGACAGACGAACTGTTTGCGGAATTGTGTTCCACTGCCTGCCACTCGGCAATTCCCTGGCATACAATCGGTGGAATGAGCAACCTACCAATAGGTTTTAGGGCAGCAGGCGTGGCCGCAGGGATCAAAAAGGCAGCGGGGGCTTTGGATGTAGCTTTGATCGCCAGCAACACCAGTTGCAAAGCTGCAGCCGTATTCACCTCAAATAAGGTTAAAGCAGCGTGTGTTTTGCGCGGTAAAAACCAGATTGCGGCGAACGCCACGGACTTTAGAGCCGTGTTGATAAATGCCGGCTGTGCAAATGCGGTAACAGGCGATTTGGGTGTTCGAAACGCGGAAGATTCCGCGGCTGCCGTTGCGGCAGCGCTGGGCTTGGAGACTGCCGCGCAGGTCATGACCATGAGCACTGGTGTTATCGGCGTGCAGCTTCCCATGGACAAGCTTCGGCATGGCATTCTTTTGGCGGCGCAGGCTGTCACAGAATCAGGCTTCGAAGACGCTTCGCGCGCCATTATGACGACTGACACGGTGCCGAAAACCTCCACGGGCGTTTTCACGTCAGGGGGCAAGGCCTACATGATTACAGGCATGGCCAAGGGCAGCGGGATGATTCACCCAAATATGGCGACCATGCTCAGTCTGATCATGACTGATGCGGACGTGAGCGCAACACGACTGCGCCTGGCGCTACGCCGCGCGGCAGATCGCAGCTTCAATTCAATAAGCGTCGACGGCGATACAAGCACAAATGACACGTTGCTTGTTTTGGCGAACGGTGCTTCCGAAGCCCGCCCCTCCGAAGCGGATTTTGAACTGGCATTGACCCAAATTTGCAGCGATCTTGCCCGCCAGGTGGCACGCGACGGCGAAGGCGCAACGAAGCTAATCACAATTCGAGTAACTGGAGCGCATACCGAAGCCATGGCCCGCAAGGTTGGTCGCTCAATCGCCGTGTCACCGCTGGTAAAAACCGCATTTTACGGAGAGGATGCCAACTGGGGAAGAATCTTGTGTGCCGCGGGATACAGCGGCGAGAATGTGGATCAAACCAAGTCAAGCCTGTGGTTTGGCGGTATCCATGTCTTGGACCGAGGCACCCCCACAGACTATAGCGAGGAAGCCGCCACGCTTGCACTAAAACCTCGTGAAGTTGCAATCCAACTGGACCTTGGCTTGGGCACCGCAGAGTCAACTGTGTGGACCTGTGACATGAGTCACGAATACATAACAATAAATGGGAAATACCGTAGTTAGGTCAGAACGCTAAATTTGCCATCTTTGAGCGTATAAGCACGATCTGCCAGTGTCGCCACCTCGCCATTGTGGGTAACCATTACCAAGTTCTTGCCGGCTTGACGCGTAAGCGAGTCCAACAAAGCAATAACTTTTGCTCCGGTATCTGAATCCAGGTTTCCAGTTGGCTCGTCCGCAAGCACGACCAACGGATCAGAAACGAGCGCCCTGGCAATGGCGACACGCTGTTGCTCGCCACCACTAAGGTGATCGGGAAATGCAGCTGCACGCGCCACAATATCAACTCGATCCATCATGGCCAGCGCCCGTTCGCGATGACCGGTTTTCGTCGACCCAAGTTCAAGCGGCAACATGACATTTTCCAGCGCGGTCAAAGTGGGAATTAAGTTGAAGGCCTGAAAGACAAAGCCCACATGGTTACGCCGAAATAGGGTGCGATCCCGATCGGTCATCTGATTGATCGCTTGGCCCCGCACAAAAATGTCTCCAGAGCTTGGACTGTCAATTCCGCCAATCAGGTTCAACAGGGTGCTCTTGCCAGAACCGCTTTTGCCAAGTAGCACTGTGAACTCACCTGGTCCCATGTTCAACGTTACATCATCGAGGATCGTGCGTTCGCGATCAGCCTCGGAAAATCGCTTGGTGACGTGCTTCAGTTTAATCAAAGGTTCATTTATTTGGTCTGCCATACAAATTCTGGACACTTAATTGCATACAATTTGCCACCCAACGTATAATCGACGAGCAAAAGGGCGGTTAGCTCAGTTGGTTAGAGCGTCTGTTTTACACACAGAAGGTCACAGGTTCGAGCCCTGTACTGCCCATCAGATCCGAACTTTTTTGGTGTTAGTGCGATCCGCGCGATTGTTTCCACGGACCAAACTCCATATACCAAAGCAGGTATATGCCCGCGAATACAACCGCCCCACCCAACAAATACGCGGCTACTCGATCGAGCATACTCACAAGCAACCCTGTAATTCCAAGGGCGACGCACACCAAATAAAGAACCATAACAGCCTCGCGCTTGCTCAATCCGTGATCCGCCAACCGGTGGGATGTGTGATCTTTTCCCGGTGTCGTTAGCGGATTTTTCCCGCGACGCAACCGTGAGATTGAAACCAGCGTGGTGTCAAACACCGGCAAAGCCAGAATGATCAACGGCACCGTCCAAGACACCGATTGCACCTGTGCAAATCGCAACTTGATGGCCACGCAACTAAGCAGGAAACCAATAAACATGCTACCCGAGTCACCCATAAACACAGTTGCGGGGTTTAGGTTATAAAACAAAAAGCCCACGCAGGCGCCAACGAGCGCCGCAGCAAGTGCTCCAACCAAATACTGTCCGTTCATCACTGCGAGAACAAGAAAGAATGCCGAGATGACCGCACAAATACCTGCCAACAAGCCGTCCATATTGTCCAGAAAATTCATGGCATTGGTAATTCCGGCAATCCAGACAATCGTCAACACCATATCCAACCATTCAATCTGAAATATCTGGATTTTTACGCCCGTGTAATAAATGAACCACGCCGCGGCCAGTTGCAATACAAGGCGCAAATAGGCGCTGAGTGAAAAGCGATCATCAGCGAGCCCCAAGAACGACATCAATGCTGCTCCAAACACCATTGCAGCGAGCTGCCGAAATTCAAACTGTTGCCCAAGTACCAAGGCCGCGGCCATGACACCGATAAATATTGCCAGGCCGCCCAGCCGGGGCACCGGTCGTGTGTGAATATCTCGTGCACGTGGTATGGCCATAACGCCAATGCGCGGCGCCAGCCATTTGCTAAGCGGCGTAATCGCGACGGCAATGACCATCGCTCCAAACAGCAAAATTACGATGGTGCTTTCGCTGGTCATGCGCCGATTTATTGTTTCAACGTGCCGATGAATGCTTCGAGGCTCGCTTTTTGATCGGCTGGCGCCAAATCGCGTGAACGCTGGGCCAATTCACGCGCCTTATCCACATTTCCCGAATCCTTATACAAGATCGCCGCATTCTTATAGCTGTTCCAATCTGTCGGGTTAAGCTCTATGAGTCGATTTGTCACACTGATTGCCCCGACAATGTCCCCCAGTTGCTGATCGATGTACGTCAACAAGTTAAATGCCTGTGCATTGGTAAGACCCTTGCTCAGCATGGTATCAAACTCGCTCTTGGCTTGGCCCAACTTTGCCCGATAATCCACGGACAGTTTGTCACCTTGGGCCTTCAAGTCAGCAAGCTTGACCGTTTCTGAAACCGGGACTGCTTGAATCGTGGTTGCCAGGGCCGTATTTTGGGCCTGAATTGCGTTGGCCTCCTGCATAAACATATCACCACGCAGCAAGTAGGTTTGATCAAATTTCTGATCAATCGCAAGCGACTGATCCAGTTTTGCCCAGGCCGTCGCTTTGTCTCCAAGGTTGAAGTTGTATAGCGTAGCCCATTCATTAAACAGCTGCGCGTTTTGCGGACTCAGAGTGGTCGCGACCTTATATTGCTTGCTTGATTCCAGGAAGCGCTGCTGCTTGAGCTCCGGCTCCTTGGTTATTTCGCCGGATTGCCGATACATTCGCGCAAGGTTTGCACTGTGATCCGTGTTCAGGGGATTAATGCGGCGTGCTTCCAAAAGTGTCGCCCGCGCCAATTGCAGCAGGTCGTCGCGCCCGATCACCGCTGACGGCAACGGGTTGGTCGTGGCATTGCGATTCCAGTATTGTGCGCCGTCTTGAATGATCTTGCTGACGTCCGTTGCATCCGTCAACGTTTGTGTCGCTTCGGACTTAGTCGATTTCGCCTTTTCCAGCAAACCTCGTCCCAACCACAGGTAATAGAAGTCTTCGTTTGGCGCCAATTGAATCGCCTTGCGATGGTGTTCCAATCCCAAATCCCAGCCCTGAATATTTGTGCCTTGCTGCAAAATAGTGGCGCCCTGCCCGTCCCATGGGTTCGCCTGCTTATAGATGATGTCCGCGCGGATTGACTGCAGGTTGCTTGCAGTTATGCCAACCAATGTGACTGGGACCAGCAGTAGCAACATTGCAAAACCAGTCACGGTCATGGCCGTCCTCGGCCGAATCCTTTCTTCGCTATTTGCCAGAAGAAACGCCCCCGCGATCATTAACAATGCCAGTAGCAAATAGAGATACCCGGGAAACCAGGACAGGTCATTTGCGATGCCCAAGATTCCATCCACACCCTGCTGTGTTGCAGTGATGAATGCCACGAGCCTGCCCGCCAACAGTGTTCCAAATGCCAACCAAATTAGTAGCGCAGCCGAGAGGCACACGCCAAGCGCACCCAAACTCGTAGAAAAGGAGGAATCCATGCCGACCGTCCCCTCCCGCTGCGCGTCCAATACAAGCATGAGGGCGCCAAGGATCCAGGTCAGGACAAAAATAGCAAACACACCTAGCGAGGTTTGTCCGCGCACTATGGTCATCATTTGGGTAAATACTTGACCGGGAACTTGTGCACGGTCAGGATTGGTCATAAAGTCATAGGCCATTACACCCAAAATGAGACCCAGCAACAATCCATCAATCACAACTGAGTTGAACCACGACGGCAAAGTTTGGGATGCCGTCCGTGCTCTCGGCGCGTTTACGCGACTTTGCTCTAAACGTGCCTGGCCACGCTGTCGTCGGGCGCCACCGGCTGCCACACTGGCAACTGGTGCCACCGTGTGACTTGCCTGTGTTGGTTCAGGCACGGCTGGAATATCAGACGTCGTGTTATCCCTGCGAGCCCACTGTAGACCAAGGACCACGAGGAGACCGGCAAAGCCCCAAAAATGCGTGCGCGTCGAGGCGATTGCGATTCCCAAGTGAATTTCCACGAAGTGGGCCACGATGGCCGAAATCAGACCAATGATCAACACACGGTCACCAATTGGAATCGCGTTCACTGCAGGCGCGTCGTCATGAGATGAATGAAGCAAGGCACTGACAATGACAAACGGCAACAATCCCAGAAAGGCAATCCCTCCGGCAACGCCAACGCCCAACAAGCTTGGCGACACGAACAGGATGGCCCCAATACCGCCGGCAGCCGCGCCAAAGGCCCACAGCACCCAAAACAAGATTCGTTCAAATCGAGATGCGATGAGGCCTATCCAGGTAAATCCAAAATAAAAAACACTTCCAAACAGAAATAAATATGCCAGAAACCCCACAAATCCCGTGATCACAAGGGAATCCCACGTCTCATTATGTGACCTATCGGGCGAAGCGTTGCGTGCTTCAATATTGGCTAGCGCTGGTGGATAAAACCGGTTATAGGCCACATACATTGACTCTGGACCATAGCCAACCAACGGCCGGATCGCGTTCCAAGGATCATCCGTGCCGTCCGGCATCTCGATCGGTACGTGCGGTGACATTAGTTGAACATTCCCGTCCCAAATTAGCTTGCGCACGAGGTTCGTGCCGTCTGATATGTTGAACGCCGTGCTCAAGCGATTTAGAACCGGCAAAGTCCGCAGCTTCTCAATAAAGCTTCCCGATCCAAAATTTAGCAGTACGAGTACCACCAGAGCGCCAACAGCCAGACCAATCCAGCTCACGGTTGCAATGGTCCGTACCGTGCGTCGGCGTAGGAGCTGCATGAGCAATAGCACCATGAAAAACAGACCAGCGAGTAAACCAAGCTGCGGTCCGCGGCTGCCAGCCAGAACCATGACCACGTATGCGTCTCCCAAGGCAATCAAAATCAAAATTGCCAGCCTAACCACATCACCAATGGAAACATTAGGGGTGGTGGGCGAAGATTGGTCGCTATTTGGTGCCGACCCAATCCCCAGCGCTGTAACCGCAATTTCGGCGATTTTACCGAGCGCCAAATACAGTGCCATAATCAAGTAGGCTGCGATAAAAATTGCATTGCCCATGTTGCCGGCCACACGGACAACTGTGTCGCCTCCCCATGGCAACGGATCCAAGCTCCGACTCTGTAACTCGCCATAAAGGGCGATTGGGAACGAATTGAGGATGACGATATTGATCAACCGGTTGACTTGCACCCGGGTGCGCATCCCCTGAATCATCATCAGAAAAATAACAATATAGGAAAACGTCGAATATGTCCCTTGGAGGCGTTGATACGAACCGAGCAAACTGGTTCGCGGCGCAACGGATAGCGCCGTGCTCAACATATATACAACAACAAGGATCATCGTAGGCAGCAACAAGGGCGTGCGCCATGTAATCGCCCGCCCCGGGGTCGGGTTCTTGCGTTCTTCAAACCACTTGATCAACCAAAACGCAGCCATCATGAGAGCAATTGAGCGGACCGTGGTAATTTTGTCCGGCTCAAATACGCGGCTCGAATATATGTTAAAGAAAAGTGGGGCAACGACCAAAGAAGATATCCAGCCTATTTCAATGAACCGGTCACACCATTGGCTGAGCCTGCTGGCGGCACGGACAGGCTCCGCCGATTGTTCGGAAGCGGTAAAAACAGATTGTGGATAGCCAGTCGAAACTGCAGACATTGAATGTATATTCCTTTACGCGGGATTATAGTGGCAGTGCCTGGCCAAATAACTAATGCGAATTGCCCGCAAATACGGCTGTTGGCACACCTGCGGCGCACCGTGATAAAATTCGTTGCCCGAAAAATTAGGTTCGGGTAATTCACATGCGGTGCACGCAGCGCTCCTGTTCAGATTAAACTCTGAATTGCTGCCAATCGTCACTGCAGAGGTAAAAAGGAATCACACAATGTCAGTAGTACCAATGAAGACCCTCCTTGAAACAGGAGTGCACTTCGGCCACCGCACAAAGCGTTGGAACCCAAAGATGAAGCCGTTCATTTTTACCGAACGAAACGGCGTCCACATCATCGACCTGCAGCAAACCATTGTCAGCATCGATGAAGCCGCGGCCAAGGTTCGCGACATCGTTGCCGGTGGCGGCGCAGTTATGTTCGTTGGCACCAAGCGCCAAGCCCAGGAACCCATAACAACCCAGGCGACCCGTGCAGGCCAGCCATTTGTCACTGAGCGCTTTATGGGTGGAACGCTGACGAATTGGCGCACGATGAAGAGCCGGCTTGAGCACATGGCCGAGCTCGAAGCGCAAAAGGATCGCGGCGAGTTTGATAGGTTGACCAAGAAGGAAGCACTTCTTCGCACGCGCGAGATAGAGCGGCTGGAGAAGCGGATGGGTGGCATCAAAAACTTGCGTCGTCTGCCCGATGCACTTTTTATCGTTGATGTCAGCCGCGAGCTAAACGCGGTAAAGGAAGCCAATACCATGGGCATTCCGGTTATTGCCATGGTGGATAGCAATTGTGATCCTTCCGGCGTCGATTATGTTATTCCAAGCAACGATGACGCCATTCGTGCCATCAAGGTAATCGTTGAAGCCATGTCAAATGCGGCCTTGGAGGGTCTTGCTCTTCGCAAGGGTGGCGTTGACGGCGCACCTGGCACGGAAAACGCCGTGCGTGACGGTGATGAACAGTTCCTTGGCGAAAGCACACTGGCAAAATTGCGCACAGGTGAGCTGAAGTTTGCACCAGGCGAAGAGGCGCAGGAGGTCTAGTTCATGGCAGTTTCTTCAGAACTCGTCAAGCAACTGCGCGAAAGCACCGGCGCTGGAATGATGGATTGCAAAAAGGCGCTGGATGCCAGTGGCGGCAATCTCGACCAGGCACACGCCTGGCTTTTGGAACGGGGGCTGTCATCCGCCGCCAAGAAAGCCAGCCGCGAGACTAACGACGGTGTCGTGGAGCTATATCAGCATTCCGGGGGGCGTCTCGGTGTCATGGTTGAAGTAAATTGCGAAACTGACTTCGTGGCACGAACACCTGATTTCAAGACCCTGGCACACGATGTCGCGATTCAAATCGCGTCAACCGGACCGCTGTTCGTCCGGCGCGAGGACATACCGTCAACCCTGCTGGCGGCACAGACTGCGAGTATCCGCGAAGAGCTTGGGAGCCAGGGCAAATCAGCGACGGATATTGATGCAGAGGTTGCGACACGCATTGAAGCCTGGTTCAAGGATTCGGTGCTCCTCGAGCAGTCGTTCGTAAAGGACGATTCCGTAAAAATTTCCGACATGATAAAGGCGGCAATCTCCAAAATGGGGGAAAACGTGATAGTCAGACGATTCAGTCGCTTTCAATTGGGCGGCGAGTAAAGCAGTTAAAGGGCATGTAAAAGTGCCCTTTTTTTATGCATCGTAACCGGCGTGGATTGCAGGAAGTATCACGAACGTTGGAGACTGAACTAAAAATATGGCAGACTTGAAATACAAGCGAATTCTCTTGAAAATTGGTGGCGAAGCCCTGGCGGGCCAAGGCGGCACCGGGATTGTCCCCGAACTTGCCGAAGACATGGCTCAACGCGTTAAGGAAATAACCACATTGGGGGTCCAGGTTGCATTGGTCGTAGGCGGTGGCAATTGGTGGCGTGGTAAGGACAGCATGCTTAAGGGAATGGATCGAACCACCGCCGATCACATCGGAATGTTGGCAACCGTAATGAACGCGTTGGCGATGCGAGACGCATTTGAGCGTGTTGGCGTTCCAGCCCGTGTACAAACCGCACTGGAAATTCGCTCAGTTGCCGAACCTTATATTCGCCTCCGTGCAGTACGCCACCTTGAAAAAGGACGGGTTGTAATATTTGGGGCCGGCACTGGTAATCCTTATGTAAGCACAGATACTGCCGGCGCGCTACGTGCGATGGAAACCAATTGCCAAGTTCTGATCAAGGCCACCAAGGTTGACGGAGTTTACGATAGCGATCCGCGAAAAAACCCGGACGCGCGCATGTACGACAAACTCACCTATCATGAAGCGCTAACCAGAAAACTGCAAGTGATGGATGCAACCGCATTCGCGATGTGCGAAGAACAGAAAATGCCAATTTTGGTTCTTAATCTTTGGAATTCGGACGACTTAAGTCGTGCTTGTCGCGGTGAAAAAGTCGGAACTTTAATCAACTAGGCACTTCCAAAACCTATCACCACGCCCTTCGACACGCTTTGGAAGGCACCCAATTCGTAGCGAAAGGACGATTAGAATACTATTAACGAGGTACCTACTATGGGAGATGACATAAAAGAACTACTGCAAAGCGTTGACAAAGACATGCAGAAGTCTCTCGAAGCTATGGAAAGCGATTTCCACAAGTTTCGAACCGGTCGCGCAAACACTGCAATGGTGGAAAAATTGCAGGTTGATTATTATGGGACCTACACGCCACTGCAGTCCTTGGCGGCGATTTCCATTCCTGAGGCGACACAGATCATGATTCGCCCGTTTGATCCAACCTCGCTCAAGCTTATCGAAAAAGCGATTGCCGAGAGCGATTTGAAGGTAAATCCAAGCAATGACGGCAAGGCTATTAGAATCACTCTCCCACCCTTGACTCAGGACAGGCGCCGAGATTTGCAAAAGCAGGTCGGGAAACGAGTTGAAGACGCCAAGATTTCCATTCGGAATATACGCCGCGAAGCCATGGAAATGCTCAAGGAGTTTGAGGACGAAAAGATGATCGCTGAAGATGAGCACAAGCGCGGCAAGGAAGAGTTGGAAAAGGTTACCAAAGTATTTGGCGACAAAGCGGAGGAGATAGGCACGCGCAAAGAACGTGAGGTAATGGAAATCTAAAAATGGCGATAGCATCACCTGCGCGCTCCCTTGGAACACTGTTTGGACGCACGGCCGCCGTCACCGTGAAGCCCACCCAGGTAATTGCGCCAGCATTGAACGTTCCCGTCCACGTCGCGATCATAATGGATGGAAACGGCAGATGGGCCAAGCGACGGGGTATGCCTCGGCTGGCCGGCCACAAGGCAGGCACGGAAAATTTGCGCAGGATATTGACTGCCAGCGTGAACATGGGCATAAAAGTGTTGACACTTTATGCATTTAGCACGGAGAACTGGAACCGCCCCGCCGACGAAGTCGATGGTTTGATGCACCTGCTCGAATCCGTGCTGAGCAAAGAAATCGACGAACTTGACCGGAATGGCGTGCAAATACGTCACATCGGTCAACTGGAGCGTGTGCCCGGCCAACTCCAGACCAGAATACGTAATGCTGTTGAACGCACCAAAGGTAATTCCAAGCTTATCTTGAACGTGGCTTTGAATTATGGTGGCCGAACAGAAATTGTTGATGCAGTCAAGCAACTCATTGCGGATGGCGTACCCGTCAATCAAATTGACGAGGCAGCGATTGCCCAAAGACTTTACACCAAGGGTCTCCCGGACCCGGACCTCGTAGTTCGTACGAGCGGGGAATACAGGACGAGTAACTTTTTGGTATGGCAATCGGCATATTCCGAATACTATATAACCGATACGTATTGGCCGGACTTTGATGAATCCGAACTGCATAAGGCGATCGAGCAGTATTCAAAGCGTGACCGAAGGTTTGGCGGACTAGCGACAAAGTGAGTGGTGGAGCGTGACGGAAGATTACCAGCACTTTGTAATGAATGGCTCACTGGCGCGGCGATCAGTTGGAGCCATATTCGTATTCTTTCCAACTGTCATAGCTGCCATTCTGGGTGGGTTATGGTTCGGCGGGCTTATCGGCACTATGCTGTTGCTCGCCTCGCTTGAGATGGTGACGCTCGTTCGACTGGCCGGATTTTCCCCGTCCCGGTCCACCGGTCTTATGGCGTGCGCGACTGGAATCGCGCTGGTAATACTGCCACATCAGAATTACGTGACCGATATCGCAACGGTATTGCTCCTTGCAAGTATTGCGTGGCAAATGCACCGGAACACGCCACGACCGATTAGTGATTGGTCCATGCCGCTGCTGGGTGGCCTATATATTGGTTGGGCCGGCGCTCACTTGATCGCCCTCAGATCCTTGCCAGATGGATTCTGGTGGTTGGCGCTTGCAATTGGGGCGACTTGGCTGTCGGATAGTGGCGCGTATTTCATTGGCCGCTGGTTTGGCAAATCAAAGCTCGCCCCAAACATCAGCCCCAAGAAAACTTGGGAAGGTTATCTAGGGGGAGTTGCCACGGCGGTCATGTTCGCTTTGATTCTTTCAATCTGGTCGCCTCTTGGTCTCGTGACAAATTTAATAGGCTGTGTCGCTGTAGGCATATTTGGCACCTTTGGTGATCTGGCCGAGAGCATGTTTAAGCGCCAGGCCAAAGCGAAGGACAGCGGCATACTTATCCCCGGGCAGGGCGGTGCCTTTGACCGGCTCGATTCGTTGCTCTGGTCCGGAGTCGCCGTTTGGCTGGTTGCCACCTACTTTGCAAAAGCCGTTCCCGTGAGTTAGCATGGCCGTTATATGACAATTACATTCTCAGTTGGCGCCGTGACAAAACGTGCCGGAATTGCTCCCACGGCCATCCGGATTTATGAAAAGTCGGGATTGCTGCCGTCCCCGTAGCGCACTGGCAACCGCAGAAGCTAAGATCCATCGACATTGGAGCGCCTGGAACCGATATCGATCATCGCGTCCAGCAGTTGCAAAATATTCAGACGCTGACCTCCCAATCACTTCATGGCGACTGCGCAATGATGGACGATTGCGCCAACGTCTTTGACGGAACGGCTGGTTGCGTCCGCCTTCCACTCTGTACTGGCACGACCTGACCCAATCCGATCTAATTTGACCCAATCGGCTCAGAAATCGAGCCGGCCCGCAGGAACTTCGCGCACAAACTTATAGAAATGGGTGCAAACCCAACTATGCAATTGGTTTTTTGTTCGCGAGGTGCTCATGATTCCACCCCAGTTTGATTACATTTCTCCTCAAACCCTTCCTGAAGCGTTAACATTACTCGGAAATAACCCTGATGCGAAAGTGCTCGCTGGTGGTCATAGCTTGATCCCAATGCTGAAGTTCAGGCTAGCCACACCCACCCTGCTTGTTGATATCGGTCGGCTTGCGGGCCTTAGCTACATACGCGAGGAAGACGGTTGGTTGAAAATTGGCGCACTGACAGTTGAGAGCGCCATCGACAAGTCCAGTCTTATCCACTCCAAATACCCGCTACTCTCAGACGCCGCGCGCATGATCGCGGATCCGATCGTTCGCAACAAGGCGACTGTTGGAGGCAACCTCGCCCATGCTGATCCGGCCAACGATCATCCCGCAGTGATGCTGGCATATGGCGCTGAAATAGTGGTAACTGGTGTAGCGGGACCAAAAACGATTCCGATCACGGAATTTTTTGTCGGGCCCTTTACGCCCGCCATTAGTCACGCCGAGCTTTTGACCGAAATTCGAATTCCCGCGCACAAACCAGGTGATGGCGGTTCATATATCAAAATTGAACGCAAGGTTGGGGATTACGCTACCGCAGGAGTTGCGGTGCAGCTGCATGTTACAGCGGATGGCACCTGTGACAAGATCGGACTCGCGCTGACCAACCTGGGCTTGACGCCAATCCACTGCGTGGCTGCAATGGCGGCACTAACCGGAACAAAGCTAACCGATGCGGATCTCAAGCACGCAGTTGCTCTGGCGGCAGAGGTAGCGGAACCTCAGGATGATTACCGCGGCACCGAAGAATACAAGCGATCACTTGTGCGCACAATTACAACCCGTGCAATCAAAGCCGCACTGGTGCGGGCAAAGGCATAAACATGAGCACACATAACGTAACCATTTCAATAAACGGCACCCCGGTTTCGGCGAATGTGCCGGCACGGCTGCTTCTCGTTCACTTTATACGCGAAAATGCCGGGCAAACCGGAACCCACTGTGGCTGCGATACAACCAGCTGTGGGGCTTGCACCGTCCAGATCAATGGAACGCCTGTTAAGAGCTGCACAGTATTGACCGTGCAAGCCGATGGCGCGGAACTGACAACCGTCGAGGGTCTTGCAAATAAGGATGGCTCACTTCACGCCCTCCAGGAAGGGTTTACCAGCTGCCATGGTTTGCACTGTGGCTTTTGTACACCGGGCATGTTGATGACCAGCGCCGCGCTGATCAAGGAAAATCCAGACCCAACCGAGGACGAAATCCGTTGGGGTATTTCGGGCAACCTTTGCCGTTGTACTGGATACAACAACATCGTCAAGTCGGTGCAATATGCCGCAGCAAAGCTGCGTGGTGTGGATCCGTCTACCGTCGTGGACGTTCCAAGTTTGCGGAAGTAACACAGGAGACTTATGACAGAAACTCCAATAAACGGTTTGGGTTCATCCATGAAGCGCAAGGAAGATGTCCGCTTCATCCAAGGCAAGGGACGCTATATTGAAGACATCAACATCCCCGGTCAAATTTGGATGGACATAGTCCGAAGCCCATATGCACACGCCAAAATCAAAAACATAGACACGACCGCCGCGGCTAAGATTCCAGGCGTGCTTGGCTTTATTACCGGCAAAGACCTTGACAAATATGGTCTGGCGTGGATGCCAACCCTGATGAGCGACAAGCAAATGGTGCTTCCAATCGACACGGTGAAGTATCAGGCGCAGGAGGTTGTGGCCGTTCTCGCGACTGACAGGTATTCCGCCGCAGACGGCGTGGCGGCCGTCGTGGTCGACTATGAGCCGCTGCCGGTAGTCGTCGATCCATTTAAGGCGCTCCTGCCCGGCGCAACCAAGGTGCGCGATGACAAGGAGAGCAATCACATTTGGCACTGGGAGACTGGCGACCGGGAGGCCACGGATGCGATAATCAAGACTGCGCATACGGTCGTGCGCGAAAAAATTTACATTCCGCGGATTCACGTTGCAAGCATCGAAACCTGCGGCTGTGTTGCGCAGTGGGACTCGATCAACAAGCATCTCACGATGTATATGACCACCCAGGCGCCGCACGTTATCCGCACCGTAATCGCTCTTGTAACGGGCCACCTCGGGCTTAGCGAGGAGAACATTCGGGTGGTTTCTCCGGATATCGGTGGCGGATTCGGTGGAAAGGTCCCCGTCTATCCCGGATATGTCATTGCCATTGCCGCCAGCGTGCTGCTTGGCAAACCCGTCAAGTGGATCGAGGATCGCAGTGAGAATCTTCAAGCCGACAGCTTCGCGCGCGACTATCACATGGACGCCGAACTTGCGGCAGACAAGGACGGGAGGATTACCGCGTTGCGAATTAAGACAATTGCCGATCACGGCTATACGGACGCGAGCGCAAACCCATCAAAATATCCTGCGGGCATGTTCTCAGTCTGCACTGGTTCATACGATTACGCAACGGCGTTTACCGAAGCAGATGCCGCTTACACCAACAAACCGCCAGGAGGTGTCGCTTATCGGTGTTCGTTTCGAGTAACGGAAGCCGTGCACGCCATTGAACGCATGGTGGACATCATGGCGCACGAACGTGGCGAGGATCCCGCCGATTTCCGCTTTCGCAACTTTATCAAGAAGGAACAGTTCCCGTACAAGAGTGCGTTGGGATGGGAATTTGACAGCGGCGATTATCACAAGGCGCTGCGTCTCGCAATGGACATGATCGGCTACGAAGACCTGCGCAAGGAGCAGCTGGAAAAGCGCGCCCGGGGCGAACTTATGGGAATTGGCATATCATCATTTACGGAAATCGTCGGCGCCGGCCCAAGCAAGGACTTCGACATTCTTGGCATCAAAATGTTTGACAGCGCAGAGATTCGCATTCATCCCACGGGCAAGGCGATCGCGCGTTTTGGCACAAAGTCGCAAGGGCAGGGGCACGAAACAACATACGCACAAATCATTGCGCAGGAACTGGGTATCCCGGCCGAGCACATCAAAATCGAGGAAGGCGACACCGACACAGCGCCCTATGGATTGGGTACATATGCCAGCCGAAGCACGCCCACGGCGGGCGCCGCCGCGGCCATGAGTGCACGCAAGATACGCGAGAAGGCACGAAAGATTGCGGCGCATTTGCTTGAAGCGGCGGAAGAAGACCTGGTTTGGGATACCAATAAGTTCTACGTAAAGGGTACGCCCGGAAAATCCAAGACCATTCAGGAACTTGCATTTGCCGCCTATACCAATTACCCACAAGGCATGGAAGCCGGCTTGGAAAACAGCTTCTACTATGATCCGCCAAACTTGACCTTTCCGTTTGGCAGCTACATATGCGTGGTCGATATTGACCGTGGCACCGGCAAGGTCGCCATCCGTCGGTTTGTGGCAATTGACGACTGTGGTACGCGCATTAACCCGATGATTATCGAGGGGCAGGTGCATGGCGGGCTAACCATGGGCTTCGCCCCGGCGATGATGGAACAAATGCAGTACGATGAAAACGGCAACTTATATGGCGGCACCCTGATGGACTACCTCGTTCCCACGGCTGTGGAGAGCCCACGCTGGGAAGTGGGGGAAACCACCACGCCCTCACCCCATCACCCCATTGGAGCAAAAGGCGTGGGGGAAAGCCCAACCGTGGGCGCCCCACCCGCGTTCGTAAATGCGGTCGTGGATGCCATGTGGCACCTGGGAGTTCGGCACATTGATATCCCTATGACACCAGACAAGGTTTGGGGGTTGCTGAAGAAACATGGTGCGGCACTCGAAGAATAATCAATCAAAACGTGTTTGACGTTCTGATTGAGTCGCAAAAACTTAGACAAGCTGGCGTGCCATATGCGCTTGCGACGGTCGTTCGTATCGAACGGCCGACGAGCGCCAAGCCTGGTGCAAAGGCCATCGTAACCGCAGATGGCACGCTTAGTGGTTGGGTCGGCGGAAGCTGTGCCCAGCCAACCGTGGTTCGAGAGGCACTCCGCGCGCTCGTAGACGGACTGCCCAGACTGCTCCACTTGGGACCGCCCGACAAGCTCAGTGGCGTGCCACGCAACGGTCTGGTTGAAATACCTATTACGTGTGAAAGCGAGGGCACGCTGGAAATTTACATTGAACCGTATGTTCCGGCGCCTCATCTCGTACTTATTGGTCATTTGCCGGTTGTCGAAACCTTATGCACACTTGGGCATGCCATGGGTTATCACACGACCGTGATGGGTTCGGGCGCCACTTTGGAACGCTTTGCAACTGCCGACAGCGTTATGCCGTTGGATTTGTCGTCTCTCACCCTGACAACGGCGACCTACGTTGTCGTGGCATCGCATGGCAACTATGACGAGCCTGCGCTTGATGTAGCGCTGCGCAGCCCTGCGCAATATGTCGCCTTGGTCGCGAGCCCAAAGAGACTGGCTGGCGTGCTTGCCTACTTGAAGGAAGGTGGCATCACGGGTGAGCAACTGCAACGCCTGAAGTGTCCGGCCGGCCTTAACATTGGTGCGGTCACACCTGAAGAAATTGCGCTGAGCATATTGACCGAAATCGTCCAAGTGCGCCGAAAGGGTTTAGATTCGATTTCGAACGGCACGCTTCAGAAAGCGCTAGCATCCTCTAGCTTTACTGAGAAGACAGGCAGGCCCACACTAGTCCGATTTTATGGTGAAGATCAGCTACAGCCGGATGAAGCTACGTGTGCAGCCTGTGGCATGATCCTTAACACCACCAATTGCATCAACAGTGTGTACGCTGAGGGCAAGACCTGGTACTTCTGCTGCCCTAGTTGCAAACGCAGATTTGAAAAGAATCCGGGAGCATTGCTGGACAAACACTGGAACAACCTATGAAATTTAATGGAGATGTTGTGATTGCGGCGCCCCAGACTGCGGTTTGGGACTACTTGACTGATCCCACAAAGGTCACGCAATGCGCACCAGGCGTGCAAAGCGTGGCAATTTTGTCTCCTGAACAGTTTAAGGTCATGGCAGCTATAGGCTTCGGCATGGTCAAGGTGACGTTTGATAACATGGTAACGTGGTCTGAGCTAACGGCTCCGAACAAAGCCACGGCAAAAATTCATGGTGATGCGGCTGGAAGCGCAATGGATGCAACCGGCACAATGACGCTGAGCCTGGCGGCCGGTGGTGGCACCAGTCTTCATTGGGAGGCGGAAATAACCATCTTGGGCCAAATTGCAGCGCTCGCGTCCCGGTTGATGTCGCCCATGGCGAAACAGCTTACTGGCGCGTTCTTCGCCTGTGTTCGCAAAAACGTTGAGACTCCGTAATGCCGTGCGGTTAGACTTGCAGGACTCTTTTTGCAGCAGGTGAACATTGAATTTTGAAAGCATAACCGAATTGCAGCGCGCTCTTGCGGGACAAAACTACTTCGCCGAGCGCAGTCTCGCAACCTCCATCTACCTTGCCTTGAGGCTAAAGCGGCCGTTGTTGCTTGAAGGTGAGGCTGGTGTGGGAAAGACCGAAATCGCCAAGGTTTTAGCCTCCCTGTTAGATACTGAACTGATCCGACTCCAGTGTTATGAGGGCTTGGATGCCAGCCACGCGGTGTACGAGTGGAATTACACGCGCCAGATGATGCACATTCGCCTGAACGAATCGCGCGGCACGAGCTCGGATGAAACAGAGGCCGAGTTGTTTGGTCCAAAGTTTCTACTCAAGCGCCCATTGCTTCAGGCCATCGATGCCGAACGAACAAGGGCCCCGGTTTTGCTCATCGATGAATTGGATCGCAGTGACGATGAGTTTGAGGCGTACTTGCTTGAAGTGTTGAGTGATTATCAAATAACGGTTCCCGAGATTGGCACAATATGTGCGAAACACATCCCGGTCGTGATCCTGACCAGCAATCGCACCCGGGAGGTTCATGATGCGCTTAAGCGCCGCTGTCTCTATCATTGGATCGACTATCCATCGTTTGACAAGGAACTGAGCATTGTCCGCGCAAAAGTGCCCGGTGCCAGCGAGCAACTCTCGCGTCAAGTTACCCGATTTGTCCAGGAGGTGCGCCGTGAAGAACTATACAAAATCCCGGGAATTGCCGAATCGCTGGACTGGGTCACGGCGCTCGTGGCACTGGACCAGACCTCCCTGGATCCGTCGGTTGTGGATGAAACACTGGGGGTCATCCTGAAGTACCAGGATGACGTTCAAAAAATCAAGGGGGGCGCCGCCCGCGCTATTCTTGACCGCTCAGCAGGTCTGTAGCCATGAAGGCCACGCCACTAAGCTATGCCACGCCAGAGGCACGCGAGCAGGATCGTGGCCATTTGTTGCACAACTTCATACTTTTTGGCCGCGTCCTGCGTGGCATTGGAATGGACGTAAATACGGCCCGGATGATGGATCTCATGTCCGCGCTGCGGTGCGCTTCCCGCGCAT
>JANXLU010000004.1 GCA_025354985.1 Chloroflexota bacterium
TGAGATGGTGATGCCGGGCGACACGGTGTTGATGAAGGTTAAGCTGATTGCACCGGTGGCGCTGGAGAACGGCAGCCGGTTTGCGATTCGCGAGGGCGGCCTGACGGTAGGCGCCGGTGCGATCACAAAGGTGATCGGGTAGATATTTGTGGCCGAATGCTGATGAGGTAACAAAAATTCCCCGTCAGCATTCGGCCTGATAGAATTCGCGGTTCATAGGAGCGTAGCTCAATTGGTAGAGTGATGGTCTCCAAAACCATAGGTCGTAGGTTCGATTCCTACCGCTCCTGTTAGATTTTTGAGTTTGGAGTTTGAATTTCGCCGATTTCCTACAGCGTAGCTGCGGGAAATCGGCGAAAAAAATCAGTAAAAATGGCGAACGAAGAAGTAGCAGAGAAGGGCCCAAGCGGATTTGCGACCGTGTTGGAGTCCATACGACGCCCGCTGCGTGAAACCGCCGGCGAATTGCGTAAGGTGCACTGGCCCACCCGGCTGGATGTGCGCAATTTGACGACCATTATTCTTGGCGTGACCTTTACCATGGCGGTGATTTTGGGAGCGTTTGACTTTGCATTTGACCGACTGACCACCAGCCTGCTACAAGCCACCCCCAATCTTGTTGCACTTGCGATTGCGTTGGTTATTGTAATTTCGCTGGTCATTCTGGTGGTGTGGACCAGCCGCGAACAACGGCGGTAATGATAACTATGGATGACGAATTTCGCAGCACCAGTGATGACATCATCAATCCGTTTAAACTGATTGATGATATTCCAGCGGAGAAGCCGTTGCCCAGGTTGGATGTGATTGGCAACGAGCCGATTACCGGCCCGGTTATCGGTGGCGAAGCACCCGGTGCCTATACCGAGGAGCCCATTGTTGAAGAGGTCGCCGCCGAGGTGACGCCACCGGAAGGCGATGGTCTGGAATGGTATTTTGTAAATTGCTATTCCGGTTACGAGAACAAGGTTAAGATCAGCCTGAATCAGCGCATCGAGACCATGGGTGCGCATGATTTGATCAAGCGGATCGTGGTGCCAACCGAGCAGGAGACCGAAGTCAAGGATGGCAAGCGGCGCACGGTTGAAAAGAAGCTGTTCCCCGGTTATTTGCTGGTTCAGATGAAGATCAATGAACAATCATTGATCGTAGTGAAAGGCACGCCGGGTGTCAGCCGGTTTGTGGGCATGGGCGACCAGCCGACCGCACTGAGCAAGACCGAAGTGGACAACATCCTCAAGCGGATGCAGAGTGAGGCGCCGAAACTCAAGGTCAACTTCAGACCCGGTCAGAAGGTGCGCATCACAGACGGCCCATTTGCAGATTTTATGGGTCTGGTGGACAAAATCGACACGGAACGGGCAAAAGTCAGCGTATTGGTGAGTTTCTTTGGACGCGAAACACCGGTCGAGCTGGACTTTTTGCAGGTCGAACGAATGTAGTATTTTTGTTTGCGTCGGTCGCGGTGAATCTTCGCCCGACCGGCATCAACGCAGACTTTAAGAGTTGTGGGAGAACGCATTGCGCGTTCGCAGACCACGGGAGCAAAAATGGCAAAGAAAGTTAAATCACAAGTAAAGATCAATATCGAGGCGGGCAAGGCAACCCCTGCGCCGCCAATTGGACCTTCGCTCGCCCCGCACGGCATCAACCTGATGATGTTTTGCAAGGAATACAACGCGCGAACGAACAACCCCCAGATGCTTGGCAACATTATTCCGGCGAGCATTACCGTGTTCAGCGACAACTCCTTTACGTTTGCGCTTGGCACGCCGCCAACCGCGCAGCTGATTCGCAAAGCAGCCGGTGTGGAGAAGGGCTCGGGCGTTCCAAATCGCAACAAGGTGGGCAAAATCAGCAAGAAACAGCTGACCGATATTGCCACCATGAAGCAGAAGGATTTGAACGCGATTGACATGGAAGGCGCGCTTAAGCAGGTTGCCGGCACGGCCCGCAGCATGGGTATCGATATTACGGAGTAATCATGGCAAAAGCAGGAAAGAAATACGTTGCCGCCCTGGCCAAGGTCGATCGCAACAAACAATATTCAGTGCCCGAAGCTGTGGCACTTGTCAAGGACACGTCAATCAGCAAGTTTGACGGCACGGTTGAGTGCCATGTGCGGTTGGGCGTGGACCCGCGACACGCGGACCAGCAGGTGCGCGGTGTGGTTGTGCTGCCCAACGGTTTGGGAAAGACCGTGCGCATCCTGGTGTTTGCTCAGGGCGAGGGTGCGAGACTGGCACAGGAGGCCGGTGCCGATATCGTGGCTGACACGGACGACTGGATCGCAAAGATTGCCGCTGGTTTTACTGATTTTGACGTGGCCATCGCCACTCCCGACATGATGGGCAAGGCCGGTCGGTTGGGCAAGGTGCTTGGCCCGCGCGGTCTGATGCCGAACCCGAAGGCAGGTACCGTGGCGCCAGCGGCCGAGCTTGGTCGAGTGATCAAGGAAGCTCGGGCCGGTCGTATTGAGTTCCGTCTGGATAAGAGCGGAAACTTGCACGTGCCGGTTGGCAAGGTCAGCTTTGCGCAGGACAAGCTGCAGGAAAACCTGACGTCGTTTCTGGATGCCGTGCGCAAGGCACGACCGGCCGCTGCCAAGGGCATCTTTATGCGCCGAATCACGATTGCCGCAACCATGGGGCCCGGAATTCGCCTAAGCACGGGCGAGTAGGACTTACTGATTTTTGATTCGTCAAACAGGGCGGGTGTGGGTCACCCGCCCTGTTTTGTTTCGTACAATAGCTGCATGCAAATCTTTACGCTTATTCACGGTTATTGGCGCTGGGTCATTGCGGCGCTTGCGGTAGTTATTTTGGTCAAGTATGTGCTTGGGTTTGTTGCCAAGACCAAACCGGTGGCGTTGGACACCACTCTGGCCCGGGTATTTTCCGCCGCGGTTGGGATTCAGTTTGTGTTGGGGATCATAAATCTCATCAGCGAGATCAGCCAGGGTGCGATGGTGCGTCAGACCTGGGAGCACTCGGTGCTTGGCATCATCATTGTGGCGCTGGGTAGCATGGTTGGCCCAATGCTGCGGCGGCGCGGAAACTATGTAATTCCGTTGGTGCTGGTCGCGCTTTCCCTGGTGCTGGCCTACGTAAATGTCACGTTGTTGCGCGGCTCGTGGTTATTTACCTGACGCGCGGATGCTTTGTGCGATGAATAGACATCTGTTTGTCGCGTGACGGTGAATTTGGCAGGGGAACCCGGTAACCTTGGCTTACACTTGAACCCATGATTACACCGAAGGACATAGTCGCCCGATTCGCGGTTGGGGCACAGATTATTCGCACGTTTGCCGAGGGCTACACACATGACGAGAGTCTTATTTCCCCGGTTGGTTTCCAAGGAAATTGCATGAACTGGTTGGTGGGGCACCTGGTGAACAGCCGGAACACTGTGCTGAGGTTAAGCGGCTTTCCAAACGCGCAGTGGCAGGCGTATGCGCCGTGGGAGGAACTTCGGGCCAATTATGGCAATGGTTCGAAGCCGATCACTGCCGATGGGCCGCATGTTCTACGGCTTGCACAATCCCTTGAGGGGCTTGAAGCGACGCAGGCAGCCCTGGTCGCGCACGTTGCGACGATGACGCAGGAACATGCGAATGTGGAAATTGAAGCCATTGGTCGGAGCCAGCCGGTTGATCATTTTCTGATGTATATGCTTGGGCATGAACAATTTCACATCGGGCAGATGGAATATGTACGCCCGTTGAGTGGAAAGAAGAATCCGTGAGGAAGAATCAGAGAGCTGGCCATGGCCAGCTCTCTGATTCTTCCTCACGGCAAGAAAACTGTGCCACCCGAGCCGAGGCCGGCGAGATCACAGATGCGGACACGGGAGACGCCACTGTGCAGCACCGCAAGCGCCGTACGCACTTTTGGGATCATGCCACCAGAGATTGTGCCATCGGCGATCAAGGATTGAACCTGAGCCTGCGTCAGCGTGGGCAGCACCTGTTTTGAGGCGTTCATCACCCCGGGTACGTTGGTTACAAAGGTCAGCATGCTGGCATCCAGCGCGGTGGCCAGCGCGCCGGCAACATGATCGGCGTTGACATTGTAAATTTCAGAATCTGTGTCGCCGAGGCAGATGGGGTTGATCACAGGAACCAGTGTCTGCGCCAACAGCGTATGAATTAGATCCGCGCGGACGCGCACCGGTTGACCGACATATCCAAGCTCTTCACTGATGCGGGTAACACGTACCAGCCCGCCGTCAACACCGCTCAGCCCGATTGCATCGGCTCCGGCGGCAAGCATCGCCGCTACCAGACGCTTGTTCGCAAGACCGGCAAACACCATCATGGCGGCATCGCGCGCCGGGGCCGGTGTCACGCGCAGCCCGTCCACGAATTTGCTTTCGATATCCAGTAAACCGAGAAGGTCGGTAAGTTCCTTGCCGCCACCATGAACGACAACCGTGGGTGCGAGTTTAGCGACGGTTGCAATGCCTTGGGCGAATCTCGCGCTAAACGCTGGATCATCCAGATCGCTGCCGCTAATCTTGTAGAGCTGTATGTTTGACATGGTTCATAAAAAAAGCCTATGGAAAACTCACATCACTGTGTGTTCGCCATAGGCTTTTTTTGAAACGAACGCGTGCTATTCCTTTAGAAAGTCCCGGAGCTTGCGCGTGTAGGCCGGATGACGCAAGCGGCTGAGCGCCTGTGCCTCGATCTGCCGAACGCGCTCGCGGGTGACGCCGAGGCGTTTGCCCACTTCTTCAAGGGTATACATCTCACCATCGAGCAGACCATAGCGCAGCTGCAAAATCCGGACTTCGCGCGGCGGCAGACCGTCCAGAATTTCGTAAAGCTGTTCGCGGAGCACCTGATTGGTAACCAGCTCGGCGGGCGCCGGGCTGTCTTCATCAGGGATAAAGTCGCCCAATACGCTCTCTTCCTCATCATCGGTTGGGGTCTCAAGGCTGATCGGTCGGCGGGCAACCTGAATCATTTGTTCGGCCTTGCGCACGGTCACGTTCAATGCCTCGGCAAGCTCGGCGACGGTGGGATCGCGTCCCAACTCCTGCGTGAGCTGATGGTTGGCCCGCAGCAAGCGGTTGATCTGATCACCCATGTGCACGGGCACGCGGATAGTGCGACCCTGATCGGCGATCGCCCGGGTGACGGCCTGGCGAATCCACCATGTGGCGTAGGTGCTGAACTTGTGTCCACGGCGCCAGTCAAATTTCTTGGCGGCACGAATCAAACCGATGTTGCCCTCCTGAATCAAATCCAGAAACGGCACGCCGCGGCCAATATATTTTTTGGCAACCGAGATGACCAGCCGGGAGTTTGCATTGATGAGGTGCTCGCGCGCGGCCATGCCGTCTTCCGACCAGTTGTCAAAACGCTCTTGATCGTCGGCTTTGACCTTGGTCATCTCCGCAACCGTGTCGCGGGCGGCTTTGCCACGCTCCATGCGCTGGGCCAGATCGACTTCCTGAGGCGCGGTCAGCAATGGAACGCGACCGATTTCTTTCAGATACAGACCAACCGTGTCATCGGCCTCGATGGCCTCCATGAGGTCTTCATTGGTGGTACCGTCCCAGTCATCCTCATCGTCGTCATCGTTGGCGTCCATCGCCAGCTGATCCTGAGCCTCTTCTTCGGTGGGGACAATTGCGATGCTGGCGTCGGTCAGCGCGGCAAACACGTCCTCCATCTGATCAAGCTGCCTCTCGGCATCGGGGAAGGCGGCCATGATGTCGTCATAGGTGACGTAACCCTTCTCGCGCCCAAGGTTGATCAACTGCTCTTCACCCGTAAGTTCCTCAACCGCCATAACCTCAAGCTGGCCGGGAACCAAATCGCTGGCTTTAGGTCGGGTAGAGTGGATGGGTGTGATATCGTTTTCGTTGCCGGCCTTGCTGCGGGATTTTCTGGCGAATATCACCAACGGATCTTCCGGCGGCGGCGCCTTTGTGGCGGAGCGCGTAGCCGCTTTCGTCTGCTTCTTTACCATTCTGTTGCGAACCCTTATGACTTTGCAGTCTCAAGTCTGGTTATGTCTAGACTGCCTGAAGATACTAATCACACTAGACTTAGTTGTCAAGTAGCAAAGCTCTCAGCCAGCGCACTTTTTTGGGTGATTTGGGCCGTCGCACCGACACAGGGCGTGAAATTCACGGATTATTCGCCTCAATGCTGTTTAGTTGCAGGTGGCCTCGTGAATCGAAACATCTTCGACCGGGCTGTATATACAGGTGGAGACGGCTTTGTTGGCAGGGTCGCGGAGCTGCGCGATGTCACCAACGGCCCATATATCTCCGCCAGCGGGTGGATTGGCCAGATCCTGCTTGGGGCAATTGCTGCCGGCGGGCGCGGCCCCTGCTGCGCTGCCCCCGCTGAAGAACCGGCACGTATCGCCGCCAAACATGATTAGCGTTGCGGGCAAACCAAATGAGCGGTTTTTGCTGCGAGACCAAACCGCCCAACCTCCCAAATTTACCGCGGTTGTCCCGCTATTTTTGATTTCGACAAACTCGTTTGTCTCATCTTTGTCGGCATCTCCTTGAAACTTGACCCGGGTGATGACGAGCGATTTTGGCACTGTGGTAGCGGTGGCCGTTGGGCTGCCGGTGGGGGCGGGTGATTGTGTGGCAGCCGGGGAAGGCGTTGCGGTAGGAGTTGGTGTTGCGGCGGACGTGGTGACCGTTGGGGTGGTGGTTGGAATGACGGTGGCGGTATCTGGGACGGGTGTGTTGGTCGGTGGCACAGCAGTGAATGTGGGCGGTAGCGTACCGGGAACCGAAGTTGCAACGTCGGCAGGTTGTGTCGGCGTGGGTGGAATTGGTGTGGGCGCAGTTGTTGGCTGAATTGGCTTGTTTGCGATGGCAGTTGCAGACTCTGCGGCATTGGCCGTTTGGACCAACAGCGGGACGACCGACGTGCCCAGTCTCGGGAGTGGAACCGCGGATGGAGATTGCGTGGACGAGGGCTCGGGTGTTGTGGGCGCAAGCGTGGCAAATGCGACGCGGATTGTTGCTGTGGGTGATGGCGCGGCAGCGGACGCAGTCTTGCTGAAGTCGGCCGGGTCCACTTCGGTTGGGCTTGGTGTTAGAGATCCCGGCAGAGCAGTGGCATCACGGGATCGGCGGGCGCTGGAAGCCATGGTCAACCCGGCCACGCTGGCACACAGCAGTAAACAAACGACGCCCAACCCAACCGCTACCCACACCAGGCCTCGCGGCAGGGTTGAAGTTGCGGCCGCGGTCGCCGGGATCGGTGCAAAGCCGGTTTTTGAGCCCTCCCAGTTCGTGACGATTCGATCGATTTCGGATGGGCCAAGCCAAGCGCTGGTGAGCTCGGGTGCAATAGGTTCATACTCGGCAGGAACCAGGGTATAGAAGAATGTGTCGCTTGGCTCGTTGTATTCGGATACCGCGCCACACGAATTGCAACTGGATGTGCTTTCACTCCAAATGAGCGCCTGTTGGTGACAAAGCGGACAGATGATCCGCGGCAGGGAGTTAACCACCTTTAAATCTGGGGTTCCAGCATGCGCACACCGCGGGAACGGCGATCGGTTTCCCACGGATAGACGATGTATGCGTCGGTGACATCGGCGTGATACGTCGGCTTTTGATTGGGAAACAGGGTTTGATTCGGCTTGTAGTGCAAGACCGCCATCTCCGGTCGCGCCCCATATGCCTGGAGCCTGCCGCGGACGGTCATGATGTGCCGGCCATGGGTCCAAACGTCATCGACCACCAGCACCCGGCGACCACGAACAATGGCATCCTCCGGGAACTGTACAAATGTGGGCCAAGCCAGCAAGCGGGGCGAATCATCCGCGGGGAATTCGACGGCGGCGACCAGAAGGTGTTTGATATTAAGCGCTTCGGCGATCATCCCGCCAGGAATAATGCCGCCACGGGTGACCATGAGCAGTGAATCGTACGTACCCTGGAATTGGGGCAGCAGCTTGTCAATTAGTTGATCGACTTCAGCCCAACTCAGCACTTTTTGTTTCGGAGCTTCCTCGCGTCGCATGGTTTTGATCCTTGGCGCAAATGGTATAACATAATGCGCATGAAAATTAATGGCAAGCTTGGTTCCACCTTTGGTGTGGCAATAGCCTGCATTATCAGCCTTTCAGCCTGTGGTCGGGTGCCGATCAGCAATGGCGTGCCCGCAACCCCGCTCCCAATTGTGTTGACGGGTCCATCAGGCGTGACCCAGCGCACAATCGGGTCAAGTGATGCATCGGTGTTGCTTCCATTGGCCACTGCAACAACGGTTATTCCACCGACACAGCCAATTGCTTTGCCGATTCCCCCCACAACTGTGGCTACGCCGCTGGCAACGAGCGTTCCGGCACCGGAGGTTCCCCAGCCAACAGCCGCGCCCCAACCGCAACCAACGCCAATTCCGCAGCCCGTTGCCGGCGCAGATACGGGTGACGTTGTGTGTAATGCGGTCTATCAGCATGTGGTGGCATCGGGTGAGAATTTGTTTCGGATTGCGTTGCGTTTCCGCACAAGTATGGAGTCCATTGCAAACGCGAACGGAATTGACAACGTGGCACTGGTTCGAACAGGCCAAACCCTGAAGATCACGGCATGCGCACGCGTGCAAACACCCACCAAGCCCCGGGCAGCGGGGTATTACGTGGTGCAGAACGGTGACAACCTGTTTCGCATCGGTCTGAAATATAACGTCAGCGTGCCAGATTTGATGACCGCCAACGGACTAAATTCGAACCTGATTATTCCCGGGCAGCGGATTTACCTGCCTTGACCCGGGCTGGGACATTGATAGGCTAGCGAATCGCCTCTTTAAAATCCACCGGCAGTAGCTGTACCCAGCTGTTGCCCGGCTTGAGCGGGATCTGTTTGCCGTCGAAATCTACAAACTCAAAAGCCGCGGTTGATGCGCTTCGTTTCCATTGCCCTTCAATGACGCGGCCATCACGCACAATTTTCGCGTTGCCCTGACCCCAAAGTTGTATCTCGATGGATTGGCTGCCTGTGACGTCCTCTTGTATTAAGGTGGTGATGTGGGGTGCGTAGATCATGATCACATTTGCCACCGTCAACTGCTTGTTGGTCAACCGATCAACCTGGGGCGCACCAACCAGTGAACGACCATACACCATGTTTGTCGGATCATAGGTCCAACCGACCGTACCCGATGTGTAGGGAATATCGACTTGTGTGG
This sequence comes from Chloroflexota bacterium, assembly GCA_025354985.1. Classification (GTDB taxonomy): domain Bacteria; phylum Chloroflexota; class Anaerolineae; order J036; family Brachytrichaceae; genus AQU-03. The sequence goes on from JANXLU010000004.1 coordinate 9,176, forward strand.
CCTCGCGGCCAACCGTCGGTGGCGTTACATCAAACTGGAAACCCGGGAAGGTGGTTCGCTGGTTGTTTCCCCGTGTTGTCAATTCTTTGCGCACGTCGATCGTGTTGCCAAATAAATTGTGCGGGATTGGCGCGTCACCCGTGCGAAACATGGGACAACCCTGACATTCAAACGGGCCAAAATCTGAAATCATGGTCAGGTTGTTGGTGAAGCCCCACGAATTGCGCATCAACGGTTTGACGCCGGGGCTTGTTCCGCTACATATCAGAGCCGCATCAAAGATGGCGGGTAACTCGATGTCAATCAGGCGGCAACTGCGCACCGAGCCGACCTTGGTTACATCATTCGCAAGGAATAGCGCCGTAAACCGGGTTATGCCACCCTCGCTGTAATGCTCGAACACGATATCTGCTGCGCTCAGCCCGCTTTGCGGTCGAACTTCCGCGGTATTTGCGACCTTTATGAAGACGGGTCTGCGGTTGAGCTGGGCGGCGTCGCTGACGGTCAATCCCGTAAATGGATCAACGTTTGGAGCGAGCTTCGCCGTCGTCTTTGGCAATGGAGAACGCAAAGCGCTATTGGGCGTGCTTGTTGCAGAGGGTGCGGGTGTTTCCGGGGTGGGTGAAGACGTTGGTACCTGCGTAGGGCTCGGCGCATAGATCGTGATGGCGATGGTCGTCGGGGGTACCGAGCTCGTGGGCGACGTAGTGGGCGCCGCGGGTGAGGCACAGGCACTCAAGAAAAACGGCAACGTTACAACCGTGGCACACAGCGCCCGCATAGTAATCATGACCTTAAATTATAGGTTGCGCGACTTTTTTAGGTGGTTTCGTCGCGATCAGGGCAGATCAAATTCGTAGATCAAGCTGTTGTCGACTGCGGGCGCACCGCCAGCCGTGAAAGCCGCCACGCGTGGAAGCCCGAATTGGGCGGCGTCGTAGAGGCCATAGCGGAGTGTGTAACGCCCAGGTTTCAGCGGGTAATTTGTGCTAAAGACGCGGTTATCGGCGATTAGCGTTCCAGGTTGCCACCACTGGGTGCCATAGAACCCGGCCACAGGTCGGCCATCGGCTTGGCCTATCAAGTTGTTTTGCTCGTCATACAACTGTGCAAATATTGTGTAATCCCCAGGGATGGGTGCAGTTGTGAGCCACGTCATCGGAATGACCAATCCCGCCCCGGTTTGCCCGGGTTTGCCCACGGCTACGCTAGTTCTCCCCGGCTGCGTTGTGTTGGGAGCGAAAAAGGCTGAGGCTCCACTCAGTGTGGCGCCGGATTGGATGGGCACGGAAAGCGCTGCAACCTCGAATCGTTGGCGTCCGGTCAATTGACCCCGACCATCAAATGTGGCCAGGTTTTGTTTGTTTGAAAACTCGTAAAACCCCACGTCCATCCGAAGCACGGTCGGAACAGGTGCGTGCGTTTCCAGGCGCAGTCGATACCGATCGGCAATCACTTCACCGGTGCGCCAAAGGCTTGTTTGCCACATGCCACCCCCGGGTGTGCCGTCCAGCACGGCAACTTCGTTGTCCTGGGTGTCATAGAGCTTGATAAACAGACTGTAGTTTTTGGGCAGCGGCTTTAACGCCTGCCAATATAAGGTAATGTCCAAGCTCTCACCGGGACCCAGCTGCGGATAGCGGGGTTGGGTGGTGAAACCAACCCAACGAATGGCATCGCCAAAGCGGATCTCGGTCCGCGAAACGGGGACAAAGCACGTGATGGTGGCGGTCTCAGTGGTCGCGCAGCCTTCGCCGGCAAGGGTGCCAAACTTGGGTGCGGCATAGGCCGGTCTGATGAACGCGATGGGCGCAATCGCTGCCAGCGCGGCCATCCCGACTGCCAAAATGCATGCGAGGGCCGGGGTTAAGCGGGCGAACGCACCGGCGTGAGTGCCAGACACAAGGCGTCCGAATTGATTCAAGCATGTGTGCAGACCAATCGAGAACGCCACGGAAATAATTGTGATGACCGGGAAGAGCAACCGACCCTGGCTGGCAAAGGTTAGGCTGGTCCAGCGCAGGAATGCGATAAAGGACCCGACAAGGAGCGCAACACACATGGCAACGGCGAGGGTGGTTGCGGGAGACCGGTGCAGATTGGCTTTACGAACACGTAGTCTGGAAATACATGCAAGGCCATCGATCACCAGACCCAGTACGGCCAGACCTCCCAAGCCGGTTAGCGCGAGATACACCCAATCCCACATTGGGATGTTTACCGCACCAAACAAACCCCAATAGGCCTTGTAGAAGCCGTCCCATTCGCTGAGCAACTCTTGAGCGGTGGCGATATGATCGCGCGCACCGGCAATTTGCACCATCATTTGGGTGCCGGTCGGTTCGCCATATAGCAGCCAATTGCGGGCATAAAACCAGCCGGCGATGAGTGCGATCAAGAGCGCCATGGTCACGAGTGGCGCCAGACCGGTCCGCGGCTTTGTTTGCAAGGCGCGAACCACCAAAAAGCCCGGGATGATCACAGCCGGCACCAGACCACTGGTTTTAGCCAGCGCACCACCACCGAGGACGCACCCAAGCAGCAGTGCGCTGCGCATAGTGGCGCCGTTTCTTAACGCAATTAGCGCCAGCAACACGGCCACGGATGCCAGCATCGTGACCAGGTTGTCGTTGTTTACCGAGGCGCTTATGAATAGAAACATGGGGTTAAACGCGGTCAGCGCGGCTGACAAACTTGCGATTGAGCGTTGATTTCGGCTTGGTGCGAGCCGCAACCCTATGTGCCAACTGCAGGCCACCGTTATAGCGCCCATCATTACCCCAAGCAACCGCATCACATGGACAAACAAGGATGCCCCGCGCCAGGGCCAATACTCCATTGCAGTATGCAACAGCATGTTGCGGTTGTCGGTGGCATCTGCGCGACCGATGTTGCGCGTGTGAGGATTTTCTATTGCAAGCGCCCGAAAGTCAGATAATCCAATGGGTTGGGCGATTAGGCCTGCCAGAAAGTAATAGAGCGGTGGCTGGCTACCCTCCTGCTCAAAGAACTCATGGTGCGCGGGATTTTGAATCGGAAGCCCGCGACCCTGCCATAGATACTCCACCACAGCAACATGACGCAGCTCATCAGACGCCTCAAAGATGGGCGTGTTGATTGAGTACAGCACGCCCATCAACACAAAGGCTGGCAGGATCGCCCATAACGGTGAGCGAAACGAGGCGAAAGGTTTGATGGGCAAACGCATAAATCGTGTGTAAACTCTCCATTAACTTTAACATTTGTTCGAGATCAGCAAACTATGTTTCGATTTATTACAGATTCTGTCAGCGGAGTGCTACCAAGCCAGCAAGATGCCCTAAACATCGCTAGCATCGTCCCCAGCTATGTGCGGTTTGGCGATGATAGTTATCGGGAGAACGTGGACATGAGTGCGGCCGAGTTTCAGGCGCGCTTGAAGAGCGATCCGCGGTTCCCAACGACATCCGCGCCATCGGTCGGTGAATTTGCCGAGGTTTTTGAACGATTCAAGACAGACGACATTGTGTGTGTGAATGTAAGCCGCGAACTAAGCGGCACGGTGACCGCCGCGGAAAACGCCGCGGCAATGATTGAAGGCGGGAGGATTGCCGTTATTGATTCACGGAGCGCAAGCGCAGGTCAACTGCTGCTTTTACAGGCGGCGCAACGCATGGCCGCGGCGGGATTGAGCCTGGCGGAGGTTAAGTCCGGGGTTGAGGCGCTTACGTCCAAGGTAAAAGTGCACATTGTGGTGGATACACTTGAAAATCTCAGGCGGGGTGGACGAATTGGTGGCGCACAGGCCCTGATCGGCGGATTGTTGCAATTCAAGCCTCTGCTTACGGTTAAGAATGGACGCCTAGAACCGCTTGAACGCGTGCGCACGTATGGCAAGGCCGTCGCCCGATTGGTCGAGATTTCATCCGCAGATTTGAAGGGGCGGGTTAAGCCAAATTACATCGTGATACATGCGGCCGCCGGTGCGGCGGCCAGCCAGCTGGCGGTGGATCTCGCCGGAATCCTCAAGACGGATGTTCCAATGACGATTGAAGTGGGTGCAAGTGTGGCGGCGCACATCGGACCGGGCGCCCTGGGCGTGGCCTATTTGAACGACTAAGGTGGATGCCGCCGGTCTGATCACCATGGCCCTCGGGGGAATGGCGCTTGGTATAGTCATCGGTGTCATTCCCGGGTTGCACCTGTATCACGCCGCTGGCGCCGCGGTTCTGCTTGTTTCGGAAGGAAGGGTGCAAATAGCCGGCGAGGCGATGGGCTTTCTGTTGGTTGGTGCGGCGGTTGGCTGGAGCTTTTCAAGCTTGATACCCGCGGTGTTCTTGTTTGCGCCGGATGAGCTAACTGCAAACAGCCAGCCACCGGCGGCAAAATTGCTGTATGCAGGGCATGGGCTGGATGCGCTGAACATTATGGCCTTGGGCGAGTTGTTCGCGGTGCTGATGCTTGCTGCGCTTGCGCCATTTGCCGATTCGTTGCTGCGGCCATTAGGGCAAATCATTGGGCCCCATCTTGGATGGATGCTTGTTGCGGTCGTGGGGCTATTACTGGTTGGCGAGTGGCCGCGTGGCACGACGTTGGGTTCGGCTTGGGCGGGTTTGGGTGCCGGTCTGCTCACATTTACCCTTAGCGGGATTGTCGGCGTGGTGCTGACGCTCAGGAGCCCGATTGTCATCGAGCGCGCCTTTCAAAATTTGTTGCCCGCATTTACGGGTTTGTTTACGATTCCGTCCGTTTTGGCTGCGCTGTGGAGGCCTGAACGCGTGCCGCCCCAATCAAAACCCGCCAACCCGTTGAACACGGGTTCGTTAGCCAGGGGCGCGGCAACCGGTGTGTTGGGCGGATTGTTTGCTGGTTTCCTACCGGTCGTGAGCGGAGGCATCGGCGGTTTGTTGGCCGGGCAGGCAACTGCGTTGCGGAATGAATCTCAGTTTCTGGCCAGCCAGGGTGCGAACCGTGCTGCATATACCCTGGGCGGCGCGCTACTGTTGTTTGCTCCGGGCGTCGGGCTCACCCGGGGTGGGCTGTCATGGATGCTCTCTTCCATTTTTGTGCCATACGGGCCGCGGCTTTTCGCGCTCGCCGTGGGCGCTGTGTGTCTGTGTTCGATCGCGGCCTTCGGGCTGTGTCTATTCATGGGGGTGATTTCGGCGAAGTATGTGTCATTGATTCCGACGCGACGGCTGGCCGGTTTCTCGTTGGTGGTGTCAACCTTGGTCACCCTTGGGTTCACCGGTGTGGCTGGTCTGATCGTGTTTGCCATTTGCATTCCGATTGGATTGATTCCGGTGCTATTTGGGACCCGCCGCATGAATGCGCTTGGAATTATTTTGGTGCCTGCCACGCTGGGCATGAATGGTCTGCTTATCCCGTTCGCGCAGTTGCTCGGCTTAATCCCGAGCTGAGCGCGAGGATTATCACGCGCTCAGCTCGGGATTTATCGTTACTGTACGGCTGTTTCAATGGCCGCAAGTACGTCAGGTGTCAGATGGGGTACGACTTCCAGAGACTTTAGGGAATCCTGTAACTGAGACGCTTTTGTGGCGCCTGTTATTGCAGTTGTGACGTGGGGATTTTTGAGGACCCAAGCCATTGCTAGCTGGGCCATGGTGCAGCCGAGACCATCCGCTATGGGCAAGAGTAGACTCACACGGGCCAGATCCTCGGGTTTCAGCCTTTGTGACTTGAACCATGCGGCGTCAAACCCGGTTCGTGTGGCAGCCTCACCACGGTTGTATTTCCCGGTCAAGGCCCCGGCAGCCAAGGGAGACCAAACCGTGGTGCCCAAGCCCATTAGTGGGTACAACGGCAAATAGTCAATTTCGACCTTTCTCCGCTGCAACAGGTTGTATTCGGGTTGCTCCATTTGTGGGGGCAGCAGATGATGTTGACGCGCCACCGCATAGGCCTCCGTCAGTTGTTGTGCACTCCATTCGCTAGTCCCCCAATACAGCACTTTGCCCGAACGCACCAAATTGTCCATCGTCCACACGGTTTCTTCAATCGGAGTGTTTGGATCCGGGCGATGGCAAAATAACAAGTCAACATAATCGGTTTGCAGGCGCTTAAGTTCTTTGTGCAAGCCCTCAACAATGTGCTTGCGCGAGAGGCCGCTATCATTGGGACCGCTGCCACCCCAGAACACTTTCGTGCTGAGCACTAGTGACTCGCGCGGGAGCCCATGAACCAGGTTGCCGACGGCCGCGGAAGATGCCCCGTCGCCGTAGATTTCGGCATTGTCAATAAAGTTAATTCCGCCATCAAGCGCAACTTTGAGGATTGCGCGAGATGTTGCTTCATCCACATGCTGACCAAACGTCGCCCACGAGCCAATCGAGATCACACTGAGTTTCAGCCCGGCACTGCCAAGTCTTTTATATTCCATATTCGATTATTATCATTGGCATGGAATATCGATTTTTGGGAGGTTCTGGATTTCGCGTGCCGGTTTTGACGTTTGGCACGGGCACGTTTGGCACCGGTGTGCGTGCATGGGGCGCAAGTGATGCAGCGGAGGCCACCCGGCTTGTTGATATCTGTCTCGATGCGGGTTTAACCATGTTTGACAGCGCCGATGTTTATTCCAAAGGCGTGTCTGAGGAAACGCTGGGCAAGGCGATTGCCGGTCGAAGGGACAAGGTCTTGATCTCGACCAAGGGGACATTTGGGTTTGGCTCGGGACCAAACGATGTGGGTTCCTCGCGCTATCACCTCATTGCATCGGTGGAGGGCAGCCTGAAACGCCTGGGAACAGATTACATAGACTTGTATCAATTGCATGCGTTTGACGCAAAAACACCCGTCGAAGAGACCATGCAAACCCTGACAGACCTGGTGCGCGCCGGAAAAATTCGGTATGTGGGCTGCTCAAACTTTTCCGGGTGGCATCTGATGAAATCGCTTGCAATTTCAGAGAAGTATGGGCTTGTGCGTCACGTTGCGCATCAGGCCTATTATTCATTGATCGGACGTGAGTATGAGTGGGAGCTCATGCCACTGGGTGTGGATCAACGCGTGGGGGCCGTGGTTTGGAGCCCGCTTGGTTGGGGACGATTGACCGGAAAAGTTCGCCGCGGTCAGCCGTTACCGGCAGTTTCCCGTCTAAACGACAAGGCGGATACCGCAGGCGGGCCGCCGGTGCCCGACGATTATTTATACAAAGTCGTGGATGCGCTTGATCTCGTGGCAAAGGAGACTGGCAGAACCGTGCCGCAAATCGCCCTAAACTGGCTGTTGCAGCGACCTACCGTGGCGACCCTCGTAATTGGGGCACGAACCGAGGCGCAACTGCGCGACAACCTGGGCGCAGTCGATTGGCAGCTTGCACCGGAGCACGTCGCACTTCTGGAGGCGGCAAGCGCAGTATCCCCAGTTTATCCCTATTGGCATCAACATTCATTTACAAGTCGCAATCCGTTTCCGACTAATATTAGCTGGCGTTAGCGGATTGCTTTCGGAGGCGTGTTTTGGGGAACGTGCAGGTCACGCCATTGCATAAATATTATGAAAAAAGCGTTGTTTGAAGGTTTGGTTCGAGATGAAAATGGCGATGCTTGCATGGTGGGTCATGTTGGGGCGGATCCCGTATATATCGTTTCCGATGGCGGATTTACCTATCATGTAGACGCCCATCGGGTGGATGAACAAGTTATGGCCGTCTTTGCCGAGCAGGTGAAGGACCACCAGCCCGAGGTGAGCGAAGGGATTTTAAAAATGATGGGTAAGGCCGATCTGTTTATGAAGGCCCAGGTCGACAGTAATCTAAAAAACTTTGATAAAAACATGGATAGTATTTATCAAATCGGCATCCCAGAAAACGCCCGTGTCATGCTTGGCATGATGGGCTTTCACGTCATCATCAATCGTCACGGCGAAATGGTTCGCCTCGAGCTGCCATCTCAATCGGGCCCGACGGGCCAAATTGATGAATAGAAACGGCACCCTAAAATAAACATTCCTCATGACGTTGAATACTGAAAATCCACTGCGACTGCTTTTGATTGGGGCAGGTAATCGGGGAGCGCGCGTGTATGGCGACTATGGACTGCATCACCCGCATGAAGTTGAATTTATAGGCGTTGCCGAACCGGACCCAACCCGGCGCGCACGGTTTGCAACGGAGCATGACGTTGAGCCAACGATGCAAACACCATCGTGGAATGAATTGTTGGCGATGCAAAAACAAGCGGACGCCGTGGTCATCTGCACACAAGATCAGATGCACGTGGAACCAACACTTGCAGCGCTTCGCGCCGGATATGACGTGTTATTGGAAAAGCCAATGGCCACCTCGGCTGCGGACTGTCTAGCGCTCGTGACAGAGGCCGAGCGCCTGGGGCGCACCCTGCAAATCTGTCATGTGCTGCGCTATGCCCCGTTCTTTACCAAGCTTTATGAGGTGGTGAATAGTGGTGTGCTGGGCGAGGTGATCACGATTGATCATCGGGAAAACGTCAGCTGGTGGCACATGGCCCACAGCTTTGTGCGCGGCAATTGGCGAAATCAGGAGCAGAGTGCCCCCATGATTTTGGCAAAGTGTTGTCACGATCTGGACATTCTGACCTGGGTGATGCGCCAGACCGTGAGCCGTCTTGGTTCGTTTGGTTCGCTCAGCCACTATGCGCACACGCATGCGCCTGAACATGCGCCGGCCCGGTGCACAGAAGACTGCGCGGTCGCCAGTGAGTGCATTTTCTATGCACCGCGTCTGTATCACGCCTGGCCGGTTGGCGCCGCGGCTTCTCATCCGGCGCGATCAGGCTTCTTTGAGAAGCATGACTTTATGTTGCATGCTTTGGAAGGCGGGCAAACACCAGAAAGCCGCTGGGATCGCCTGAAAACGAGTGATTATGGGCGGTGTGTTTATCACTGTGACAATGATGTGGTGGATCATCAAGTCATCGCCATGCAGTTCGAGCGCGGAGCAACGTGTACATTTACGATGCACGGGCACAGTGATCGGGAGGGCCGGACGCTGCGAATCGATGGGACCAAAGCCACACTGATCGGTGATTTTGCACACGCGCCATATCCACAGTTTTTTACACTGCACCCGCACGGAACGGATCGGGTTGAGCGGATAGACATCAGTGCGGGTGAATCCGGTCACGGAGGCGGTGATGAAGGCGTCATCCGCGACTTTTTAGCCGGGCTTCATGGAAAACCTTCAATCCATCAGACAACCGCCCGCGCGTCCCTGCAAAGCCATATGCTCGCATTTGCATCCGAATATTCGCGCACACACGGCGGTGTGGTGGTCGACATGCTGAAATTTGCAGGATGACACGAGCTACGGGTCAACTGTTTTCGTCACCAATTATGAATGATCGCGGTTGGCTGGTATCGAACTGTTCAAGCGATGTTGAAACGGGCTTAAGAGGTTCCGGTTGAGGTGGTGGCCAGGCCTGCGGAACGATCATCCACTGGATTTGGGGTGGGCTGACGGGATGTCGTTGCTCGCCTGTGCGCACGCCCATGACATATGCCATCCAACCAAATAGCAAACCACCGGCTAAAAACCCCGCGATGGTTGCGCCGATCAAGCCAACACTTGGACCGTCCACCCGGAGCCCAATTGCGACAACAATCGTCACCACGAAGGCGATCAGAGCAATCGGAACCAAACTGGTAATGCTGATCATTGGAGCGCCTCGAACCATACGACGAAGTATACAGAACAAACGTTCTTTCGTCAAGGAGCGCGGATTTGGCGATAATTGAAATATGAACGCGAAAAAGGGCAAGGCGCAACGAAACCAAAAAGTATTTGCAATCGTCAGCCTGTTGGTGGTGACCGCAATGATCTTGAGCGCGGTGTTGTCTTCGATCGGTGGCCAACTGAGATAGGCTGGTACGGGACTTCCGCGCAGTTCGGTTCCAACATTAAACAGCGCATGATGTAGGTGGTATGTTTGGCGGATGAGTGTATTTGGTTGGTCACGAGTCTGGCTGGTATTGAACATCGTTGCCCTGCTCGGGTGCACGAGTGGCACGCCAGCGCCCACCAAGCTCGCCCAAGCACCCACCACCGCGCCGTTTGACCGGGTGGCAATCCGCAAGGAAACTCCTAATGGCCCGACGACTTTGCTTGAAGGCGTGAGCGCACGAATGGTCACGGAGGTGGGCGCCTCAAATTTGCGGTTGGTTTATGACAAGAGCGCAAATGAGTTGCTGATGCTCGGGCCGGGCAATGAGATATGGGCGGTCAGCCTGACCGAAGCACATCCAAACAAGGAAAAACGTGTTACAAGTCGGGAGCTAAATTTGTTCAAGGGCGAACAGGTCAGCGGCATGCGTATGGCCGCCGATGGCAACTTATACGTGGTTTACAACACCAAGCCCACGCCTGATACCACCCAAGCCGGCGTGATACGCGGGACCATGACGGCCACAGGCAAGCGGGATTGGAAACTCGCCGTGCGCACCGAACCATATCCGGCGAGTAATACCAATTTTGATCATTTGTATAACGGTCTGACCTTTAGCCCAGACGGCAAATGGATGTATTTAAACGCCGGTTCGCGAACGGATCATGGTGAAATCGAAAGCACCAAGGGCGTGTATCCGGGTCTGCGCGAGGTGCCATTGACGACGAAAGTGTTGCGCGTGCCTGCCAATGCCGACGGTCTGGTTTTGTCCAATGATGACGCCCAATTGCGCGCGGGTGGATATGTGTTTGTCGATGGAACGCGCAACGCTTACGATATGGCGTTTGCACCAAATGGTGACCTCATCGCCGGTGACAACGGACCTGATTCGGATTATCCGGATGAAATAAACTGGTTGCGCGAAGGGCGGCACTATGGGTTTCCGTGGCGCTTTGGTGCATTTGACAATCCACAACAGCTGCCAGCGTATGATCCTGCAACCGACAAGCGCTTGAGCCAGGACTTTGTTGCGGTAAAGGGAAAAACCTACGTCAATGACCCCACGTATCCCAAGGCTCCGACGGCATTTACGGATCCAATTTTGAACCGTGGGCCGGCGGGCGCGTGGTACAAAGCGGACGATGGCAGCAACAAGAACGCGGGCAAGGAAGAAAAGCCGCTGGCCGGTATTACGCCGCATCGGTCACCGCTTGGGTTGAGCTTTGCCTTTGATCCGTCTTTCCCCGCCGATCTGCGGGGGACTAATGACGACCCCACGTTGTTGTTTGTCAGCTGGGGCGCCGCCGGCAGCGATATCCCGGACAAGGGCTTTGACCTGCTGATGATGCGAATGCACAAGACCGTCGACAATTACGAGGCGCGAACGATTCAGGTCGCCAAAGATTTTAAAAATCCGATTGATACCGTGCTTGTCAAAAATAAACTGTATGTGCTCGAGTTTGGAAACGGCGCAATTTGGGAAATCACATTTGACTAAAGCTGTCAAAGAGACACACCAGCGTGGACATCGTCTAAAATTGCCAGCTTTCGGACGCGAATATTTACGACATGTCACGCATACTTCAGTCACTTCCATCGGGCGAAAAAATCGGCATTGCATTTTCAGGCGGGCTTGACACCAGTGCGGCGGTGGCATGGATGCGTACCAAGGGCGGAATTCCGTATACCTATACCGCGAACCTGGGTCAGTATGACGAACTCGACTACGATGACATCCCCAAGCGTGCGTTGGAATATGGCGCCGAGAAGGCCCGCTTGATCGACTGCCGCAAGGAACTGGTGCACGAGGGGTTGGTGGCATTGCAATGCGGTGCGTTTCACATCAGTACGGCTGGTCGGACCTATTTCAACACCACACCATTGGGCCGCGCCGTCACTGGCACCATGTTGGTCAAGGCGATGCAGGACGATGGGGTGGACATCTGGGGTGACGGTAGCACGCACAAAGGCAACGATATCGAGCGGTTCTACCGCTACGGGCTCATGGTCAACCCGAACTTGCGCATATACAAACCCTGGCTGGACGTGACATTCAACCGCGAACTTGGTGGACGCAAGGAGATGTCCGAGTTTCTCCAGAGACAGGGTCATAGTTATAAGATGAGCAAGGAGAAGGCGTATAGCACCGACGCCAATATCTGGGGCGCCACCCATGAAGCCAAGGACCTGGAGAACCTGAGTACAGGGATCAGTATTGTTGAGCCAATCATGGGTGTCAAGCATGTTGATCCATCCGTTGTCATCAAAACGGAGACGGTCAAAATTGCGTTTAAGGAAGGTTATCCGTGTGCGATTAACGATCAGCAATACCCTGACATGGTGGCACTTGTATTGGAGGCCAACACGATTGGTGGGCGGCACGGCTTGGGGATGAGTGACCAGATTGAAAATCGCATAATTGAGGCAAAGAGCCGCGGTATTTATGAGGCGCCGGCGCTGGCACTTTTGTATATCGCCTATGAGCGATTGATCAGTGCGATTCACAATGAAGGAACCGTGGACAACTATCGGTTGCTGGGTCGCAAGCTTGGGCGTCAATTGTATGAAGGACGTTGGTTTGATCCGCAAAGCATGATGTTGCGTGAGAGCCTGCAAAGGTGGGTGGGCATGGCAGTGACCGGTGAGGTAACCATTGAATTGCGGCGCGGCGAGGATTACAGCGTGCTCAATACCGCCGGACCACATTTGACCTATCACCCCGAGCGATTGACCATGGAAAGCGGCCAGGGAGAGTTTGGCCCGGAGGATCGGATTGGTCAGCTGACCATGCGCAACCTGGATATCGCGGATTCGCGCGAAAAACTGGCTGTATATTCCGCGGCTGGCGTACTCAATATTGAAGGCGGCAGGGAGCTCGGATTGCTTGGATCCGGTACGGTCTGATGCGCTGATTTCGGCATGATGGTGATTTTTGAACCAGGCCGGGCCACCAGCGCGGATGCAGCTGAAATTTCGGCTTTGACCAATGCTGCATATGAGAAGTATGTAGCGCGGATCGGGCGCAAACCGCAACCGATGACCGCGCAGTATGCCGCGCTGATTGCCACGGAAGAGGTTTGGGTAACGCGGGATGTCGCTGGAATTTCCGGCGTACTTGTTTTAATGCCACAATCTGATCATGTACTGATCTACAGTATTGCCATTCGACCCACTGCGCAAAGATCGGGGCTTGGTCGGAGATTACTTGCACATGCAGAATCACGGTGTTGTCACTTCAGATTTGACGAGGTTCGACTGTATACCAATCAGAGCATGATTGAAAACATTTCCTGGTATGAACGAGAGGGTTATGTTGAATCGGGTCGGGATGGGACGTCCGGGTTTCAGCGTGTAAATATGGTCAAGAGGATCTCATGCGCATAAGCGATACGACGATTGCAGTGCATTTATTATGAGCCACAAGATTTTCGTAGATGGTCAGGATGGCACCACTGGATTGAGGATCCATGAATATTTGAGCGCACGCACGGACGTCGAGGTGTTGCGGATTGACCCGGATAAGCGCAAGGATGCCAGTGAGCGCCGACGCCTGCTAAACGAAGCGGACGTGGCGTTTTTGTGCCTGCCGGATGCCGCGGCGAAGGAGTCGGTTGCCATGGTCGAAAATCCCGATACATGCGTCATTGATGCCAGCAGTGCACACCGGATCAATCCAGACTGGGCCTACGGCGTGCCCGAGCTCTCCAGCGATTATCGTGACCGTGTACGCACCCACAAGCGTATCGCCAACCCCGGGTGTCATGCCACGGCATTTGTCGTGCCGATGAAACCGTTGGTTGATGCAAAGATTATTGATACGGCCGCGTCGATATGCAGCTATTCAATTACGGGATACACAGGCGGTGGCAAGAAGCGGATTGAACAGTATGAGCGCAAGGATGACCCCAAGCTGTCGAGCCCGCGACCTTATGCCATGGACTTGCACCACAAACATCTTCCGGAGATGCGCGTGCATAGCGGTTTACGGCATGCGCCGGTGTTCAGCCCCATCATCGGAGATTTTGCGCGCGGGTTGGCTTGCACAACCTTGTTGCCAATCAGTCAAATGGGCATCACCGCACAAGAACTTCACTCCTGCCTGACCGAGCACTATGCCCGCGAGCAATATGTCCGCGTGATGCCGTTGAACGGCGCTGATAATTTGGATCGGGATCATTTTGATGTGCAAGGCAGCAACGACACGAACTTCGTGGATGTATTTGTGTTTGCCACTGATGAATGTGCGCTGCTCATTGGCCGTCTGGATAACCTGGGCAAAGGCGCGAGTGGCGCGGCAATTCAGTGTATGAACATCCATTTGGGCTACCCCGAGGATCGCGGTTTATAGCAGTGGAAGCAAACATTCGCCCCGCCCTGGAGCTGGACGTTAGCGCGATCGTGGCGTTGGTGGGTGCCAATGCCCGCAAAGGCGGGTTGCTGCCCCGCAGCGAAGCCAGTATTCGCGCTCATCTGCACAATTTTGCCGTTGCCGAAGCGCTGGCGCAGCCGGCGCTAGAAGGCAATGCGGACACGGGTTCATTCGTGCCCGAGGCCCGCCAGATTATTGGGTGCGGATCGCTTCTGCCGATGAGCACCACACTGGTGGAGCTGCGCTCGCTGGCGGTGGATGAGAACGAGCGCGGCACCGGGATTGGTCAGCGTTTGGTGGATTGGTTGGTAGAGGCGGCACGCGACCGAAAATTTGGGACGATATTTGCGCTCACACGGGCGGTGCCATTCTTTCAGCGGTGCGGGTTTGAGATCGTGCCCAAGGAATTATTCCCTGAAAAGGTGTGGCACGATTGCGTGGCCTGCCCGATGCTGGCGAACTGTGACGAAGTTGCCGTGATGATGACGTTGGAGGATGATGTACCTCTCTCCGAGGAGGACATTATTCAAATGGCCCGGGCTGACGCCATCGATCGGGCGGCGGGAACGACCGTACCAAGTGCCTCGTTGCGCGCGATCTCGAACAGCACAACCAAACGATCAAATAGCCGCAAGCGCAAAGCTGTAAACGCGGGCGACCTGCCGAACGTCAACAAGGTTGTTCTAGCGTACTCTGGCGGGCTTGACACGAGCGTGATTGTCCCCTGGCTCAGGGAGACTTATCAGTGCGAGGTTGTGTGCTTCACCGCCAACATCGGACAGCGCGAAAATTTTGAAGAGATCAAACGCAAGGCGCTCAGCAGCGGCGCCAGCAAGCACATTGTCCTGGATCTGCGCGATGAATTTGCCAATGAGTATTTGCTTCCGTTGGTGCAAAGCGGCGCAATATATGAATACAAGTACTTCTTGGGCAGCGCAATCTCGCGACCATTGATTGCCAAATATCAGGTGGAAATTGCCGCACAGGAGAGCGCCGATGCCGTGGCACATGGCGCCACGGGCAAGGGTAATGACCAGGTGCGTCTGGAACTTAGCTACATGGCGCTAAATCCGCGCCTAAAAGTGATCGCCCCCTGGCGGGAGTGGGAATTTGACGGGCGCGAAGACCTGCTGCGGTATGCAAAGAAAATGAACGTGCTGGTTGCGCAGAGCGCGCGCAATTTGTACACGCGGGATGAGAATCTCTGGCATATTGTTCACGAAGGCGGGCCGCTTGAAGATATTGATCGCGGAGAACCGGATGAACGCATGTTTCAATTTACCAAGAGCCCGGAAGATGCTCCCGGCAAGCCCGAATATGTCGAGATCGACTTTGTCAGTGGTTTGCCCAAGCGGTTGAACGGCGCCAGCATGAGTGGTGCTGCGCTGATTGGTGAGCTAAATACCTTTGGTTCGCGGAACGGTATCGGCCGGATGGACTTGGTGGAGAATCGCCTGATCGGCATGAAGAGCCATGAAGTGGATGAAGTGCCCGGCGGTACTATTCTACGTGCGGCCCATATGGCGCTTGAAGAGATAACGCTGGATCGCGAGACCTATCACTTTAAGCAGCAAGTGTCGCTCAAGATGGCTGATCTTATTTACAATGGTCAGTGGTTTACACCGCTGCGGGATGCGCTGCAGGCATTTGTTGCGGTTACCCAACGTGATGTCACCGGTACCGTCAAGTTGAAACTATATAAGGGTAACGTGATGCCGGTCGAGCGGAAGGCCAACTACTCGCTGTATCGCGAAGATGTCGCGACCTTTAATCGGGATGATGCCTACAACCATGCGGATGCCGGCGGGTTTATTCGATTGTTTGGCCTGCCCTTGCGGATAAAGTCTCAGGTTGACTTGAACCGTGCGGCCTTTGCGCCCCCCATGATATCCGCCAGCTCCGGCAAGCGGGATTGACCCAACTGTAAACGGTACTCAGCTTGGCCGGCTGGATCGAACGGGAATCGCACCGGAGACCCGGATGCCAAGCAGCACCGCCGCCCAGTAGCCCACATAGCCGATGGTTTCAAGAAGGGATGGCGCAGGTGTATAGCCCGCAAGCGTGCCCAAAATTTGACCGAGCAGAGATTCACCGGCCACAAACGGATTAAGATCCCAAATGGGCTCAATGATGAGGGGCAGGAAGCCGGCCTCCTGGAATTCGTGCACCGAGCGCGTGACCAGTCCCGCCGCAAAAACGAGCAGCAGCAGACTGGTTATGTTGAAGAACAGCCTGAGGTTTAGGCGAACGGCGGCGGCATAGACCAGGTAGCCGAGCACGGTCGCCGCGGCCAACCCGAGCAATGCTCCGACGAGCGTTGCTGAACCATCCGCCTGAAAGGAGGCTGCACCCAGTAGCAGCGCAGTCTCAACACCTTCGCGAAACAGAGCAAAGAACGTTACGCCAAACAAAGCCAGGGTGTGACCGCCGCGCAATGCCAAGGCTAGTTTTCCCTCAAGCTCACCCTTGATGTTGCGCGCCTGACGCCTCATCCAGAAAATCATCCATGTAAGCATCGCCACGGCGAATAACATCGTGGCGCCTTCGAAGAGTTGTTCGGCGGTTCCCTCCAATCTTGTGCCAATGGCATTGATGCCAAAGGCTAGCAGACCGCTAAGCGCCACCGCGGCCAAACAACCGGCCCACGCATAACGGGCCTGGCTCAGCTGGCCACTTTTGCGCAAAAAGCTGAATACTATTCCGACAATCAACGTGGCCTCGAGGCCCTCACGCAGAACCAACAGTAAAGATATGAGCATGGTTTGTAGTGTGTGTTAACTGGATGCAAGTTTAGCCCCAAACTGAATTCGTGTCACCCGGGAGACAACCGCGAGCGTTAACCTTGGTTAACCGTTCGGCTAACCCGTATCCAAATTACATTTGGTGCGTCTTACCTTACATGATGCATTTAATAAAGTTGGCGCTTATGTGCATGGCAGGCACGGCACTGTGGATGGCAACCAGTGTGACGTCGTTATTCGCCGCGCAATCAGTTGACGCAGGACAGACGAGCGCGCTGTACCAGGATGCTGCGCCGCATACGATCTACCTGCCTGTCGTTGCCGGTGACCACATCCCGCCAGACTTTATTCCCGCGGCAGACAGCCAACTGTCGGCCGGTACGAGTCGGTTTGGTTGGTTCGTTATTCGGCCGGGAATTATTGTTATCGCTTCCGGCCCATCCACAATCGTGGCCAATCAGATCATCATACGTGGTGTGCTTCGGGCGACTTGTGGCGCGCTGGATCTGCGTGCCTCGGTGCAGCTTTCAATCATTGGCGCGCTGGACAATGGCTGTGATAGCGCCCAAACACTGCCCCCACCGCTTTCATTATCCACACCATCAACAGGTGCGTTCGTGCTGGGAGAGCCAGGCGTCACGGCAACTTTGCACACATCCGGTGTGCTTAACATCAGCAATGCGACCGACATTCCGGTTTGGGAGTTTGATGTGCCTCGTGGGGCACGGAGCGCAACCAAACTGCCACCCGCGTGTTTTGCAAAAACAGTGTGCGCAGATGAGCTTGCGTTTGTGCTCGTCTGCGCACACGGCTATTTTTCGTCCAGCGCTACCGGGGCCAATGGCGTTGATAGACTAATCAGCGCCAGTGACGCCTTAATTACACGCACTTGCTGAGCGGTATTGTTTGGATGTCCCAAGGTAGAACCGCGCGGCAGTTGCGTGATTGTCACACGTGGTGGCTTTATCGGTTCCACTCGATCCTTGTTTCGCGTTGTCATCACGGTGGCGATGCCTTCGATCTCAAGCGCCCTGGTTATCAATCCAACGGACTGATCGCAGATTGGTCAGCTTGGAACCAAAAACGCGCATTCGGCGTGGAGCCGTTTTGCGCTGCTGATGATCGCCGGGATGGTCTCCGCCAGGCACCTTCCCACATCAGGTTGAAAGCCCATAAAGCTAATGAAGTTGTCTGCCAATCCTCCGATCATTCCACCGGCGATCAGTGTATCAAGATGATTTAGCGGAACCAATACTTGCGGATCCTGGTTCACCGCGGCATGGTCATAGTGTGTATGTGCAAATGAAATGGATCGTAGCGGTGTGGTCACAGCAATCTCACGGATTGTGTAATCTCCGAGATTGTTTTCAGCGTCGAACCGTGATTGCGTGCTGGCATCGAATCCACCCGCGGAGGATATGAATAGTAGGTTTGATTTCTTCAGATCAATGCCTGGTGACGAGATCAAAGATTGGTTTCGAGGCGCCTTGTAAAGGCTCCAGTTTGGTTTTCCAGTGCTGCGATAGTCAGTCATCCATCCGGACTCAAATTCAGCCGTCCAACCCGGAATATCATCGAGAACGTTCATAAACATCTGGATGATACTTGTTGTGAAATTGAACCTTTCACCCGGCCGGCTGGGTATCATAGGTTTCGCCATATGACAATCCTGTTTGATCCCCTCACCCTTCGTGGGCTAACCTTGCGCAATCGCATCGGCGTATCGCCGATGTGCCAATATTCATCCAATGATGGGTTTGCCACAGACTGGCATCTCGTTCACCTCGGGTCGCGCGCTGTCGGCGGCGCCGGTTTGGTGATTGCCGAGGCCACCGCGGTTGAACCCGGTGGGCGTATTACGCCCAATTGTCTTGGCATCTACAAAGACGAGCATGTCGCACAATTGTTACGCATTGCGGCGTTTATCCGCGAGCACGGTGCGGCAGCGGGCATTCAGCTGGCGCATGCCGGCCGCAAAGCAAGCACCCGGCGGCCATGGGACGGCGGAGGAAGCGTGAACCCTGGGCTGGGTGGATGGCAGCCGATTGGCCCAAGTGCGCTTAAATTTGCGGATGGGTATGCCGAACCAATGGAGATGTCACTGGCCGACATCGCGCACGTGAAACAGTCCTTTCAGGCCGCTACTGAGCGGGCCGATGCCGCTGGATTCGACCTGATTGAGTTACATGCCGCACATGGTTATTTGTTGCATAGTTTCCTTTCACCAATAAGCAATTTGCGGAATGACGAGTATGGAGGATCGTTTGACAATCGGGTGCGATTGCTGGTTGAAACCACGCGTTTGGTGCGGTCGGTCTGGCCGGCGACCAAGCCGCTGTTGGTGCGATTGAGTTGTACAGATTGGGTTGAGAGCGGGTGGTCGATTGAAGATTCGGTTGCACTGGCGCATTTGTTAAAGCGCGAGGGTGTAGACCTGATCGATTGCAGCAGCGGCGGTTCGTCACCGATTCAGAAGATTCCGTTGGAACCGGGTTATCAGGTTCCGTTTGCACAGGCCATCAGAACCCGGGCGGGACTTCCCACGGCCGCAGTGGGGCTGGTCACTAGTCCTGTTCAGGCCGATGTTATCGTTCGAGATGGACAGGCTGACGTTGTCTTCCTTGGTCGCGAGCTTTTGCGCGATCCCTATTGGCCGGTGCACGCTGCAAAGGAACTGGGACATGAATTGAAGTCATTGGTGCCTTCGCAGTATGCGCGAGCGCACTGATCTATTCGTCCGAATCGCAGCGTGGGCCGGCATCATCGGCCCACTACTGTTTGGTGGCATGGTCATCGTGTTGACCATAACTCAATATGACTTTATGCGGTCCTTGCACTGGCATCCACTCACCGCGCCGACCACCGACTGGCCGAGTGGGCTCGCGCTTGGGCCACAAGGTCTTTGGATGACCGCGACGTTTATCATCAGCGGAGCGCTGCTGGTACTCTTCGGGCAGGGCGTTCGGGTCATGTTCCCCGTGCTTGGCGCGTCTTTGCTCTCGATCGCAGGCCTGGCACTGGCTTGTTTGGCCTTTCCGACCGATCCCACTTTTCGATCCACACCCGCAACCTTGTATGGTACTGTCCACGACGCTTCCTATGTAGTGCTTGGATTGACGTTGTTACCCGGCATGGTTCTGCTGTCGCGTTCATTTCGCAAGCAGCAGAGTTGGCGCTGGCTGGCGACGCTTACGATTTTGGTTTTGATTTTGATCATCCCGGCGTTCGTTTTTAGGGGAGTTTTGTTCTATATTTTTCTGGCCGGCATCTTCGGATGGTGCCTGTGCGTGTCTGTGCAAACCTTGCGCGTTTCTTACACACGGCTTCACTGAGCTCGTTTTGCGCTGTAACACTGTAATAGCGGCACGCCGGGCCTGACAGATGGGAGTGGTGGAAATACCCACTTAAACCTATCAGTCGAGTTACTAAGGACATAACATAATGAAAACTTCAGGTCATCTTATTCGTGCGGCCGCTGGCAGCTTTATGACGGTGGCAACGCTTTTGACAAACGTCGCCTTCACGGCCGCGCCCGCCGCCGCAGGCGATGGCACGGGTGCCGTGTTTGTGCTGACTAACAATGCGGTCAATTCCGTTGCCATTTTCAACCGGGCAGCCAACGGATCGCTGACGGCAGCCGGAACCGTATTGACAGGTGGTGCGGGACTTGCGGCCGGGTTGGGCTCGCAGGGTGCCCTGGCATTGGGTGATGATCGACGAACCCTGTTTGCGGTGAACGCCGGCAGCAATGAGGTCAGCGCGTTTGGTATCAACCGGAATATTCCCAGTCTGGTGGCAAAGGTTAGTTCGAATGGCATACGCCCAATCAGCCTTGCAGTTCATGACAACGTGCTGTATGTGCTAAACCAAGGCAACGCAACCAATGCCGGAAATATTTCCGGTTTTTCAATCGCCGCAAATGGGGCTCTCACGGCAATTGCAGGTTCCACTCAGTCGCTTAGCAGCAATGCAAACGGCAGCACTCTGACGGCCGCACAAGTGAGCTTTGACCGCGACGGAGAGCACTTGGTTGTGACCGAGAAGGGGTCCAACAAGATCGATGTGTACGCCGTAAACAATTCGGTGGCTCAGCCCCCCGTTGTGTATGCCTCCAACGGCAATGTGCCGTTCGGTTTTGCCATCACCAATGCCAACAACGTGATCGTTTCAGAGGCTGCTTCGGGTGCGGTTTCCTCCTACAAGCTCACTGAGAAAGGTCTGGCTTCGGTGACGGCATCAGCCAGCACACATCAGGGTGCACCGTGCTGGGTGGCGGTGACAGGTAATGGCAAGTTCGCCTATACGACCAATGCAGCCAGCGCCTCCATTTCTGGTTTTGCAGTGGCGCAGAACGGCACGTTGACTCCACTGAATAGCAATGGGATTACGGCCGTGGTCGGACCGAACGTTTCACCGGTCGATATGGGATTGAGCGCGGATAGCAAGTTCCTGTTCGCGCTTACCCGTGATCCGGTGACCAATATGCGCGGAATCAGTGCGTTCGCCGTGCAGGCTGATGGCAGCCTGGTCGCAATCGCCGGAATAGCCGGTCAGTTGCCTGCATTCGCGGCTAGCGTGGCCTCTTACTGAGTTCGCGCTAATACGGTCTTCGACAAAGAAAGCCACCGCACCTGCGGTGGCTTTCTTGTTTTAACTCAACGCTTCGGCAAAGCCATCACCAAACTTAACTGTTCTTGTGATGACGCCGCCTTGCACCAACGCGGCTATAACATCGTCCATTCGACCGCTCACGCCGGTGGCTCCAAATGTGGCGCGATCAATCACGATGGCCACGACCCGTGACCCATTGCGATTGAGCTGGACCACGGCGGCCCCCCACGACGCAGCTGGCGATGACGAAATCGCGACGACGGTGCTGCCGCGCGCCAAGTGCGTGCCTTCGGAGCGCACCACGCGATCAAACGGCACATCGCCGCCTGATTTGATCACGGCCAGCGTCTCGAAAATCTTGTTTTGCTGGCGTTCACCCCGATCCGGTTGGACGATCTGTCTTTGACCGGCGTAGGCCAGGAACCCCACCGTCCGCCCCTCGCGAATAAAGTGACGCGCCACGCTGGCGGCAAGTGAAACGGCATATTCCTCCGTACTGGGTGGAAGCATATAACTGGGATTGTCATCCAGTGATTCGGTGGAGAAATTTAGCGCCGCGTGCACGTCGCGCTGCATATCCAGAAAAATCCAATAGTCGCTGGTCGGGTCAAGCTCAAATTCCTTCACCGTGAGTTTGTTGCGTCGCACGGACAGCGGCCAGTGAATCCGATTAAGGGAATCACCGTTGACGTAGTCGCGCACGCCGGCGGCATTGGTTGTCGTATGCTGGGCGCGTTTGCGGATGGCTTCGCCGCCGGGAACAAAGGTGCTGCGCAGCGGGAAACGTGGCAGGTCATAGGTAGCCGGATAAACCAACAGGTTATTAAACGCCGGAAGTGTGCGGGTGCGCTGGTATACACCAAGTGGATCTCCACTGGTCAGCTTTACCGGGCCCAACCGAAACCGTCCACGCGCCGTACACAACGTGCGGACGCGCCACCCGCGCCAATTTTTCCCATGCAACCAACTTAGCGCCCGGCTGGCGTAATGATTTGGCAGATCACTTTCATCCTGTACTTCCACCCACAGTTTTGGCAATATGCCGGAGTTTGTAAGTGCAAATTCCTCCTCCAACATTTGACCAACCTGCCCGACGCGCGCGAGCGATCGCCGCGATAATCGCATCCAGCGAATGCTAAGATGAGCCCAGAGCACGCTGAGCGCGAGCAGCCCAAACAGCGCCGCGGCAAGACTGAGGTAAATGGCGCGATGGGTGCTGACTGATCCAATCAGCGCCATTACGAACAGAATCAGAATGATCCGGTAGCGGGTCAAAGCTTGGTTCCAGGCACCGCAGTCGTTTCCAGAATCTCACCCACCACCATGTCGCCAGTCAAATCTTTCACCCTGGAGGCCGGGTTCAGAATCAGGCGATGAGCCAGTGTCGCACGTGCCAGCGCCTTTATATCGTCCGGTATCACGTAGTTTCGCCCGTCAACCGCCGCACGCGCCTGCGACGTGCGATACAGCGCAAGCGCACCGCGCGGGCTGGAGCCCAAATACACGTCGTTATGTGTGGTGGTGCGCTGCACCAGGGTGACGATGTATTGCTTGATCAGTGGATCGGTGTGAACCGTTTTGATTTGTTCTTGCATGGCAAGCAGTTCGCCTTGTAGGGTTATTTGCTGCACTTTGTTGATGGGATGTGCAAACTGCTGGGCATCAAGGATCGCGATCAGCTGTTCGGCGTTTGGATAGCCAAGTGAAATTTTCATCAGGAACCGATCAAGCTGCGCTTCGGGCAACGGAAAGGTTCCCTCATATTCAATGGGGTTCTGAGTGGCCATAACCATGAATGGGCTTGGGCAGATATGCGTGATGCCATCCACGGTAACCTGGTGTTCTTCCATGGCTTCGAGCAAAGCACTCTGCGTTTTTGGCGTGGCCCGGTTGATCTCATCGGCCAGCACCACCTGCGACAAAATGGGCCCCGGTCGAAACTCAAACTCACCGTTGTGCTGGTTGTAAATGCTCACGCCGGTTATGTCACTCGGCAGCATGTCGGGCGTGAATTGAATGCGCTTGAAGCTGCCACCAATGGTCTTGGCCAGGGCACGCGCGAGCATGGTTTTTCCGACACCCGGGACGTCCTCGATCAGCATGTGACCCTGGGCCAACAGCCCTATTGCGGTGAGTTGAATCACCTCGTGTTTGCCCAGAATTACCTGTTCAATGTTCGCTACCAGACGCTGGGCGAAGTTCTGTATTTGTTGCATGTAGGTGCGAAGGTTAGAGGCAGTGTGTGAGAGTCTGCTGACATCTGCCGCCGGATTCTATTTGCAATCCTGTTTATTTTCCGCCATCGATGCTTAGCACCTGGCCGGTTACCCAACCGGCATAGTCACTGGCGAAGAATAGTGCGGCGTGCGCAATGTCGTCCGGTGATCCCAGGCGCCTGAGCGCAATGTTATTTACCAGTGCCTGCTGACCGTTGGCGCCATAGCTTTGCCACTGCCGCTCGGTTGCAGGGTTGCTCAATACAAACCCGGGCGCAATGTTGTTAACGGTGATGTTCCACGGACCAAGCTCGTGCGCAAGTTGCCGAGTCAGCCCGATCTGGGCCGCCTTGGCCGATGCATAGGCCTGGATGCCTGTTAGCGAAATGGTCAACCCGGCTCCGCTGCTTATATTTATGATCCTGCCCCGTTTTGCGGCTTTCATCATGGGCGCCACGGCCTGCGAGAAATAGAACGCACCGTGTACATTAACGTCATAGATGGCCTGCCATTGTTGAGGCGTCACATCTTCAAGCGGTTGATGAACCTGTCCGAGCACACCACCGGCGTTGTTGACCAGAATGTCCACCTGACCAGTGGCACCAACCAATTCGGCGACCATGGCATGCACCTGTTCGGGACGACCCACGTCCACAACCCGCCCCTGGCTTGCCTGGGTCTGTGCCTGAAGCAAGTGTTGGGTGTCAAGAATTTCGGTCTGCAATACGTCGCAGGCCCAGACGGTCGCTCCACGCGTTGCAAAGGCCAGTGCAATTGCCCGGCCAAAACCGTGCGCGGCACCGGTCACAATAACTGTCTTGTTGTTAAAGTCAATGTTCATAGCGTTTTTTTCATTACCTGATCTAACGAAGCGCGCGCGCCTTTGCTGACCCTTGATTGTAGGAGCGGAGTCCAGCCGAGAAGCGCGCCTGCGGGTCCCAATGCCTGGCGCGACCAGGTCCAAAAGTCAAAGGAATCCTGATGTTTGATGATTTTTGCATCTTTAAACACAAATTGCGCGTCAATACGATTGACCACCTTGCGACCGGTACGCGAGAACACATAGCTGGCATCCCAGTGCGCCGAACCAGTTTTCTCGTCCGCATGCACGTCGCTGAAGTCGATATGAATATCGGCGGCACGCCCCACGAGCATGCGCCACATTGCAAAGGTCTGTTCGGCGTTTAATTGCTTAAAAACCGGGTCGCTAAAGGTAACCTGCGGGTGATAGCACGCGATCATACCTTCGGCATCCCGGTTGGCAAACGACGTGTAAAACGCGGTGATCAAATCTTCGCCAAAATTCATGACACGATGATAGCTTGTCCCTTACGTTCGGCTCATGACGGCTTATTACAATGGTGTGATGAGTCGGGCACGAATGATGAGCGTTGCAGGTGGGCTGTTGCTGCTTATCCTGGGCACGCTGGCGTTGGACACGATCATCCTTGGGCGCAACCTCGGGGCAGGCATTGTGTTACCCGATGCGGTTCAAAATTTCATCACCACGTTTCTTGGGATATTTATTGAGGCGGCCCCGTTTTTGCTCATCGGGTCACTGGCCAGCGGGTTGGTCGCGGTGTTCATCAGCCAGGATGATTTGAGCCGGATGATCCCAAAAAACGCCGTGGCCGCGACCCTCGTTGGGTCGCTGATCGGCATGGTTTTTCCGGTGTGCGAGTGTGGCGTGGTGCCTCTGGCCCGGCGACTGTATGCCAAGGGGCTGCCGGCAAGCGCCTGTATTTCATTGTTGCTTGGCGCGCCCGTACTCAATCCCGTTGTCATTGCCAGCACCTACGCGGCATTTGGCAACAGCACCGTGTTTTGGGCGCGCCTCGGTTTTACATTTTTGATCGCCTGTGGGGCAGGGTTGGTGTTTATCGGTCAGCCTGCCGGCGAGATCATGCGTGGCCGACTGTTGGGAGCAGGCGCCAATTTGCGGGCATCCCTGGCTGCCGGGGTGATGTTCGAACCAATTCCGGTCACAGTGACGCTGTCGGAGCAACTGCAACGGGCACTTGGTATCGCGGCGGATGACTTTGTTGACACCGGTCGGTATCTTATTCTTGGGGGGATGATTGCCAGCGCGCTGCAAACGTTTGTGCCCCAGAGCACCTTGCTGAGCATTGGCACAAACGCGGTCACCGGCGTGATTGCGCTGCAGGTGTTGGCTTATGTATTGAGTGTCTGCAGCACGGTCGATTCGTTTTTAGCCCTTTCATTTGTCAATACGTTTTCCACCGGCAGCATTGTGGCATTTTTAGTGTTCGGGGCAATGGTCGACATCAAGAGTACCATCATGTTCTTCAGCCTGCTCCAACGGCGCGTTGTTTTGTATCTGATTGTCTTGTTGGCGCTTGCCGGGTTGGCCGTGGGGTTGATCGTTTCATAGTCTGGTTTATGTCTGTTCGTCTGTCAAACACCGTGAAAACCGCCATCCTTGGTGCGATGGCGCTGATGTTCTATTCAAAGATAAGCTCGGGAACATTGGGCTATTACATTAATGCACGCTTTCAGTGGCTGCCCTACCTTGCGCTGGTGTTGCTCATGGCCATTGCGTTGACGCTGGTATACGGCGCTTCACGATTACGCCGCACAACTCGGCTGAGTGATGCGGACATGACCAACGACATGGCGGCGGGTGAACTTTATCCCGGTCATACGCATCAGCAGTCCTGGTGGGTGTATGGGTTGATGGCCGTGCCGGTTGTGCTTGGTCTGCTGTTACCAGCGAGATCGCTCAGCGCAAGCGCGGTGGGCAGCCGGGGATTGGGTGCGGCCGCGCCGGCCAGGGTGGCGGGTGTGGCGCCCGCGAGTGCTGCTTCAACCGAAGGGAAGACCATTCTGGATTGGCTGCGAGATTATGCTCAATCTGGCAGTGATGCCAGTGGACTGGTCGGCAAGCCAGCAGACATTGTGGGTTTTGTGTATCGTGACAAGCGCAACGGCAACGATGAATTTTGGGTGGCGCGGTATACCGTAAGCTGTTGTGTGGCCGATGCCAGCGGTATCGGGATGATCGTGCATTCGCAGCAGTCCACGGCGCTTGAAGAAGGAACCTGGGTGCGTGTTCGGGGCGTTATAGCGGCAGCCAACACGGCTGGCGCAGAAGAATCCCATCTTCCGATGATCGAGGCCACATCCGTGACCGTGGTGTCGCAGCCCGATGATCCCTACTTATTTCCATGATCAAGAAAGAATCAACCTCCCTGTTCCTAGGTGTATTGTGCGCAGTCGTTGCAACGTTTAGCGCGGCTTTCGCGGCCGCGTTTGCGCCAAATCTCATCGCTCGCTGGCGGGTGGGTGATGGCCAGGCAAATGAAAACATTAATGGCGTACCCACTGATCCGCCAAAGGTCATGCTGAACTTCACCCTGACCAACCAGAATGGCGGGTCAACAAGTCTTAGCGATTTCAAGGGCAAGCCCACGTTTGTGTTTTTTGGCTACACCTATTGCCCGGATATTTGCCCGGTCACGATGAGTGACTTCAAAAAAGTGCGGCAACAGTTGGGCGCCGATGCAGCGAATGTCAATTTTGTAATGATCTCAGTGGACGGTGAGCGGGACACACCGGTGGTGCTCAAACGCTACGTTGAGGCCTTTGACCCGTCCTTTGTCGGGCTGACCGGCGATGAGGCGGCGGTAACGCCCGTTGCAGCCGACTACGGAGCATATTTCACCAAAACCAAAGTGCAGGGTACGCAGGCCAGCTACCTGGTGGGCCACACCAGCTATGTATACCTGCTGGATGGTCAGGGCCGTTGGCGCATCACTTATCCTTTTGGATCTCCCACCGACGGCATGCTGCGCGACGCGCGCCTGATGTTAAAAGAGGGCTAATCGCACGAAACTGCCAACCGGCCTAACGGCGGGTCACCGACGGCTTCCTCCAATAGCGCTCGCCGCCGATGGTTGAGGCATATGCCCGCACCCGCGCGGCTACCGCGGCGTTAAGTTCGGGTCCGGGCGGCAGGTGAAACACGGGTTGCAACTGGGACGGGTAGCACTGTATCGCCGCGATTCGGGCGTCCAAATCTTCGGCGCCAAGTGCGTGAATCTGAGGCGACATCGTGCGGGTGACAGGGTTGTTTTGTGCCAGGTCACGCTCGCCGTAGGGATAGTCCTCATAATACAAGATGTGCAAATTAAGAACGTCCTGGAGTGATTCAATCGCGTGTCGAAGGAGCACGTGGTCTACATGGCCACCCAGCGTCAGCGGGCAATATAACTGCAAGTCAGCAAGCCCAATTTGTTCATACAGCATCATGCGCAATGCGCGCGCGGTTTCTTCAAGTGTTCTGCTCAAATCCTGAAAGACCAGCTTGCCACTCATAAAGTCATCCGTGTAGAGCGGTACGCCGGCTGGGTTGAACCGATATACGGCATCCGGCAACCCAAGGTGAATCGGTTTGATTCCGAGTACTTCGCACGCGCGAAGGTCCTCCTGGCGTCGCGCGACATATGGGTTGTCACCAAGTTGCCACTCCTCATGCACGCGGCGGGCTGCCGGGGATGCGCGCCAAGTCCATGGTGTATCGCCCGTGCACAGGGTGGCGCTCCAGACGCTGTGACCGCCGGCCGCCAATTGATGCGCCGTGCCTCCGCAAGACAACGCGGTGTCATCCAAGTGTGCCGAAATAAAAAGATGACGCACGGGGCCGGAGGGGATAATACGGCTTGATGCCTAGTAGCGGATGATTACCGGCGTGCCCATCGGCGCCCAGTTATAGAGCACCGAGGCATCATACGTGCCAATGACAATACAGCCAAATGAGGCTGGTCGCCCCAGCAATCCGCCCCACATGGTTTGCCCCCATTTGTTGATCGGAAGGGCGTGTATGCCATTTTCATACGATCCAACGTCGTATATTCCCATCCAATAGGGCATGCGCAATGACCATAGGCTGGCAAATGCCTCGGGCAACTTTGTCTTAACGCGGAAGTTGCCGGTTGCAGTGGCTTGCCCGGGCAACCCACTGCTCGCAATCATGGAATATACCTGACGGCCGTCCTGGTAGGCGAACAAGCGCTGTTTGCCGATGCTGATATATATGGTCTTGCCCGAGTCGGGTGATGCCGAACCAGAAGCGGTGTTGGACTGGCTGGAGGCTGTGCTTGGCCCAGCCGTGGGCGCGGGTGTGGATACCGCACCACCCGTGCTTGGAATGACGAGTCGCTGTCCGGAATAGATTCGATCAGGATTGCGAATGCCATTCGAGCGCATCACACTGGATAGGCTTACGCCGAAGCGCACCGCAATGCCAGACAAGCTGTCTCCCGATCTAATGACATAACCCGAACTTGCAGCAGCTGTTGCCGCATCGGTAGCTTGTGAATCGACGATGCGAACTGTGGGGCCTTCGGCACTAGCAAGGCTGGGCGTAATACTAAGAACCAGTCCGAGAAGAAGCGTTGTAGCAATGCGTCGCATAGTGCGAAGTCCTTTGGTTGTACAGTTTATTGCGCACGATTGAGGTACTAATTATCGCTTGGTTGTACGGTTTATTGCGCACGATTGAGGTACTAATTATCGCTGAGGTGGTTTTTGACCGGTAAACAAG
>JANXLU010000019.1 GCA_025354985.1 Chloroflexota bacterium
TCGCGGGAGATCCTGAAGCCATTTTCGGACCGCCAACTATTTTTGGACCGGACGGTCGTGGTGCGGCCGTTGCGCCTGCAGCAGCCGGTGCATCCACGGGTGTGCCTGGCGCGTCAACCGCCGATCCGTCGGCGACAGAAATCTTGGGTGCGGAGCCGGCCGCGAATTTTGGGCCGCTTCGAGGGGGAGTTACTTCATCAGCCATGAGATTTTTCGATTATACCGTTTAGATGCGGGACTTTAGCATCGGGCACAAGCGTCCCTTAGTGTGCTTTTGCAGCCCGTGATGATGATAATCCTCACCTGTTTTTGTGAGCTGCCAGCGGGGGCGATCCAGCAGGTCTTTTGCCACGGGGATGATAATAAATGTCATGATAGATTTTGCGACTTCCAGCGCGGCCAATGTTTCCTGGGATTTGAGTGAGCTATTTGTCGCTCCAGATGATCCGCGGATTGAAGCCACACTCGACCGTTTAAACCTGGACGCGGACGAATTTGTGCGTGCCTATCGCGCCAAATTCGCGGCGTCGCGCGGGCCATCCGCGACTGCATTGTGCGAAGCATTGCACCGATATGAGGCGCTTCAGGAAGTGTGTGCCCGTCTTGGCTATTTTGCAAGTTTGAGCTATGCGGCGGACACGACCAGCGATCAAAACCGCCATTTGGCGCAGCATATTGAAGAGGCTCTGACCTCGGTAAGGAATAAACTGCTGTTTTTCGACCTGGCCTGGCTGGCACTGCCCGACGTTTCTGCAACCCGGCTGATAAACAGCCCAAAGCTTGAAGCCTATAAGAACTATTTAAAGTGCGCACGGGATATGAAGCCGCACACGCTTTCAGAACCGGTTGAACAGGTGATCAATGACAAG
This sequence comes from Chloroflexota bacterium, assembly GCA_025354985.1. Classification (GTDB taxonomy): domain Bacteria; phylum Chloroflexota; class Anaerolineae; order J036; family Brachytrichaceae; genus AQU-03. The sequence goes on from JANXLU010000019.1 coordinate 870, forward strand.
GATTTGACGGGGCTGAACGCCTGGTCGAAATTGCATACAGAGTATCTGGCGGGTCTTAAATTTGAGGTGACACAGGGTGGCATCACGAAGTTGCTCAGCCAAAGCGAGATATTGGTGTTGATGAGGCACCCGGATCGTAGCGTACGCAAACATGCACATGAGGTGTTTTTTGGCACCATCAAGAAACACAGTCAGATTTTGACCTTTATCTACGACACGCGGTTTCAAGATCACCTGGTAAACATGCGGCTGCGCCAATACACAAGCCCGATGCAGGAGCGACATATTGCCAACTCGGTGCAACCAGCCGCGGTTGACGCCATGATGCTGGCTGTTGAACGCAACATGCCGTTGGCGCATCGATATTTCAATTTGAAGGCACGGTTGCTTGGATTGCCAAAACTGGAAATTTATGACCAATACGCGCCTGTGTTGGAAATAAAGGAAAAAATCAGCTATACCGACGCGGGCGCGCGCATTATTCAGGCCATGCACAAGTTTTCGCCTGAATTTGCGAATATAACCCAGCAATTTTTTGAACAAAGCTGGATTGATGCCGACCCGCGCCCGGGAAAACGGGGAGGCGCGTTCTGCGCCGGTGTCACGCCCAGTGTTCACCCGTTTATTCTGATGAGCTACAACGATGACTTGCGGGACGTTATGACGCTGGCCCACGAACTGGGCCATGGTCTGCATGATCGGCTGGCCTCCGAACAAACCCTGCTCAATTACTATCCGTCGCTGCCCATTGCCGAAACCGCATCCGTGTTTGCCGAGATGCTGACGTTTGAGGAGTTGCTGTCTGGAATGTCGAGCGATAAAAACCGGCTGGCGCTGCTATGCGCCAAAATAGAGGATAGTTTCGCCACGGTATTTCGACAGACCGTTCTCACGCGGTTTGAGCAGCTTGCCTATGCTGCGCGAGGGGAAGGTCGGCTGACCACAGAGCGGATATGCGACCTATGGCTGCATGCCAACGCACCCTATTACGGTGACAGTGTATCGATGACGCCAGGATATGAAGCGGGCTGGAGTTACATACCGCATCTTATTAATACACCCTTTTATTGCTATGCCTACTCGTTTGGTCAGCTGTTGGTTTTAGCGCTATATGGCATGTATCGGCGCGTGGGCGCTGAAACATTTGTGCCCAGGTATCGGGCGCTCCTGGCGGCAGGCGGCAGCAAAACACCCGCTGAAATTGTCGCCGGGATAGGCATGAATATTGACGATCCCGACTTCTGGCAGGTGGGTTTTGATGAGCTGGCACGATTCGTGGGTGATGCTGAACGGCTGTCCGGCACCGTCACCGCTGCGGCAAGCCAACCAGACGCCGCACATCCGTGATGGTTTGCGCGGCCACTGTCCGGGCTTGATCCGCGGTTTCGTGCATCAGCTTGTGAATGGCATCCCGATCTGCTGCGATCTCGGCGCGCCGGGCACGAACTCCGCTTGACAGCGCAACCAGTGCATCGGCAACTGCGTCCTTTAACGGCGCATATTTTCTATCTCCTGAACGAAACTGATTTTCAAAGGTTGCCGCCGTGTCCCCCAGATCACATGCGCGCAGAAGCCCAAGCAGATTATGCACCCCGGGGCTCAGTTCGCCCTCGGGTGTTTCTCCTGAATCCGTAATTGCTGAACGCACCCGCGCACGAATAACCCTTTCCTCGCCAAAGAGCGGCACCACGTGTTTTTCACCCAGGCTCTTGCTCATTTTCTTGCCCGGATCGGCCAAAGACAGCAACTTGGGCAGCTCGGTTGAAAGCACTTTTGGCTCGGGAAAGTAGTCCCGACCAAACTGTTTGTTAAACCGGCGGGCGATGACGCGTGAAAGTTCGAGGTGCTGCTCCTGGTCCCGGCCTACCGGCACATACGCGCCGTGATAAAGCAGGATATCGGCGGCTTGGAGAACTGGGTAGTTGAACAAGCCAGCAGATATGAACCCGCCTGACGTAGGATCGTCAACGGTTGCAGCCAACTGTTCGCTCTTTTCTTTGAACTGAATCTGCCGGGTAAGATCACCATAGCTTGCCACGCAGGAAAGTATCCAGTTCAGCTCGGCGTGTTGCGGCACCATGCTCTGAATAAATACGGTGCACCGCTTCGGGTCCAACCCGCATGCCAGCAGGCTGACAAACATTTCTTCGGTATTCTTTTGGAACACCGCCACGTCATAGGGCATGGTCATTGAATGCATATCCACAACGCAAAAAAAGCAGCGGTGCAAATCCTGCAGGCGGACCCAATTTTTGACCGCGCCAAAGTAGTTGCCTACGTGCAGCTCGCCCGTGGGTTGTATGCCGCTAAAGACTGTTTTGTTATCCATGGGTGGTTAAACCGTTTTGTCCACTGCCTCGGCAATTCGGCGAACCTGCCGCACCAATTCGGCGAATTGGGTTGGGTCCAAGGATTGGGCGCCATCACTCATGGCTTGGGTCGGGTCGGGATGCACCTCGATGATCAGACCATCCGCGCCAGCGGCCACCGCAGCCCGGGATGTTGCAAGGACATATTCGCTTTTGCCGGTTGCGTGCGAAGGATCAACCACAACCGGCAGGTGACTCAGGCTCTTTAGCACCGGAACCGCATTGATATCCAGCGTGTTTCGCGTGTATTTCTCAAATGTGCGAATTCCGCGTTCGCACAGGATGACGTTGTAATTGCCCTTTGCGAGAATATATTCCGCGGCCATTAGCAATTCCTCCATCGTTGCCGCCATGCCGCGCTTGAGCAACACCGGCTTCATGCTTTCACCGGCGGCGTTTAGCAAGGCGAAATTTTGCATGTTGCGAGCGCCGATTTGCAGCACATCGGCATACTCACACACCATTGGAACCAAACCCGGCTCCATTACCTCGGTCACAATTGCCAAACCAGTCAGCTCGCGCGCCTCGGCCAGCCACTTCAAGCCAAGCTCGCCGTGACCCTGAAAGGAATAAGGAGATGAACGCGGCTTATACGCACCGCCGCGCAGTGCCATCGCACCAGCTTCTTTTACTGCGAATGCACTCTCTATGATTTGCTCGCGGCTTTCCACGCTGCACGGTCCAGCGATGATTCCTACATGGCCGTTGCCGCCGATGGTCAGTGTCTTGGGCCCCAGGTCGTTTCTTGCTGCTGCAAAGGTGACGGCGCTATCGTTTTTGCGAAAATCCCGGCTGGCCAGCTTGAACGGCTTCAGGATATTCATTGTGCTTTCAACACCGGGTAGCGAATCAAACAAGGTCGGATCGAACGGGCGCTCGTCACCGACAACGGCAATGACCGTTCGCTCCTCACCAATAATGGGGTGGGGCGTAAGCTTTACCTGCTCGATTCGCTTGATGACTCCGGCTATTTGTACTTGTGTTGCTCCTGCTTTCATCGTGATTACCATGTGATGTAGTCTCCTGCCATTTACGTTTATCCTGAAAAACAAAAAAAGGCGCAGAGCTTACAACTCTGCGCCTGTGTTGGCTTTCCATCTACTACTTTTAGATTGCCACACGCTGCACGAGTGCAAGCCCTTTAGCCTTGCTAAAGTAGCCATACCAAAAGTAATAGCTAAAGTTTGCCCGTTGCATGTGACGGTCAGAATCTTATCTGCTATCGGCAAATTTGTCAAGGAGCCCAGAGCAAACCAACAAATAAAAATTGTCTCAGCATGCTGTTAGGCGTGGAACTTACAATTTCGCCGCTCGCGCAACCAAACACCTCCTAGCGATGTTTGGTGCGAGTTGTGCAATACCCACCATATGTTGTGCAATACCCACCATATTATGAAGGCGCTAATCGAGTTAAGAAATGTGACGTTCGGCTATGGTCGCATGCCGGTTCTTGAGAACATTAATGTGCATTTGCATGCCGGACAGTTTGCCGCGCTCGTCGGGCCGAGTGGCGCGGGTAAGAGCACGTTCTTGCGTCTGGTGTTGGGCACGTTGCAACCAACCCGGGGAGAGGTGGAACAGTGCGCGGAGGTTCTCGGCGATCACTGCAATCGTGACGCACAAATCGGCTACATTCCACAGCTTGAAACGGTGGATTGGAATTTCCCGGTAACAGTGGATCAAGCTGTGTTGATGGGTCTTACGCGCAAAAGCGCCTGGGTACCCTGGCATTCGGCCGCGGACAAGGTTAAGCTGGGCCAAATATTGGCACGGCTGGAAATTGATACCCTCGCGAAACGGCACATCCGGGATTTGAGCGGTGGGCAGCAACAGCGCGTTTTCCTTGCGCGCGCGTTGATTGCGGAGCCGGATATTCTTGTATTGGATGAACCAACCAGTGGTGTTGACGTCCGGACGGCGCAAAATGTGATGCATCTGTTGGCTGATCTAAACACCGCCGGCATGACCGTCCTGTTGACCACGCATGATCTCAACCTGGCCGCGGCACATGTGCCGTGGGTGATTTGTCTTAACAGGAAGGTCATTGCGCAGGGCACGCCCGACGATGTGTTTAACGAGGCGACGCTTAATGCGACTTATAACGGAGACATGCTGGTGCTTCGACAGAACGGCATGCTCCTGATACAAGAGCGGATGCATGGTCACTCCTGGAGAGAGACCGCGCCGAATGCAGTGCTCGGGCACGAATTGGTTTCAGAATAACCGCATCATTAGATAGCAGTGGGCCTGCGTCGTGCTTAACAAAATCATCAAAACATGCTCGAACCCTTTCAATACTCATTTTTTGTAAATGGCAGCATTGCTGCTGTCGTGGTCGGGGCGCTATGCGGCTTAATAGGTGTTTATGTGGTCCTGCGCGGCATGAGCTATATCGGTCACGGTCTCAGCCACGCTATTTTTGGCGGGGCCGTCGTGAGTTACGTCATGGCTTGGAACTTTTATCTCGGCGCCGGGCTCTGGGGTTTTTTGGCGGCCCTACTTATTAATCAGACTGCGCGTCGGGCCCGGATTGGCGCCGACGCCGCGATAGGGGTGGTCACAACCGCCAGCTTTGCAATCGGGATTGCATTAATCAGCAAATTTCGCAAATTTTCGCGAAATTTTGATGCGGCACTGTTTGGCAACATTCTCGGGGTCGACACGGTCGACGTGCTTGTGATCTCGGGTATTGCCATTTTGATTATGATTGTCGTTTTCGTGGCGTATAAGCGGTTGTTGTTTACCGCGTTTGACAGCGATGTGGCGCGGGTGTACGGCGTGCGTACAGAATGGGTGGAGGTGTTGTTTGCGCTTGCACTTGCCGCAACGCTGATCGCCTCGATGCAGATTCTGGGCGTGACCCTTATCGCCGCCGCGCTGGTGGTGCCGGCTATAACCGCACGACTGTTAACCGACAGTTTTAATCGGATGGTTGCCTATTCCATGATGATAGGCGCTTTAACTGGTCTGGCTGGCATGTATGTCAGCTTTTACGCGGATGTTGCCAGCGGGGCCACGATCGTTTTGATTCAGGCATTTTGCTTTGTGGTTGCCCTGACCATCGGGGCGGTGCGCCGAAGTAACGAGCGGCGGCTCGCCCATACCCACGTCTAGTCCAGTTTAGGCCGTGCCACAAAAATCTAGTGACTGACGACCCAGTCACGATCAATCACAGAATTCCGTGCCCGGGCGGGTGCGAATGCTCTGGACCATCGCATTTGGATGCCTGAAAGATTCCTGTCTTTCCATGCTGCGAGAATACCATTATGGAAAATTTTAGCGGGAAGACCGCGGTCATTACGGGAGGCGCAAGCGGCATCGGTCTGGCGCTTGCGCACCGGTGCATTGTTGAGGGCATGCAGGTGGTGATTGCCGACGTGAATCAAACTGATTTGGAGCGTGCCACCGATGACTTGCAAAAACGTGGTGGCGCCGTGTTTGGCGTGCACACGGATGTATCCAAACAGGCGTCGGTCGAGGTCCTGTTGCAAGCCGCGGTGGCAAGGTTCGGCCCCATTCACCTGTTGTGCAACAATGCCGGTGTCGCGGCCGGTCGCAATGCGTGGGACACCGCAGTCGCAGACTGGGAATGGACACTTGGCGTTAATCTTTGGGGGGTGATTTTCGGGTTGAATTTATTCGTGCCGCACATGCTCGGCCACGGTGAACCCAGCCACGTCGTCAACACTGCGTCGATTGCCGGCCTCATCACGCCCGTCAGCATGACGCCGTACGCGGTATCCAAGCATGCCGTGGTCGCGCTAACGGAATCGCTCCACCAACGACTGGTGGCGCGCAATGCCCCGATTCGGGCACATGTGCTGTGCCCTGGATTTGCAAAGACTCAAATCTACAATTCCGAGCGAAATCGACCGGGAGCCGTGGCGGATATTTCAGCAAATCCCGCCACGGCTGGGGCTTCAGATAAGGCCCGCAGGCGAATCCAGGATAGTGTTGAATCAGGCATTGAGGCAAGCGAGGTGGCCGATGCAGTGTTCGCTGGTCTTCAAGACAACCGCTTCTACATCCTCACCCATCCGGAAATGAATGAACTAATTGAACTTCGGCATGCGTCAATCATGCGAGATGCGCAAGCGTTGGGTTCCAGCCGGTAGGTGTTAGGAGTTTTGCGGCGCTGTAGCGTGGCGCTGCCAGAGCGCGTGACCAAGGAGAAATAGTCCACCCCCCGTTATGGCCATGTCCGCTACGTTAAATATGCCGGATCGAATTGGCCCGATGCCAATGTTCATAAAGTCGGTTACCACGCCACCGTTAAAAATCCGGTCAAATAGGTTTCCAAGGCCTCCGGCCAAAACCAGACAAAGCGCCAGAAATACGTCGCGCCGCAAGGATCTTGTAATGACAAGGTAGATGAAAAACCCACCAAGCGCAATGGCTGCGCCAAAGGTAAAAATCAGTGTGCGCGCCGTATCCGGAAGCCATGCGCCAAGGTTCAACGTGGCGCCAGCATTAAAGCCAAGCTGCAGTCGCATTGTGTCTCCAACATAGGACAATACGGCTGATTCCGACAACATGGATCGCGCAAGCGATTTTGTAACCTGGTCAACACTCACCAAAACGATTAAGACGACCATAATGACCGCGATCCGCAACTTCAAACTCATTGGCATGATTTTATCCAACGGTTAAGGCCTCCAGTCCGATCTCGTCCAGTATTTTCACACCAAGAGTCGTCGCCTTTGCCAGTTTGCCACCCGCGTTCTCCCCGGCGACCAAATACGTCGTCTTCTTGCTGACGCTGTCCGTAACTTTGCCTCCGCGGGCTTCAATCCAGGCTGCAATCTCTTCACGGGGTTTGCTGAGCGTGCCCGTTATTACAAAAACTGAGCCGGCAAAAGCCGGCAATGTCGTCGCCTCACCAACGGGCGAGCCCGTGGCCGCTGTGAGATCCAGCCCCAGCAATTCCAGTTTCTTAATCAGCGTTTGATTCCGCTCGCGCGCAAACCATGCGACGATTTCTTCGGCCATCGTGGGGCCGATCCCGTCAATTTGTTGCAAGGTGTCCACGCCAGCGTTGGAGAGGCGTCCAAGTGACTTGAAATGACGTGCCAAGTCGCGGGCGGCCACATCGCCGACATGGCGTATTCCCAGTCCCACCAGCACGCGATCCAGCCCGCGCGACTTACTCACGTGAATGGCGTCCACCAGGTTTTGGGCCTTTTTCTCGCCGAATTTGTCAAGCTCCAGCAACTGATCCTTTTTGATCGCGTATAGATCAGCAACATCGGCGATGATCTCGACATCTATAAGTTGCGCCACGATTTTTTCACCCAGACCGTCGATATCCATGGCACCACGCCCAACCCAATGTTCAATGACCCGATCGAGCTTTCCCGGGCAGTCTGGATTTGGACAGTAAATTGCCACCTCCCCAAGGTTTCTTTCCACCGGCGTATCACACTCCGGGCAATTGGTGGGTGGAACGATCACGCGCTCTGAACCGGATCGGGCTGCCACCACCGGGCCCGCAACAAATGGAATGACATCGCCCGCACGCTTGACCACCACGCGATCGCCGATCCGAATATCCTTGCGGGCAATATCGTCATAATTGTGCAGCGTCGCATTGCTGATCGTGATGCCTCCGACTTGAACGGGCTCTAGCACAGCGGTGGGTGTAATTGCGCCGGTCCGTCCGATCTTGACGGTTACGCTCCGGAGTATTGTGGTACTTTCCCGGGCAGGAAACTTAAACGCCGTCGCGCCGCGGGGATCCTTGCCAGCAAAACCGAGTGCATCCGCAAGCGTCAGGTCATTGATCTTGATCACCATGCCGTCAATTTCATACGGCATATCATCTCGTTTTGCGGCATACGCTTCGCAATAGGCGATGGCATCGTCCAGCGAAGCAAAACGCCGGGCCACCTTTGACACCGGAAACCCCAGCTGAGCCAGCCAAAGCAGCGTTTCCCATTGTGTCGTGGGCAGGTTCGTCCCCAGTAGAACCGAATAACACAACACGCGGGCGGGTCGTTTGGCAGACATGGCGCTATCCAATTGTCTGAGCCCGCCCGCGGCGCCATTGCGCGGATTGGCCAGGGGTTTTTCGCCCGCAGCAATCGCCCGTTTGTTGTATACGCGAAAATCTGCAAGCGACATATAGGCTTCGCCGCGAACCGCCAAATGGCCGGTGACAACCTGGCCCATGAGTTTTAAGGGCAGGTCTCGAATGGTCCTGGCATTTGCGGTGATGTCTTCACCAATTTCACCGTCACCGCGGGTGGCGGCCCGTGCCAGCACGCCCTGGTCATAGTGGAGCACGATCGTCAGACCGTCAATTTTTGGTTCAACGACATAATCGTCAAATGACCCGCTGAATGATTCAAAGTTGGTGACATTCTTTTCGGCATAGGCATGAATGCGCTCGCGCCAGGCGCGGACGTCACTTGCGTCAAATGCATTTGACAGGCTTAAGATCGGTTTGGGGTGGCGAACTTTTTCAAAGCCTGCAGCCACCGCGCCACCGACACGCTGGGTGGGTGAATCCGACATGATCAAGTCGGGATGCTCAGACTCGATTTCGCGCAACTCGGTCATAAGTGCGTCGTATTCCGCATCGCTGATAACGGGTGCATCCAAAACGTTATAGCGGTGATTGTGTTCGTGCAGCTGCGCGCGCAGCCAGTCAGCGCGTTTATCAGGCGAGACAGCCGGACTCTTTGCCATGGGCGAAATTGTAAGTCGTGTTAGACGGCTGTAATATGTCGCCCTCACGATGTTATCCATCATCATCCCCGTACTAAACGAAGAATCCGTCATTGCAGAAACCGTGGGTGCATCTCTATCATTGCCTGGTGATCATGAAGTCATTGTGGTGGATGGCGGAAGCAGTGATGCCACCTGTGATGAAGTACGGAAGACTGGTGCGCGTCTGGTTGACAATGCGATTGGATCGTCACCGGGGATAGACCGGCAACTCAACCAGGGTATCGCAGCCGCACATGGAGAAGTGCTAATGTTTTTGCATGCCGATGTGCGGCTGCCGAATCGTGCCGTCGAGCTGGTTCAGGAGGCCATGGCGGGGGACTTCGTGGCGGGGGGGGGCTTCCTGCCCCACTTTACGGGTAATGTTTCCGGTGGTCAACGGCGGTTGCTGCAGGGCGTCGAGCGCGTGTGGCGTGAACGCACGCGGAGATTTACCTGGTTTGCAGGTGACACAGCTCCCTTCGTCCGGGCAACCAGGCTGGCCGTGGCGGGAGGCTACCCCATGACGGGGTTCGCATCGGATTGGGATTTCGCCACGATCCTGCGTTCATTGGGCAGGCTCGCCGTAATTTCGGACTCGGTCCTTGTCAATGCACGACGACACATATTAAACGGTGTGGTGAAAACACTGGCGGTAACGGGTTCGGTTGAAGCCATGTATCACATGGGTGTTAACAGACCTTTCTTACGCCGCTGGTATAAACGTTGGCTACCAAGTGATCGCTAGATTCCGTTTCGTTGTTGAGAGGGCTTTGGAAAGTTTAATAATCAATTGAGGAGACAAATATGTTGCTAAAAAAATTTGAATCAAAGGAATTGACCGGGACGGTGCTGACCGTTGTGCGCGTGTTGCTGGGTATTTTTTGGTTGCTGCAAATCACCTGGAAATTCCCACCGACGTTTGGCTGCCCAAACCAAGGCTTGTGTTTGTGGATGGATATGGAGATCAAGAATCCCGTCTTTCAACCTTATGCGGACTTTGTTGCGGCAGTTATTCGTCCAAACGTGTATCTCATTGGGTGGGTCACCACCATCATTGAAGAAGGCGTGGGCGTGCTATTGCTGTTGGGTTTGTTTACCAGGTTTGGCGCGTTTGTGGCGACCATGTGGTCCATCAACCTCCTGATCGGTCTTGCAAACATCCCCGGTGAACAAGGCTGGTACTATGCCTTTTTGATCATGCTAAATCTGGTATTTTTGGCGGTGGGCGCCAGCGGGCAGTTGTCGGTGGATCGGTTGCGTGGTTGGCGGAGCTGGTGGGCACGGGCTGCCCAAACGATTACCTGAAACAGGCAACATTGTCCGGGACTATGAGCGATTTGAGTGATTCGACGCCCGTAACCGATGAGCAAATATTGCTGGCCATTGCCAAGGCCCCCGCGAGTGGGCAGACCAAAACACGGCTTGGCGCATCAATCGGTCTCGATGCGGCAGCAGAGTTCTATGCCTGCCTGCTGGCGGATACGCTTGCCCTGATGCGCGGTACCTCGCATACCCGGTGCGGGATTGGCTATACACCGGCCGGTCGCGAAGATTTTTTTAAAGGTGTGGCGCCGGACTTTGAACTGGTTCTGCAGCAAGGCGCCAACCTGGGTGAGCGCCTAAACCACGTGATCAATGCCTGCTTTTCCCGTGGCTATCAGCGTGTAGGCGTTCTTAGCTGTGACACACCACTGGTGGACCCGGCTGAGATTGACCATGGCTTTGATCTGGTAGCGGGCGGGATTGATGTCGCGCTAGGCGCCTGCGACGATGGTGGATACTATCTGTTGATATTGAAGGAACCACATCCGGAATTGTTCCTTCCCATAGAAATGAGCACGCCACGTGTTGTGGCTGATACGTTGGCCGCTATTGCAAAGGCAAATTTGAGCGTGGTTGAGCTTGCTATGACTCAGGACATTGATGTCGCAGATGACCTTGTCAGGCTCAAACAGGAATTACACGGCTTGCCCGGGCACGTCGCGCAACAAACTCGCAAATGGCTCAAGCAAAACCACCGATAGACCTTGCCCGACGCGGTCGTATGGCAACTGAGCTTCCGCGTCAGCTCTATATTGAGGTTACGAACCGCTGTAACTCACTGTGCAAAAGTTGCCCGCTGACCTATGACCATTTTCTGCCATTTGAGCCGAAACACCACATGACCTGGTCGCAGTTTCGGAAGGTGGTGGATGCCGTACCGAATATTGAGCGCGTGGTGCTGCACGGCATTGGTGAACCGCTAATGAACCCGGAATTGCCCCGCTTTGTGGCGCACCTAAACCAGCGCGGGGTGCACACGCTTTTTAATACAAACGCGGTGCTGCTGGATCAAAAGCGGGGCGACGCTGTTGTGGATGCCGGTTTGGACGAGCTTCGCGTCAGCCTGGATGCGATCACACCCGAGTTGTACGATCAGCTTCGCGGCATCGACAAGCTGCCGCGTATTCTGGACAATCTGCGCGCCTTTATGTTACGTCGCGCAGAGCGAAAGCTTGTTGAGCCCAAGCAGCCCCGGGTGAGCCTGTGGTTTGTGGGCATGCGCGAGAACCTGCACGAGCTTCCGGCCATCGCTAAATTTGCCATCGAGCTGGGCGTGCCTGAAGTGCACCTTCAACGGCTTGTTTTTTTTGGGGACGGGGCGACGCTGGATGCCGACGCCACCGCCAGCCAGGCGCAGAGTTTGCACAAGAGCCTGGAAGAAATGCAGGCGCGCATAATTCTTGAGTGTGAAGAACTGGCACTTCTACACGGTCTGCGATTTACGGCCAGCGGGGCCACGACGCCGGGTGAGAGCCTGCATGTGCATGGTGATCATCCGTGGAAGGGTTGTTATCGCCCGTGGACCCTTATGTATGTGACTGCAACCGGCATAGCATTACCATGTTGTATTGCACCGTTTGCCACCACGGACTTTCCAAGTATTATGTTGGGCAACGTGTTGGATCAGCCTCTTGCCGATGTGTGGAATGGCGAGCGCTATGGCGCGCTGCGCGAAGCGGTACTGGGAACGTCGCCCGCTCCATGGCCCTGCCAGCACTGTGGCGTAAAGTGGAGTTTATAGTGGCGCCCAAACCCTGGAAAACCCTGAGCAGCCGGTCGGTCTATGAAAATAAGTGGACCAAGGTGCGTGAGGATGTTGCGGAAATGCCCAATGGCAAGACCACCATTTATGGCGTCGTAAGTTTCGGTGGCTGTGTGGGCGTGCTGCCATTCATCAATCGGGATCAGGTGGTGATGGTGCGTCAATGGCGCTATGTCTATGGCGAAGGGCAGCGTTGGGAAATGCCGACAGGCGGCATGCATCCGGGTGAATCACCCGAGGCGGCGGCGCAACGTGAACTGGTTGAGGAAGTCGGGTATCACGCCAATACGTTGAGGCATGTGAGCACCTATTACACGTCAAAGTCCGTCATTTACGAGGTTGGCGAGCTATTTGTTGGTACGGATCTCGTTCAGAAATCCGCGATACCGGACGACACTGAATTTCTTGAAGTGGGTGTGCTTAACTTTAAGGACGTTGTGGAGATGACCCTGGCCAGCGAGATTCGCGATAGTATGACCGTGATCGCGGTGCTGCATGCGGCCAGAATGGTGCGCTAGTTGAATCCGTCCCAGACAGCGTTGGTCTCCGCATAGGTCGGTACAAGTTGCATATGAATCAAACTCCAAAGTTTTCGGTTGGTATTGGTCTCACCAATGACTGCAATCTGGCTTGCGCGCATTGCTATCGTGACACGGTAAACATCAATTACATGTCGCTTGCGCAGATTCAAATGATTTGTGACTCAGTTGAAGTCGCAAGCCTGGGAATGGGGACGGGTGAGAACGCCCTGAATCCCGACTTCATTCCGATTACGGAATATCTACACGCGCGCGGCGTCAAATTGAACGTTGCCAGCAACGGTTACACCATCATGAGCATGGATGATGACCACTTGCGCATGTTTAATGACGTGGAGTTGAGCATTGATTTTCCAACACGGGCGCAACAAGATGCATTTCGCAATGAAGGCAATTGGGATCTGTGCCACACGGCCATTGACCGTTGCAAAAAGCTAGGTGTAAAGGTTAGCATTTTGGCGACCATTATGCGGAACACATATGGCGAGATGGATCTGCTGGGGGCGCACGCCCGGGCACTTGATATCAACCTGCGCGTAAACGTCTACCAAGCCGTCAAGACGGACAAATACAAGCTGACCTATGATGAGTTTTGGGATGCTTATCGCAAGCTGTTCAGCGTCACCCGCGTGGTCAGTTGCTATGAACCGGTCGTTCGAGCCGCAATGGGATTCGAAGATGTGCAGAGCCCGTGCGCCCGTACAAGTATTCGATTTAACCAGCGCGGGCAGGTCATACCGTGCGTTTATTGGCCGGCCACCCTAAACGGTTTTGTGCGTCCTGCACCCACCATCATGGACCTGCAGACGCTGGGCGGCGGGGTTCTGGACACCGAGGATTTTGTGATGGCGCGCCAATTACCGCCCACTGCCGCGAATTGCCGGTGCCAGGGTGGATGCGCAACCCGGCGCGCCCTCGCCGGCAATCTCGATACACACGACGACTACTGCCCCTGGGTCCGGGGTGAAACTGTGAACCTCGATTGGGAGCCCGCGCCGGATAAGGGCTTGATGCGTGGTCGTAACGTCTGCACCACCATTGTTTGTTGATGCACCGGGCAATCTTCAATTGGCCGTGACCGCCCCGCTTAGGCGATAATTTCGTTCTGTTGTCTGCTCTACGCAAAGTCGCGCCTGTCGCCGTCGTTACGCTGGCGCTTGCGGTTTTCCTTTTTAATTCGCTTCGTCAGCTTCAGCTTCCGGGTTTCTACTACGATGAGGGTTTTGACCTGACCCCCATGCTGGCGTTGCTACGGGGAGCGCAGCCGGAATTGCTTCGGGGCATCGGACTGAACGGTTGGCCGCTGATGCGCATGGACTACATGGGCAGCCTGAACGGATACCTCAGTCTGCCGTTTGTTGCAACATTTGGGTATCTCGGCGCGCGCATCCAGCCGATTTTTTTCTCATGTGTGACCATGGTGCTGGCATTTATGTTGGTCCGGCGCTGGTTCGGATTTGGCGTTGCTTTGGTTACGGTGGGGCTGTTGGCTGTAAGCCCGTCTTTTATCTGGTTTACCCGGCAGGGCATTACCGTGACCTCAAGCATGACCGTTCTGTCACTCGGGGCCTGGCTTCTTCTGGATCTTTGGCGTGTGCGCCTGCGTCAGCCTGGTTCGCGGTACAAAAGTGCACTGTTGCTATGCGCCGGTGTGCTGCTTGGCTTGGGTCTGTGGGATAAGATTATTTTTCTCTGGTGGCTGGTGCTAACCGCGCTGATTGGCGGAATTTGGATGATATGCACGCCCGGATTGCTGCGCAGCACTCGCAACAAAGTGGATTCGCCGGTATCACCGCGAGCGATGGCTCCACTCATGTTGGGTTTGGTGATTGGGGCGTCGCCGTTGATTTATTTCAACGTAAGTGGCCTGCTCCGTGGATTGGGGTCGCCTGCGGTGACCTTGCTGTTTAAATCCTTGTTGGAACCCACGCAATATGGGGTTCGAAATTCGAACTTTATTGCGAATTTGGTCAAACGCTGGCAGGATTTTGCCACGTTTTTGAACGGCAGTTACTTTTGGTATCAGGCCAACGTGCCGTATGGCAATGTTTTTTCAGTGCCGGCGTTCCTAATTTCGATGGTAATCGGATCGCTTTTAGCCACACGCCGTGCGGAATGGCGCAAATGGCTGGCCCTGTGTGCCTGCGTTGCGGTCTACCTTCCGATGAGCTCGTTCACCGTGTCCGATTTGTGGGCCACCCATTTCTTCGTGCTTCTACCGTTGCCCCAAATGATCGTGGCTTGTGCATCGGTTTGGTTGGCTGAGTGGCTGGCATCGCTCGTTCATATTCGTTCAAGCATGCGAGTGCCGGTTACGGCGTGTGCGCTGGTTGCATTGCTGGCAGTCCCGGTCAGCCGGGATCAGTGGGTGAACGAGCAATATCACGCTGCGCTTGCGCAAACAGGTGGTTCCGGTCGCTTTTCCGATGCCATCTATTCGTTGGCAGGCTACTTTGAACAAAACCGAATAGGACAACCGATTGCGCTCGACTGGGGAATTCAGGCAAATGTGGAAGTGGTGACTCGCGGCGCCGTGCGCCCGGTGGAAATCTTCGGGTTTACACCGCAACCAGACGATGCTTTTCGGGCTCGTGCACGTGAAGCACTTGCCAATCCCGATAACGTCTATGTTTTGTTATGGGGTGGTGACGAAAAGTGGCCGGGATTTGCCGTGTTTGACCGGCGCAAGGAATTTACCCGTCTGGCTGCCGAAGCCGGGCATCATGCAACCGAGGTTTTTACCGCGTACGAGCGCAGCGGGCTTCCGGTTTATGTGGTTTTGAAAGCGGATTGAGAAAACATATCCGTCGACTACAATCCTACGCGCTTTGAGCTTATTCAGACAAGAAATTGGAATCGACCTCGGAACGGTCAACATTTTGATTTATGTGCGTGGTCGGGGCATTGTCGTCCATGAGCCTTCGGTTATCGCCATACTAAGCAAGGACGAGCGCCCATTGGATGTGGGTGAGAGCGCACGACAGATGTTTGGGCGAACACCAAATGAAATTGAAGTGGTTCGACCGGTGCGAGAAGGCGTGATCGCGGACTTTCGGTTTACCCAGAACATGCTGCGGTATTTCATAAATCGGGTCAAGGGATTGAAACTATTGCCACCCAAGGCGGTTATCGGTGTTCCGTTTGGCGTAACCAGCGTGGAACGGCGCGCCGTACGCGAGGCGGCCATTGAGGCTGGAGCCGACGCGAACCAAGTCTTCCTGCTGCGGGAGCCGATGGCCGCCGCGCTTGGGGCCGGGCTGCCGGTCGACACGGCCACCGGCAACCTTATTTTGGACATTGGTGGCGGCACGGCCGAGGCCGCAGTTGTCAGCATGAATGGAATTGTCGTTGCCAACAGCGTGCGCACGGGTGGCGTGCGGCTGGATGAAGCCATTCAAGCGTTTGTCCGGCGCAAATATAACCTGGCGATTGGCGAACCCACCGCGGAAGATATCAAGATAAAGATCGGCTCGGCGCTGCGGCTGGAAAATGAATTGGTGATGCCGGTCCAGGGCCGTGATCAGGTTACCGGCTATCCCAGAACCATTGAAATATCATCCAACGAAATCACCGAGTCGCTGCAGGAGCCGCTGCTGAGCATGGTGGCCTGCATACGATCGGTGCTTGAACGTACACCGCCCGAGCTGGCCAGCGACATCATTGACCGCGGGATGGCCATGACCGGCGGCACGAGTTTGTTGCGCAAGCTTGATGAATATTTGACCCAACAAGTGGGTATTCCCGCCTACGTTGCCGATGCGCCGATGGCATGCGTCGCGCTCGGGTGTGGCCGTGCGCTTGAGAACATTGAAGTGCTTCGCCGTACTGAATTCTCGGTTTGACCACGGACTTTTAATTTCATGAATAGCATGGCTCACATTGTGCTCGCAAGCGCTTCTCCCCGCCGGAGGCAGTTGCTGGCGACGCTCGGCGTGGTGTTTGACGTCAGGCCCTCAAATGTGAATGAGGAGGCACTGCCGAATGAGCATCCCTTAGTGACGCAAGAGCGAATTACGCTTGACAAGGCCGAGCGCTGCGATGTCGCTGATTTGAACGGTGGCGGTGCGTCGGCGCCCCGGTTTGTGATTGCCTGCGACACCACAGTACTAATGGATGGCGCGATGCTTAATAAGCCGGCGGACGAACAGGAGGCGCGGGCAATGCTCGAGACACTGCGCGGGCGCACCCACACCGTGAATTCGTGCGTTGTGTTGCGCGATCCCGACTCAGGTGAGCGACAGATCGCACATGCCACGACCGACGTGGTCATGCGCAATTACACCGACGAGGAAATCACGACCTATATTGCCACAGGTGATCCATGGGACAAGGCCGGCGGTTATGCGATGCAACACGCGGGATTTCACCCGGTGCAATCCATTAACGGCTGCCCACTCAATGTCATTGGTTTGCCGCTGTGCGTGTTGCGAACACAGATGCAATATCGACTACCGCTACCGGATCCTGTATGTGATTCGGAACTTCTAAAATTGGGCGTGCACTGTGCCGGGCGATCATGTGGCAGCTAGCCAGGCTCAAGCTTTTTTCGCAGGTTCGGCATCATCCTCATCGGATTTGCCGTCCTCCCATCCAATGATCCAGACGCACAGTCCGGCAAGCCCGACGGTGGCGCAGATCAGGAAAAGCCATTGATTCCATAACAGGCCCACGTCTCGCGCGGCAATGATCAGGATGACCACCATGCCGATGCCCAAAAACAGCCACGAAGCCAATTTTGGGTGCAGGCCGGCCCAATTGCGCACTTTTCCAATCATGCTGGCATTCTAATCGAGGAAACCCGCGTATACTCGACTCTTGTTAAGCGGATTTAACATGAGTATGAAAGGTGAAATGCTTGGACGGGGGCGTACGGCCGAAATTTTTGCCTGGGGCGAAGGTAAGGCGATAAAGATATTCCATTCAGATGTTCCTCTTGGAGTCATTGAATTGGAATTTAGCAAATCGCGAGCCATAAATCGTGCCGGGATCCCGTCTGCGTACGTGTTCGAAATCATTCAGGTGGAAGGCAAGCCTGCCATAATCTGCGAGCGCATCGTCGGAGAAACGGCGCTGCAGCGGTTCGTCAGCAGCCCAGGCACCATGTTAAGCTGCGTTAAGGCGGGCGCCGAGCTTCATGCCCGGATCCACAAATATCAGGTGATGGAGTTGCCGCCCTTTGCGCCGGAGCTGGAAAAGGCAATTCGCACAGCTCCAGTGCCGGTCGCCATGCGAGAGGCAGCCATGCGCGCCTTCAGGAGGTTGCCTGATGGAAACAGCGTATGCCATGGCGATTTTCATGCGGATAATGTAATCTTTGCAGATCGAGGCGCAATCGCCCTGGATTGGAGCTCATGCGCACGCGGCAATCCCTACGCCGACGTGGCATTTACTGCACTGTCGTTCCAATTAAGCCGAGTGCCACCGGGGACAAAAAATTCTCCCGTGATCGAGATTGGCCGGGAAGCAGCACGCGTTGCTTATTTGGAGGGCTATTACAAACTGGATCGACGAGCGCGAAACCAAGTAGAAGGTTGGATGCTACCCCTGGCAGTGGCTTTCACGAATGATGACGTGCGGGTGGACACACACCGGGCATTTGACTTGATTCGGTTGCTAATGATCCGTGAGCGCGTTGAACAAAAGGTGCGCAGCACCCTGGCCCGTTCAAGATTGTTGCTGGGTGTGCGCCCTTGATTTCGAGTAACCCGTTTAAGTGAGCGCGCTTAGGAACGCATCCATAAATGCCTCGGGCTTCTCTATGTAAGGCGTGTGCCCGGTGTCGGCAATCGTGACTTCGCGAGTCTTGCCCCCAGAGGCGGAATATTTGGCGAGAACGTCGCGGATTTGCGCTTCCATGGGTTGCGGCGGGCACACATCCGCCCCCGGCCATCCGGGCACCGCACCGAGCGACCCCAGCGTGCCCATGTCAAACAGGCTGTTGTCCGCCACCACTTGATCATGGGTGCCATGGATCCACAAAAGTGAAGGTTTGGGTTGGGCTGCCACCACCGCTTTTGCGAGGTTCGTCAAATATTTCGGGCTCATGGCATTGACCGGTCCATATCGCCCCGGTGCGACGTTTGGCCAGTTTGATGAGGCCACGCTGTCGCCCGGATACTTGTTCGGCCCGGTTTTTTGAGACAACACGGATGATAACAAATCCTCCTCTCGCGCAGGCACAAACGGCGGTTTGAAGTAGTAGGAGTTCATGACGACGCGGGGTGATGTGGGTGATGCGCTGCTTCGGTCACCATCACCAATACGCTGCGCAAAATCGGCACTGACGACGCCAGCGCCGCTGCCGGCAAAGTCAGAAGCGCACGGCGTGCCGTAGATGTCCTTCGTGCCTCCAAAGCCATAGGGTGAAACAGCTGCGACCTGCGTGGCACTGATGAGCCGCTCCGGGGCCGCCGCTATCAACCCCCAAACCACTCCGCCACCCAACGAATGACCCACCAAGTGCGCACGCACCACTCCAAGCGTATCCATCAAGGCGAGGATGTCGTGAGCCCATTCGTCAAAGCCTTTTGTGGCATCAATAACCTTGTCATCGGTCAGGCCGAATCCGCGCAAATCTGGCGCAATACAGTGAAACCGGGACGGCATCCGCAACATGATGTCCTCCCAAAACGTTGCGCTGCTGGCATTCCCGTGAATAAAAACGACCGGTGTGCCAGTGACCGGGCCACTGCTGAGCACGTGTGTGCGGATGCGCGAGGTATATACATCCTGTTCGAAGACACCTGGCAGGGTTGGGATTTGCTTGTTCATGGCTATGCAAAATTGTAAGGTCGGAGGCACAATTTGGCAATCACAGTTTCCTCATCCAGTCGTGTGGTATTTTGCAGTCAGGAATCCGTATGCCATTCGTTCAGACAAATAATGTCTCGCTTTACTATGAAATCCACGGATCGCCCGTGGCTGAGCCGGTAATCCTAACCAATGGTGTGTTTATGAACACTACTTCGTGGTCGGCGCTGATTACCGCGCTCGCAACGCGATATTGCGTGGTGACGTATGACATGCGCGGTCAAAAGCAGAGTGACAAGCCGGTTTGTGAGGCGTATGATTTCGCCACGCATGCGGCAGACCTGTGTGGGTTGATGGCGGCTCTTGATATTCACGCGACCCATCTGGTTGGAACCAGTTACGGTGGGCGCCTCAACTTGCATATGGCGCTGCAGCATACCGATCGGGTGCGCAGCATCACGATCATTGCCAGCGTTGCCGACAACCCGCCCCTGACGAGTGCTATGATCCAACGGTGGAAGCGCGCTGCGCAGCTTGGTGACGGCGCGCTTTTCTTTGATTTGATTCACGCGGATGTTTATTCGGAGCGCACGCTCGCGCGCCAACCCGAACTTATCGGCGCGGCCCGGGCGCGCTATGGCGCACTTGACCTGCCCGCAGCCGAGCGATTGCTAAACGGCTTTACCCAGTTTGATGCCCGAGCACGACTAAACGAAATAACCGTACCAACCTGCATTGTTGCGGCCGAGCATGATCGTCTGTTTCCGCGCGAACACGTGGAGGCCATTCATCATGGCATACTGGGATCAGAATTTCATTTGGTGGCAAATGCAGCACATGTCTGCACGCTAGAACAGCCCGAGCCCATCAATACGCTTGTGCTTGGTTTCTTAGCCAAGCACACCACCGCAAAATAACAAGTTGGAAACATGACGAAACTCGCTTTGAAACTGTTGGTTGCCATTTCGATTCTCTCGGCATGCTCCTCACCATCGCCGGCCTCAACGCCCCCCGCCCCTACGGTCGTTGAAACGCCAACCTCGGCCGCACGGTTGCTGGCGCCGACCCGCCCCGTGATCAGCACCGTTCCACCGACACCCGTCTTGAACGCGTCGCCGGCGCCTCAGGTTATTTCACCGTTGATCTCGGTGATTGTTCCAACGGTTCAGCCACCATCCGTGCCAACTGGAGCAGCGGTCGTGAATGGCGCAACCGAGAGCGCGCCGACCACTGCGGGTGAATGCCTGAAGCCATTTGACATAAAGGCTATCGACAATACCTATCTGTACTACCTCTCAACCCACTCTGGCTATGCCCGGGCAAGACCGGATCGATGCTTTGCCACCGAGCCCGCAGCGACTACTGCTGGCTTTAAGAAGGCACCAGGCAAGTAATTAGCAAGTGCAAAGCCAATAATCGGAATCATCTAATGAATCGGATGATACAATAAATCATCCGTGTCGTTGGCTCTATTGGAAAATGACCTGCTGCGCCATATTGCGCAAAGTGGTCACCGCTCTGGTGATCGGCTGCAGCCATTGGATGAATTGGCGCCCGCGCTGGGTATTAGCGTGGGCAAATTGCGCGAGCAGCTTGAGGTCGCGAAATTACTAGGTGTGGTCACCGTCCGTCCGCGCACGGGCATGCTGGTTGAAAGTTTTGATTTTCTTCCGGCGATCAAAACCAGTTTGTTGTTTGCGCTTGCGCGCGATCCGCACCAGTTCGAAGCATTTAGCCAGCTACGCAACCACGTTGAATTTAGCTATTTCGATGAAGCCGTCGCACGTCTTACCGGTGACGATCACGCCAGGCTGCGAGAGATTGTGGCCACCGCATGGATGCGCCTGAATGGATCGCCCATTCGAATCCCCGATCACGAACATCGCGAATTGCATCTCGCGATATTTAGCCGATTGGACAATCCTTTTGTCAAAGGGTTGCTTGAAGCCTATTGGGAAGGCTATGCAGCGGTTGGATTGAATGTATTTTCGGATTACAGCTATTTGTGCGAGGTTTGGCGGTATCACGAGGATATTGTCACAGCCATCGCGGCGGGCGAGGTTGAAACGGCCCGAAAATTGTTGATTGAGCATACGAAGTTGCTACAGCAACGCGATGCTCGTGGATCGAGACCCAAATCACCCGGTCGCACAAGGCGATCAGAAGCGATTCCGGCTTAGAATACTTTTAGTTTGAAACAAGGGAGAAAGCATGTCAGCAGTTATTGAGAAGCCTGGCGTCGAGGCAAGCAACGGCGCCCTGCGTTCCACCATCGTAAATGATTTTTCGATTGTGGCCGCAACCAAAAATGGATCGGGATCGCAAACGGCGAACTCGACCATCCTGCGCGCATTGTTCAAAATGGGCATTCCGGTGGTCGGGAAAAACGTATTCCCGTCAAATATTCAAGGTCGCCCGACTTGGTACACCATTCGAGCCAGCAGCGAGGGTTACACCGCACGCCGCGACGCCAATGAAATTACGATCACCTTGAATCCTGAGAGCGCGATTGATGACTATGCAAAGGTGGCGCCAAACGGTGTGTTTATTTACGCCGACGACATCAAGATGCCGATGCAGCGCACCGATGTCTTCCATTATCCGATCCCGGCCAAAAAAATGGCCAACCAGTATGAGACCGACGCCAAGTTGAAGACCTATGGGGCCAACATGGTTTATGTTGGAGGTTTGGCTTATTTGCTGGGTCTTGATCTCAAAGCCATTGAAGATGCGTTGACTTTTCACTTCAAGGGTAAGCAAAAACCGGTCGAAAGCAACATGAAGCTGGTGCGAGCAGCCTTTGATTGGGCCGGTCAAAACTGGAAGAATGACCAGCCATATCGGGTGGAGAAGATGAATGGAACTGAGGGCCTCATCATGCTGGACGGAAACACGGCTGGCGCCCTTGGCAGCATTTATGGTGGCGTGAATTTTGTGGCTTGGTATCCAATCACGCCCGCCACGTCGCTTGCAGATGCCCTCGATGAATATTTGCCCCGGTTGCGGATGGACAAGGAAACGGGCAAACCCACGTTTGCGGTCATTCAGGCCGAGGACGAGCTTGCCGCCCTCGGCATGGTCGTGGGTGCTGGCTGGGCGGGCGCTCGGAGCATGACCAGTACTAGTGGCCCGGGCATTTCCTTGATGAGCGAGTTTACCGGGTATGCCTATTTCGCCGAAATCCCGGCGGTTATTTGGGATGTGACCCGGATGGGACCGAGCACCGGTTTGCCCACCCGAACATCACAAGGTGACGTGCTGAAGGCGTATTTCCTTGGCCATGGCGACACTAAAAACGTGTGCCTGCTGCCAAGTAGCATTTATGAGTGCTTTGAATTTGGATGGCGCGCGCTCGATCTGGCCGAGCGATTGCAAACTCCCGTGTTTGTATTGAGTGACCTTGATCTTGGCATGAATCAATGGATGAGCAAGCCGTTTGACTATCCCGCGACTGATCTGGATCGGGGTAAAGTGCTGAGTGCCGACGACCTCAACCGCCTAAAGGGCTTTGCCCGCTATCGGGATGTTGACGGCGATGGCATCGGTTGGCGCACGTTGCCAGGTACGGATCATCCGCTCGCAGCCTATTTCACGCGCGGTTCGGGCCACAACGAAGTTGCAGGGTTGACCGAAAAGAGTGAAGACTGGGTCAAGAATATGGCCCGACTCGGCAAAAAGCATGAAACCGCCCGAACGATCGCGCCCCAGCCGGTCATTGATCAGGTGGATGGTGCGGAAATCGCGATCATCAGCTTCGGCAGCACCGATCCGGCAATCAGCGAGGCCCGTGCGCGATTGGCCAAAGAGGGCTACAAGATCAGCTACCTGCGGATCAAGGCACTGCCGCTTGCCAACAGCATCATCGACTTTGTGGCCGCGCATAAGCGGGTCTACGTAGTAGAGATGAACACCGATGCGCAGATGCTGTCCCTGCTTCGATTGCACAATCCAGCCGCAGGCACCAAATTGGTAGCCTGTAATTTGAATGACGGCATGCCACTGACGGCCAAGTGGGTCAGCGAAGCGATTCTGTCCAAGGAGAAATAACCATGACGACTGAAAATAAACCCACTGCTCCGATCGTAAAGGAGCATATCGCCAATATTAATATGCCCGCCACGGTGAAGCCGGCGGGTCCCGCGGCAGCCAAACCGGTTGTCGCGCTGAATCTGTCCGGACTTGCCAAAACCGACTATAAGGGCAATGAAAGCACCCTGTGCAATGGATGCGGACACGATTCGATCAGCGCCCAAATCATCAACAGCATGTATGAGCTTGGGGTCAAGCCCGAAACCGTCATAAAGTTCAGTGGCATTGGCTGTTCTTCGAAGTCCCCGGCCTATTTCATGAACCGCTCGTTTGGCATCAACACGCTGCATGGTCGTATGCCGGCCGTGGCGACCGGCGCGTTGATGACCAACCACACCATGCACGGTATCGCCGTCAGCGGTGACGGCGATACGGGGAGCATAGGATTCGGCCAGTTCAAACACATGCTGCGTCGCAATGTGCGGATGATTTACATCATTGAAAACAACGGCGTCTATGGACTAACCAAGGGTCAGTTTAGCGCCACCAGTGACCAGGGCGCCATGCTTCGCCACGCCGGTCGCAATGACTTCATGCCAATTGACATGTGTCTTGAGGCAATCGCCAGCGGATGTGGATTCGTCGCGCGTTCTTTTGCGGGTGATCCCAAGCAATGCATGGCACTCCTAAAGGCTGCATACGCGCACCGCGGCACGTCGATGTTGGATATCATCAGCCCATGCGTGACGTTTAACAACAAAGAAGACAGCACCAAGAGCTATGACTGGGGCCGCAAGCACGACGAGCGAATTAACGACTTTGGTTATGTGCCGCCACACGAAGAAATCATGATTGCGGACTACAAGGACGGCGAGGAACAGGTGGTTGAGATGCACGATGGAAGCAAGGTTATTCTCAAGAAAACCGCCGACAGCCACGATCCTACCGACAAGTTCGCCGCGATGAAGCTGTGCATGGAAGCACGCGATTCCAAGCGTTTCATTACCGGCCTGATATATGTCGACCCCAGCGCCCAATCGCTGGCCGAGGTCGAGGATATTTCAAGCGGTCTGCCGCTTTCGCAAATTCCAAACGCAAAGCTGCGCCCGAGCCCGGATTCACTGGCCAAGTTGATGGCTGGCATGAAGTAGATTCGCGCACGCGAAACCACTCCAAAGATCGCAAAGAGACCCTTTGCGATCTTTGTCTTTTCAGCTTGAAATACCCGGTCGCCGTCACCAAAATTCGGATCAGTTTAGTGGCGCTCGTTCTATTGGCCTTTGCGCTTCGTCTAGCGTTTCTTGACCGGCGCCCGCTGCACTTTGACGAAGGCAATAGCATCTACTTCGCCTGGATCGGCTGGGATAGGTTATTGGCTGATGTGCTACGCACGGGTGAAACCGATCCAATGATCCATCGGCTTACCATGGGATTGTGGATGCGGATGGCTGGAATCACGCCCTTTGCGGTAAGAAGCTATTCGGCGTTTTACGCCGTTTTGACCGTGGCCCTGTTCGCCAGGGTGTTACGGCTGTTGCGGGCTGGTTCATCGGTCACTGTGGTCGGTTGCCTGTTGCTTGCCATGAGTGCGTTTGCCATTGACTATGCACAGCAGGCCAAAGGCTATGCAATGGGCGCCTGCTTGGTCCTGCTCAGCTGGTGGATGTGGATTGCGTGGACGCGCACCGGTCGGTCACGCGTGGTCATGGCGGTTTATGTAATGTCGCTGGCCGCGGCGCTTGGCACACACTATTACATTGTGCCGATATTGGGGATGCACTGGCTTTGGTGGATGGCAACCGTGTGGAAATGGGGGCGTGTTTCCTTGCCGGGTCTGCGAGGTGATGTGATTCGGCGCCTTCTGGTTCAGGGCTTGGCGCTTGCACCCAATGCACTTTGGGCGGCGGTCTCGCTGCCGGCAGTCGTCGGAGGTTCACTCGGTCTTTCGAGCCACTCGCCCCTGAACCCGGTTGATCTGTTGCGGCTAGTTCTGGGCGAGTGGTCGGCAGGCACATCAGCACCGGAGTGGGCGCAAACGTTTGGTGCGATCGTTTTCGCCGGGCTAATTATTTTGGGCCTGGTCCGCGTTCAACGTGACGCCAAATTATGCGGGCTGGTGTGGTTCGGCGCAAGCCTGGTTATCCCCATAACATTTGCATTTCTGACACAGTTGCGGGTCACGTTCTTTTACCCTCGATTTCTGCTCTACGCATTGCCCTGCGTGCTGGCTCTGGTGGCAGTGGCGCTTGCGCCTGCTCGCGGGGCACAGGCGCGGCCGATTGCGCCGCGCGCCGCAATCGCCGCATGTGCGCTTTTGCTGTTAGCGTGTATTGCCGGCTTTTATACGTCTCCGATAGATTCAGCTAACGATTACCGACCCATGCTTGCCGCGCTGCGTCACTGGATTCGCCCGGGCGATATCGTGTTGGGTACCTACATCTGGATGCCGGCCATGATGGATAGCTACGCTCCAGAGTTGGCAGGGTCGTATGCCTGGCGTGAAGACTTTGCCAATCCGGACAACGCCAACGCGCTGTTGCCGGCTGCAACGGTAGGGTCTGATCGTGTCTGGAGTCTCAACTATCTGCGCGATCCTGATGCGTCGGATACCGGCGCCGTCATGTGGCTTCGCCGCGAGCTGGCTTACGTGGATCGCGTCAGCATCGGTACGCTCAGCGTCTTGTTGTTTTCACGCAATCCGTCGTTAAGCGGACAGGAGACCTTCTTAACCGCCACGTTTGGCGATCGAATTCGAATTGCTGCGCCGCATGCGAGAGGAAGCCTATCCCAAGGACAAATTGTGGAAACTGACCTGCAGATTACAGCACTGACGCCACTTGAGCGCTTTTATGCAATTAGCTTGCAATTGGTGGACGTGCAGAACGCACTGATTGCCCAGAATGACGGTGACGCGGTAAACGGGTTGCTCCCTTCAATCCAATGGAGGAGTGGTGACGTCATAACGGATCGCCGGGCACTGCTGATTCGCGAGAAGCTGCCGTCCGGCACGTATCGTTTGCTTGTCGCGCTGTACGATCGAGCCACCGGCGAACGCTTGCGAACTGCGGATGGGGCTCAGGATTTCACTCTGGGTCAATTTACAGTGGACTGAATGCGGGCCGTGGGCGCATGATGCCGCTTGTAATAAGATTGCAAACTCGCAGATTCCTCGCCGCACCATGAATCAACCTCTCACCATTCGTCAGCGTATCCGCTATTTCTTGGATGAACTAATCGGCCGTGGCTCCGCGGGATTGATCGGGCTGCTAACGCTAATGGCCGCCGTGTTAATTTTGGTGGTGTCAGTTGCAATGACCCTGGTCGGCGCCGCGCCGGCAGACGGTGCACCTGTCCCATTTGTCGAAGCGCTTTGGCTATCCATGGTGCGCACCCTGGATGCCGGGACCTTTGGCGGCGATCAAGGTTGGGCGTTTCGTGGACTTATGTTTGTAGATACCCTCGGAGGCGTGTTTATTGTGGCCTTGTTGATCGGTGTGCTGTCAAATGCCATTGAAGAGCGCTTACGTGAGTTGCGGAAAGGCCGCTCGCTGGTCGCCGAAAGCGGACATACGCTTATCCTCGGCTGGTCGGCAAAGGTGATCACGGTAGTGGCTCAATTGATCATGGCCAATGAAAGTCAGCGTAGTGCGCACATTGTGATCGTGGCCGATCGCGATAAAGTGGAAATGGAGGATGAAATCCGCGCGCGCATTCCAAATTGGAGAACCACCCATGTTATTTGCCGCCGAGGCAGCCCGATTGATCCGATTGATATTGCGATTGGGAGGCCATTCTCTGCAAAGTCCATCATAGTATTGGCTGGCTCGGATGGCGATCCGGATGCCGAGGTCATCAAATCCATTCTCGCTTTGACACTGGAAAAGCGCCGAATTGGCGGGTCTCCGCTCAACATTGTGGCCGAGATTAAGGAGCCCCAGAATTTGCATGTCGCTCAGATTGTGGGTCGAAAAGATGCTGAGTTTGTACTTACCTCGGATTTAATTGCCCGGATTATTGCGCAGACCTGTCGTCAAAGCGGTCTTGCCACCATCTACGTGCATTTGTTGGATTACAGCGGAAGCGAAGTTTATTTCACCTCGCAACCGGCGCTGATTGGCATGACGTTTGGGGCGGCCCAATTTGCGTACGACACGAGCGTGGTCATTGGATTGCGACGCAGCTCGGGCGAGATTGTGTTGAACCCGCACGTTGAGACTTTGATTGCGGCAGGCGACCAGGCAATTGTCATTGCCATTGACGATAGCCAGATTCCATTGGATGGCCTGCCTCAGCCAAGCCTCCAGCTGGATGCGATTCGAAATGAAACTTCGCGCGAGCCAAAGGTTGAGCACTCGTTGATTCTTGGCTGGAATGCACGCGGGTTGCGGCTGATCCAGGAACTCGATGCATATGTTGGGCCCGGTTCCACAGCGCATGTGGTCACTGTACACCCTCCGGATGAAGCAGCATTGCACCACCTGGAGTCGAACCTAGAAAATCTCGCAGTCACGGTTGAAACCGGCAATATCAATAGCAGGGCTCTGTTGGAGTCGGTTCAGTTGGATGGTTTTCAGCATGTGATTTTGCTCGCGGAAATCTTCGATACGGTGCAAAGGGCGGATGCACGGGTCTTAATGACACTGCTTCATTTGCGTGACATGATCGAGCGGGACGGGCAAACGTTTAGCCTGACCACTGAAATTCTGGACATTGGCAACCGTGAACTTGCCGAGGTGACACGAGCCGACGATTTCATCGTCAGTGATCAACTAACCAGCCTCATGATGGCTCAACTTTCGGAGAATCGCGAGGTTGGCGTGGTATTTGGAGAATTGTTTGGCTCTGAAGGTAATGAAATTTACCTTCGGCCTGCTACCGACTACGTTGAATCAAATCGAAACCTGACTTTTTACGCACTTGTGGCGTCCGCTCAGCGCAAAGGCGAAATTGCGATAGGCTATCGGATCGCAGCACAAAAGGGGGACGCACACAAAGAATATGGGATCGTAATCAATCCTCGAAAGTCACACACGTTCACTTTGGGTTCTGACGACAAGGTTATCGTCATTGCCCACGGAATCGCCGGTGCCAACCGGCAGCGAAACGCAGCATAATTACGTTCTACTGAAATTATTGGTCGGTATCCGGCCGGCATCGGGAAACTCATTTATGGAAGTCGCACAATTGCAAATCTTTGTATTAACAGTCGTTGTTCCCACCCTGATCAAGCTGTTGCTTGCACTGGTTGTGTGGTTGGTGGGCCGCCGGGTGATCGAACTCATCGTCACATTGACCCAGCGTGGATTTCAGCGTCAGCGGATGGACAGCACGGCGGCAAGCTACTTAAGCTCAACGGTCAGAGTGCTTTTGACTGTTGCCCTTGTTGTGGGTGTCATAAGCCTCCTTGGTATAGAAACCACGTCGTTTGCCGCGCTGCTGGCTGGCGCCGGCCTGGCAATCGGAGCGGCGATCTCCGGATTGCTTGGCAATTTTGCGGCGGGTCTTCTGATGTTGGTATTGCGTCCGTTCAAAGTGGGCGATCAAATAGAGGGTGGGGGCGTCACCGGGGTTGTCAAGGAAATTGGCATGGTCACCACCGTGTTGGACACGGTCGACGGTTTACAAGTGATCGTTGGCAACAATAAGCTATTTGGCGATAACATTACCAACTTTAGCGCCAACCTCTCACGGGTCGCGGCCGTAAGCGTGGAAATAGATGGGGATCATGATCATGGCCCGATACTTGAACAGCTTTCAATCGCAGCCAGGGCAATTCAGCACGTGGAAATCAGTCCGGCGCCAACCGCGTTTATTTCGGCATTCAAAACCGGGCCGGTAGTAACCACGCACGTGCATTGTCATCATGATTACTACTTGCAGGTTTTGGCCGATCTGCACCGGGTTGTAAAGGAAACACTAATCCAACAAAAGGTCAGTGGACCGATTCAATCAGTTCGAATGATCGCAACCTAACCATGGCCATTCCCGACCACCTGGAGCCGGTAGTTCGTACGCTCCCCATGATGCCCGGTTGTTACCTATACTACGACAAGAACAATACGGTCATTTACGTTGGCAAGGCAATTAATTTGCGCAACCGGGTGCGCTCGTATTTTAATCCCGCTGGCTGGGTGACCAGCCCAAAGACCGGGCGTCTCGTCGAGAATATTGACCGCATCGAATTTGTGGTGCGTGGTAGCGAGCTCGAAGCGTTGATCCAGGAAGCCGAGCTGATCAAGAAATACAAACCGCGTTACAACATTCTGTTAAAGGATGACAAACGCTATCCGTATTTAAAGGTTACCTGGCAGGATGACTTTCCAACTGTAATGGTCACGCGGCGCATGGATAAGGATGGCGCCCGCTACTACGGTCCATATTCGAGCGCAAAGGCCGTTTATGAAACCCGTGACGCACTTCGGCGAATGTTCCCGTTCCTAAATTGCGACAGGGATATCACCGGTCAGGATCGTCGGGCCTGCATGTATTACGACATCAAGCTGTGCAGCGGTCCGTGCATCGGAGCGATTCAGCGAGCGGAATATCGAGCCACCATTCAACGCTTGTGCGATTTTCTTGAAGGCAAAAGCGACCTGGTTATCAACGATTTGACCGCGCGAATGGGCAGGGCCGCGGACGGCTTTCAATATGAAAGAGCGGCAATGTATCGCGATCAGCTAAAGGCGGTGCAACATGTGGCGCAGAAGCAGCGAATCGTAAATAGTAATGCGATAGATCAGGACGTGATCGCCTTTGCCAGCAACGAGGGTGATACCTGCGTCCAAATCATGTTTATTCGCGGGGGCAAGTTGCTTGGTCAGGAATACTTTGTATTGGATGGCGCCGAAGGCGAGGATGAGCAAACTGTTCTTGATGGCTTTCTCAAGCGGTTTTACGACGAGGCCGCCTATATTCCGCCGGAAGTTTTGATTCCACGTCAGGTGGAGGAGGCGATGATCATCGAGAACTGGCTTGCCAACAAGACCAGCCATAGCGTCAAGCTCCTGCTGCCAAAGACCGACTCTGACCGTGGTCTGCTGGACTTGGCCCGACAAAATGCGGTCGAAACGTTGACATCGCTAAAGGCACAGTGGGAGGAGGACAGCCACCGACAGGAGAACACGCTTAAGGAGTTGCAGGATGCTTTGGAGCTCCCCAAATTGCCCACCCGCATTGAGTGCTTTGACATTTCAAATACGCTGGGTACGGCCATGATGGCGGCCATGATAGTTTTTGTACACGGTACATCCCGGAAGAGCGACTATCGCCGGTTTAACATCAAGGATATTGAGGGGCCAAATGATTTTGAATCCATGCGACAAGCCTTGCGACGACGGTTTAACCGGTGGAAGGACGGGCAGGGCACTGACGGTGGCGTCGCCATTGGGAATGACAAATCGCCGTTGTCGCGGAGGCCATCATCCAAGCCAAACGGAAAAAAACTGGACGAGTCATTTGCTGTTCTACCCGATCTGTTGTTGATCGACGGGGGCAAGGGGCAGCTTGGTATCGCGGTCGAGGTACTCCGAGAATTTGACCTTCTGCATATCGTTCCGGTTTGTTCGCTTGCGAAGCAAAACGAGGAGATTTTTTTACCGGGTAAGGCATCGAGCATTTTGCTGCCTCGCAGCGCCCAATCTTTCTTCCTCGTGCAACGTATTCGCGACGAAGCTCATCGTTTTGGGCTCACCGGTCATCGTGCCCAGCGACAAAAGATTGGTATGGCCTCGCGTCTGGATTCGATTAAAGGTGTGGGGCCGCTTCGACGACGGCGCTTACTGGTTCAATTTGGGAGCATTGAGGGTATTCAATCTGCCAGCATCGAGGAGCTTGGTCATATCGTGCCGCACGACGTTGCCCAGTCAATAAAGGACGCATTGGTTTAGGCGGCGCGTGTAGATTTTCCGCGGATTTTTCGCTAAACTTACGACTGTGCTTGACTCGATTCGTCGATTGGTTTTCTCCATCCTTGCGCGGGCGAACCTGTTGCGACGGCGTGACGGCTCCGTCATTGGACTAAATCCCATCGGCGAGATGGAGTTGCGTGACATGCCACGGGACGGTTGGTATTGGGGAGATTCTTGGCAGTCCGCTGAAAAGCAAGCGAATAAGGATCTTGCTACCGGCCAGTACCAGGATTTTCGTAATTTGGATGAGCTCGTCCGGGCACTGACTCAAACGGACCAAGATCCGTTGACATCTGCACTGCGCAAGAGGACGCCTTGATTTTTAGATGCACGGCCCAGTTTATCCGTTCCTTTGACAAGCTTGTTCCGGAACGACGGAAGCATGTCATTAATGTGCTCGGCGCGTTCAAGCTCAGCCCAAGGTTGCCGTCTGCAGATGCTTGGTATCTTAAATCAAGCCGGGGCGTCTGGGCGCTTCCAGTTGGTGAGGACGGGTACATCACATACCATTTTGAAACGGGTGAAGGGGACGACAACGTGTGTGTGTTCAGGCATGCAGGCTTCACACCGCGCGCATTGCCGGCAAAATAACCCTGACCAGAAGATAGGCATCCAGCAGGCACAGCGCCAGTGTTGGCACCAACCAGAGCCAGCGATGCACAATTTTCCATGGCGAACTCACATGGTGCCACCCAAACGCACCTGCGACTGCAATCGGAACCAACGCAGGGAATAGATATCGTCCTTGAGCTTGCACAAATTGAGCGTTGTACCAGACAAAGGCGCCAAGGGTCATCACCGCCAACAACGCCAGGATGAAAAAGGCATGTCGTTGTTGCGCCCCTCGTGCCCCCGGCTTGATCCACCACAGCACGATGACTATGATCGTCGCAACGGAAACCGCCAGCATCGCGGTGTACAACTGTTGATTGAGCGGGATACTCATCCATCCAAACTGGCCCCAGAAGCTTTGAAAGCCAGTCTGAAAAACATATGTTAGCCAACCCGCAATACCGCGCAAAGTGATGGCTGTGGCCGTCGTCAATTGGCCGGTGACGACCAAATTATGCCGCTGCAAACCCAGCAGGTCCAGCCCGCCATACAAGTTGGCGTTGCGCCCCCACCACATCGCGGGCACGATCGCGGCGAGTATGGCAGTTCGAGCGCCATTTGCAAGTGCGCGTCTGCGGTGCGATTGTTGGATAAACGCCACCGCGCATACAGCCAGCGGTAGTGCAAGATACGCTTGCGCCTTGGTCAGCATGCACGCACCAACCGTCAGCGCAATGATGATTAGATCCGGGGTCATACCGAGCATGGTCGGTCGGGTCATTTCATCCGTCTGTGACATCAGCCGCCGGATGACCAGCCAGAGCGTCGTAGCTAGCAATGCCTCGCTAAGTGCGTCATTGTTATAGCTGGCCATCATAAACAGATGTTGTGGAAGGAACGCAACTGTGGCTGCCGCAAATGCTGCCACACTAATGTTCTCCGGGGCGATTACAAGTGTGCACAGATAGGCCATGATCACGGTCGTTGCCGCAATGGCTAGCGATACCAGACGCAGCACGGCCAGGTTGCCATCCGATGCAATGTAGAACGGATACGTCAGGGCGTAAAAGAGCGGGGGTTGATGATCTTCATATGTGATCCGGGCAACCGGTACGTCTCGATTCTCGGGCGCGATAGGCACGAGGGATGCGTTCCAATCAGATGTTTCAATCACGGGTAATTGCCCGGTTTCGACGAGTTGGCGCGTGTAGTTATAGTGTGCCGGCTCGTCTGGGCCCTGCCAGGCCGGGATTCGCATGGCATAAGCCGCGCCCAGCACGAAATAGAGGAACAGGATGACCGCAAGTGGCCAGAATCTGCGCACAACGTTCATTTAGATTCGACAATCTCCGGCATTCACGATCGCCTTGTTTAATGCTTCGCGCGCCGCTGGAAGCGTGCGCATCGCCTGCCGATTTCCAATAAAGTCACGTGCATGTGCCGCACCAATGAGCGCTTCGAAAGGGCTTATCGCGGTTGGCTGACCTCCAATTAGTGTTCCCTGCCAATGGGGTGCCAATTCGGATGACCAATCGGGCAGCTCCACTGACAAAATGGCGTGCACCTCATGCCACTCCTGGTCATCAATTTCGTCGGCCTTTGCGCTTCGATAAACGCGAATGATGACCTGCTCGAGTCTGTCCCAGTTACGTACAAAACCAATTAGACGGTTGCTGCTGCCTTGTGCGGTCAATGCGCGGGTAAATGGATTTGCCATGGCGTCAAACTCAGCGCAAATATTTGCGCCAAGCTTCGTGTCCACCGATTGTTGCCAATGCCATGGCCCAAAAACGTGGGCGGACCGGGATCGTGAGCAGCGGCATGCCGGCCTCGTCGGGGGTCTTGTTACCCTTTCTTCGATTGCACGCGCCGCAGGCTGCCACGACATTATCCCATTCGGTTCGGCCACCCTTGCTCCGCGGCATTACATGATCTATGGTCAGGTTTTCCCGGCCCGGTTGCGTTCCACAATACTGGCACGTATGCGAATCCCGGGTCAGTATGGCACGCCTGCTAAGCGGCATTGGAAGGTTGTGGGGAATGCGCACATAATGCCGCAGCCGGATCACAGACGGCGCGCTCATCGTCAGATGCGCACTTCGTATGAGTTGGTCACTCTCTTCGATGATCTCCGCCCGGTCATTCATCGTCAAGTGTATGGCGCGCGTCACCGGCACCACGCTTAGTGGTTCATAAGTCGCGTTAAGCACTAGTACCCGCCTTAATGACGGGACGGCGGTGCTAAAGGTGTACGTTGTTGAGTTGGTTGGGGCGCTTCTCCTGAATAGCCTTCGGTCTAGCGTCGCACACGCCAAATGGGATTATACGGGTGAATGTTAAGCGCTGGAATTGTCATGATGGCAGCACGGACAGTGCGGTTTGATCAGCGACAAGCCGAATCCGGTCACCAGAAAACGGCAGCATATCCAATTCAACGGTTGCGCCGCTTGCATGCCGCACCGTTACCCTCTCGGTGGATCCGCGGAAGGCACGCTTGATGACATCTCCTTCTAGGATAAGCCCGGTGCCCGCCTCACCTGCCGAGAGTCCGGCTTCTGGCCGGACAATAACGG
Source organism: Chloroflexota bacterium (assembly GCA_025354985.1). Classification (GTDB taxonomy): domain Bacteria; phylum Chloroflexota; class Anaerolineae; order J036; family Brachytrichaceae; genus AQU-03. The sequence goes on from JANXLU010000019.1 coordinate 35,382, forward strand.
CGACCTGCCGCCCAATATCTACCGGTTTGTCGGTTTGCGCCACCGTAATCTTTCCAAGATCGGTGGAAATTTCAAAGGCTTCGTTGGAGACCCTGATTATTCGGCCTTCAAACACGTTGGTGAGCCCAAGGAAACCCGCGACATAGCGCGTTGCCGGTTTTTGATAAAGCACGCGCGGCGCCGCTATTTGTTCGATTGCGCCATGATGGAGCAACGCTACACGATCCGCGATGCCAAATGCCTCGGTTTGATCGTGTGTGACATAAATTGAAGTCAGTTCCAATCGTTTTACAATGTCGCGAATCTCCCCGCCAAGTTGTTCTCGCAGTCCGCGATCCAGTGATCCGAGTGGCTCATCCAACATCAGCAAGTTTGGCCGGGGGGCGATGCTCCGGGCCAGTGCAACACGCTGCTTCTCACCACCGCTCAAATGGCTCACATCGCGATTTCCGTATCCAGTCAGACCAACCAGCGCGAGTGCGTCTTCCACGCGCCTCGCAATGACTGACTTTTCAAGACCCGCCATGCGCAACCCAAAGGCTACATTGGCCGCCACATTTCTATGCGGAAATAATGCAAATTCTTGGAACATCAGCCCGAAGCCGCGTTCGTGGACCGGGACGCCATCAAGCGAACGTCCGTCAAGGCGAAGCGTGCCACTGTCAGGTTTTTCAAGACCGGCCACAATGCGGAGCAATGTGCTTTTGCCGCTTCCGCTGGCGCCCAACAGACACAGAATTTCTCCGGGTGCAACGTCCAGATCAATATGCTGAAGCACGCGGGTCGCGTCAAATGATTTGGAAATGTCAGTCAGGCTGAGCATGTCAACCGGATGTCAGCCCCGCATCCCGCGAAACAGGTTTGCTCCGCCTTCCAGCATGATGCAATCCCCGGTAATAAAATGCGGCCCGGTTATCAAGAACATGACACATTCCGCCACTTGTTCCGCGCTACCCACAATGCGCAAAGGATTATTGTTGCGGAGATTCTGCCAGGCGGCATCATCAAGAGTGGACGGTTTGAGTACCGGGCCCGGACATATCGCGTTTACCCGCACATACGGGCCAAGCTCGGCTGCTTGAAGCCTGGTAAGTGCGAGCAAGGCACTCTTGCTGACCCCGTGAGCGGCATACGGATTTCGGGGAACCATGGCGCCTTCGTCCACGATATTGATGATGTTACCGTGTTTGAGGGGCCCACCGCCGCTGTCAAGGTCGGCAATGATGACGTCCTGGCTGCGCATTCGGATCATGTCTTCGGCGACGACCTGACCCAAGGCAAAGGGCCCTTTTATATTCACGTCCATGGCCGCATCAAACGCTGCTTCATCAGTGGCAAGATAGTCGGCACGAACAAATGAACTGGCACTATTGACCAGGATATCCACATGACCGAAATCGGAAAGGACCTGATGTCCAAGCTCCCGAGCACCAGACCAGACGCCCAGATCCGCCTTATACATGCGCGCCGTCCGCCCCAAGTGCCGCAGCTCATCGATTGTTTGCCGGGCTTCCTGAACGTTTTGGCCATAGTGCAATGCAATATCCGCACCTGCTTCGGCCAGGGCTAGTGCAATGACTTTACCGACGCGATGTGCGCCCCCGGTGACGATCGCGGTGTTACCATGCAAACTTCTCATCAACATTTGGTCAAATGAGTATACTGAGTTTGATTCAGGACGATGCTTAATGTGTGATTCGAAATTGAAACGTGCGCCCACAATCGGTCTTTTGTCGCTAACTTTAATGATGATGGCATGCGGAGCACAGGTCACATCGCAGCCTGATGTGACTGTTTTCCCCACTCCGACGCGTTTCCCAACAGCCTCGTCCGTCCCGGTCGCGACAACAAAGGCTTCCGAGGAATTGCCGACGATTACTCCCCGAAGCCAAGGCCCGATTGCTTCTCCGTCGCCGATCCCCGCCACGGCCACGGCTCTGTCACCAACCCAAACCCCAAAGCCAACGGCAACGCCGCCGCCGGCTGAAATTCCAATTGGACTGGAAATTTCCAACATCAAGCTCCAGGCAGCCGTGACCAAGATGGGTTTGATCCAGGTAAATGGCGGCTACGAGTGGAACCTTCCGAGTGGACGTACAGCAGGCTGGCATGATGACAGTGCGCGTCTTGGCGAGGAAGGCAATCTTGTAATGAGCGGCCATCACAACATCGATGGGCTGGTATTTCAAAATTTGAACCTGCTGCCTGGTGATGTCACAAAAGTTTGCTCGCGCACTCCGGATGGTCACGCGAACGGCATAAAACAGGGCATCATGATCAAGGTGAAGGGCAAGCAGCATGAAGCGACCTATGAATTATCCGATTGCAAACTGTTGCTGCAGCGAAACCAGCCCATGGCCGTCTTGTTGGAAGACGGCAAGTTGTTGTTGCAAGATGGCGAAGACAAGTTGACGCTGGTTACCTGCTGGCCATTTACGGACAATTCGTATCGCTTGGTGCTGATCGCAAAGCAGGTGGAGTCGAAAATATTGTAGGTTCGCGTCGCTTGTCCGAGGCGCTTTTGCCTGATGTCACCTGCGCTGATATCATCGCGGCATGCCGGATGACTTGTTTGCGCACGCCGAGGCCGAGCAGACTAACCAGACCCAGCCACTGGCCGCCAGGATGCGTCCGCGCACTCTAGATGAATTTATTGGCCAAGAGGACATCGTGGGCCCTGGTAAGTTGCTGCGGCGCGCGATTGAATCCGACCGGTTGTTTAGTTCGCTCATATTGTGGGGACCACCCGGAACCGGTAAGACCACGCTCGCGAGGATTATTGCCAACCGCACCCAAAGTCATTTTGAGACGCTCAATGCCGTCATGGCGGGCATTGCCGATATCCGGCGCGTTACTGCGGATGCCAGGGAGCGCAAGCGCCTCTATCGCCAACGCACCATTCTCCTTGTCGACGAGATTCATCGGTTCAACAAGAGCCAGCAGGATGGATTGCTCCCGCATGTCGAAGATGGGACCATCATTCTGATCGGCGCAACAACTGAAAATCCATTCTTTGAGGTCAACAGTGCGCTCATATCCCGTTCTCGGCTTTTTCAGCTGACGCAACTTAACGACATACACGTGCTCGCTCTAATGCGCCGGGCGCTGGTCGACGTGGAACGCGGATATGGTGGCAGGAACGTTGTTGCTGATGAGGCCGCTCTGGCGCATATTGCGCATATCTGCAGCGGAGATGCCCGCAATGCCCTGAACGCACTTGAATTAGGGGTGGAAAGCACGCCCCCTGACGCCGAAGGCAACATCCATCTGACTATGGCGGTTGCTCAGGATTCCATCCAGCGGCGGGCGGTCCTTTATGACAAGGAAGGTGACGCGCATTACGACACAATCAGCGCCTTTATCAAAAGCGTCCGCGGTAGTGACCCTGATGCCGCTCTGTATTGGCTTGCCAAAATGTTGTATGCTGGTGAAGACCCACGATTTGTGCTTCGCCGGTTGATCATTTTGAGTGGCGAAGATATTGGTCTCGCCGATCCCATGGGCTTGGTTGTAGTTGCCGCTGCATCTCACGCGTTCGACATAATCGGTATGCCCGAAGGTATTTTTCCGATTGTAGAAGCCACCTTGTTTTTGGCTACGGCTCCAAAAAGCAATTCCACCAACCACTACTTTCGCGCCCGGGCGCAGATCGAAAAGGAAGGCGCCGGCGAAGTGCCAGATCACCTAAAAGATGCGAGTCGTGACGGCGAGAGGCTTGGACACGGCAAGGGTTACTTATATCCTCACGACAACCCGGATCATTTTGCAGCCCAAAACTATCTCCCCAGGCAAATTGCAGGTATGTCGTTCTATGCGCCGTCGTCCGTTGGGTACGAGGCCGTCGTGGGCGAGCGCATGTCGCGCTGGCGCGCAGCGCAGCTGGCCGCGCTTGGTATTAGCGAACGTCAGGGGCCGTTGCTTACGCAAGATCAAGTGGACCGCATGAAGCGGGAACGATAGGGTCGCGTGATACACTGACGCAGTGCCAGGCTCTCTTGCACCGTTTGCCGTGCTTCTCACCCTGCCGCTGCTGGCAACGCTGTTGCCGCAACTAAATAACTTTGCAGTGTTTCGCCGCAGGGTCGTTGTTCCAGCCCACATTCTCGGAATCTCCCAGTCTGTTTTATGGCTGGTCGCCTGTCTGTTGGCGTTTGCGTTGCTTCCGACGAACTTGGAATTTACACTAGGATCATGGCTGCCGGTATCCGTGACTGGTGCACCGCTCCTATTCGTTTCAAGAAGCAATGCGTTGCTCGTTATCGTCGCGGTTATGCTTGTGCAGTTGCATCGGTCAAGCCACTTGGGACTGCGCGCCGTTGACGCGCTGGCAACTGTTTCGACGGCCCTCGTTGCTTTGGCAAACAATTTTCCCGCCATGTTGGTCGGTCTGGGGTTGGTTGATTTGACTGTTTCCATGAATATTGGTCGGGATCGCGATCAGGCTGCACGGTCACATCAAGCATCCTTGAACGGTCTGAGCCTGCTTCTGATGACCATCGCAGTAGTTATTTATGCCGCCAACCAAAACAGCGTGTGGTTTCCACTTGCACAGCTTGGATCGCAATCGACCAGCCTGCTGACGCTTGCGCTGCTGGCACGGTTCGCGGCTTTGATTACAACACCGGCCATCGGAAATTCCCAGCTCGGTCACGCCGCAACGTTTTTAGTCGCCGCCCGATTGTTTGATCTTGGTCTGCCAATTCCAAGCCCGGTGTTTATCTTGGTCGGGTTGGTGCTGGCCGCGTCGCGGCTGTTGGTGGCATGGTTGTCTGATCAGAATGATTCGGACGCGGTGCTCAAGAACCTTTCAACCGCCACCTGTGCGTATGCGGCGTGCAGCCTGGCGTTCGGAAATTCAACACGCACGGTGTTGGCGCTACTGGGCTGGCTCATCGGCATTGGTCTATTGTCGTCCGGCTCTACCAATGCGCAGGCGCCAAACGCTGACCGGGTTGCCCGTGTCGTCAGCTTTGCGTCGCGCATCGGTGGAACCGCGATTCTGATTGGATTCCCGCTAACCGCAATGTTTTCGGGCACAGCCGGGCTCGTGTCAACCGTGATGACGCTAACAGGTGGCGGTATCCTGATTGCGGCAATTTCGACGCTTATCGTCGGGCTTACAACCGCATGTTGCCTTCGGTTGGTGTTTCAAACCACCAATGTCGATATGACTGACGCCAGCTCGGATGTGCGCGATGTCACGTTTCCCGATCAGTCGGTTTGGTTTCGTGCCGCCACGTCTGCGATTATGTTTGGTTTGGCGTTGGCGACAGGCTGGCTCGGTACGTCGCTGAACGCCTCTCAGTCGTATCTTGGTCGGATGACCGTCACCGATTGGTTTGTCTGGGTGGGTGCGCTAGCCGGTGGATCTGCGCTGTGGTGGTTCGAGTCCAACCTGCTTGTCCGGCTTGATCGCCCGGCACTATCCATCAGCGCCCGATCCGTGCGCGATCTCATCCGGCGGATCAGCGGCTTGGACGGGCTCGGCAGCCTTGTTGGAGATTCTGCATCCGCATTGGGGCGACCGCTCGCCGGCGTGTTTGATTTTCTTGAAAGCGACGGTGCGCTCATTTGGGGCGTGATCGCGATTTTGGTGGCCCTCGTGGTTACGCGCGCAGGTGGCCCATGAAGTCAACACCAGTTGCGCACAGGCTTGGGTTCACGCTTTCGCAGGATGCTCGCGTTGGGCTGTTGACCGTGGGTATGCTCGTTGTTGCCGCACTCATCCTGCCCGCGAGTATCGTCTCCAAGCTTGATCTGGTTGGCTATGCCGTGTGTCATCGCATATCGGATCGCTCATTTATTATCGGTGGCACCCAACTACCCATGTGCGCCCGTGACACCGGCATGTTTGGATCAACGCTGCTGTGCGTGCTTGGGTGTTTGGTAGTGCGACCAGCCCGGGTTGCCAAGTTTCCCCAACTGCGCTTTTGGCCGGTCCTGGTCGCCTTCGGTCTGATGTGGGCTGCAGATGGTTTTAACAGCTATATGCTGCTTGCCACCGGGCACGTCTTCTATTACGTGCCGCTAAACTCGGTGCGTCTGCTAACGGGGGCGCTGATGGGGGTTGCACTGGCATCATTTGTGGTACCGTTTTTTAATGAAGCTGTTTGGTCCCCCAAAATCCGCAGCAACGAACCGGTCATTCAGTCATGGGGCACACTGCTAATTCTCGTGTTTATAGCGCTTGCATGGGTGGCATTTGTGCTGTGGCAGCCGGGCGCGCTATATGGCGCTTATGCCCTGATATCAACACTTGGGACCATGATGTTGCTGTCAATAGTCAACTCACTCGTCGTTGTCCTGCTTACGCATCGAGAAAATACGCTCGTAAGCTGGCGTCAATTTACGCTTCCTTTTCTTATAGGGGTGACGCTTTCGGTAGTAGAGATTGCGGCAATCGGCGCGCTTCGCAGCTTCATAACCGCACGGATGAATTTGCCGTTTTGAGCTATGTGGCGTTCACTTCGTGCTGTCTTGCGGTTGTTGGCGTTTGCCGGATTAGTGGTGTGGCACTACCTGTGTTTTGAAATTGGTCGTGGGTTGTCTCAAAGTTCCGAACAGGCCAGATTGCGCCGAGGGGCGGTATTGCAAAGCTGGGCACACGCTACCGCACAGGCAATTGGGATGAAGCTGGCGATCATAGGTTCACCACCAAAGGCGCCATACTTTCTTGTTTTCAATCATCTTAGCTACATAGACGTATTGCTGTTGTTGGCAACCGTTGACCAGCCGATGGTCTGCGCCCGCCATGATTTTGCAACGTGGCCGGTGCTGGGGTTTGTAGCGCGACGCATGGGTGCAATTTGGGTGCATCGGGCGGATTTCAACGCCATGCCCGCCGTGACCCGGGATATGAAGGCCGCCATGACGGCCGGCTACGGTGTCGTGATGGCACCCGAGGCGACCACTACCCGAGGCGACCGGGTATATCCGTTCCATAGCACGTTGTTGGATCCGGCAATTCAGCTGTCCGTTCCCGTTCACTATTGCAGCCTGAGGTATGTCACGGGTCCCAGGGATGCGCCAGCGTCAACCGTGGTCAACTGGTGGGAAGACCTGACTTTTTTTGCACACGGCTGGCGGTTGGTTCATGCCGACAAAATTGACGCAACAATACACTTTGGCGAGGCCCCTATTTTGGAGCAAAACCGCAAGCAACTTGCCCGATCCCTTCATGATGCGGTAGCCGCAATTTACGAACCCATGTAGCTATAGCCCTGCCGCGCCGGCCACGCCCACCCCTATGCATATCATCAACATGGCCAGCGCAATACCGAGCCAGCGCTTCCAAAAAGATCCAACCGGTCCAATGAATGAAATGATAAAACCGACAAGCCCGCCGCCGGTTACCAAAACAAAGCTCATGGCAATCGCCGCGTAGCCCAGATACTCATCCAAATTAGCTGCCACGCGGACTGTATTGGGGAACACCTTTGCAACCAAGGTTCCTGCGCCCATGACGCCAATCCATGGTGCGATGGCCCCCCAGGCGCTAAGGACGAAGGCGCCGCCAATAGCCACAGCGAACTTGAGACCTAACGAGGGCTTGGCGCGGGTCGTGATGTTATTCATGCCGCAATCCTATCCTGCCACCGCTAAATCAACGCAAAATTGCTTAGAATGGGCTGATGCAATCAATCCACAAGGTTTCAGTCGCCGGTCTGCAACGGGATTTGCCGCTGCTGGAAGTGGCGCCAGGTGTTCGAATCGCAGTTCTGAATATTCTGGGTGACACCGAATTGGTCGAAGCGGCAGCCAAGGCCATGGCGCCTTTAATCCCTGCTGACTGTGACGTGTTGGTCACCGCCGAGGCAAAGAGCATTCCGCTGGCACATGCGCTTGCAGTGCAGCTTGGTGTATTGCGTGGGCGGGTCATGCGTTATGTAGTTCTCAGGAAGTCATACAAGCCTTATATGGGTGATGCGTTGCAGGCTGAAACGCTGTCGATTACCACCGGAGCCCCGCAGACATTATTCCTTGACGCAAAGGACCTTGAACTGATCGCTCATAAGCGTGTTGTGATCGTGGATGACGTCATTTCCACCGGCAGCACCCTTCAAGGTGTGCGATTGATCATGCAGAAGGCGCATGCCGACGTTATTGCAGATGCTGCAATCTTTACGGAAGGTGACCGGGCCAAATGGACCAACGTAATCGCCCTGGGCCACCTTCCCGTGTTGCTAACTTAAAGGCCCGGTCCGCCCAACTTATGGGCTTCAAATGTCGGTAAAGTAGGATTCAAACCTTACTGGCTTGTGCTAATCGGTTAGTCCGTACGCGGACCGACTGATTAGTACAAGCCTGACTACAAATCATGTCAGAAAAACTTGCAATTATTGGATCGGGGCCCGCGGGTTTGACTGCGGCCTTATACGCGGCGCGTGCCGACTTGGCTCCGCTGGTGTTCGCCGGGCCCGCATTTGGTGGTCAGATCGCCACCACGACAGAAGTGGAGAATTTCCCCGGGTTTCCCGGGGGGCTTCAGGGCCCGGAGCTAACCGCAAAAATGCGGGAGCAGGCCGAGCGATTTGGATCACGGATTATTGAAGAAACCGTGGAATCAGTTGACCTAAGTCAGCGCCCGTTCAAGATCGGTACTTCCGAATCCACCTATGAAGTGGCGTCGCTGATCATAGCCACAGGCGCCACGCCACGTCCGCTTGGCGTACCCGGTGAAACTGAATTTATTGGTCGCGGCGTCAGCTATTGCGCCACATGTGACGGATTTTTCTTTCGTGGCAAGGAAATCATCGTGGTTGGCGGCGGTGACAGTGCCTTTCAGGAGGCATTGTTCCTGACGAAGTTTGGCAAGCGGGTGCGTATTGTCCACCGGCGGGATACCTTTCGCGCAGGTGCCACGCTGCTCAAGTATGCAGCCGCAAATCCAAAGATCGAAATTGTTCCGAATACAGTTATTGAAACGATCAATGGGAATGGCAAGGTGACCGATGTGATTTTTAAGAATCTAAAGACCGGTCAAAATGCGCCCAGCGCGGTTGACGGCGTGTTTATTTTTGTTGGACACGAGCCGAATTCGCAACTATTTTCCGGTCAGCTGGCCATGGATGAATCGGGTTACTTGGTGGTGGATTCCCGCTTGCACACGAGCGTACCGGGTGTATTTGCCGCGGGTGAAATCCATGACAGTTGGTTTAAGCAGGCAATTACCTCGGCGGGATTTGGTTGCATGGCAGCATTGGAGGCCGAGAAGTTTCTAGCCGGCCAGAATATTCACTAGCTTTGCAGCCCGCCATGGGTGAGAGGCACCCCCAATGACCGGAACAATCCACCAGATCAAAAACGGCTTTGTCAATCTGTATCTAATCGACGAGCCAAATCAACTGACGTTGGTTGACACCGGCATGCCGGGCTCTGGACCAAAGGCCGTGCTTCAAGCGATACGAAAACTCGGACGTGCGCCACAGGATCTCAAACGCATTCTTATCACCCATGCAGATCTGGATCATACGGGCGGTGCGTTGGCGGTGCGCACGGCTACCGGTGCTCAATTGTGTGCGAGTGCCATTGAAGCGCCCGCCATCATGATTGGCGGGCTGTCACGGGAGCCGCGGGCGGGTCCGGTTGCCAAGGCGATTTTCACCGTTGTTGGGCGTGTATTCAAAATTCAGCCTGTGCCGGTAGACCAAATTTTGGAACCCGGATCGGAAATTCCTGTGCTTGGCGGATTGATTGTGATCGCAACACCCGGCCACACTCCGGGGCATTTGTCCTTTTATGCGCCTGCAACGGGCGACCTGATTGCCGGCGATTCCATGGTTGCGCTTGGGGGAACACTTCGCTGGCGCGAGACGGCCGTTCAGTGGAATTACAAACAGGGTCGCGCTTCTGTCGCAGCGCAATCTGCGTTGGGTGCTCGAACCGTGTACTGCGGGCATGGTCCGGTGCTCACAACCCCGGCATTTCCAGTCTGATATCTGCCGGACAACGCGGACATGCTAAAATAGCCAGCTAATAATTTTCAAGGATTCACGCGCCCAGTCAATCGGGGCGCGTGTTTCGTGTCAGGAGTAATACAAACATGGGTCCGCTTCCAAAGCGCAAATTTTCCGTAGGCCGAACACATCGCCGTCGCGCGCATCATGCGCTAACACCTGTAATGCTGGTTACGTGCAATCATTGCAATGAAAAGCACCTGCCACACACCGTGTGCCCTTCCTGCGGGTTCTACCGCAATCGCGAAGTGGTGCGCATTGAGAAAGCAGCGTCTCCCAAGGAATAGGTCCGCATCCGGACCAATGACAACCCCCGTTGGCTGGTAATCCCGACGGGGGTTGTTTTCTGTTTTAGTCTGCACTATGAAAACCGCTTTTGTTTTTCCTGGTCAAGGATCGCAGTTCGTCGGCATGGGCCGCGACCAGGCGGCGGTGCGTCCGGTTTTTCGAGGCATTTTTGATCGGGCAAATGAGGCGCTTGGTGAAGATCTCAAGAGCCTGTGTTTTGAAGGGCCGCAGGCTTCTTTGGATGACACGGTCAACACCCAGCCTGCCATCTACACCCACAGCGTCGCCGCCTTTGAGCTGGTGATGATGAGTGGCGAAGTGCCCGCTCCGGACTTTGTCGCGGGCCACAGCCTTGGCGAGTTTAGTGCGTTGTGCGTTGCGGGTGCCCTGCAGTTTGAGGACGGGCTGCAATTGGTTCGGTCGCGTGGGAAGTTGATGAAGCAGGCGGGTGAAAGCCTTCCTGGATCAATGGCCGCTGTAATTGGCGCCGATATGGCAGCAGTGGTGCAGGTGTGTGCATTGGCGTCCGAACAGTCGGGTGGCCTGGGCGTGGTGCCGGCAAATGACAACTGCCCAGGCCAAATTGTCATCAGCGGCACCCGCGAGGCGGTTGCTGCCGCCATTGCAATTGCCAGGGCAAATGGAATAAAACGAGTCATTCCGCTGGCGGTGAGTATCGCGTCACACTCGCCGCTTATGGCCGGCATTTCCCGCGAATTTGCCCGGCTCGTCGCCTCCACGTCAGTTCAAACGGCGACCATCCCGGTGGTGGCAAATACTTCCGTTGCGATCATCACGCATCCGGATGACATTCGAGCTGAATTGGTGGCGCAATTGACTTCGCCGGTTCGCTGGACTGAAACCGTGCAATTCATGCATCGGCAAGGCGTGACCAATTTTTACGAACTTGGCCCGAAGGACGTGTTGAGCAATTTGCTAAAGCGAACAATTCCGGATGGCATAACATCCAGTGCGATTGGTTAAACTCACAACCATGACCACATTAACAGGTAAAACAGCAGTGGTGACCGGTGCTTCGCGTGGCATTGGGCGGGCAATAGCGCTGGAGCTCGGGCGACGCGGAGCCAATGTTGTTGTGAATTTCAACAGCTCCGAGGCATCCGCCCTTGAAGTGGTTGGCGAAATCCAAGCTGCCGGCACCCAAGCCATTGCGCATAGGGCGGATGTGAGCAGTTTGGAGCAGGCCACCGGCCTCATCAAGGCCGCCATCGATGCGTTTGGCAAGCTGGACATTCTCGTGAACAATGCGGGAACCACGCGCGATGGTCTTATCATGATGATGAAGGAAGCGGACTGGGACTTGGTGATCAATGCCGATCTAAAGAGTGTCTTCAATTGCTGCAAGGCTGCAACAAAGCCCATGATGCGCGCCCGGGTTGGGTCCATTATAAATATTACGAGCGTGGTGGGTTTGGCCGGGCAGAGTGGGCAAAGCAATTACGCTGCGGCCAAGGCGGGGATGATTGGGCTTACCAAAAGCCTTGCCAAGGAGTTGGGTGCAAGGAACATTCGTGTCAATGCCGTTGCGCCCGGTTATATTCCCACCGATTTGACTGATTCACTTCCTCAAGAATTAAAGGATGGCATGGTGAAGCTTACGCCATTGGGTCGCATGGGGACACCTGAAGAAGTCGCGCGTGCCGTTGCGTTTCTGGCTGGTGATGAGGCCTCGTTTATCACTGGCGTGGTGCTAAGCGTGGATGGTGGTATCGTGATGCAAGGCTGACTCATGAACACGGCACGAATCTCGATTTCTCCGGATATTGTCAAAGACATTGCCCGCCTGACCACACTGGCGACGCCGGGTGTGGTGGGGCTTGCAGAGGCGCCTACCAGCGTGCTCCACCGTTCCCCGCCAAAAGGTGTCGATGTTGAAATGATTGGCGAACTCGCCAGGATCACCCTGCACGTCACTGCGGCCACTGATCAGTCACTGCCGGCTCTGGGAGCCATAATTAAACGAAAAATTGCCGGGGCGGTCGAAGAAATTGCCGGGATCAAAGTCGAGAGCATTTCGGTGTCTTTTGAAGATGTAAGGATTGCACCGTGAAGTCACGCCGTGCTGCGCGCATTTTGGCCCTTCAGGTGCTCTATGAGACCGACACCTCAGCACATGCCGCGGGTGACGTTCTGAGCAGGTATTTTCACGTTGATTTTCACCAGGAGCAAGGCGAAGAAACAGATGAGCAGATCAAGCTTGCCGTCGCCGATCCCGACGCACGCAGCTATGCCAGCACGCTTGTAAGCGGCGTAGTGATGGCGCGGGCGAGTCTGGATCAAGAATTGGCCAAGTTTGCTAAGCAATTTCCAATCGAGACACTTTCCGCGATTGACCGCAATCTGATGCGGATGGCGTTATACGAGTTTAACTCTGGTAAAGTGCCCTTCAAGGTGGCGATAAATGAAGCCGTGGAGATTGCAAAGAGCTACGGCGGTGAATCATCGCCAAGATTTGTCAATGGAGTTTTGGGCGCGTTATGGCAGGCACACTCTTCAATTTCGGACCGCTAGAAATATTGGCCGTTGTGGCGTTGACGCTCATCCTGTTTGGTCCAGAGCGGCTGCCGGGTCTCTTTCGTCAATTTGGCGAAGGCATTCGAAAGTTTCGCAATTACTACCTGGTCTTGGCGGAACAAATTCGCAAGGAGTTGGAGCCGGTAAGTGAGGACCTGGGCGAGATTAGACAGGTCATGCACGACGTACAGGCCGATCTACATGACATACGAAATGCGGTTGATTTGCGGGCCATGTTGCCACCGCTAAATATTGCCGAGGAGCTGCAAAACGGGGATGCCTCCAAGGTCGTCGCTCACGTAGATATGGCGCAGCCGACGGCGGCGCTTGACCCATCGGCACAAATGTATGGTGATAGTCATGTGCAGGCGGTGCCGCTTATCAATAGCTCACCGGATGCCAATCTGAGTGCGGATAATCCATGGGCGGTGGGTATTCAGCCATCGATCGCCAATAAAAGCGACCAAGAAGGTGCCCTTCTGTCGGACGACAACCCTTGGGCAAAATAACCTATGTCAAGCGAAGTTTCAACCACCCCGTCAGCTAACGAAGAGGCAACCGGCGGCGAAGAAATGAGCCTGCTCGACCACCTGCGTGAGGTGCGCAATCGCGTGGTCGTAAGCGCGCTTGCACTTACTATTGGTACGGCGATATCGTTTGCTCTCACACCCGCACTGTTAAAGATCATAACGATGCCTTTGGGCGCCAACAAGAAGCTCGTGGTCACCGACCCACTATCGGGTCTGACGAGCACCTTTGGAGTTTCGCTTACCGCGGGCGCGGTGCTGGCGTTACCCGTGATCTTGTATCAGGTGATCGCCTTTATTTTGCCCGGCTTGTTGCCAAAGGAAAAAAACTGGCTGCGGTTTGGGTTCCCATGCGCCATAATTTTGTACGCCTTGGGTGCGGGTTTCGCCTGGTTTGTTTTCGTTCCAAATGCGATTACATTCCTCACGTCCTGGATGAGCGAAAGCTTTGACTATCTCATCAAGAGCGACGAATACCTGCCATTCGTATCGGGAATCGTATTTTGGATGGGTTTTGCTTTTGAAATGCCCCTAATCATGTTCCTGCTGGCCAAGGTAAATGTAATTAGCTCCCGCGTGCTTGCGAAGAATTGGCGGTATGCTGTCGTGGCTATTGCAATACTTGCAGCCTTCATAACGCCCACGCCGGATCCAATCAACATGGGTCTTGTCATGTTGCCGTTGCTGGTTCTCTATGTGGTGAGCATTGGCATGGTGTGGCTGGCCCGTCGCGGTGCAACGGTGCCGGCGTTGCTCGATCCTGAAGAGCAACTAAAGCAGAATTCGTAACTAAAGCGGGCTCGCGCACACGTAAATCTTGACCGAGGCGCCACGCCCCCTGGATATTTCATGAAGAAGTCCTATTATTTGTTGTCGCTGGGGTGTTCAAAAAATACAGTTGATAGCGACAGTATTTCGCAGTTGCTCAATGAGAGTGGCTATAAGGGGTTGGAAACGCCAGGCAAGGCGGATGTGTTGATAGTGAACACTTGCGGTTTCATAGGCCCTGCCCGCGACGAGAGCATTCGCAACTTGCGCGAACTGGCTACCAAAAAGAAGAAGGGTCAGCAATTGATTGCGGCCGGGTGCCTCAGCCAGCTTTGGGGACCCAGACTGGCGCAGGCTGTTCCAGGCCTGGATGGTGTTATCGGAACCCGTCGCTGGATGGACATCGTGTCGTTTATCGATACTGTGCGTGGTCGGGCCAAGCCCGAACCCATGTATCACCTGCCAACCGATGCCCTTACGGTCGGCGATGACGAGCGTGGCGCCATGCGGACGGCGGTTCAAGGGGCAAGCGCATACTTGAAAATATCAGACGGCTGCCGTCGCCCATGCGCCTTCTGCACCATCCCCACCATCAAGGGCACTCTAAAATCGCGCCAGCCACACTTGATCCTGGATGAGGCACGAAATCTCTCCGAATCAGGCGTTCGTGAATTGGTGTTGCTTGCACAAGATTTGACCGACTATGGCAGCGATCTTGGTCTCAAGGACGGACTGTCAACCTTGCTAAACGACATAGTGGATGCCGCTCCGCGGCTCGATTGGGTGCGGTTGATGTATGCCTATCCGGGTGCGGTCACGGACACGCTGATTGAGACTATGGCAAGCCAGCCAAAAATTGTCAAGTATCTTGACATCCCATTGCAGCATGGCCATCCTGCGACGCTGCGGAGGATGCGCCGTCCCAGCAATATTGATTGGGTTTATCGCACAGTGGCGAAAATGCGCGACCATATCCCCGATCTTTGTGTGCGCACCACATTCATTGTCGGGTATCCGGGTGAGACCGACGAGGAATTTGATGGACTTATGAGGTTCGTTGAGGACATGCAATTTGACCGCGTCGGGGTCTTCACCTATAGCTTTGAACCCGGGACGCCGAGCGGGGACATGGCGTTCCAAGTTCCGGAAGATATTAAGAATCAGCGCCGAGACACGCTGATGCTTAAACAGCAGCAGATCTCCCTGGTCAGGAACCAACAACAAGTGGGCAAGACGCTGACCACGTTGATTGAGGGACATGACCGGGACAACGAACTAAGTTTTGGGCGGAGTTATCGCGATGCACCTGAGGTGGACGGGCTTGTTATTGTTGAGGGAACAATCCCTGTTGGTGAGATGGTGCCGGTCAAAATCAATGGCGCCATGGAATATGACCTCACTGGTTCGGTCGAGCAGGTGTCCAACGTTGTTGCTTTGGACCAGATTTCAGTAGCATGACGCTCAATTTAGCCGAGGCGCTGGCGTTCGCGCGGATGATTGCACGTGAAACGGCACAATTCTTGATACCGGGCGCTGGTCGCGGAACAGCGGATGTGAAGGCGGATGGATCGTATGTCACCCAGTTTGACCTGGCATCGGACAAGCGTCTTACAGCTGCAATTCGAGCGAGATATCCAGAGCACGCGATCTTGAGCGAAGAGGAGAATAAGGTTTTTGATGGCGATGAATGGACCTGGATTCTTGATCCGATCGATGGCACTACCAACTACACGTGGGGTTATCCGCTATGGGGTGTGCTCATCGGGCTGTTGCACAACGGCGTGCCCGTGCTGGGTGTGGGTGATTTTCCACTGAGTGGAGAACAGTTTTATGCGTGCATTGGTCAGGGCGCATGGTGCAACGAGCGACCCATCAAGGCCTCTCCAGCGACGACAATCAACCCGTTACACATCTTTGGCGTGTGCTCGCGGCTTGCAGAGCGCACGAAGTTCCCAATTCAGGCCAAGGCCCGCATCGCAGGATCAAGCGCCTATGACATGGCCAAGCTGGCCGATGGAACCTATGTGGGGTTGTTCAATTATTCAGTCGCGGTATGGGACGTTGCCGCACTGTGGCCGCTCGTAACCGAGGCGGGCGCCATCTGTGCCACCTCCCTCCATGATCGTAGTTTTGGGCTTACAACCGGCGCGGATTACGGCGACAGCTCCGTTTCAAAGTTTTCGATCTACGGCGGATGCTCAGAACTGGTTTTTGACAGTGCACGCACGTCAATAGACGAAGCCCTTGCGACATCGTAAGGACCCAGAGCATACGATGGGCTTATTCCTTAAGTAAGTTATGTTAAGTAACTTGCTTTAACAAGGTGGGTCGCGTACCATCGGAACTGTAATGCATATTGAACGCGCTTCCGATGACGTTTACGTCTTCACCTCTGAAAGATACGCCCAAGTTACTGCAACGTTGATTGTCAGCGGCACTGTGGGTGTGATGATTGATACGCTACCGTATCCCTCCGAGACGGCTCAAATCGCCCGGCTGGCCCAAAAGGTGGCGCCAGATGGCGTGCGCTATCTTGTATACACCCAACACCAAGCCGATCACGTGTACGGGGCAATTTATTTTCCGCGCGCGGAAATAATTGCGCACACCTTGTGCCGCCAATATCTGATTGAGCGGGGATATAAAGCACTTGAGGCGGCCCGCAAGCAAAGCGATGAGTTTGAATTTACCCGCATAAAACTACCGACAACCACGTTTGATTCCGGCACGTTCAGCTTGCGGTTGCCCAACAAGACGCTTGACATGATTTCAACACCCGGTCACACGGATGACTCGATCAGCTTGTTATTGCAGGAGGAAAAAATCCTGTTTGCAGGTGACACGGTGATGGCGTTGCCAACCATTGCGGATGGCGATGTGCAGCAACTCCGATCCAGCCTGCAAATGATCGGTGAGATGCCACTAGACAGCATCGTGCAGGGGCACGGCGAGATTATTCTGAAGGGCGAAATAAAGGAGTATCTGCGTCGCAGTATTAACTACCTTGATCAGCTGGAAGCCAGGGTGCACGCTGCCATTGAAGCTAATGTCACGCGTGACGAAGCACGCCAACAAATCACGATCGAGAGCTGTGGAATGGGTCGGGTATTGTTAAATGGACAAGTTGCCCCGTTGCACACGGCGAATCTTGGCGCTCTTTATGATCGCCTTGCACCGGCCAAGCTTAATAAGCCGTCGGTAAAGTTGCTCCCAGTGGTAAAACCAGTCGAATATGCCGCGGTTCAAATTACCGCGCCTCGTATCAAGGCCCGGGCTACGAAAATTGTCTCCAGAACAGCGGCCAAACCAAAGCCGACGCGAACCCGCAAGGTTGCTGTAGCGGAAAAGACTGTCGGACATGCTGCACGGAAATCGGCCAAATCCACTACCAAGCCAAAGGCAGCGGGAGTTGTAAAAGTGCCCAGGAAGAAAAAGAAGTAAACGTCCATGAGTCTGTTCCAGGCGGTTGTTATTGCGCTTGGCTATGCATTTGCGCGCAGCGCGGCGTGCGCCGGTCTGGGAAATCAGGTATTGTCACAGCCGCTGTTTGCCGGGGCGTTTGCCGGGCTGGTCATTGGTCAGCCAGTGGCCGGCGCAGCGTTGGGTGGCGTGCTCAACCTGGCCTCGTTGGCTATATCGACCAGCCAAAAGCCACTGCCGCCTTCGGCAGATGTTGGTCTGATTGGCTACGTCGGCGTGCCATTGTTGTTGATAAGCGGTATCAAGACCGGAAGCGTCGCGGGATTGGGGCTTCTCGCGGCACTTGCAGGTTTTGGGCTTATCCTTACCTTCGTGCGCGGTCTATTCAACACAGTGTTGGTGCATTGGGTGGATGTTGCAGTTGAACGAAGCTCGCCGGTGACAGTAATGAAGGTTGCCTTGGTCGCGTCGCAGGGATGGTTATTTGTAACCACGTTTTTCCCGGTGGTCGCCTTGTTGCGCCTGGATATTCAATCTCTGATTGTGCTGCAACCACCCGCCAACCTATCCTCTATTTTGATATTTGTGGAACAGGCATTGGCCGCATTTGGCTTGGCCCTATTGCTAAAAGACGTGGTGCGCGGAAGTGGTCTGGCCTATTTCGCGCTGGGTTGGCTGTTGACGGGTCTGGCACGAGAAGTCGTGACTGCTTCATTTTCGGTTCTAGCCGTCGGCGCGTGTGTGGCGGTTATCCACACCTACATTGCCCGGCGACGCGCGATAGATGAGCAAAGCACCCATATTCGGGAATCTGCAGGGCCCGGCTCAGCGACGCCTGAAATTCCAGCGGCCATGTTGAATCGGGCATGGTTGACATGGTTGTTTACCGCGGATGCATTAGGCAACTTTGAACGGTTTAAGAACCTGGCGTTTGGCATGGCCATGGCGCCATTGGGAGAACGACTCTATCCGTCGCCTGAACCACGAAGGTTGTATATGGTGCGCAATTTGCGGCTGTTGGAGACCGAGCCAGTGATCGGCGCCGCCACGATTGGCGCCGCGCTTGCCGCAGAGCGGATTATGTACTCGGCGCCAGCGGCCGTCTCCGTCGATGAATTGGGGAGTGCTCGAACCGCACTCATGACCATAGGCGCGGCGCTGGGTGACCCGATGATGCGCATCATTTTGTCTATAAACGTGGCGATTGGTGCGGCGCTGGCCAATCAGGATAATTTTCTTGGGCCGGTTTTATTCGGCGGATTGCAAGGCACGTTGATTTGGGCGTTGAGCTATGCGAGCTTCAACCTTGGCTATGCTCAGGCGCGCACGCACTATGGCGCCGCTCGTCTGGCCGATTGGCTTAGCGCCGGAATGTTTGCGCTCTCGCGCATTGGAGCGTTTGCAATTGGGATGTTGATCGTGCGGCTGGCACCGCTCCATTTTGATGGCGCAACCAGCGTTCGCATGGATGACGCGCTAATTCCGCTTGCTTCCACGCTGGACCAAATCGCACCCAACCTGCTTGCCATGATGGTGGTGGCTGGCCTGGCCTGGGTGATGGCGCGGCGGAACCGATGAACGCGGTTCCACCAACGAGCGAATCAAACAATGACACGCAAACCGGCCGGAATTACTTCAATTTCAAGCTCGTTTCTGGCATCAAAGGCGAAGATTTCGCCATCGACATGTATGGGCAAGTGGCGATCCATCTGCACGTGCAATTTTTTAAATGTCCCCACGGTAACGTGCTTGTCCGAGACGTGCGTGCCATTCATGACTCTTGGTAAAAGCGCGATCATTTGTGCGCGCGACAGCTGCTCGACCATGCAGAAATTTAACAAACCATCATCCAGTATGCTTGCGGGTGTGCAGGTAAAACCACCACCCTCTCGCGGACCGTTGCCTACGGTGAGCATGAGAATATCTCGTGCGAGTTCTTCACCATCAACGCGCAGGTGCATGCGTGATGCTTGGAAGTCTTGGGCGATTGTGCGCACCACGGCAAGTAAATACATGGCAAAGCCCGTGACGACTTTGATCGACTTGGCCTGCAAATTCGCGGCCGCGTCAAAGCCAATGCCCAGCGTGTTGTCCCAATATTCAGTTTTCTGTATTCCATCCGTCACGCGGGCGCAATCTATGGCGCGCGTGGTGGCCCGATTGAGCACGCGTTGCAAGGCTACATTTGAATCGGTGGTAAACAATCCGGATCCCATGGCAAAGTCGTTTCCAGTGCCAATTGGAATAACCCCAAGCGAAGGTCGTTCGGAGGCCCCGATCTGCATGAGCCCGTTCACTGTTTCATGGACGGTGCCATCCCCTCCGACCGCGGCCACTGTGTCAAACCCATCGGCGCGCGCCCGGGCCGCGAGCTCGGTAGCGTGCTTTTCATATTTGGTCTCCACCCACGTCGCGTCTTGTGCGCGCAGCGCCCGTTCACGGAGACTTGTCAGCAGGGCGGAGTTTTGGCCGTGGTTGGCGGCCGGGTTGGCGATAAAGAGGGTGGGCATCGACGCTATGGGCTTTGGTAATTTATGTCTTCAGACAACCACTTATTGTTACACATTTGTTGATTCCGGACGACCTATGCTATGCCCATAAAGTGCCGGCCAAGATTCTTTTTCGCGGCGCTGATTGCTACTCTGCTTTTGATATCAGGTTGTAATAGTGATTCTGGTTACGTTGATTCGAGTCAGCTGACAATTGATTCCTGGATCGAGATGCGTGAAGGTTTAGCCATCGGTCAATCATTTGTATCTCAGCAAGCCGGACTCTCGACTGTTCAAATTAGTGTATCCGGAGTGAGTCGTGCCGAAAATGTCTCTTTGCAAATTCTTTCCGGCATCGATGCCAGCATGCCCATTCGTTCGGCCACAATTCATGTGGAGCCAGTTTCTGCTCATCAACAGCTAAATTTTAGGTTCGAACCGATTGCGAACTCCGCCAGGACGCCATATTTGCTACGAATGTGGTTCGAACCCAACTCATCATTATCCGTTGGCGCAGCTGATCAGTCCACTTATCTGAGTGGCATAGCTTATGTTGGGGAAAGTCCAATCAACAAGCAACTATCATTTCGCCTGACCTATGGCGTGCTGCCGATGCTCGTGCAGTTGGTTGGCGAGTCCGCGCGCTGGATCGGACTGTTCTTGATAGCGTTGCTAATGATCCTTATCCCTGGTACGGCAATCTGGCTTTGGCTTAAGCCAGATTCTATGGACATTTCTGCCATGGAAGTTATGTGCATCACCTACGGTTTGGGTGCCGCCGTAATTCCAATTGCAACGGTGTGGGTTGGCTTGTTTGGGCTCAAGATCAATTTGATCGTGATTTTGGGCTTGTTTGGGTTTTGTCTCGTGGCAATTGGTTTCATGCTCATAAATAATAAGTCTTTGTGGCGTGGCTCGCAGGAAAAACTGTTTACATATTGGCATCAGGTAAAAACTGGGCGTCTGGCTTTGCCTCCGATTACCTCAACTGCATGGGGCTATGCCACCCTGGCCGTTGTATGTTTGCTAATTGTGATCGGTCGGTTTTACGCAATCCGCTCACTGGAATATCCAATGTGGGGAGATTCTGTTCATCACACGATCATTTCTGAATTACTGTTGGAAAACGGTGGGCTATTTCAGTCCTGGCAGCCTTTCGCTCCGATGGTGAGTTTTACGTATCACTTTGGATTCCACGTGTTGGCCAGTATCTTTGGTCAGCTGGCCGGACTAGAGGCAAACCAGGCCGTCCTAATTTACGGACAGGTTGTAAACTGCGTCGCCGTGTTTGTGTTGTTCCCTCTTGGGAAACGCATTTCGGGCTCCATTTGGGGCGGAATACTGACGGTCATGATTGCAGGGATAGCCATACCGATGCCGTTTATGTACGTGAATTGGGGCCGCTATACTCAACTGGCCGGTCAGGTGTTGTTGCCAATTGTGTTCCTGATGACGTCAACTTTACTCACCCGAAAGCCGTCGTTCGGGTTGGGTCTGATGGTGACCGTGTTGGTGGCAGGTCTCGCGTTGACTCACTATCGAATAGCGTTGATCTGCTTAGTTTGGTTGGCATGTCTGCTCGTTGTAACAATAATAAGTCGGAAAAATTTGCTGCGCGCTCACATTATCCAGTTTATTTGGATGGGCGCTATGGCGATCATATTGCTAATTCCATGGGCGCTTCAAACGCTTGAAGGGAACTTGCCGACCTTTGTCGGTACATCTCTGGCCCCGGCCAATGTGCAATCGACAGCGGGTGAAGTATTTAACGATTTGCCGGATTTGCTAAGTCTAATGCCGATGACGCTGTGGATCCTATTTGGCGTATCCGCGATTTTTCTGTGTATTCGCAGAAATTGGCTCACGATTGCAGTAATCACCGCATGCGTAGCTTCACTCATTCTTACCAACCCAGGCTGGCTAGGATTGCCAGGGAATGGCCTAATAACAAACTTTGCCCTGTCGATCGCTTCTTATATACCGGCGGCCATCACCATAGGTGGCGCAAGCGGTTACGTACTAGATTGGTCGCTGCGCAGATTGGCACGATGGCCAATCCAGTCAACGACGTATCAGAAGATTGCTTTAACGTCACTTGCGATTGTCCTTATCTCTACCGGTGCATTTTTTACCAACCGTGAACTTGGCTTGGTCAATCCAATGAGCGCTGTCATGGTCACAGAGCCGGATATTCGCATGTTTGAATGGATTGAGGCAAACACAACGCGCGATAGCGTTTTTGCGGTAAATTCGTTTTTGGCATACGACAACAAACTGGTGGTTGGTTCAGATGCCGGATGGTGGCTGCCCTTTGCCACCAGACGAAAGTCGATCCTGCCGCCAATTCTATATTCGGCGGAAAAGGGCCCGTATCCGCAATATGCAGGTGACGTCCTGCAATTTCACAAGGAATTGTTGGCAACCAATGAACAAACGTTAGCTTCTTTGCTGATGCGCGCAAAGATCGATTATATTTTTATCGGGCAGCGCGATGGTCGCGTGAATACCCAATCACCGAGCCTTAGCCGGCTGGATCTGGCAAATGCGAAGTCAATCCGTTTGGTGCATCAGATTGACGGCGCGCGCCTGTATAAGGTGGATGGGCCTCCACCTTGAAAATTTTTCAGTTGGCTACGTCCTATCCGGCATCTGAGACCGACGCGACCGCGCCTTTCGTCCGAAGCATGGCATATGCGCTGGCTGATATGGGCCACAGCGTGGTATTGCACGTGCCTTTGCATCCCGCTGCAATAGGAAACGTACAACGTTATCTTGGGCCAACTAAAGGCTATGTTGATGTCTCGTGGATACGTTATACGCCGAACAAATCACTAAATACCATCGGTCATGGACGATCACTGCAGGGAGATCAAAAACTCAATCCGACTGTGCTGTTAGCGGTGCCTTTATATGTGATTGCAAGCTTGATCAGAGGGTACATCCTGATAAAACTGTGGAAGCCTGACGTGATACAGGCTCATTGGGTCGTTGTTCCTGGTGTAATTGCAGCCATGTTAAGTTTCCTTACGGGAACACCGCTGATTATTAATTTGCATGGATCGGATATTTTCCTGGCCAAAAAATCACGCATGATTGGTGCACTGGCACGGTTTGGTTTTCGACGAGCAGCTGCCGTTTCCGCCTGTAGTCCATACCTCCGAGATTCAGCCGTTCAGATGGGCGCCAGGAATGTCCACGTTATTCCACACGGAGCAGATCCGCTTCGCTTTCCCGCCAAGACTAGATATGACGAGAATCCCCGGATCATTTTGTCTCTGGGTCGCTTGGTGCAGAAGAAGGGTCTGGATGTTCTTCTGAGGGCGGCCCCGCGAATCCTTGGCGAGATCCCTGACGTTGAGATCTGGATTGCAGGCGACGGTCCTGAACTACAGAGATTGAAAACCATGGCCGGTCAATCCAATGAGTCAATGCGCAAGCGGCTAAAGTTCTTGGGAAGTGTTGCCTGGACGAATGTCCCTGCACTGTTACGACAAGCGACAGTGTTTGTTGTTCCCTCGATACGCGACGGTTCCGGTAATGAAGATGGACTCCCAACTACGATATTGGAAGCCATGGCAAGCGGGTTACCGATTGTAGCAAGCGACATCGCAGGCGTGTCACTAGTTGTCAAAGACGGTATAAACGGATTACTAGTGCCACCCGGCGATGTCACAGCGCTTGGGAATGCAGTGAACAGGATACTAAGCGACAACAATCTAAAACTATCGATGGGTTCTGCAGGTCGCGAATCGGTCGAAAACAACTTTTCTTGGATTCACAGCGCACGCTTACATTTGGAACTAATAAACTATGCGGTTTGGTCGTAACTCAACAGGGGGACAATCTGGGCGTCTATATGATTCTAGCTCCCGGTTTCGGAAAGCCAGGAAAATTGCAACGATACTTGAAACTGAACTCGAATCTGGTTTGAGTAATCGTGTGGGATTGGACGTTGGCTGCGGTAACGGAGCAATTGCCTACTACTTTAAGTCATGTAGTAGGGCCTTTTTTGGCATTGATTCCGCCCATGAATTTATTGGAAAATTCGATACAAAAGACTCGTTTTTGCTTGGCGGAGATGGCGTCGGGTTACCATTTAAGGACGAGGCATTCGACGTGGTTATTTGCGCCCAGGTATACGAACATGCGGCAGACGCGCCCGGCCTTGTGTCTGAAATTCGACGCGTATTGAAAAGAGATGGCGTCGTATTCTTTAGTGGACCAAACAAATATTCTGTGATCGAAGATCACTACGGACTACCGTTTCTGTCTTGGTTTCCAAGGCGCTTGTCAAGCGTTATCGTGCGAATTTTTGGCAAAGGACAGAGCTACGATGAATCTCCGAAGTCACTCAAAGAATTGGAAACCCTTTGGAAGTATTTTGAAATTAAGGATATTACTCACCAGATCATTGCGAACCCGACTAAATTCGGCTTGGATCGCGAAGTTAGAGGTATGCGGTGGACATCACGAATCCCGGTAGCGATTTTGGTTGCCCTTAGGCCGTTATACCCAAATTACAATTGGATCCTGCGTAAGAGACTTCAAAATGCCGTTGTTGACAGCTAAGTTACTCTGCACATTTCTGCGGCTGATCTGTAGATAATGTTTTCTAGATCGCCCGGTCGAACACTATCCGTTGCAGAATCCGGAAAATCGCCAACCACAATGAATCTTCCAAAATCGCGAATTGACTCTGCACGATATACAACTGAGTATTTTGAAAAACATTGTGGTGGAGCCGACATATTTTCAACGTCTCCAGGTTCTGAATTGCCAATTAGGATTAAGAGAGCGATTGATTGCGCAAGCCCCCGGCCAAATGATTTAGTACTTGATATTGGTTGCGGTCGTGGAGAGCTCATGGCGTTTTGCGCGCGGGCAGGATCCAGAATTGTCTCGGTGGATTACGCCTCGGCCGCCATCGAAATTGCAAAAACGGTGCGATTGGACGAGGGTATTGGCAAAGAAACTATGTTAGCGCAAGCAGATGCGCGAACATTGCCTATTCCAAATGGTTGTGTCGATGTTGCATTCATGTTGGATGTGGTTGAACACTTAAGTGCCGAGGAACTCGCGTTGGCGTTTCGTGATGTGGCTCGTGTTTTGAAGAAATCCGGTCGACTAGTAGTGCACACCATGCCAAACACGTGGTACTACCGATATGGCTATCCAATCCATCGTCTACTTATGAGAGCCAAAGGCAGCAACTTACCCGCCAACCCCCGAGACAGGTGGGAATATGTGGATACCCACGTGAATGAGCAAAACCCCAGTTCACTAGCGCGCGCCATGCGACAAGCTGGTTTCAAAACTAAGGTTTGGGTTACCAGCTCACACGAGTCCAGCGCAGTTCCATTTGGCAGGCCTTACGAGATCGCCGTTCGAACGCCCTTGTTGCAAAACGTCGTTTGCAATGACATTTACGCCATCGGCTATATCAATTCATGAAGGTGCTGTTAGATGTCATGGGCATCAGCAAAGCTGGTGGCGGTCGTACAGCCTCCATTGAATTGCTCAAGGGCTTGGCCGAAGCAGAGCCGTCTATAGAGATTTGCGCTCTCGTTGACTCATTCATAGATGAACTAGCAAGAATTCCTCAAATAGTTCAAAAAGTCATCCCGGTACGAAATCGATTTGTGGCGAGGGTGATTCTTCAGGTTTATCTGCCATGGTTAACTCGGCGAAAGCAGTTCGACATTGTTCACCACGCTAAAAACTTATCCGTCCTATTTGCCAAAGGTATCAACATTGTGACGATCTACGATATGGCAAATTTGACCATCCCGCAAATATTTCCAAAAGTCGACAATGTCTTTTGGCGCTTTGTGCAACCTGCGTTGCTGCGAAGAGCCAACCATATTATTGCGATATCGGATACAACTGCTCTGGATTTGAAGCGCTTCTTTGGTATTGCCGACGACCGAATTACGACGATATATTTATCGGTGCCATCACGATTCCGTTTGTACCCTCCTCAAGATGTTGAAACCATAATCCAAAAACTGGGCATAACAACACCATATGTCATACATGTGGGATCAATTTCGCCAAAGAAAAACTTAAGGCCGCTACTTACAGCATTCGCCAAAGTTAAGGATTCGGGATGGACTGGAAAGTTGGTTTTGGTTGGCGATCGCTATCTAACACTCGCGAATGATCCTTTGGACGACCTGATGGAAGACCTACAAATTAGAGAGCGCGTAATTTTTACTGGTGGGTTGCCCGACGATGTGTTACCGCCCGTATTGGCAGGGGCGGATCTGTTTGTGTTTACATCACTGTACGAAGGGTTTGGCTTGGTTCTGATCGAAGCGATGGCGTCCGGTGTTCCAATAATTGGCACATCGACAGGTGCAATACCAGAAGTTGTTTCGGACGCGGGGATGTTAATCAAAGCCAATCCAACAGCAGGAGAACTTGCGGAGGCTATGGCAACATTACTCAACAATCCAAGCGTGAGTGCCAGATATCGGGAGATGGGTCTCAGACGATCAAGGATGTTTACGTCGAAAATACTGGGAACGAATACTATCGAGGTCTATCGACGGCTTCTTGAGCACAAATGACCGCCTTTTTGAGATCAAACTGGCGCAAGAGAATTGAGACTTTATTTGGCCTGATTGGTGCTGGACTCCTGATCTATTTCCTTATAAGAGCAGAGCGTGAGGGCCAACTTAACTTACTAACATTTAAGTGGAAGTGGTTCATACTTGCGGTTTTGTCCGCATCAGCAAGCACCTGCATGGGTGTCATAAATCTCGTACTGTTGGTAGCAATGATTGCGCCAACTTTTAGTGTGGCGCAAATTGTAACAATACAGCTTCGTTCTATTCCAGCTCGATATTTGCCAGGCTCCTTTTGGAATGTTCCCACAAAGTGGATGGGATTTACGGGCAAAGACATCCAGGCCGGAAGCGTAAGTCGGGTGCTTATGTTGGAACTGGCTTTACTTTATGGAATAGGAACCTTAATGTTTCTGCTGGCAACAGTTTGGCGACCGTGGTACGCAAAGTACATAGATGTCCCCATAAGTGTTGTAGTTGTCGTCGCTGTTTCGGCGATGTTACTTGGAGTCGTTGGACTCGAATTGGGACGAAGGTCGCTTAACATAACAATTTCGAAGTTCTATGTGACAATTTCCAAAGCCGCTTTGGTTGTAGCGGTGGGATGGGGATTCATGGTCATTGCACTCGGCTGTTGCGTTGTTGCTGTTAATGGTCTGATCGATTTCAGTCAAATCCAGTCTGTTGCAGCGTTGATGGAGGCGGTAACGTCTGGATTTATTGGCGGTTTTCTTTTAATTGTTAGTCCAGGCGGAGTTGGTGTGCGTGAAGGCATAATGGTTTTTATGTTAGACGGCATAGTACAGGGAGTCAGCATCATCGCGATTGGAATTTGCTTGCGGATATCAATTGCAATAGCGGATCTTTTACTTGTGTTGGGATCTTTGCTAGTGAAATGATTCGTTTTATAGGTGATTCGACGCAATAACCCGTTTGGCATATTGGATTCGGGTAATTTCTGATCATAATTTCAGTAGTACTTGCATTGGGCAAGGCATAATTAACGTGGTGATAGGTAATGAAAAATTATTCTAAGACAATTCGTTCAATCGGTTTTGCATGCCTTTGCATTGCACTGACATGTAACACCGGTTTGGTCCAGGCGGCTGGACCAAGCGGCTCTTATCAGTCCGAGATCGTATGCGGTAATTTGGATGCAACAACTGCAGCGGCTGTCCAAATCGTTTATTATCCCGAGGATGGAAGCGCTTCTACAACTTTCGATGATAGCCTTAATCCTTTAGGCCCACTTCAAAGCAAGGTATATGTTGTGAGTGCTCCCGCGGGCTTTAAAGGTGCAGCAGTTGTAAACTCTAACACTGATATGGCTTGCTCTATTAACCTAAGCAAGACGGGTGCAGACGGTACGCAAGGTAATCCTGCCCGCATTGCCGCCAGTGAAGGCGTTTCGTCGGCAAACGTGGGGGAAGTACTTTACGCGTCACAGGTAGTGAAGGGGTTGGGCAATGCCTCAAGTGGGATATATAACGCCTATTATTCGGTCCAAAATACTGATCCAGCGGCGGATGTCGTCGTTGATATTTCCTATACGAGCAGATTGGGTGTAACGACTGCGTCTTCATTTTCTGCTCCGCAAAGAACTGTTAAGCCTAACGCTTCCAAGGTGTTTTACGTCGAAGACGATACCGCTGTTCCCACAGGTTTCATTGGAGGTGTCAAGGTGGTGGGCCCAGCTGGTTCCAAGTTGGCTGGAACGGTTGTTATGTTTAACGATGGATCGGCGCTCAGCAAAAATCAATTGCTTGCTTACAGCATGGTTACGGCCGGTGCAAATAAACTAACGGTTCCGCAATTCGTGGTGAATTACTTTGGTTTCAACACTGGCTTTAACGTGCAAAATGTTGACTCTGTGGCTGCTGTTGTCAACATTGCATTTACGATGGCAAACGGCGTAACGTATAACGAGGGTCCGATAAACCTGGCACCCGGCAATGTGTATGCACCGTTCGCACCAGGAATTGCTTCTCTGGCACCAATGGCACAGCAACCAACTGGCAAGCGGACTGGCAGCGCAATTATTACAAGCACAGGCGGCAAGATAATTTCAAATGTAAATCTGCGCCATGACGGACAGTGTTACCAACAAGCTGGTGCTGATGTGGATTGCAACTTGGCTGGTGTCGGTGCAAACAATGTCGGCGGTGGCACCGCATTCCTGGCATTTGCGGACGGCACAGCGACAACCAAGGTGTTTATCCCAGACTATCGTAAGCATGTTGGTGGCGGCTCCTTTACGTCCGGCCTTAAAGTCGTAAACTCGACAGGAAGTGCGACTACCTGTGATATCGCGTTTCCAGGGCAGCCTAGCGGTACCGCTAATATAACTGGGAAGGCGCTTCCTGCCAATGGCGCATTCGACCTTTTTGCGGGCTCTGCGGTGCCAAGTTTGGCGGACGGTTATTCCAATAGCGTTTCAATAACTTGTGGCCAACCCGTATTTTCAAATTTCAACATGCGGTCTGAAAACGCATCCTATTTTGGCGACGCAACGACGACGGCAAACGCAGTAAACTTGCCGTAGACTTTCGCGCGTTTTGCTGTTTTGATTCTTGGGGCGGGCAATTAATGCTCGCCCCATTTTCGTGCTCAAAGCAACTCTTGCCATGACACCTATGTTCTAATTAAAATTATGCGTCCGGTTACAGCCTATGTATTGAGATTCGTTGGTGCAATAACCATTTTCTTTGCGGGATGTTCGAATAACCTAGTCGTACGAAAGATCGCAGCTCCGACGGCCGTTGAGTCTGGCCAGAATACGGCAATTTCGCCATCAGATTTGTCGGCAAGAAGCGTTGTAACCTCGGGTGCATTAGCGCTCGCAAGTCCACTTGCGAGTCCATTAAATGGGTCACCTACTAGTGTGCCCCTAGATCGAAATATAGGCCCGGATTTGGCCAAGTTGCCTGCAGCCGGAAAGGGCGTGGTTAAAGGCGTCTTGGTGAGGTCAGCGACTAATAAGAATCGAGATATCCTTCTCGCAGGAGATTTATACCTTGCGACGCTGATCAAAAGTAGCAACAAAGCATTTCCACCCGCCGCCTCAGTGGCGTCTGGCAAAAACCCCCGTGCTATTGTCGACCAAGTATCAGGTAATTTTGTGTTTCCAGACGCTCCGCCCGGTGAATATGCACTGTTCGTTTTAGATCCATCGCATAATTATGTCATCGAATCTAAGCCGGGACAGCCTTGGATAGTAGTAGTAGAGGAAAACCAAGCTAAAGATCTTGGACTTGTTCAACTGCCGTAGTCAATGAGGAACTTGTGCTGTCCTTGTTGCCAAGGCGTTAGGCTTCAAGATATTGTGACTGGCCGAGACCGGTTGCTTGATTTGCCGATAAGTGCGAGTTTGGTGTGCTGTGTAGATTGCGGTACCTTTTTTCAAAATCCTCAATTGAATTCTTCGGAATTAGCCGCACATTACCCTCCAGAGTATCATCCATTTGCAGGTACGCCACGGAAACCTACGAAAGGCATCAGTAGATGGATTGCAATGAGTGGTTTGCACCAGCGTGTGCGTCATCTGCATAATGTTCGCAAGACTCCCGGCACATTGTTGGATTTGGGTTGTGCAACCGGAACATTTATGCGTTATGTGCAAAATATCGGTTGGCAAACAGTTGGCGTCGAGACGAGCGCACACGCCAGTGAAATAGCACGAACCGAAAACGGACTTGACGTTCGAACGGGTGAATTGATCGGAGGCATGTTTCCATCAAATTATTTTGATGTCGTCACTCTCTGGGATGTGCTTGAGCACGTGCCTGATCCAGTGCAGACGTTATCTACAGTCGCTGAATACATGAAGCCAGGCGGCTGGTTGATCGTTCGGGTGCCTAACCCAGAATCGATTGAACGGAGATGGTTTGCGACCAATTGGTCAGGCTGGGATATTCCCAGGCACCTTACTGTCTTTACGTATCAATCGTTGGTCCGAACGCTTAATAGCGTTGGTCTCGCAGTGAGATTTCGATCAGGCAGTAGCGGCCAGTTTGCGATGTGGGCGCTTTCCGTAAAGTATGCTGCGTCCGAAAACAAACCTGTGTACTCCCTTTTTGTTCGGCTCTTTCGCGGGAGGATGCGATTCGTAACGCAGATCGTGCTTAGTCCGATGTTTTGGTTTTTTAATGTACTTAGTCTGGGTTCTGTGATGACCATAGCTGCGCAAAAGCCAATTACAGCGGTTCATCAAAGCTAGCTGTCCGGGCAATGTTCCATTTCTTAAAATTGGCCGTCAGGCGATTGCGAAGCGAAGCTGACTACGTACTATTTCAGCAGCACGTGGCTCAAAACCTTAGGATGGATCTTGAAAAGCAATTGGTCACCTTCTCAAACAAGCGCGTAATCGAGCTTGGGAGTGGGCATGGTGGATATTCTGATATATTCTCCAAGGGTACGGCGTACTTCGTCGCTACAGATCTTGCATTTGGTGGTGGACGTCAGGCTTTAGATCGTGTCCAATTAAATCTTGAGAAGCCTTTCCCATTTCGCGATCACGAGTTTGACGTGGCTTTTTGTAGCAATGTAATAGAGCACCTTGAAAGACGACGTGAGTTCTACGCTGAAGTCCGTAGAGTTTTAAAGCCGAGCGGCACGTTCATAGTTACATTTCCACCGTTCTACTCGGTCTTTATGGCGGGTGGTCACCATTTCAAGCCGTTTCATTTTCTTGGACAACGAATTGCAATAAGAATTTACAACCTGCTTCATAGTTATCAAATACGTGATTATCGTACTTCATTCGGTACATTTGGGCTGTACCCATTGACAATTAAGCAGGTAAGAGTTGAGTTAGCGGACTCAGGATTCCAGATCAAAGCTGAGTTTCCAAGAATGTCTGATTTCAATACTATGAACTGGCGGGGACTATTTGCGGATCTATTTACTGCGCATGCCTGTTTTGTCCTTGAACGAGAGGCACGGCCCTTATAGGCAGTATTCACTGATGGCTGTCTATCTAATCGGTATGGGTCGTTTTCCTTATTCGGCTGAGAATCGCTTCCATGATCAATCGCTGTTCAAGTATTCGGTCAGCGATGATGCCGATTGCCAATAATAGTACGAAAATCATTAAACTGACGAGACCAACAAGTAATGATTGAACGTGACCGATGATCCCGCCTTCGGTCGCAGCAATGATTGCCACACGACCAAGTAGCCCAAATGCAATTACTCCGAATATTGACGAGCTGGTTGCAAATGTCTTGAGCGGTTCGTACGTGATGTAGGTCCGTATCAAAATCAGCGTTTGGCGAAGAATAAAATCAACCGAGCCGTTGTGCAAGCGGCTCGGACGTGGCGTGGGGTTGGCCCTAATCGGAATACTTGAAACAGCCAAACCCTGTTTTCCAGCCTGTATCAATGTTTCTACGGTATAGCTAAATCTCGCGGTGGCAAATATCCGTGATGCGGCATCTGCGGAATAGGCACGAAAGCCGCTTACGGCATCGCTTATTTGTACTCCCGCAGCTTTTTGAACCACCCAACTTCCAAGCTTTTGCAAGGTTCGTTTTGAACTCGTAAAGTGCTGCAAGCCGCCAATTTGTCTATCTCCAATGACTAGGTCAGCGTCTCCGCTCAGGATTTGGGAAACAAGATTGGGTATATCCTGCCCGTCATATTGCCCATCTGCATCTATGTTTACAAGTACCTGCGCACCTGATTCAAGGCAGTGGTCAATGCCGGTTTGAAAAGCTCTTGCGAGTCCTCTTCGCTTCGCATGACGTATCACCGAGTCAGCACCCGCCGCCAAACTGACTGCTCCCGTGCCGTCAGATGATCCATCATCAATCACAACCACTGTTGTTAAAACCTGATGTCGGCCAACATCGAAACGTCTGGGAATACTCGCTATTACTGCGCCTATGGTTTCGCTTTCATTGAGTGCGCAGATTTGAACAAAGAGTTTTATCAAGACCGTTTAGCCATTCCTGAAACCTACTTACTTCGGTATCACTATTCGACGAATACTGGCTCTAGACTCACTGAAATTGTGGTGCTCGGAGCGATTACGTTGCCGAGATAGTCAGTCACAGTTTGAGGTACGGCTGGCAAATTAACGGTGTGTGGCTGTCCATCAGTAGACCACATCACTTTTACCGTATGCGAGCCTTTTCTCGCCATTACAATCTTGACACCGGGGTAACTAAGGTCGTCACCAAGGTAAGTCGATCCAGCGAGTTCGT
Organism: Chloroflexota bacterium; assembly: GCA_025354985.1. Taxonomy (GTDB): domain Bacteria; phylum Chloroflexota; class Anaerolineae; order J036; family Brachytrichaceae; genus AQU-03. The sequence continues at coordinate 68,134 of JANXLU010000019.1, forward strand.
GTTGCGCAACCCTGTATGCCGTGTGAGGATCAGTTGAACCTGGCGAATACAAATGTGACTGATTCCAACTTCCCTGCAAATCATAATACACTTGCGCCCGAATTCCCTCTGCCATTGCAACGGCATAGGTTTGAGCCATGTAACGTGCTTTTGTTGCTTGTGCTTGCGGGTCTACGGTTGCACATCTCCCACAAAGTAGAGCGGTCTCACTATTGATCAGATATTTGTTTTTTATGCCGTACGCCTGAAGGAACTGCTTAAGAAACCTCGACTTTTGAATGATTACCGGCCCAGTTGTGTTCCACGCGGAATTCCAGTTCCCATTGAGATATTTGCCTACCGCACCCGCATAGTAATCATACGCATGAAAACTCACGCCGTCAAACCCCGTGTTGCCAGCGGTCTGTAGCATCCCTTCAAAAAAGCAGGCCATGTCATAGCTCCCCGGCGTGCCAACCGGACATAATGTGGCGTTGACATGCGCCAGCGAATGATCGAGCAGCAGACCAGCGGTAAGCACTTGGGCGTCCGCATTGGCGGCCTTGATCAGCGGATATACCGCCTTTAGCATTTTGCCGTAGTGCCCACCACCGTAGTATGGGTCGTTCTTGTCACCCATGCAGCCAAAAATGCTGTCCTGTTCCGGTGCCGGGAAATACGACGGATCGACGTCAACCTCGTTACCGATCTCCCAAAACTTAACGTTGTACGGCGCTACGCTATAGCGCGCCACGGCATCCTGCAAGAAGGCACCGTATGCCGAAAATTTGCCTACATCCACTGCGCCGCAGCTCGGACCCGCAGGTGAGATTGGGTTCTTCTGCGCCCAATAGGGCGTGCTTCGCACGATTAGGATCATTTGCAGGCCATTTGCGCTGGCCGTGATCATGTCTTGTTCCAAGTTTGCCATACTCGCCCAGTTGCGGGCACCCTGGGTTGGCTCTATTGAGGACCAAAGTAGCGCATTTCGCCGCACCCAGCTTGCCCCGCTTTGCTTGAGCAGGCTGAGTTCCGTATTGGTGATAAACGTTGTTTCAACGCCAAATATACTGCTTGCAAAATTACTATTGATGACCAGCGGCAAGGTCACTGTTGTCACCGCGCTTGGAGCTGCCGCAGTCGTCATATCCGAATTCGCCGACTCCGTCGTTATTACATGTGTCTGTTCAAAGGTTGTCGTAACAGAACCACCTGGTTGAATCAGCGGCAGTGCTGGCTGCCCGCACGATGTCAACGCAATCAGTCCGGCCACGAGGACCGCATATTTCGAATTTAGCATACTAAAACCCCTCCAATTTGGTCACGTCGCACACATTACTGGCTTGCTTGGCCACGCGTTTGGCCAGTGTCAGACGTGCCGTGCGCAGTCCAATTTCGTCGGCATTAACCAACACCTTGTCAAAAAAGACTTCTATGGCCGGACGCAGCGCGTGAATGTTTGCGACAAACTCAACAACTGTTTGGGCAACAGGCAACCCATCCAGCACATGCTTCAGTGCGATTGAATCCTCATCCGTATCCTCCGCGAGCACCGCACCGTCGCTCTCAAATCCCTTGGCGATACGGGCACACCGTGAATATGCCGCCAGAACACTCGGCCAGTCAGGCGCGGTTACCGCCTCCGCCAGTTGGGCGGTGGCAACGGATGCGCCAAATGGGTCGTCACCTTTAACCGACAGCACGGCGTCCACAACATCAACGCGTGTTCCGGCTTCAACAAGCCCCGCCCGCTGGCGCTCGATGATAAAGGTATGCGCCGTCCCCACTGCCTCTGCGCTGGCTGGCACTGGCAGGCGCACGGCAGCTGCTCGAAGCGCAGCGCGCAGCGAAAAGGATCGACGCGCGTGAACCAGGTTTTGCACGATGCCAATGGCTGCACGCCGTTGTGCAAATGGGTCCGCGCTGCCTTTGGGACCGAGCCCAACGGCAAACAGCCCTGCCAATGAATCCAGTTTGTCCGCCAATCCAACAATGAGACCCGCCGGCGTGGACGGTGAGGCATCTCCTGCGAACCGGGGCAAATAGTGTTCGAAGATAGCGACTGCAACTGCCGGATTGCCACCCTGCTGTGTGTAATATTCGCGCCCCATCGCACCCTGCAATGACGTCATTTCGATGACCATATTTGTCACCAGATCTGTTTTGCACAAGTGCGCTGCCGTCGTTGCGAGCCCGCGCTCATCCACGCCATCCTGCGGCACAAGCAAGTCCGCAACCGGGCCCACGAGTGATTCAATCCGCCGGGTCTTGTCCAACATACTGCCCAGTTTTGTTTGAAACGTCAGCGTATCCAGGCGCGGCAACAGTTCCTCAAGTGGCTTTTGTTTGTCGCGTTTATAGAAATAATTCGCGTCTGAAAATCGGGCGTGAATCACCCCGGCGTTTCCAGAGATCACTTCTGCAGCGTCGTCCTCGGACCCATTGCGCACGGTTATGAAATGCGACACCATTTGGCCGTCGTTGCCGCCACCATTGGCGACCAGCGTAAAGTAGCGCTGCTTGCCACTCATCGTTTTCGTCAAAATCACCGCCGGGATTTCAAGAAACTCGGGGGCGAAGTCACACAATAATGCTGCCGGCATTTCAACCAGGTTCGTCACTTCATCCAGTAGGTCTTCGTCCGGATCCACCCGCGCCGAAATGGAGGCCGCGACGTGGTCTATCTGACGCTTTATGGTGGCGCGGCGTTCTTGAACGTCACCAAGAATGTGGTTTGCCCGCAAAAGCGATGCGTAATTGTCTGCCGCGTCCACCTCAAACCTGGGTGAACCCAGCCCGCGTACGCCCGTGCTCGTCGCGCCGCTCGCGATTCCGGCATACTCAAAATGAATCGGTTGGTTGCCCAGCATGCCAATAAACCACTGTAGTGGTCGCGCAAATGCAACGTTGCTCGCGTTCCACCGCATGGTCTTTTCAAATGTCAGTTTTGAAACAACGTGGGGCAAAAGCGTGGCAAGTACGGCGACACTGGGCTTGCCGTCTTCATGATGAGGTGCATAGACATAGGAGGTTTTCCCGTCCTCAATGATTTGGAGCGCGCCTGGCTCAACACCAAACCGTTTTGCAAACGCCAGCGCTGCCTGGGTCGGCTTGCCGTCCTTGTCAAAGGCCACTTTTGCACCGGGCCCCTTCACCATCTCATCAACCGGGTTCTGCACGGTCGCAACCTGCTGGACAACTGCGGCGATCCGTCTCGGTGTTGCAATCCAGGCGATTTCGCCGTGTGTTATGCGTGCCTCCTTAAGTGCCTCGGGGAGAATCTTTTGCAACTGCGTTTGTGCCTGACTGACGTTGTGTGCCGGCAGCTCCTCGACGCCAATTTCGAGCAGGAGCGTGGCTGTAGCGCCGGGCGCGGCATCTGGAAGCATGGTCCGAGACACGATTGTGTCGGGTTTTACAGAATTTGCATTGGTAGAGTGCTTCAGCCAGGGGAACCCGGCAGACTCGCGCTGCTTGACATAGGCTGTCGCCACCTCTCGCGCAAGGTCACGAACGCGTCCCAGGAAACGTTGTCGTTCTGTCACGCCAATCGCGCCACGCGTATCCAGGAGGTTAAACAGACCGCTCAGCTGCAAAACATAGTCATGAGCGGGGGTGACCAGCCCGGCGCCAATCGTTCGTTTACACTCTCGTTCCATGGCGTCAAATTGCTCGTGCAACATTTCAACGTCGCCAAAGTTAAACGCGTATTCGCTGCGTTCCTTCTCCTCAAGGAGTTTCACGTCACCATACGTGCGCAGGTTATCCCACTTAAGATCAAACACTGTGCTCACGCCTTGCAGCGCCATCGCGATCCGTTCCAGCCCATATGTGATTTCCAGCGGAACTGGATCCAGAGAAATTCCGCCTACCTGTTGGAAGTATGTGTATTGGGTGATCTCAAGACCATCCAGCCACACTTCCCAGCCCAGCCCCCATGCTCCAATCGCCGGTTGAGCCCAATTGTCTTCTACAAAACGGATGTCATGTTTGCTGCCGTCAATGCCAATGGCTGCCAGGCTTTCCAAATACAGTTCTTGAGAATTCTCAGGCGTGGGCTTGAGGATCACCTGATACTGGGTATGTGTATACAACCGGTTTGGATTCTCGCCAAAACGACCGTCATCCGGACGAACCGACGGCTCGACGTAGGCAACATTCCATGGTTCCGGGCCAAGCACGCGCAAATACGTTGCCGGGTTCATTGTGCCGGCGCCGACGATTTGGTTATGTGGTTGCCAGATCAAACACCCCTTGGATGCCCAAAAACTGTGCAATTTCAGAATAAGATCTTGAAAATTCAATGCCATGTCGTCGCGCTAATTCTAACGGCAGGGGGTGTGCGTTTACGTGCGCGAACAAAACTCAAACACGGTGTCATAGAGCACGTGCACGCCCCAGGCTAGCGCCGAAAGTGCCACCCGCTCATCATGTGCATGAACGCGCTCTGCAAACCTGTCCCCGGGCGCAAATTTCATGGGGGAAAATCCATAGCAAATCGTGCCGAGCATGCTGACGTGCTTTGCATCCGTCGCGCCCGTAAGCATGTATGGAATTGGAATCCCCGCCGGGTCATGTCGCTTGATCACCCGGTTGATGACATTCATCAAGGGTGTCTCGGTTGGCATCTCAAGTGGCGGTGTTTCGCTGTCGATCTCAAATTTCAACCGATGTGAATCTTTTCCCAGGACATTGCGCAGTTCGCTTAGCAGGGACTCGGTTGTTGTGCCCGGCAAGGTTCGGCAATCAAGTACTGCGCTGGCGTCCGAAGGTATGACGTTGGTCTTGAGACCGGCACTCAGACCAGTGGGCGAGCATGTATTGTGTGTAATCGCCTGCAGTTCATTGATAAAGCCGGAATCCCGCAACGCCGGGGAGGAAAGTGTGCCAAGCCCCCGCATACCAGTGGCCAGGAGCACCCGCAGCCCGGCCCCTTGTGCCCCGCCCAGCCCGGTCGCGAGTTTGCTGACAAATGCGCGCGTTGTCGGCGTCAACCGCGTGGGTAGGGATCGCGAGCCCAATCTTTGCACTGCGTGCGCAAGATGCACCACGGCATTGTTATTGTGAGGAACGCTGGCGTGGCCCGGCTGCCCGGTTGCGATCATTCGCATCCAGGCCGTCCCTTTTTCAGCGGTTTGAACTGGGTAAAAACACTTGCCCCCGATATGCAGGCTAAATCCACCAAATTCACTCAAGCCATATTCGGCGCGCAACAAGTCCGGGTGTAGGTCACACAGCGGTCCCATGCCTTGGTTTTCACCCGTTTCTTCATCGGCGGTAAAGGCGATGATGACGTCGCGGTCAAGGGCTTGAATTTCACCAGCGCGAAGTTGTCGGGCCAGTGTCAGAAAGACCGCCAGTTGCATCGCGCCAATGCCTTTCATGTCTAATGCACCGCGACCATACAGGTAGCCGTCACTTATTTCTCCACCAAACGGGTCCACGCTCCATTTCAGCGGTTCAACAGGTACAACGTCGGTATGAGAATACAACAGCAACGGTTTGGCGTTGCCATTGCCCCGCAGGCGGGCAACGCAGTTTCCCCGGTTTGGTGCGGTTTCCACGATGGTCGGTTCAATGCCCTCAGTGCGCAAAATCCGGGCCGCAAATTGTGCCGCGATCATTTCGTTCCCAGGTGGGTTCGAGGTGTTTAATCGGATCATGCCTTGCAGTATTCGGATCGTTTCATCTGCAATAGCTTCCCAGTTCAAACTTGATTCAGACATGGATCATTTGTCCCACCGTTGCAGTTCAATGATGTTCCCTTCCGGATCCGTCATGTATATGAGTGTCACTTTCGTCCCCGTCGCAGTAGTCAATGTCACGATGTCACCAATGACCGCGCCGCCTGCCTCCATAACGGCATCCCGAGCTTCAGTTACGCTTGCTACTTCGAAGGCAATATGGCCAAATCCTTGTCGGTTGACGGCGGTGCTTGGTTTGCCCAATACGGGTTCATATTGAAAAAGCTCGAGCGTGGGACCTCCCTCGTCAAATCCCGGGAGTCGTAGGTGCATGCCCGTCAGGTGGGCGGATTCAATGCCGGTTAACAGGTCAAACTGTGAGCCGCGGTAATCCCGCTCGGGTGGTACCGGTACACAATCGAACACTTCAACATAAAAGTGCGCAAGCGCACGCCAATTTTTGGCAACTAGATTGGTGTGCACGTATCTGGCTTTTATTGTCATGGAAAATTTACCGCCACGAGCTTGAAGTTGCCGCCGCTGCTACTGACAAAGTCAAACACCAACCCGCTGTCATCACACCACATGTGGCTGGTACCGAGTTCGCCAATGATCATGCGGTAATGGTGCAGGGGCAGGCTGCCCAGTCTGGTTGTATGCGATTCAATCCCGTCGTTCACATAGGTTTGCTTCATCCAGTTGGGTTCAAAGGTAACTGGATCCAGGTAGAGCGTGTCAAATGTACGTTGCTCGCCTTTGCGCAGACTGGAGCGCCGTATGGTGACCATATTGAACAGTGGCGAGAAATAATCCACTTCATCCGTATCCTTCCATGCATATTCGTTGCGATTGGTGGTTAGACCATGTTGCCAACATGTGAGTACTTTGTCCTCCACCCAGCTGATTCGCCCTTCGCGGTGTCCATATAAGCCATGGATATTCCACTGCAGTGGCCGCAGACTTGCGTCCATCATGAACGTAACGGAATCGCTGCGTGGCTCGGCAAACGGCTTTAGCCTCGTCGTTTCATTGTCAATTTGAATCGACCCATCGGCCAGCGTGGCAACCTGCCACCGCTCGTCACAATACATGGCGTTGGTTTCGTCAAACGTGTTATAGATGCCCTTTCGTATCATGCTCGATTGAAATACATATCAAAAATGTGTTTGACAAAATCAACTAGTCTGGCTCTATGAAGCCGGGAACACTAGTTGGCCGGAACCGGCTCGGACGGTGCGCCCAAGGCGTCACGTAGCGCACGCTGCACGCTGGCTGGCAATTCTTTCCACTTGCCCGCGCCTCGCAAATAGTCCTTGAGCCCATCCGGGCGAATGACCGCATATGGTGTCGGATCAACCGCCAGCTTGACTTGGGGATTGCAAAACACCACGATACTCCTAAGCGGAATCTGGTAACTGGGCATTTTCGCCTTTAACACGGCGCTGATACCGGTCAACACTTCATCACTTTCCTTTTTGGGATCGCCCAGGGGCTCATTTCTGCCGATCAATCGCGCGATTACGCCCTGCCCATTCTTCCATTTGCCTTCCTTAAATGTGACAGTCCCCTGCTGATTTTTGCAAATGAAGGCGCTCACGCCACCAGGTTCGATCAAAATGTAATCATGGGGTTCCTTGAACAGCATCAGCGTGAATTTTCGATCCAGTCCTTTTAGGTTCTCTTTTAGCTGAAGCTCGGGTCGCTGCGGCGACAGGTGCCGGTTGCCATAAAACATTCCAAACCGGCTTATCAGCAAACCGATCAGGAGAATTCCGGCATAGATGATGTAAAACTGCACGATATTTTGCGGAGACAACAAACCCCATTGTTGACCAAACAGGGTGAGCGCAAGCCCGCCCATTAGCACTGCAAGCGAGCCGTATATACCGATCTTGGCCAGCATGGATTCGCGCTTTACGCGTGGTTCGTTCGTTACAATTCTCATGTTCGAAGGATTATAAAGTGACCGCGGATTAGAATTACGGCATGATGCACAGACCGCGAAGTCGCGTCTTGGTGCCTGTTATGGCGCTAACTGGGGGGATTGCCGTAACGGGCGTTACCCTTGCAGCGGCCGCGCATGTGTATCGGCGAGTTCGCCATGACTTGCCCATGATCCGTTCTTTGGATGGAACGTTGCGATTTGTGGCCGGCCCCACGGGTGCCATCGCCTTTTATTCAGGAGGCCAATCCCGTCGACTGCGTGCTCCAATTCTGTTGATCCACGATACTGGTCCGGTTGCGTGCAGCGCCGATTTGAAGCCAATTTGGGATTATTTCAGCGCAACACGCCGCGTAATTTCAATCGACTTGCCCGGGTTTGGATTTAGTGACCGGGGTGATCAAAACTACACAGCCGAGACTTACCGTGACGCCATCCTTACGGTGATGGGCGCCGCTGCGGCCGGAGAACCCGTGGATATAGTGGCATTGGGCCAGGGTGCCGAGTTTGCCGCGCTTGCGGCGATCCTCCAACCAAAACTGGCGCGTTCCATCACGCTACTTTCGCCCACCGGTCTCATTGGTAGCTCACGCCAGTGGGAGCGTCTGTTTCATGTTTTGCGGCGTAGCGCCCTTGCTCAGATTGTGTTTGATTTGATTACATCCAGACCGGTGCTGCGCGTTACATCGGGGCAGGGCGCCACCGAAGCGGATCGCGATGAACTGCTTGGCCAACACTATGAAACAAGTCATCAGCAGGGTGCATGGTTTGCACCAGCCATGGCTGCGCTGGGTCTCTTATCCACCCCCAAAATGGTCGACAGCTATGAAACGCTCGCCATGCCGGCGCTTGCCATATTTGGATCGTCCGAGGTCTCAAAGTTGAACGCTGCCAATGTGCTGAATGCCCGGTCAAACTGGCATATTCACACTGCTGCCTCGCCCGGCACGGCCGGTCGCTGGCTGGCCCAGCCCGCGGTGTTGGAGCAGATTTCACATCACGTGCGCTAGCGTTAGGCAGCGCGAATTGGGCCTATTGCTGGCATTTTTGCACACGGACCGTGCCGATCTTAACCCCGTTGTCCGCAGTGGAATAGTCCGAAGGCACCACCGACAGCCGTTGACCACCGATGGGTAGGTAGAGCCCAACTACGAGCGAGTAATCTCCGGGTTGCACGCTTGGCGGAATTAGCATAACGCGATCATCAGGAACGGCCTCATTTTCACCCCAAACGCTGGTTGGGTAAGTGCCGGCACGCGGAGGACCATCCGCCTGGCTCAGCGGTTTCTCGGCTTCGGAGTTGCGAAGATGTAGAAACACGGTGTAATTTTCCATCATGGCAAGTCCACCACGCCAGGTTAACGGCACGTTGACTGCCGCTCCACTGCAGACCTCAAACGGCTTTGTTAGTAACTGCACGCCAACTCCGTTTGACAGCGGTGCAAAGATTGCCGTGGCATCCACTGGAGTTGGGAGTGCTGCAACTTTGACAAAGCCGGCCAATATCTGGCTTGCAGATCCCTCCCAGTTTGCGCTAATGACGTAAACGCCGGACTTCGCACTGATGGGCGCCAAAAGCGGGAAATCGAGCCAATCTTCCTCCGCGGCGCGCCACAGGCTGGTGTTGATGACACGACCCGTGACTGGCAGACCGTCGCCACCGCTGATAAAAATTGGTTGCACCTGTAATACGCGTGATCCGAGGGGTTTGCCCGCTCGAAGTTTCAATTGCACAACAAGAGGATCGTTCGGGGTAATTGAACGTGCATTCACCGCCACGCCAGTCACTCGCCAGCCATCCCCAAGATCATGGTTGTCCGCATCCAGTTGAATGGTGCTGGTTATTGCCGGTTTCTGTCGCTCATAAATTGTAATGGGAGAACCCCAAAATCGTGCGTCTTCAATCGATTGGATGGGGCGATACAGGGCCTTAAACCAGTCCTCGCGCTGTGGGTTGAGCAAGTAAAGCGGATTGACGCTGGTCAGTGCCACATAGTCCGGTTGTTCACGCACCAGGGTCTGAAGATAATCCCCGTGACGAATTGCGTCGCGGTAGACGGGAGACACAAGCCCCAAAAAGTCTATGGTGGGTCGCTGGGCATAAAAACTCATCACGCCGAGCTCGGTCACGCCCAACGTGGCGGTTTCGGGTGTGTTTGCAGCAATCCAACGCCCCACCTGCTCATAGGCAAACACCTTGGTCTCAGGCAACACCTTGCTTTGGCTAAGCGCCGGGTCCGGTGGCGTCGCTCCGTTCCAGATCAAGGCGGATTGCCACAGGCATATGGCAAGTGCCATGAGGAGCCCGATGGTCAGTAAGCTAGCAACACGGGTTGCGGAGTAACGCTGTGCGATTCGTGCCAAGCTGCTGACGCCATGACCGAGTATGAGTGCCGCACCGGGAATCATGGGTGCGTAATACCAAACATATGGCGCCACGCCGATGGCGGTATAGCCAAGCAAGTGCGCAAGTGCCCACCATGCTGGCGCGGTTGCGGGCCGCACAAGGAACGGCAGTACTTGGCGCGAGCCTTCCCGGTTGTGCAACCTCTGTGCGGTGGCCAGCGCGCGCACACAACCGATCACGAAAAGCATGATAACCAGGAGCAGGCCGATATTGTTTTGTAGCGCGCCGGTCCCCAAAACAAGCAGACCCCCTGGGAAGCTGGTGCCGGTATAGAAGCCAGTAAGCCCGCTGGCGGCCTGGGCCGTTTTGGTTGCGAGTGTGGTCGGAATTGGCGATCCAAAACGCACCAGAAGCAGCGCGCACAGTGGTCCGTAGCTCGCGGCTATCCCGAGCAGCATCCATGCGATAACCCCCAGATTTCTGCCCGTGACCCTAAATCCGTTGACGGTTGCGAATGGCAGGATGAGTGCTATGGCGATTGGAATGAGTGCATCTCCGCGCAGCCCCAGTGCCAATCCAAGCAGTGCACCGCAGGTTATCAGTAGCCCCCGATTAGTGCGTTGGTGTTGTGAGGTCGCAGCGCCCGTCCAAGCCGATGTCGTTGACGCATCTGACAGCCCACGTTCCAACAACGCATATGCCCCAAGAACAACGGCGATAAACATCGGCGTCTCAAAACCGACGGTTAGCCACATTAGCGCCGAGCACACAAATGTCAATCCTGCCATCAGGCGACTATGCCTGCTCAACAAGAGGCCACCGGACAAAAGTGACACAACGCCAATGGCATAACTGGCGACCGGAATGGACATGCCGGCCATGTGCGCAAGCGCGAGTACCACGACGTAGGCCGGTGAGGTGGTGATCAGACTGCCCACGCCCGCACGGTTGAATTGAAAGCCGCTTCCATTGCCAAGATTTTCCGCGAAGCGATAGGTGATGAACGGGTCGTCAAACCGTGCGTTGCGCATCACCCACGCCAAAAGCGCCGTGATGGCGCAGAGCGCGAAAATCCCCCCGAATCGCTTAAGCATGGTTTGGCGCGTCACCTGGTTATAGCTGTGACTTTGCACCACCAATAATCGAGATTTCAAACACGTGCGCCATCTTCAACAAGCACGTCCGAAAGCGCAGCCAAAAAGTGCTCGGCGTCGGGCACGCCAAGGCACATGGGGCCGCGTATCTTCAAAACATTGTGATCAATGCCATCGGTCCCGATCAATATGCCCTTGTCCTTCATTCGATTGCAAATGTAGCCGGCTTGTATGGGAGCAGGCGTTTGTGCCGTGCGGTCCAACACCAGTTCAACGCCCAACATTAGCCCGAGACCGCGCACATCCCCTATGATTGCATGATCGCGTTGCAATGCACAAAGCCCGGCACGTAAATAGTTGCCCACTTCTCGGGCGTTATCCATCAGCCGTTCAGACTGCAGTACGTCAATAACGGCATTGCCAACCGCGCAGGCAACTGTGCTGCCCCCAAAGGTTGAGAAGAATTCCATTCCGTTATCGAAGCTGGCTGCAATCGCCGGTGTGGTAACCACAGCTCCCATGGGATATCCGTTGCCGATTGGCTTGCCCAGCGCAACAATGTCGGGGGTGACTCTGTGCTGTTCAAATGCCCAAAGATGAGACCCAATTCTTCCAAATCCGGTTTGAACCTCATCCGCTATGCACAGGCCCCCCGCCTCGCGAATGATGGCGTATGCCTGCGCAAGATAGGTCTCGGGAAGCACAATTTGACCACCAACGCTTGGAATGCTCTCGAGAATGTAGCCGCATAGTCCGGTTCTGGTTGCCACGATTCGGTCAACGAGGACCTTCAGGTCGAGGGCATAATTATTGGCGCACTGCGCCTCGGAATGGTCGCTCGAAATGCGATAGACCCCCCGGTAGCAATCTGGCAAATCGGCCTTATATACCCAGCCCGGCAAACCCGTGCCCCCTGGACCCTCGGCTTTGTATGGTGAAACGTCGATCAGGGTATTTGTATGGCCGTGATATGCGCCCTCACTCACAATTAGGTTTCGCTTGCCGGTGTGAGCACGTGCCAGGCGTATCGCAAGTTCGGTGGCCTCGCTTCCGCTGGCCGTTAGAAAGACCACGCTTAGATCCGACGGGAATAATGCCGCCAGACGTTGGGTGTATCGGGCGTGCTGATGGTGCAAATACCGCGTATTTGTATTTAGCACGGCCAGCTGTCGCTGTGCCGCCCGCACCACCGACGGGTGGCTGTGCCCGACGTGCGGAACATTGTTATAGCAATCCAAGTACCTGTGCCCGGTATCGTCAAATAAATACTGGCCTTGTCCCCTGACTAATTGGATTGGCGTACGATAGCTTAGCGACAAATTGCCACCGGAATGCTGCTGTCGCGCCAGCTGCAAGGCGTTATTGCTCGGCTCCGTCGGAGGAAAGCTTGCTTCCGGTATGCCCGCAATAAGATTGCCGTCAGGCGAAAGACTGCACCATACATCCCGGTCGCTTGGGCGCGACACGCCTGGATATGTGCCCGTAAAATCCAGCATATCCGTAATAATTTGGAAATGCAGATGAGGTGGCCAGTCCCCGTTGATCGGAAAATCTCCGATAGTTGCGAGCTGAGTACCACGCGCGATGTGCTGTCCCACTTGCAATCCGTCAAGTGACGGACGCGACAGGTGACCATACAACGTATAGAAGGAAATACTCGGAGACGCCGTGTGCTTCAATATGATGCACGGACCATAATCCAGTCGTGCCTTGTTGTCGGCAAAACTGTGCACCTCGCCATCGAGCGGCGCGAACACGGGCGCGCCAGAGGGTTGAAAAACATCCAGCCCGATGTGAATGGTCCGATACTCCACGCCATCCTCAGTAACGGTTGAGAAATCATCGTTTGCATAGATCAGACGCGCCTCGTCATAGCGTCCGATACCGCTTGGGGCATTTGCCCGTCTCATTTGAGCAAAGAGCTTTTCGGTAAAGTCCCGGGTGGAAGCGGTCTCTTCCGCCAGCCCAAGGTCGAGGCTCCCGACGCTCAAGTCAAACACGCGTATCGGTTCGGTTCCCAAATTTGGTGTCACCAAGCTGGCAAACTGGGATCGGCGAGTGCGCAACCAGCTTTCGACGGCTGGCGTATGTGGAACGGGTGACAGACCACATGCGGCGCGCAGTTTGTAGGTGGCCAGTCGTGGATGCACGCTGCTTAGCTGCTCAAGCAATGCCCATGCGGGGGCCTCGGATACGGTGAGGTATGGGTCGTCGGGGGTCTCGCATTTGCGTATCGCACTGTTCACCACACTGACGCACAAGCGCGTCACCACCAGCTGAAACAGCACGTCTATTTCGCTCGCGGTTAACGGGTGAATTGCATGGTAGCCGTGGGTGACTTGGGCCGCAGCGGTCAATGGATCGCGCTTACCAAGCATCGCATACGCCAGAGCAATCGCCAGATTGCACACGGTTGGTGTAAAAATTGCGTCGCCAAAATCAATCAAACCGGTTGTCAGCGCTTCGTAACCTGTTCCTTCGACCAACACGTTGTAATCATTTGCGTCATTGTGCGTCGTGGAATGCCGCAAGTTTGACAGCACGGGCAGAGTGACAGTCAGAAACGTTGCAAGGTTGATGTCAATAAGCTTTCGGCGCCCAATATTAGTAATTAAATCCAGATGACTTGTGATCCACCCCGCCCGAGCCAAGTCCCAAGTTGATTCCCGGTGTGCAGATGGATGATCGAAATCAAGCAAAGCATGATCCACAGAGCCCAGCAACCTTCCGAAACTGCGCAGTACGGCTTCGGTGTGCGGTTTTGTGGAGACAAGTAGGCGACCCGGCAAAAACGTGAGCAGCCGAACCCAACGACGTGCTGGTGCTCCCGTGTTGTGTAACGCGACTGGTTCGGACCATTCCGTAACGGTCGTGCCAAATTTGTTTGTGATAACCCGTTGAATCTGACCGGCACAATTTTTCCGTGAAAGGTGATCCAGCAATGTGTTTTGAAAGTCGACAACGTCCCGCGTTTCTTCGGGTCGTGACACGCGCAATAAAAAGTTGCCCCCGTCCGACGTGCACAGATGGAAATTCTCATCGTATTCGCCGGCCAGTGCCTTGACGGTCACGTCAAGGTCAAAATACTCCCGTGCAATCTTCTGAACCTGCTCCTGATGAAGTTTCATGTTTCGCGGCCATTCGTTATGCGTGAAGTCAAATAGGCTGTCAACAGCTCAAAATACATGTTCAACCCCTTATAGGTTATCCATTCCGGGGGAGCGGTTGTTAGCCAGCCAAGCGTGTTGCGGGCCCATGTTCGGTTGCTTGCAATTTCTTCCATGCGCGCGACATAGGTATGGATTGTAAACAAGACGTGGTTGCTTAACGTCAACGGGGACAAGGTTTGGCGTTCCACCCGAAAATAAAGTTCACGCCCAATGTTTTCCGCAGTTAGGAGCGTTTTACGCTCGTTAACCCAAGCTGAATGTTGGGGCGTGAGGTCGAGCTGCGCTGTTGGTTTTACACCGCCCCAGTTTGGCCGCCACACCGGTCGGCCCGGCTTCAAACGTTCCATAAGATTGGTCGACGGTCGGGCAATTCGGTCGAACAGTGGAACTGGACTGTGCACATCAACAAAAGAACGGTTGAGTTTGTCACCGATCCTCCAGTCTCCGGGAAAACATACCAGCCCTCCGACCAGGGGTATTCCGGCTACCGCCGAATCCAACAAGCAAAGATCTTCCTGTATTTGCAGGCCAATCCATTCAAGCGGTTGAACGGGCAGGCTTTCAACCACGCCGGGTTCAAAGTGGCACGCGTTGCCGCTCAGCTTGTTGCGCCAGCTTATTTCCCTTCCATGCTTTTCAAGCGAAAACCAGCCTGCGTTGAATTTGGTAAGGTCGCTGAGAATGAGGTCCAGCGATTCCCACTGTGCATCGATTGTGCCTGGAGCAAATAGGCAATACTCATCGTGATTTCGGTCAACCGCAGTTCGCTTTAGCTCCAGCTCCGATTTTATGCAATCCACGTCAATGTGAATGAGCGGACTGTGCGGTTCAATCGGGCGCGTGCCCATGGTCATCCCAAACTGTTCACTTGCCAGTGGAAAATATTGTTCGGGGATCATCTAGAGATAGTCTTTAAGGTTGTGCGCCGTTGCATAGGCGGCTGCTTCGGCACGGTTGTGCACGTTCAGCTTGCCAAAAATTGTGCTGACATAATTCCGCACAGTTCCTTCGCCCAGGTTTAATGTCTCGGCGATGTCACGATTCGTTTTCCCCTCGCTCAAGTGCCATAACACGCGCATTTCCTGATCGCTAATCTGGTCAAACGCACTCTCCTCGCGCTTGCGAGCCGCTTCCCGGGTGCGCGCGAATAACCGACTGATGGTCGCGGCATCGGCCGCTGAATTGCCCGCGCCCACGTCCTCGATCTTCTTGATCAAGTCATTGGTGCCAATTTGCTTCACAACAAATCCGCTTGCACCGGCGTTGATGCTTTCGAAAACAGTGTCGTCATCGCCATAGCTGGTCAACATGATGACTTTCACATCTGGTGCTGTGCGCTTAATTTCGCGACAGGCTTCAATCCCGCTCATACCAGACAGGCGCACATCCATGAGCACGATGTCGGGTCGGTGTCTTAGTGCGCGACGCACCGCCTCCTGACCGGTGGCGGCTTCATCGACCACCTCAAAGTTTTCGTGCTGGCTAAGAACGGCCTTCAGACCGATTCGCACGACCTCGTGATCGTCAACCAGAACAATGCGAAGTTTTGGCATATATGGGCTCAGCTGGATGGCGACGGCCACATTTCCGGATTCAGCATGTGTGGTGGCCGTTCGCCCCGTAAAACTTGTAGCGCCTGGGTGAGCGCGCTTTCCCATAGTCGCAAAATGCCCACCTCGGTTGCGCTGGCAATGTGTGGAGTGACTACGACCGTTTCGAGCATGAGCAGCGGATGTTCCTTTGGCGGTGGCTCAATCTGAAATACGTCCAAACCTGCCCCGGCCAGATGACCATTGGTCAAGGCATCGACTAGCGCGGATTCATCGACAAGCGAGCCACGCGCGGCATTTATCAAGATTGCACCCTGTTTCATTTGCCCAAACCTGGTGCTGTTCATCAGGTTTTTGGTTTCTTCGGTTGCCGGGGCGTGCAGTGAAACCACGTCTGACTCACTCAGGCAAGCCTCAAGCGTTGGCGCCAGGCGCACGCCAATCTCGCTAGCGCGTTGCGTGCTTAGGAATGGGTCAAACACGACTACCGTCATGCCCAGCGCACGCGCAACGGTTGCGACACGGCTGCCAATTCGCCCGGCGCCAACCAGACCAAGCGTGCGTCCATGTAGCTCCATGCCACGCAGCGCTGGTCGATAACTACGGACTGTGCCAGCGCGTGTGTGCTCGTCGTATTGCCGGATGTGCTTGGCAACAGCCATCATTAACGCAATCGTGTGCTCGGCCGTGCTGATTGTTGGTGCTTCAGGTGCATAGCAGGCAATGATGCCGCGCTGGGTGGCGGCGCGCACGTCCAGGTTTTCATACCCCACGCCCAGGCGCGCAATGACCTTCAGCCGCGGTCCTTGATCCATAAACGCGCCGTTAAATTGGCTGCCCCCGGCAATCGCGCCATCGCACTCTGCAAGTTGAGCCATTGGTGCACCCGGTCCAATTAATTCAGCGTGGCCCTCGGTAATCGCGCGAGACTTCGCCGGAATGGATCCATCCAACCAGAGCCGAAACATCCTAGTACGGCCCCTTTGACGTGGACGCGGCCGGGGTCTCACCCCGCGCTTCCTTCACGGCAGTGTTTACGGCGTTCGAAAGGTAGCCACCGTCCGATAACAGCGTAGTGAACTGCACCCCGCGTGCCATCATTGCGCGTGCATGTGTCGCGCCCGCGCAGTGCATGCCAGGGACAACCCCATGCTTCTTGCATCCTTGAATGATCGCGTCCAAGGCCTCATTTAACCGGGTGTCCGTTGCCTCGTATACGGTCTTAGGGTTGCTGCCAAGTGTTATGCTCAAGTCGGCTGGACCGATATACACGGCATCCAGGCCCGGGACGCTGAGGATCGCATCCAAGTTCTGGATTGCGGTTTCCGTCTCAATCATCGCGAATGTTAGTGTGGTCGCGTTCGCTTGTGCGAAATAGTCCTTAGTAACAAGTCCCGCCCGAACCGGTCCATAGCTGCGATAGCCGGCCGGAAAGTAACGGCAGGCGCCGACGAATCGTTCGCATTCCTCGCGTGAGTTGATCATCGGGCAAATAATGCCCTGCGCTCCTGCGTCCAACATTTTCATGATGATCCCGGGCTCGTTCCATGGCACCCGTGCCAGCGGTACGGTGTTCGTGGTGCCAAGCGCCTGCAGCATGGGGATTGCGCTATCGTAGTTTATTAAACCGTGTTGCAGATCCAAGGTGACACTGTCAAAACCGGCATGGCCCATTAACTCCGCCGACCAGGAACTTGGTATGCCACACCAGCCATTGATTACCGCGCCGCCTTGTTGCCAAATGGATTTTAGGTTTGTCTGTGTCATGGTTATTTTTAAGATTGTGGAATGTTTACGTCGATCCGCGTGCCCTTTCCAGGTGCCGCATCTATGTGAAGTGTAGCGCCAAGCAGTCTGGCTCGCTCTCTCATGTTTCTTAGCCCCCGCCCAAGGGTCGTTTCCCCGGGTATTGCTCCGGAACCGTCATCCACTACACCCACGGTAAGCGGGTCACCGTAACGTAGTGTAACCTTTACCCGTTTCGCTCCTGCGTGCCGGCTGATGTTGGTCAACGCTTCCCGCGTGATCTGATAGACATGTTGCCTGCGCTCCGGGTCAAGTGAGGGACCCGGTTTGCCGTCCACACGCCATTCCGTTTCCAGGCCGGTGCGCATGCGAAATTCTGTCACGATGTCTAGCAGCCCACGAGCAAGATCCTCATCGGCGCTGGCGTTGCGCAGGTCGTAGATGTATCCACGAACATCGCTCATGGTCTTGTTAAGGAGGGCCTGAACCGGTTGCGCGCCGTTTACGCCCTCCAGCATTAACCCGGCGGCATAAATGCTTTGGATTGTGCCGTCGTGCAAGTCTCTACTAATCCGTTCGCGCTCCAAAATCAGCGCTTGCTGTTGATGCAATGCCTGGGCCGCGCTATCGGCCTCCAATCGAAAAACCTCCATCGCACGAAAGAAGAAAAGCAAAATTATGCCACCCACAAACGCGCGCACAATCCCAATTGGTATGCCGCTCGCGACGAACAGGCTTTGCTCGTTCAATAGCAGGGAAGGGGGCAACGCAGACCGCGGCACCAACAGACCCTCCACCACGGCATAGACTAAGAAGGCCGTGCCGGCCACACGCAGCGCCCGAACGATCCGCTGGATATGTAGTGGGCCAAGAAGTCGGCCGGCTTGCTGACGCAGCCCATATGCAACCAGCAGTGCCGCTGGAAACGCTACCAAATATCGAAGACCAGCTTCCAGAGAGTGGTTTAGCGCGTCATATGGTCCGGCGCCAAGGGTTCGCCCAACCAGAATCACGAACGTGCCAATCGCGATCACAGCAATTGGCAGAATCCATTCCAGTTTTGGTTTGAGCGGTGGTTGATTTAGCTTTAGACCAAAGCCCAGCAATGATGCGAAACACATTAACTGCACGAACAGCTGCAACAACCGGAGAGATTCTATGGTTTCGGAAGTCAAAAGTTGTTGTTGGATCGGAATAAAACTGTTGCCCCAGGTCGCCAGCGCCTCAAACAGCGACATGGCAGCCAGCCACGGAAGCGCCCGTGACAGGTCAAGCTCACTCCGCTGTCGCCACTGTAGCCACATCGCCACGCCAAGCACCAAAAACACCTGACCGTGCACAAATTGCACGATTACATCGTTAATGGCAAAAAAGGCTGACAAAGTTTCACGAAAAGACTGAGGCATTGTTTAGATTCATTGCCTATAATTTTCAAGTTTGATTATCCCTGACCGTTTGCCCCCCGATGCCACTCTAATTGCCCTAGCGGCTCTGGCAATTGCCGTGGTGGGCTTGCTTTTGTTTTTGTTTGGGCTGCGCAAGCTCAGCAGATCGCAGGGCGGCGTCTACTACATGGTTCGCAAACAGGATCACAAGGATGCCCTCGTGCGAATCAGAGCGTCACTGATTGTTTTGATAAGTGGGGCCATTGTGTTCTTGCTTAGCCGGCTTATGGCGCCATCCGATTCGGTTGTGGCCGAGGCCATCAATCCAGTTTGGCAGGCGGTGGTCCCGCCGGTGGTCAACACGGCAACCGCGCTGCCACCGCCCACGTTCACGCCTACGTTGGTTACATCACCCACGTCCACGCCGACGATCGTGCCAAGCGCCACGCCGGCGCCCACTGTGACGCCCTCACCAAGCCCGGCCCCAACCAAGCTTCCGTCACCCACAACTTCAGCCACGCAAACCCCGATACCGCCCACGGCGATACCCGCGCTCAAGCCGACGGCAACTCCCGACACCACATTATCCGCAACAGCTGCTGCTGTTGGCCAGCCAACGGCCACGCTACGCGCACGTTCGTTGCGATTAAACGCGTTGGCGGCTGCTTATGATGCGCTTGGGCGCCCCTATGCCCCCACCACCGAATTTGCCGCGGGCACCAAGGTGTTGTTTCTTTTCTTTGACTACACCGATTTACCCGCCGACATACAGATTCAGCACATCTGGACGCGCAATGGTCAACCGCCAAATGTTCAACGCACGGTATGGTCAAAGCCGGGCGATGGGTTGGGTTACCTGATGTTGCAACTGCCAAATGGGTTTGATGCCGGATTATGGGAAGTTCGCGTGTTCTTGGAAGATAAACAGCAGTTTGTTGCGAACTTCGTCGTCAAGTGATTTCTAAAAACAAAATCCGAACGTACGCGACCGAGCTCGGGTTTGATCTCTTTGGAATCGTCTCGACTGCAACGGACGCTCCTCATCACAACGCATTCCTGAATTGGTTGGAACGGGGCGCGCACGGTGAGATGTCCTATTTGGCGCGGGACTCGGATCGTCGACGAAATCCAACGTCATTGTTCCCGGCATGCAGATCAATCATCATGTTGGGCGTAAGCTACGACCAATTAAGCGTTCCTGCGCACGTGCTTTCCGATCCCGCACGCGGGAGGATCGCCCGGTATGCATGGGGCCTCGACTATCACGATGTGCTCGTGCCGCGCTTGCGGGCGCTCGGTGATCTGGTTACACAGAGCTCGCGATCGTATGTGGATACGGGCGCCCTTCTGGAGCGCGATTGGGCCGAGCAGGCCGGTTTGGGCTTTGTTGGTAAAAACACCTGCATCATCAATCGTGATCGGGGCAGTTATTTGTTTCTTGGCGCCGTTCTCCTCGACGATGACGTCGAGGAGTCCAAAGAGGCCCCTAACAAAACACCTGCAACTGGCTGTGGTCACTGCACGCGGTGTCTCACCGCCTGCCCGACGTCCGCCTTTACCGCGGCTTATCAGCTGGATGCGCGCAAGTGCATCTCCTATTTGACGATTGAGCTCAAAGGCGCAATACCGGAACTGTTGCGCCCCCAGATGGGCAATTGGATTTTTGGCTGCGATATCTGTCAGGATGTTTGCCCGTATGTTCGGCGCATCGAGCGCAATCGCCTGGTGTCGTTGCCGTCAGTTGACAGCGAGGTTGCCGCACCGAGGCTGAAGGATGTGTTGTCACTCGATCAAGCGTCCTTTCGTGCACGGTTCAAGGCAACGCCAATCATGCGCGCCAAGCGGCGCGGTCTACTCCGGAATGCGTGTGTCGCTGCGGCAAATTATGGCAAGGAGGACGTAATCCCGGCATTGCGCAACCTGCTTGATGATTCGGAGCCACTGCTTCGCACGCATGCACAGTGGGCGTTGACCCATCTGACGGGATCCACAAATCGTACAGCGCCACTTACTCAAGGATGACGACGTCACGCGGCGTTTGAATCATCGCCTGCAGACCAGCCTCCTGTAAAGGTGACGTCCTGCGGACGACGAATTGTTGCGCCAGACCCAATGCCTTTATCGTCCTCGATATGGTCTCCGGCGCGCTGTGAAAGCCACGTAGCCCAACCAGCCGCAGACCGGTATCGGTCATGCCATCCGCAGGGTGATGACCTGAGTTGTCCCATTCAATAAGGTGGGGAATCAGCCCGTCGCCAATAAGCCCGCCGTCAGCGGTAAAGCCAAACTGCCAGCTAAAGTCACCGCGGCTCATTGGGCGGATGTCAACAGGCACAGGGAGCGCCCCACTGTCTATTCTCACGGCGGTGCTGCGTGCTACCCAGGTGAGCAGCCTGGGGCGCAGGCGAAGCTGCGCTTGCAGCGCTGGATCATCCAAATTGAACCATCGGGGCAGGGCGGGTTGCACGCCATTCGGGTCAATCGCGATGACTTCCAGGTATTGTCTTTCACCCAGGCGCAACACCCGATTGTGCGTGCCAATTGCCACGTGTTGACCCCCGCCCATTGGCTGGGCACCCAACACATCATCCACATACGCCATGCCTTGTTCGAGCGTATGTGCGGCCAACACCAAATGATCAAGCGTGATCACGCGTGTTCTAAAAACGGTCTGGTGCCGGCCGGGCCCTCCGGTAGCTCATGTTCGCCAAACTTGTGCATTCCGCGCACCCGATTTGGTGCGGGTGACCGCAAATAGTCGCGCATGTCGCGCGCGCCGCTCGCGATCATGGCATCGGTCTTTGAAAAGTCTCCGAGGTTCACATCAGGAAACTCGTAAAACGGTATGTGGTGGATCGTTATCCCTGGTGTCGCAATGCCTTTTTGCAGCTGTTCTATGTTGCGCGAATACAAGATCGGCCGACTGGCATGCTCACCAATCTTAAGCACACCTTCAAAGCTGCGCTTGGCGCGCAGGTCATATGCAATATCAAGCGCATAAATCTCGGTTGCACCCCGCGATATCGCCAACATAATCGGCAAATTTATCAACGAGCCCCCGTCGATAAACAGCTCGCCCTTGTGCTTGGTGGGCGGAAAGAATCCAGGAACCGCCGAGCTAGTCGCGATGGCTTCAACCACGTCAGCGCTTGGATCATCGCCATACACATACAGCGTGTGCGTCCGCAAATGTCCAATGGTCACAAACAGCGGAATCTTGAGTGCGCCAAATGTGGTCGTGCCGTCACCCATGCGCGCGCGCGCATAGCGCTTCAATAGTTGATTGTCGGATATGTGATCTGCGCCCAGCGCAAATTGTTTGACAAACTGCAGTGGGCTGGCCGCAATGAGCTTGTGTTTCCCCGCGCGGTTCCACAACCGCGCCATCTCATCACATTGTTCGGTGACCGGGTTTAGCGCGAGGAAGGCCCCATTGATGGCACCAGCCGATGACCCCACTATCATCTCGGGAACAATACCGGATTCCAGGAGCACGCGCAACGCACCCACTTGTAACGGACCCCGGTTGCCGCCGCCGGATAAAACGAATGTAATCACCCTCCATGTATTGTATGGGTGATCACATTCGGCATCAATCAGGAAGTTTGCTCCGATCTATTCGTCAACCTGGCGAGGCACATAGCGTCCGGTGTTATCTTCATCCACCTGACGTGGCGCGTAACTGCCATTGCTTGCGCCGTTAATGACAACGGTCTCTTCCGCCGGTGGTGTGGCCGGAGCCGGTCGGGGTGTATGCTCATTTGTGGTTGGCACGGGTGTCGGGCTCACTGGTGCGGTCGGTGCGGCGCTGGCACGTGCGCCGTAGGCACCTGCGGGTTGCTCGATCAGAATTCCTGTGCCAAAACCATTGCCATTCATGTATGTGCCATGGTCATTGCCACGCCGGGCTTCCGCCAGAGCTTGGGCACGAATGGCAGCCAGGGTCTTGGGGATGATGTCATCCTTGAGCGAGTCTGCTGTCTGGTTACCCTCAATCACTGCTACGACATCCTTGCCGCTCAGGGTGTTCTTCACCAGCAATTCCTCGGCTACCGCCGACACTTCGCGCCAATGTTTGCGCAACAACTTGTCGGTGGCGTCCTCCATCATCATCCAATATTTCTTGAGTGTGGATTCATCACCACGCAGATACTGATCGTAGCTGGCGCCCATCGGACCGTTTGCGCCACCGGCCAGCGGTGGGCCAAAGAAACCGTTCTCCACCAAACGCCACATCATGTAGCGGATTCCCGGGAAATCACCGCCCACGCTCTGATAGATCTCACCGCTGTAAATGCGCTCCGCGCAGCGGCCGGCAAAATAGACAATTACATCGTAGGCCAGCCGATTTACCGGCGTAATGTGCTGTTCAACCGTGTCAATGGGTTGCATGTGGCCGTAGCTGCCGGTGGACAGCCGCACAATGGTTGCCCGCACAATCTTCTGCTCGGGCATCATGTAATACTGTGCCACGGCGTGGCCGGCTTCGTGGTGAGCCAATACCCGACGTTGGCCCTCATCAAACTCTTCGATGGGCATCTCCATGCCGCCTGACTGCTCCATGAACGCTTTTTCAATGTCTTTCTGGCCCACTAGTTTGCGCCCGTCAAAGAAGGCGATTCGGACTGCGTCCTTGGTGATCGCGCCCGCAATATCCGCGGGTGTCAGTCCGTTGGTATCACCAACAATCGCCTCAAGATCAATCGTGTCGTCCGACTTGATCTTCTTTAGGTAGCCCTGGATGATCAAGCGTCGGCTGGCGCGGTCGGGCGCTTCCACCGCAATTTTTGTGTCCAACCGACCCGACCGGGTCAACGCGGGATCCAGAACATCGGGACGGTTTGTGCTGCCCATCCACATAACGTTCCACTTGGGTGGCTTGGGAATATAGCGCTGACCAAACGTCGAATAAAACCGGCTTTTCAATGTTTCAAGCCGGGAGGGTTTGTTGATGCCGTCCATTTGGCTGAGCAGTGTGCTCAGGGCCATCATCCCCATCATGCCCATACCCATGCCGCCACCCATCATCTGGGTTGCGCCGCCACCACGCACGCCGCCCCGGCTCATGCCGATGGCGTCAATTTCGTCGATGTATGCAACGCACGCTCCATATTTTTTTGCCAGCTGCCGGGCCCATGCGGAAAACCGCAGCACCTTCAAAATGTCCATCCCCATGAACATGGCCTGAAAGCTCGTGCCCTCGGCGCTGATAAACGCCATGCCGCTTTCACCTGCGATGGCTTTGGCCAACATCGTCTTGCCGGTTCCAGGAGGGCCATACAGCAACAGTCCGCTGATGTATTTGCCACCCATCTTCTCGAATTCCTTGCGGTCACGCAAGAGAAACATCCACTGCTTGACCAGCTTTACCAGCTGGGGCTGGCCCCAATAATCGGCAAAGGTCACGGTGGTGTTGTCGCCGGGTTTGATGATCTCGACCTTCGGGCGACCCAAAAACCAGAACAGCAGACCAAACTGCAACACAATGCCGGCCATCAGCGTCATTATCTGAAGACCGATCTGCAGTGCCGTGGTGATGCCCGAGAGCACCATATTCATCGAGACGTCGTCCGTTGTCGCGAACGAGATCACGGCCCCAAGCACGCCAACTACAAGCACGATCTTGATGAAGTTCTTGATGTATCGCTTGAGTCGCGCCGGCCAGTAGTTATACGGTATGTCGAGCTTTTGCTTGGCGTTGCTCATTTCCGTTGAGGAATTTGGCGAAAGGAGGGGGTTTGTCACACGTGCCATTCGATTTATTTGCTCCAATTTGCTAGCGCTTTAAGAGATTGTAGCGCAGCGACAGGGGGTGAAGTGGTAGTTCGCGCTAAGACGTTCGTGAGAATTTGCCACGGGTTTTATTGCGCGTTCATGTTGTTTGTCATTGCGATCTCTTGTTAACTATACGTTGAAAAGTCATGGGTTGGTTCTCTCCGCTGGAAATTGTCATGGTTCTGTCACTTTTGTGTCAAGCCAAAACTTCTGGTTGAAGGCATGCTGATGCCGTCTTCACGTTGGGACAACCGTCGCAGGTTCCACAACCTGTCTACAAACCAAATACAAGCCACTCCAAAAGAAGGAAAAAATCATGACCCGCAAACCTTATCAACCCGTCCCGCTCATTTTCGCCGCCTGCGCTGCAGTGCTGGTGTCTGCCTGCTCCGCCCCGGCTGCACTGCGGCCGCCCGACATTGTTGAAATCCCCGCATCGCACACCCAGGACGTTCCGTCATCTCGTCCGGCCGCGACCACCGCGCCTCGACCCGACGCCGTCGTTCGACGACAGCCCGCGGCAACTGCGGCGCCTGCCGCGTCACAACCAAATCCCGTGGTTCGATCACAGGCCGCCCCCACCGCGGCGTCAGCGGACACGGCAAAGCAAGCCAGCACCTATCAATCTGTGCCGCAACCAATACCAAACCAACCGACCTTACCCGGCGCTTCGGTTGGCCAGCCACCCGTTCCGCCCGCCGGCGAGATCGCCCCTGTGCCCGGCCCACGCCAGATTGACCCGCTCAACAACCGCCTGCCCGCGGAACCCACGTCCGTCGTGCCGCCCGTTGTCCAACCCGCTGATGCAGGTTTCAAGGACTATGGGGTCAATCCATTTGTGAATACCAATCGTGATCAATTAAGCACCTTCGGTCTTGATGTCGACAACGCCAGCTATAACGTGGCCAAGCGCTACATCCAACAAGGGTCGTTGCCTCCATTTCAGTCCGTGCGCGTTGAAGAATTTGTTAATTCATTCAAACAAGGCTTTCCGTCACCCCGCACCTCTGTGTTTGGAATTTTTGCCGATGGCGCACCCAGCCCGTTTCACACCGATGGCAGCTATTTGCTCCGGATTGGCGTGCAAGGATATGAGCTGCCCGTCTTTGCCCGGAAGCCGGCCAACTTCACCTTTGTCATCGACGAAAGTGGCAGCATGTCCGATGGCAACCGCATTGCAGTGGCGCGTCAGGCCGTGCGGTCATTGGTTGCAAAGCTCAACGCGGCCGACACGGTCGGCGTGGTGGCTTTTACCGACAGAACCCGCGTGGTTATCGAGCCAACGAGTGCAACAAACCGGGACGCGATCGAGCGCGCAATTGGCACAATCTATCCAAAGAATGGGACAAACTTGCAAAGTGGTCTTGTAGCCGGTTATGACATGGCAGTCGCAAATCTGCGACCCGGCAACACCAACCGAATTATTCTCATAAGTGATGGCGTGGCGAACGAAGGCGGTATTCGTCCGGAGGAAATCTTGCGCAGCGTGCAGGATTATGCGAATCGGGGCGTGGCCTTCACCAGCGTTGGCGTTGGTTTTGGCAACTATAACGACACGCTGATGGAGCAGCTGGCCGACAAGAGCGAAGGCGGCAACTACATGTATCTAAACACGCTTGAAGATGCCGATAATTTGTTTGCAAACAAGCTGGTGGCACTGCAGGAGATTGCCAAAGACGCCAAGGTGCAGGTCGAATTTAACCCGGCGGTGGTGGGTGAATATCGATTGCTCGGATATGAAAACCGCGCAATCAACGATGCTGACTTTCGCAATGATGCAGTTGTGGGCGGCGGCATCGGCGCAGGCCACACTTCCACGGCCATCTATGCACTGCGGCTGTTGCCAAATTCCAGCGGACGGATTGGCACGGTCAACCTTCGCTGGACCGATCCAACCAGCCACGCCGTTAGCGAAATCAACGGCGATGTGCTCACGAGCGATCTGAGGTCTCGTTTTGAGGACACCACTCCACGCTTTCAGCTGGCCGCGACCGTGGCCCAGTTTGCCGAGGTGCTTCGCAAGAGCGCATATCGCGGCGAAGGAAATCTGCGCGACCTCAGCCACCGCGCCCACGCCATTGCCCAGTTAATCCCGGACGACCCTGCAGTTGGCGAGTTCTCAGCCCTGGTCAGCCGTGCCGCGCAACAGCGCTAACCTGGATTGGGGAAGGTGACGGAACCACTACTGTGGGTCCGTCACCTTCCCCTCTAATAGTTGATAATGACCTTCGTGCCGCTGTTCCATTCCTTGGGGAAATACCATCCGGATTCATAAGGAGCAATCGGGTTTGACCAGCGCCACACCCATCTGGCTGTGTCGTTGCTCGCGTTTACGCAGCCGTGGCTGCGGCGTGCTCCCCAATCGTAATGCCAGTATGTGCCGTGAATGGCGACCCCCTGCGCGGTAAAGAACGAGCAGAAGGCAACACCTGGTAGATCGTAGCCATCCTCGGTGCCCAGGTCGCCCGACATGTGCGCGGTAGGAGCCTTATACAAAATGCGATGTTCACCACCAGGTGTAAATTGCCCGGTCTTGCGCGTGCCGCTGGCAATCGGGGCGTGAAACACCGCGGTATCGCCTTCAAATGCCGTCAGAATGCTGGTCGGCAGGTCCACTTCAATGCGTTTGTTCTCAACGTTTGGTGAAATTGGTGCGATTTCCTCCGGGCTGATGCGTCGCAGATGTTGGGCCTTGACATAGCCGCCGCCATTTACACCTTCGGCCACCCGATACCACCAGGAGGCGTCATCATCCTGCACCGCATCAATCACGCGATAAACCGTTCCATAATATAGGCGATGGCTGTAATAAGTGCTGCCGGGTCGGTAGTGCGCCTCGCTCACTGGCACGCTTACTTCGCTCCAAAATTTTGCCTTGGCCGTTTCCTTGGGTTGCACTTCGTTGGGGCGGTTGTCCACGGGTTGCATCCACGCAGAATGCACAAAACCGCCGTCGGTGCGAAACCATACCGCGTTTTTGTGCGCCCCAAGCGGGTCACCCGTCACCTGCTCAAGCAGCGGGATGATCTCGTCATAATCAAAGTATTTGACGACCGTGGCGTCAAAGGAGGGCTTTTCGCGCAAGGCATATCCCCACACGGCGACGCGGCCAAATGGCAGTGGCGCTGCAACCGCCGAGGTGCCCGCAAATGCGTTATAGACCGGTATTTGGGCCAGTGTCAGCGCACCCGCACCTTTGGCTGTCAACGAGAGGAGCGAGCGACGTGAAATCATCGCGCCAATTGTAGTCGTGCGCCGTTTACGCATTGTGAGCATTCCTTAACACGGCGGTTGTTTCCAGAGCGGTGCGTTGCCAGCTAAACTGCGCTGCGCGCAACAGCGCTCGTTGTGCCAGCCGGTCGTGGAGCTCGTCATCCGTGCAAACTGCGATCACGCTTCCCGCCATTCGCCGCGCATTCATGGGCTCGATAAGCATGCCGGCGTTCCCCACCACCTCGGGCAGAGAACTGGCATTGCTCCCGACAATCGGCACACCGCAGGCCATGGCCTCCAGCGGAGGCAGACCGAAACCCTCGTAGGTGCTTGTGAATAAAAAGCAGCGTGCCAGCGCAATGACCCCGCGCTTGTCTTCGTCGGCCACGCGTCCTATTAGCCTTACAACATCCGCCAGTTCAAGATCTTGGATCAATTGCCCCAGCGTTGTGCGTGCGCCGGCAGCAGTGGTCACCGGGGTGTCCTCCGTGCCGTTGATCACCAGAGTGTATTCATGCCCGATAGTCTCGCCACACCAGGTAAACACCTGGAGCAGGGTCTCGATATTTTTGCGCGGGTCAAACCCGCCGAGATACAGCACGTAGCCCTCGGGCAACTGATAGCGGGCGCGCACGCGCGTGGCTTCATCATTTGAAATGTTGGGTGTTAGGGTCGGGTCCGCTGCGAGCGGCACCACTGCCACCCGGCTTGAAGCGACCGGAAGCAGCCTCACAATATCCTTTTTGCTGTGCTCGCTGTCGGTCAGAATGCCCTGTACGCCCGCGGTTGCGGCGCGGGCAAGGCTGCTGTATAGACGATGCCGCAGCGCCCCGCGATAATCCGGAAGTGCCAGTGGAATGACGTCGTGCACCGTGCATACGATTGGCGCCGGGCATCGCAGGGGTGGCGCCCAATACGGGACAAAAGCCACATCCGCTTTCATCCGACCCACCGCCCGCGGAAATCCATTTTGCTCAAAGGCGACCTTGGCCAGATCGTTGCGCGACCGCGGCTCGACGAATTCGAAGGCGATATCCGGGGTAACCTGACGGATGGCGGCTGCCAGTTGAATCAGATATTGCCCGCTGCCAATATGCGGTGAGTGCGCAAACCACGCGTTTACGGCGACGGTAAGCTGCTGACATGGTTGCATGTAAACTTGGATTATGCCTGATGCCAGCTCACCGAACCCGCGCAAAAAAGCATCGCAAACACCATCGCCCGCCATTCCGTCGCTTGGCGCGCAGCTAAAGCGGGCCCGCGAAACTGCGGCGCGCTCCGTCAAGGATTGCGCGCAGCAAATCAGCATCAGCGCCGCGCAATACGAAGCATATGAAGATGGCAGTCGGCAGCCTGGTCTGCCCGAGCTTGAGCAGTTGGCACTGTTTCTGCAGGTGCCACTTGCCGCGCTGCTCGACGGCACGGAGTTTTCGCCGTTGGTTCCGTCGGCAACCGAGGTGGCCGAAATCATCGCATTGCGCACTCGGATCATTGGGGCGCGCTTGCGCAAGGCCCGGATCGACCGCGGTGAAGACCTGCCCACCGCTGCCCGGGCAATGGGTCTGCGCGCCATGGATTTGGAACGAATCGAGCTCGCAAACCGGGCGCTGCCGCTTTATAGGCTGGATCAGTTGGCCGCTCACCTTGGTTTGACCCGGGCGGACTTTTTTGAATCCAAACCCGCCCCGGTGAATGCGGTTGAAGAGCCCGCACCCGCCGAACCAAAATCGGAGCACGCACAACAATTTGCAGCGTTTATGCGGTTGCCGGCGGATGTGCGCGGCGCATTGCTTGATGTTGAGGCGCTGGAATATGTGCGCGCAGGTCTCGCTTTGCGGGCGTTTCGCCCGAAGGACCTGCGTCGGGCGGGCAGGGCGCTGACCAACTTGGCCGGTGCCGTGGAAGCGCCATGACGACAGCCATGACTGATGAGACGCGATTCCGCCGGCACATGGCGCTTGTGCCCGAGTTGGCCGGCTTTGCAAGAACAATCAGTTTGCCAAAGACCGGCGTGCGGCTGCATGCATATGACACGGGTGAAGCCAAGCCACCCTTGTTGCTCGTTCATGGTCTTGCGGATGAGAGCGACAGCTGGCGACATGTGATTCCGACGCTGGTCCGCACCCATCGCGTCATCGCGCCAGATTTGCCGGGTTTTGGTCGGAGCGACAAACCCCGGCGCGCTTACACGATCGACTTCTTTCGCGACACCCTGCTCGAACTTCTGGACGTGCTGGGGTTTGATGGGGTGATCTATGTGGGCAACTCGCTTGGAGCAATGATCGGTCACTGGCTGACAATCTCGACACCGGCGCGGGTGCGCCGATTGATTCTCGTGGATGGCTCGTTGGTAATCACCCAGCGACCCACGACCCTGCGCGGCAAGTGGCAGGCAGCGCTTGGGCTGGCGCCAATCCTTGGCGAGCGTTGGTATAACAGTTTGCGGGGCCGGCCCGATGCGGCCTACGCCACTCTAGCGGCTTATTATGCTGACATGTCTGCCTTGCCGCAGACCGACCGCGACTTTTTGTATCAGCGGGTAAACGAGCGCGTGTGGGATGACCAGCAACGCGACGCATACTTCAGCACCCGTCGCAACACCACGGCTTGGTTTCTGGCTCATGGCGACCTCGCCGCCCGGATCACCGCGCTGACAACCCCAACCCACGTCATCTGGGGTGAAGCGGATCGCATCCTTGACATTTCGAACGCCCGTGACTTCATAAAAATCCAACCCTCTGCGAATTTGACCGTCCTGCCCGGCGTGGGGCACCTGCCGCAGCAGGAGGCGCCAGAGGCTTTTCTGGCCGCGCTGGCGCTTGGGTAGGAATCTATTCGTCCGAGTTTGGTGCCTGAATGTGGAACGCGCCACACGTCTTCGCGGTTGCGGCTCTCGTCCTTATTCTAATTACGGTTACCACGCTGGCGGCCCCGTCTGAGCACGCCGAATTTGCGGCGCTATGATGAGTTCCGTGCGTTTATGCGGAACCGACCCACGGTGGATGTGCTGCGGCTGCAGATGCAAGATGTGCTGGGTACGGCGATATACCTCTGGTGCATCGCATGTTGTGTTATTGTCTGGGACGGGCGCCCAATCCGTCGCACGATCATGAGCATCCAATTACCGATCACAATTCAGCGCATGCAGGCCAACCTGACTGTGATAAAGGGTCTCTTTTCAGGCGCGTCAGATGATTTGGCACGCTGGAAGCCCGATGACAATGAATGGTCGCTTCTTGAAGTGTTGGGTCACCTGTGTGACGAAGAGCGTGAAGACTTTAGACCCCGCCTTGACATTATGCTCAATCGCCCCGGCGAGGTGTGGACGCCCATTCACCCATCGGCATGGGTGATCGAACGGGGCTATGCCCGGGCTGATCTGACCGACCTTATGGTAACCTTTGAGGCCGAGCGGAGTCGCTCAATAAGCTGGCTGAAGACATTAGGCACGCCGATTTGGACCACCGCTTATGTGCGCGATTTTAATACGGTTACCGCAGGGGATATGCTGACGTCATGGCTGGCCCACGATCATCTTCACATCCGGCAGATCAACGCGCTGCACTATGGTTGGCAGGCGCGCAATGGCATTCCTTTTAGCCCGGCCTATGCCGGGGATTGGTGATGTTCTGAAGCAAAAAGTTGAGCGAATGGCAGCAAAGTCGTAACGAAATCGCAGGGTAGCCGGTGGGTTCGATTAAGGCCTGATAAAGTCAACCGAACTAGTCTGGAGTGATGAAGACTTGGAATCAGGCATTGCTGACGCGCTTCAGCTTTAGCTCAGGCACGTTGATCCTGAGCTCTGCCCTGTGTGCCGCGATGCTGCTTGTGCGCGCCATCGCCTATGGAGATTTAGCATACTGGTTTCTGGGGTGGAATCTGGCGCTGGCATGGATTCCACTGATGGCGGCCTCCGGTGCAGCCATGGCCGTGCAGAGGGGTGCGCGCATTGGCTGGCTGATCGCCGCTCCCCTTCTGCTCATATGGGTTGTGTTTCTGCCAAATGCGCCCTATTTGATCACCGACATGGTTCATTGGCGACCGCAGTCAAACTGGCAGGGTTGGTTTGAGCTCTTGATGTTTATGACCTTTGCCTGGACCGGTTGTTTGCTGGGCATTGCCTCGGTTCGGCTCTTGCAAGAAGTGGTAATTGCAAGGTTGGGTGCGCTTGCCGGATGGCTGCTGGTTTTGCTCGCATCGGCGGCAAGCGGAATCGGCGTATACGTTGGGCGATTTTTGCGCTTCAACAGCTGGGATCTGGCCTCGGCTTCTGGTGATGACGTTGTGATGCAGACGCTTGGATTGTTGCTTCATCCGCGCCGCAATGCCCTGCCACTTGCGTTCTCAGCCACACTCGCCGTGTTCTTTCTTGTCGTGTATACCACCATGTTCGCCATCGGCGCGCGCAACCGTTCCACCGCGACGTAGAATTTGTCTTATCATGCCGCCCACGATTTTCATACGCGCGACCGAACTTTCCGATGTGGAGGCACTACAGCGGCTTTCCACCGGTCCCAAGGCGGTTTGGGGAACGCTGCAGATGCCCTTCACCTCCATAGAGTTCTATCGCAAGCGCACGACTGAGCGACCCGACAACGTCCACTCACTGGTCGCTGTCGTCGAAAGCGATGTCGTTGGAAACCTGGGGCTAAATGTGTCCACGGCGCTTCGCCGCCGCCACTGCGGTGCGATCGGCATGATTGTTCGCGATGATTGGCATGGTCGTGGCGTTGGCAGCGCGCTGCTGCGTGAGGCACTGTCGTTGGCCGACAATTGGTTGAATCTTAAGAGGGTCGAATTGGATGTCTACGTGGACAATAGTGCCGCAATCGCGCTGTATACAAAGTTTGGCTTTGAGCAGGAAGGCGTGTTGCGCGCGTTTGCCTTTCGCGATGGCGCCTATGTGGACGTTTTGGCCATGGCCCGCGTGCGGTAAGGGGTCGGACGCCAGCGGCAGGCACACTGCCTCTGCGACATAATTGATATCTTCCACGATTGTATGACCGCGAAAAAAACTTCTGGCGAACCGACAATTGCCAGCTTTGCCACCCCACAGGATTGGTCCGCATGGCTGGTGGAGCACCATGCCGAGCCCGACGGTGTCTGGATGCGCATCTCAAAAAAGGGCGCATCAATCCTGACCATTAACTATCAGCAAGCGCTTGATGAGGCGCTGGCGTGGGGATGGATCGATGGCCTGAAGAGGCCGATTGACGCGGAGTTTTGGATGCAGCGATTTACGCCTCGGCGGCCCAAAAGCATCTGGTCCGTCGTGAACCGTGACAAGGCGCTGGCCTTGATAAGCAGTGGGCGAATGACCCCTGCCGGGCTCCGTGAGATCGAACGCGCCAAGGCTGATGGCCGCTGGGACAGGGCCTATGAATCGCAATCCACTGCTGCGGAACCAGCCGATTTGTTGGCTGCGCTCGCGCAAAATCCCAAGGCCGCGGTGTTCTATCGCACGCTCAATCGGGTGAATCGTTATGCCATTTTGTTTCGGCTGCAAAATGTGAAGAAAGCTGAAACCCGCGCGCGCAAACTGTCGCAGTTCGTAGAGATGCTGGCGCGCGAAGAAAAAATCTATCCGTAAGCGGGCCGGCCCGCTTTCCCCTGGTACACCGTGGTTCTCTGCCGCTCAACTAGCAGCAACGTATGCTCATCCAGCACGCACGCAAACCAGGGCGGGTCAGTGCGCAGTGAAATATCCAACGGTTGCGATTCTATGAGTCACTGAGTACTATTCGCGTCAACAGGCACCGCTTGAGGATCCGCCACCAGCAGCATCTTGCCCGCGGTCATGTCCGCCACATAGGCATCAAGTGCATGCTGCGCGCCAGACAGCGGCACGCGTTTGCGGATCGGCGTATGCAGGTCGATGGCTGCCAGCGACTGCGCACGCTGCGCAAGGCGTAGCGATTGCAATAGGCTTTTGCCCTCAATCCAATTTGACAGAAACCAGCCGTCAAAGTGCAAATCCTTGACGAGCGCCGTGCGCGCATCGATCATGCAATCCTGAAGCGACAGGCGTGAATAGAGCAGGATGGTGCTGCCGCGTGGTGCGGCCTCGGCCAGCTGTTGGGTCATGGTCCCGCCGATGGCGTCCAGCAACAGGGTCGCGTGCAGCCGTTTTGTAAGCGTCTGTAGTTGTGCTTCAAAATCCGCCGTGCTGCTGTCCAGCACGTGCTCGGCGCCCTGGGCGCGCAATTGCTGCACCTGGGCATCCCGACGCACGATGTGAATCACCGGGATGGCGTGCCGGCGGAACAGCCGGGCGATCATGCCGCCAAGTGCGCTGGCGGCCGCGGTGCTGACCACGGCCCGGTGTCGGCCGCGCTGAGCAAGCTCGAGAAAGGCCAGCGCGCTCAACGGATTGACAAGCAAGGTCGCACCCTGCTCCATGCTCACGCCGTGGTTAAGTGGAATGCACTGGCTTGCGCTGGTCACCATGTACTCCGCCCACGCACCGTCGCCCGCAAGTTCTGCTGCACACGTCACGCGACGCCCGACAAACAATCGACCGCGCAATCCGGGGCCGGCCTTGACCACCGTGCCGCTGCCTTCCAGCCCCGGCACAAATGGATAGCTGCGGGTGCCGCTGTAGTTAAAGCCCATCAGCGCGCCCAGATCGGATGGATTGATCGGTGATGCCGCCATGCGCACAAGCACTTGGCCGGGCCCCGGCGTAGGCACCGGCACCTCGCGCACGCTCAGCTTGCCATTTGCCGCGTCTTGATGCACTGCCAGCATTATTGGGATTTCATCAGGAAGGCCAGGAAGGTTTGACGCTTGCTGGTTTTTGGCTTGGCCGTCGCGGTCGGCGTCGTCGTTGCAGTTACAGTTGGTGAACCCGTCGGCGTCACCGTGACAGTCGGTGTCAGCGTGCTCGTCACCGTTAGGCTGATCGTCGGTGTTCGGGTGGGGGTGATCGTTGCGGTGTTGGTCGCCGTTCCTGTGCTCGTCGAAGTCCCGGTCGGTGTCACCGTCCCAGTGCTCGTTGATGTCGCAGTATTCGTCGGAGTGCCGGTTTGAGTCGCAGTCCCGGTCACTGTTGCGGTGGATGTCTTGGTCCCGGTTGGCGTCACCGTGCTTGTGCTCGTCGGTGTACCCGTCTGCGTAGGCGTCTGTGTCACAAACCCGGGCGCCTGGCGCTCGACTGCGCCGATATCACAAAGTGAGGTATCCGGGCGCGGATATCCGCGCTGATCGATGGCAACACCGCTAATGCATGCGCCTTTGTCAACCAGCGGGCTGGTCGGCCCTGGCAGCATCGTAAACGTGGCGCCGCCATTGTCCTGCAGCGCTCCAAGCAATGCCGGTGTATTGCTAGTGTCGGTAGTTGCCGTGAGCACGCTTGAGCAGGATCCGTCATCGGCCAGGTTGGTTCCCAGCGACACGATCCCGCCGTTGCCAAACGAACAATTGCTGCCGACACCGCTCACCACAAAGACGGAATTCTGCAGCGTGGCCACGTTTGCCCCGGCATCATAGATTGTGGCGCCCTGGCTCGCTGTATTCTGCCCAAGGGTGCTATTTTGTATCAGGAAGCTTGCGGCCTGGGCATATAGCCCGCCTCCGTTGTTGTTGCTGGAGCCATTGGCTGCGATGGTGCTATTTCGGATGTTCAAGCTGCAGTAGTAACAGTCGATACCACCACCAAACCCAATAGTTATGTTGTGATCAATGGTTGATCGATCAATGTTCGTAAGCCCGGCCTGAGCATAGATTCCGCCGCCATCATTGGCCGCGCTGTTGTGCGAGATCGCGCTGCCGTTGATCGTCAACGTGCCACTGGAGTTATAGATCGCTCCACCGAATCCCGCGCCAGTAATGTGCGACCCGGTGATGATGACCGAGTTTAGCGTCACAAACCCGGTATCAATATTGATTGCCCCGCCATTGCCTGTTCCGCTTCCACCCGTCAGCGTCGCGTTGTTCAAGGTCAACGTATCCGTCACCGACAGGTTTCGGTTTCCAACTGCTGCGGTGATGACGTGACCGTTGCCATTGATGGTGATGGTCGAGGTGATCACCGCCTCGACGGTTTCGGTCACATCCGCCGACAGATCAATGGTATCCGCACCGGAACCGGCCGGGCACCCACCCACCGCGCTGTCCATGTTCGCGGCCATGATCGCATCATTAAACGTGCAAGCACCCCCGACCGTGATGCCCGCTTGCGGCGCGGCCTGCGGCCGCACCCAAAAAAGCAATCCACACAAGACAAGCAGCGCGAGCACCGGTGCAGCGGTAATAACCGTTCGGGGACCTCTGCGTGTTATGGAACGTTTGTTTATGATGATGTCACCTCTGGCGTTGCGATTGCTTGACGGCGCAGCCATTTTAGCGCCCTCCGGCAATACAATAACAGGCATGACAACTCTTCCCATGCGAACACTCGGACGAACCGGCTTACAGGTGACCCAACTCAGCTACGGCGCAATGGAAGTGCGCGGACGCCGCATCTGGGGCGGTCGACCATGCACCTCGGATCAGGCCGGGACGATCCTCAACGCTGTCGTGGACGCGGGGATTAACTTTATCGACACCGCCAATGACTATGGCACCAGTGAGCTCTTTATTGGCCGGCATTTGGCCAAACGCCGCGATCAGTTTGCCATCGCCACCAAGTGTGGCTGCCACATGCAGCACGCGGGCGACCACGACGAAACCCCGCACGTGTGGACCCGCGAAAACCTGCTGCGCAACATCGCCGATTCGCTGCAGAAGATGGACACCGATCACGTTGACATCCTGCAACTTCACAACCCCGACGTCGAGGCCTGCGAACGTGCCAACCTTGTGGATGTGCTCAACGAGATTAAGCGATCCGGCGCAGCTAAATGGATCGGATGCTCGTCCACTTCGCCGCACCTGAAGACCTATATTGGCTGGGGTGTGTTTGATGTCTTTCAAATCCCCTATTCCGCGCTTGAGCGCCAGCATGAGAACCTGATCACCGCTGCCGCCATGGCCGGCGCCGGGATCATCATCCGCGGCGGCGTAGCCAGGGGTGCACCAGGGGCCGGTCTGGGCAATGCCGATCGCTGGGCCGGCTTTGAGAAAGCCAAGTTGGACGAGCTTCGTGCGCCCGGCGAGAGCCGCACCGCCTTCCTGTTGCGATTCACCCTTAGCCATCCACATTGCGACACCACTATCGTGGGCACCATGCACCCGGAGCATCTCCAGGAAAACCTGACCGTTGCCGCGCAGGGTGGGTTGCCCACGGACGTGTATGCCGAGGCTAAGACTCGATTAACCGCGGCGGGCATTGTGCCCGAAGCCTAAAGCCAATCCGTCTCAAACCCCTCACCCCAAGAGCCAACATGATTATTGAAAACAACAGCAAACTCGTGATGATTGGTGACTCCATTACAGACTGTGGGCGTGCCCGCCCGGTGGGCGAGGGGTTGTTTGATGCCCTCGGCAAGGGTTATGTGGCCGCCATCGAGGCCACGCTCACCGCCGCGGCGCCCGAGCGGCGCATCCGGGTAGTGAACATGGGCACGTCCGGTAACACTGTGCGCGACCTTAAAGCGCGTTGGCAAACCGATGTCGTCGACCTGAATCCGGACTGGCTTTCGATCATGATCGGAATCAACGATGTGTGGCGTCAGTTTGACTCGCCGCTGCAGACCGATCAGCATGTGCTCATCAGCGACTATGCGACCACGCTTGAGGCGCTGGTGTCGTCAACTCGGCCATCACTAAAAGGGCTGGTGCTAATGACGCCGTACATCATCGAACCCAACCGGGACGACGCCATGCGGGTGGTCATGGACGCGTATGGCGCGATTGCGAAAGACATTGGTGCGCGTTATAGCGCCGTTGTCATTGATACCCAGGCCGCTCTTGATCGCGTACTCGCAACGTTGCACCCAATGGCCCTGGCCTGGGATCGCATTCATCCCAATGCCGCCGGCCACATGGTGCTGGCACGGGCATTCCTTCAGGCGATCACTTTTATGTCCGACTGATCCGCGCCGCTCCCGAACCATGCCCTAATCACGGCCTATCAGCAGCGTCCATCACCCATTTGGCGACATGCTGGCGCAGCTTCGCCACCGTTCTCCCGGTCTTACTCAGAGTCGACTGGCCGAACTGAACGGTTACGACCAGGCAATCCTGGTCCGCATGAACGCGGGAGGCAAGGACCTGACCGGTCCCAGCGGGCGCGAACGGGTCAACCGCATTTTGCAAACGCTGGTACAACTTGGTGTGCATCTCACCTTGGACGAGGCCAACGAACTGCTCGCGAGCGCGGTCATGCCTCCGCTGTTTGGGCAACAGCCAACCGAGGCACAGCTGCTTGCCCGTCTGTCGCCATCGCCAAACGGCCGCAAGGCTATTCGAACCAACCTGCCTGCGCCGCTCAGTGGGTTTGTCGGGCGGTCCGCCGAGCTGGCGGTTGCACGCGACTTGTTGGCGGGCACCAGGCTGCTCACCCTCACCGGTTCGGGCGGCTGCGGCAAGACCCGGCTAAGCCAGCGCCTGGCCGCTGAAGTGATGTA
Organism: Chloroflexota bacterium; assembly: GCA_025354985.1. Lineage (GTDB taxonomy): Bacteria > Chloroflexota > Anaerolineae > J036 > Brachytrichaceae > AQU-03. The sequence goes on from JANXLU010000019.1 coordinate 106,527, forward strand.
CCAATTTGCCGATGGTATCTGGGTTGTTGAGTTGGCATCCGTGCTTGATCCCGCGCAAATCGCCCCAGCCGTTGTCGCCGCAATCGGTCTTGCGCTGGGCGAAAAGATCGCGCTTGACCGCCTGCAGGAATACTTGACGGACCGCATGGCCCTGATCATCCTCGATAATTGTGAACACCTCATCGAAGGCGTGGCGGCATTTGTGCTCGCGATTCTGCGGGGCTGCCCGCGCATCACCATCCTGGCTACCAGCCGCGAAGCCTTGAACATCGAGGGTGAAACACCCTGGCGGGTGCCACCGCTGCGCCCCGCGGAAGCCGAGGAATTGTTTGTCAAGCGGGCCGCCGCCGCGCGCCACGAAGCGCCAGTGCAGGCGACAAACCCACTCGTGCGTGACATCTGCCGGCAGTTGGACGGCATGCCATTGGCCATCGAGCTTGCCGAGGCCGAGGCCTTTCTTGCGGATCAAGACCTGCCCAGGGAGCGCGTGCTGGCGGTGCTCGGCCGGCTCATCGCCAAGACTTTAATCGTCGTTGAGCAGATTAAAGAAGGCTTGCGCTATCGATACTTGGAGACAATTCGCCAATACGCGCTGCTAAAACTCGAAGCCCTTGGTGGTGCGGCAGAGGTTGGCAGGATGCAACATCGGCATGCATCCGCCTTTCTTGCGCTGGCCAAGGACTCTCACAAGTGGCTGCATGGTCACGGTCAAGGGATCTGGCTGGCCAAAATGAGCCGCGAAAATCCAAATTTCCAGGCCACGTTATCTTGGACGTTGGAGCTCGAACATGATAGTGTGCTGGGGTGCGGATTGTTGGGAGCGCTGTTTCACCACTGGTGGTTACAGTACGGCGTCCAATTCAACATTGACAAATGGGTGGCCCTGGGTACTCGCCTGGCCAGTTCCGATTTGCCACCAGAAGTCCAAGTTACATGTGCGGATTTGCGATGGAACGAGGGCAGTTCGAATCAGCTCTAAAGCAAGCCGAAGAATCACTCGAAATAGCTCGACGTCTTGGCGAAGCCGCGCTGGAGTGCACGGCCAACAACCGAGTCGCACAGTGTCTTTATTTTCTGGGCGATTATGACGGTGCTGTCCAGAAGATCACAAGTTGCACTGAGTTCGCCCGTGATCGGTTGCCTGCCTTGCAGGTCGCTGACTGTCAGGTGGTGCTTGCGCGATTTTTTGCTTTCGCGCGGCAGCTTCAATGAAGCTCACGATCTTCTCAACCATGCCCTGCGTGTTCGTTTATGGCAGCGGCCGCGGGCAGTGCCGTGGTTGCCACGCCCACCGCCAGCCCTGACCCAGCCAGTGCGGTTGCACCCATAAAATTTCGCCGGCTAAATTTGCCGGCCCTGGATGTCTTTGCTGCTCCTGATCGTTCCTTTTTCCCAATCATCTTTGCCTCCGTTTCTGTTGTTCCGTTTCTGTTGGTCAATACTGTTGAATTCATGGTTATCCACCGAACAACACAATAGCGCCACCGAGGCTGAAATTATTGACAAATCTATCAACTTTTCGCGCTAACCCCGCCGGAACAGCTGCGCTACCGGCTGGTAGTCTGTTATGTTATCCAACGGCCATATTGGCCGGGCGCAGATGGTGTGGCCAAGCCCGCGCACGTTTGCGCTGGTGCTGCCTGGTGCGTCCACGTCCACATAGCGCGCGGCCCAGCTGCGAAACATGTGCGGCTCGCACTGCGGTGATTTCACGATCACGCAGTCATACGTCGCCGGGTCGCACCCGTGTGCCAGAAACAGGCTGCGGTTATACAAACTCACCGGGCGACTGGTGGCGATGATCATAAAGTTTTGCGCCGCCAAAACTGCCGTGTCGCCCGCCAGCCAGGTGGCCCCGTCGCTCTCGTTCACAAAGCTTCCATCCGAAAGCATCCGAACACGCACCTGCAAGTCGATGGGTTCAAACCGCGCCCGATCCAACGCGCCACCCATGGGCACAGGGATGTCCGCTCCAACCCCGGCCACGAACGCCGCCCGCACCGCCGGTGCATCGACGATTGGGATCAGCGCCCGTCTTGCATAGTCACCGTCACGCAGCGCCCGTAGAATCGCGTTGCTATCACCCGATGCGCCGCTGCTTGTCGCATCGGCGGCGTCGACCAGGATGGTCGTTCCGGGCGTGGTCTCACGGGCGATCCGCACCGCGTCGCCCAGGCTGGTCAAGGGCACCTGCATCCGCTCATGCCCATCCCAGAAATCGCGGGCTATTGCCAGCGCCTCGCGCTGCGCGAGCCCCGCGTCATCATTTGTGACCACAACCGCATTGCTGCGCAGCTCGGGCACATCTGTAAATGGATTGCCGATAAACATGCCCGCGCTCAATCCGGCCGGATGGTTTTCCAGTGCCAGCGCCATGCGCAGTTGCCGGCCAAAATAACCCGTGGCCGTGATAAGTTCATCCCCACGCACCAGCGCTGGTATGGGCACCCGTGCGGTCACTGGGCGCGCCGCGCCATCCATAACCTTAAGCAGTAGCCGTGCCGCCCGCGCACCCGTGCTGGCAAAGTCAGTGTGCGGATACGTGTGATAAGGCACCACCGCGTCAGCGTGCCGCAACATTTTGTCGGTCAATATTCCGTGCAAATCCAATGACACCACGATGGGCACGTGTGCACCCAAAATAGCGCACATTTCAGCCAGTAAAAAACCTTCCGGGTCGTGCTCGCCATCCGCATCCATGGCTCCATGCATGCACACATATGCGCCGTCCGGTCTTTCGGCCTGCCTCACGGCCTCCAGAAACTCCGTCGCCAGGTGCCGCCACGCCACCGTCGTTAACCGGCCGCCGCTGGTGACCGCGTGGGCCGCGTAAGTCGGGATGACCGTTACATCCGTACGCCCTTCAAATATGCCCAACGCCCCCGCCACTTCCAGGTTCCGTCCGCGCCGGGCCGCCAGAAAGGCTTCGCCGCGCGTGACCACAAAATCTGCGTGCGTCGTGGGCGCCGGGTTAAACGTCGACACTTCCAGCATCATTTCAGCGATGAGAATATTCATGCGGAATATTATGGGCTTGAAACGTGTATTCGGGGTTCAACTGCGATCACTTGACGGTAGCAGATTACCTGACTACTATTGAGACATGCTCACCCAAATCCAGGTCGCCTTTTATCTTGATCACGGTTATTTGCACGTTCCGGAAGTATTTACACCCGTCGAAGTCGACGAACTGTCGGTTGAGATGAACCGGCTGATGGCGGAATGGGCGACCACCAATCAGGGCTGGACCGGTCCTTGGCGCAAGGCCTATATGGATGCCGCCACCGAGCAAAAGTCCAAACTCACTGCCATGCATGACCTGCACTTCTATTCGGCGCCTTGGATGCGCGCGATTACCAGTCCCAAAGTTGCCGCGATTATGGCTGATCTATTGGGTCCAAATGTGGAGCTGCATCATTCCACGATGCATGTCAAACCCCCGTCCACGGGGCACCCGTTCCCGATGCATCAGGATGATCCGTTTTACACCCACGAGAATGGTGAATACATCGATGTCCTTGTGCATCTCGATGACACTTTCCATGCGAACGGCGAAATTCGCTTTCTGGATGGCTCGCACAAATTGGGCGCAATCAAACACGTTACCGAGACCGAGCAAGGGCGCTGCTCACCACATTTGCCATTTGAAGACTATGCGCTCGAAAGCACGGTTCCAGTGTCGGCTAAGAAGGGTGACCTGGTGCTGTTCTCAATCTACACGATTCATGGCTCCTACATCAACACCACCGACAAGGCGCGTCGGCTTGTTCGGGTGGGTTATCGCAACCCGGCCAACAAGCAATTGGCCGGCCAAAGCCTTGGTCGCCCGGGTCTGATCGTCGCAGGATATCGCGAGCGTCAGGATGGTCAACTGCCGTTCGCAGTCGAGGCTTAGCGCCTTAGTCCTCGATTAGGTGCTTTGCCGCACAACCAACGTCGGCTGAAGCAATAATGGGGCCGGCTCCGGCAGCTCCGAGGGCTCGGGCCAAGTCAACCACCCGGTGCAGCTCACGCACGGCCAGCTGCCCCAGGGTTTCGAGATTGTGGTCGATTGTCGTAAGTGGCGGGCTAAAAAACGGCGACTCCGGCGTATCGTCAAAGCCGGCCACGGCCAGGTCGGCGGGTACTCGAATTCCCAACTCGTGAGCCGCGCGTAGTGCGCCCAGTGCCATCTGATCATTGCTGGCAAACACCGCGTCCAGGTTCGGATGACGCGTCTTCAGGTCATGCAGCGCCAGCGCACCGCTCGCGGCACTCCAGTTGCCGCCGCTAGTTGGCGCATCGGGTGTCCACCGACCCGCTGATTGCAGCGCGTCCATCCAGCCCTGATGGCGCTGCTGCGCCGACCACAGCGCCATCGGCCCGGTGATGATCCCGATATTTCGCCGCCCCCGCGCAATCAGATGATCCACCACCAACCGCGCACCCATCCGGTTGTCAACACTGATTACCGCCGAGTCGCTCTGCGCCTCCATGCTCAAGAAGATGATCGGCGCCAGCGATTGCACCTTGGCATGAAATGCCCGCTCGCGACCACCCGTGAGCTCGGGGTAGGCCCACACGATCCCGGCTACCCGCTGGGCTATCAGGTTGTTTGCGATCCGCTCATAGTCATCCGGCTTGCTCACGTCCGCCACCTGTAATAGAACTTGCCAGCCCGACCTGGCGGCTTCGCGCTCGATCCCGGTCAAAAGCTGCGACGGCCCGATGAAGGAGCTGACCCGCAACGGCAAGATCTATGGTCTGCCCCGCGACATCAGCACCATGGTCGTGTATTACAACGAAGACATGTTCAAGGCCGCTGGTCTGCAGACACCCGCCGACCTCGGCAAGGCCGGCAAGTGGGACAAGGCCGCGCTGACCGATGCAAAGAAGAAGCAGTATGGCGTCACTTGGGGCAACTGGCGGGGCCCGGACGGCTGGTTCGTGTTCAGCGCCAGCAGCAACTTCTACAACGCCGACAAGACCGGCTGCGGTTTGGATAACGACAAGACCGCCGATGGCGCCAAGGCTGCCCTCAACCTGCTGAAGTTTGCACCCGAAGGCGACGCCGATGGCGAGGCACAGTTCACAGGCGGCCAGGTTGGCATGTTGTGGAGCGGTCGCTGGACCACTCCCGGTCTGCGCTCCGGCGCCAAGTTCAAGTGGGACGTGGCAGAAATGCCCAAGGGCGCCGCAAACAGCACCTGGCTGTTCTGGGGCCTGTATCTGATGAACGCCAAGGCCGATCAAAAGGCCGCCTGGGAAGTCATGAAGGTGCTGACCAGCGCCGAAGTCACCGGCAAGGTTGCCGGCCTGGGCGCCAACATCCCCCCGCTCAAGAGCGCGGCGGCGGTTGATGCCTTCCTGAAGAGCATCCCCCCAAACAACGATCAGGCGTTCGTGGCCGGTGCGGACTACGCCATGAGCGAGGCCCCGCTCTGGACTGGCAACTTTGGCAAGTTCAGTGATGGCTTCGGCAAGGTCTGGGGCGATATGGTCGCCGGCAAGGTCAAGCCCGAGGACTTTGGCAAGAAGGCTTGCACCGCCTCAGTTGATGGCTTCAAGCCGTAATCTCAATGCGGTCGTTGGACCGTTACTGCGACCGTAACAGCCGCCAAAGCGGCTGAAGACGCAAAAAGCGGATTGTGAGCCACGGTTCATAATCCGCTTTTAGCTTAAGTGATCACCAGCCAACCATGATGAAATCCAAACGTCTGCGCGATGCGATTGATGGTTGCAGCATGCTTTTCCCCACGATTGTGGGCGTGCTTGCCTTTTTCGCCTTTCCACTGGGCTACTCGTTATATTTGAGCTTCACCAACGCCAATTTGCTTGAGCGCGCCAACGAGCCCGCACGCTTTATCAGTGTGCAAAATTATCTAAACGCGTTTCAGAGCGACGTGTTTCAAGAGGCATTGGGCAACACCGCTTGGTTTGCGTTCTTTGTGCTGGTCTTCAGCATCCTCCCCGCCTTGTTGCTGGCCGTGCTCATAAACGAGAAGATCTGGGGCCAGAGCTTCTTCCGCTCCATCTATTTCGTGCCGGTCGTGGCCAGCGTGGTTGGCGTTTCGCTGGTTTGGAAATTCCTGCTCAACAAGGACTTTGGCTGGATCAACCTGGCCATCGAGTGGTTTGGTGGCATCACCGGTTTGGAGAACTTTGGGCTCGTCCTGATCTCCTGGTTGGGCAATGCCAAGTATGCGCTCACCGCGGTAACCATCGTGTTTGTTTGGAAGACCATCGGCTACAACATGGTGATATTCATGTCCGGGTTGCAGGCCATTAACAAGCAGCTGTATTAGGCCGCCAATATCGATGACGCCACCCGCTGGCAAACCCTTACCCGCATTACGGTGCCGCTGCTCTCACCAACCACGTTTTTCGTGCTGGTCACCACTCTAATTTCCTGCCTGCAGATATTTGACGTGCCCTATGCTTTGGGTTGGTCGCCTGGCAACCAGGCCGGCCCCGCCTATAGCACGTTAACCAACGTCGGCCAGCTCTACCGCGAGGGCTTTATCAACAACAGCACCGGTTATGCCTCCGCACTGGCTTGGATCCTAACCATCATTATTCTGATCATCACAATTATCCAGTTTCGCGCCAGCGCACGCTGGGTGAACTACGAATAACATCATGGCACAAAGTTTCCTGCGAACCCCGTTTGAAAAAGCGCTGGCCTACGCCCTGCTGATCGGTCTTGGCTTCATCATGGTGTTGCCGTTCTTCTATATGTTCTCGGCCTCGCTCAAGCAACACGCCGAGATCGTCCAGATTCCGCCCTCGTTCTTCCCCCGCGGGCTGCCCCTTGACTGGCGCTGGGGCAACTATGCCGAGGTCCTGCAAATCGTTCCTATCGGCACACAGTTGGTGAATTCGATCATAGTCACCTTGTCGGTCGGCTCTTTACAACTGCTCACAAGCGTGCTCGCCGGTTACGCGTTTGCGCGCATCCCGTTCCCTGGTGCGAATACCGTGTTCAGCGCCTATCTGGGCACTCTCATGGTGCCTTTTGCGGTCATCCTGGTTCCCATGTATCAGCTGATGATCTGGCTCGGTTGGGTGGACAGCCTGGCCGCCTTGATCATCCCCTGGATCACGACTGCATATGGCACGTTTCTGCTGTGCCAGGCCTTTATGGGTTTGCCCCGCGAATTGGAAGAAGCCGCCATGATCGATGGCACATCACGATGGGGCGCATTGTTTCGCGTCTATTTGCCGCTGGTCATCCCAACGCTGGCCACTCTGGGCACCATCGCCTTTCTATATTCGTGGAACAGCTTTACCTGGCCCCTGATCGTCATTAATTCCAAGGAGCACATGGTGGTCACCCAGGGTCTGATGAACTTGCAAGCGCTCTATGGCGGCACCCGGCTCGATCTGGTTATGGCCGGCTCGGTCATGGCCGTCGGACCCACGCTGCTTATTTATCTGTTTTTTCAGCGCTACTTTATCGAAGGTGTAGCCTCCAGCGGCATGGGTGGCAGATAGTATTCGTGTCGGCACACGCCGTCCGTGTGCGCTAAGCTTGGTCCCATGAAAGTGATCCACTGGTTCCGGCGCGATCTGCGCCTGCTGGATAACACCTCCCTGATGGCGGCGTGCGCCGAGGCCGCTGGCGCGGTGATTCCAGTCTTTATTCTCGATACCCGCCTGCTGGCTGGTGCGGGCGTGGCGCCTGTGCGGCTGCAGTTTATGCTGGAGAGCTTGCGCGACCTGGATGCAAACCTGCGCAAGAGCGGTTCGCGTTTGATACTTCGCAAAGGTCTTCCGGAAGTGGAATTGCCAAAGCTGGCCAAAGAATTTGGCGCGAATGCGGTTTATTTCAACCGTGACGTCACCCCACGCGCCATCGCGCGCGACAGCCGTGTGGCGTCCGCGTTGAACGAGGCTGCGGTTGACTGCAAATCCTTCAAGGATGTTGTGGTGTTTGAGGGAGCCGAAATGCTAACCAAGGACGGCCATCCTTACACAGTCTTTACCCCTTTCAAAAGGAATTGGCTGGCAAAGTGGGATGGCCTGAATGGTGGTGCGCCCATCAAAAACCTGCCAAACTTCTCGCCCCAAACGTTGTTGCTTCCCACGGGTGTTTCGCTTCCGCTTCCCACGCTCAAGGAATTGGGTGTCACCGCGACCGTTCCTGGCCAGGGTGGTGGAGAGACCCAGGCTGCAGCGTTGCTGGCAAAATTTCTGGCCGATGGCGTGCATAAATACGGCACGCTGCGTGACTCGTTAACCGTCGACGGCACCTCGCGGCTGTCACCTCACTTCCGCTTTGGCACCCTTTCGCCACGGATTGCCGTGCATAGTGCGTTTGCCGCACGAATGGAAGAGGGTAACCGCTTTAGCACCGCAATCAAGCAACCGGAGAACGGTGTGGACGTCTGGGTCAGCGAGGTGGTCTGGCGTGAGTTCTACATGCAGATTTTGCAATTGCATCCGCACGCCTATTCCGGCAATTTCAACCGCGCGTGCGATGCACTCCAATGGGGTGGGGGCAACGCCAAAAAAGACGCCGAGCTGTTCGCCGCGTGGTGCGACGGCCGTACCGGCTACCCGATCGTGGACGCAGCAATGCGCCAGCTAAACACAACCGGCTGGATGCCCAACCGCGCGCGCATGATCGTCGCCTCGTTTTTGTGCAAGGACCTCCTGCTGGATTGGCGCTTGGGTCAGCGTTACTTTATGCAAAAACTGGTGGATGGCGACCCAGCCGCCAACAACGGCGGTTGGCAGTGGTCGGCCAGCACCGGCACCGATGCCCAGCCCTATTTTCGCGTGTTCAATCCAACGCTGCAGAGCGAGAAATTTGACCCAACCGGGGTGTATATCCGCAAATACATCCGCGACCTCGCTCGCTGCCCTCAGGAGTTTATCCACGATCCCACCAAGGTGCCACCCATGATCGCGCTACAGACCAACACCGCCAGTTACCCCAAGCCAGTGGTCGACCACGCCAAACAGAAAGACATCATGGCCGCCAGGTTTAAGGCTTTGAAGTAAGGATCTGGATGGCTCCTACTTCGTAGGAGCCATCCAGATTTTTTGAACTGGGAAAGCGCCTATCGCTTTGGCGACTCAATCACCTTAAACTGTGCTCCAAACGGATCAGACAGTGCCGCCATCCGCCCAAATTCGGAATCGTCAATGCTGCCCATCTGCTTGCCACCGTGGCTGACCACCGTCGCGGCGGTGGCGTCCGCGCTCTCTACACTGAAATAATTAATCCATGCTGGTGCGCTTGCGTCACCGGAGGTTCCCACTTGCATGATTCCCGCCAGCATGGCCTCGCCGTGCTTCAGCACGTAATATTCCATGCCGCCCGGCATTGGGTCGGCCGTGGCGTTGAGCAACGCACAATAGAAATCGCGCGCCTTGGCCGCATCATTCGTATACAGTTCACACCAGGCCGGTGCACCGTGCTCCTCGGTGATCCGCGAGCCAATGTGATGACCTGATCGCCATAGCGCAAACGGCGCGCCAGTTGGGTCACTGAGCATCGACATCCCGCCAAACTCGCCGATGTCCATCGCGGGCGACAGTACTGTCGCGCCCAGCTTTGCCGCGTGATCCGTGTCTCCCGCCAGGTCATTGCTGGCGAAATATAGCGTCCACACCTGCGGCAGCATGGGTTGCCCTGGCATCGGCGCGGCGATCCCAGCCACATCATGACCGTTTTTCTGCGCCACCGTATAGCCGCCAAATTCCGGCCCGCCCACGTTATAGGTCCAGCCAAAAACCGCGTGATAAAACTTCCGTGCGGCCTCCGGATCGTGCGCCATCAAGTCCAGCCAGGTAGGCGTGCCAGGCTTCTTCGCTTGTTTGTGAATTGCCATTTTCTTGTTGCTCCTTGTTTGCCGTGTCCTCTTAATGCTTGTAATTGTTTGAATGTCAGTTTATTCAAAATAGGCGATCTACACACGGTGTATATCGCAAATGAAAGTATAGCCGCGAAAAGAACAAACGTTCTCATTTGCTGCGTTTTTTTCAAATGGCAATGCGGAGCGATCCGCCAAATCGCGTTCTCCGCCCGCCTTCCCGCACTGGGTGAGTTGACCGAACCCCTCCCCTGTCAGATTGCCGCCCGCCCTTGCGTATCCCCGCTCATACCCGGCATTCTGTTCGGGGGGCTGGGTGCTTACGGGGGTAGGTTTTTTCGAATTGTGAATTTAGCGCGTGATTTGGGGCGGGAGGGCCAGGAGCAGGGAGACAGGCGAGTTGGGAATAAAAGGTTGGATTTGAGGTGAGGTGAGTTGAACAAAAGAAGACCGAGAGTGGCGAGTCTGAGAACGGGATATTTTGAGGTGGATGAGGCTTGAAGCCAGCCTGTGAAAAGGCGGCTGAGTTCGGGGTCGGATTCAAACTGCGGGCCGATGGCGACGACCCAAAGGGTGACAACCGCGAGGACCAGCAACAGCGGTCAGCCCGGGTTGGATCAGTGACACGGGTACGCTGCCACTGCCAAGTGCCGCGCTTGAGTACGCCGACGTCTCTACTACCAACGCCGCGATGCTAATGTTCTTGTTTGGTCCCTGATGCGCTCTCACCTCCCCCTAGAGAACATATGTTCTAATCGTGTGGATGCCCACGCCCAAAACTCAATTCAATCACTGCCAATGCCCACCCCCATGTCCTCATGCCCCGAAAAAATTTGTTTTTGAGGAAATTTTAGGACATCCAAAAATCACTCGCACCCGGCAAAAACCCCTGCGGCACTGCAAATCGTGTCACGCCCCGGCCAAATTTCCATTCAGAAAAAACAATCTCATTTGGAGGACGTCGCGGGCCCACCGGGGAGCTCGGCATGCCGGGCTTTCGTCGTCTCAAGCAACCGTTCAAAGTAGGCGACCTGCATCCGCTTGGCGGCGTCCAGAATGCGCTGGGCCGCTTCGGCGTTCCCAGCCCGCAGCTCGGTGATCGACCAAATCAACAACGGCCGCATTGCGGCATTTGAAACACGCGCATAAAACAGGCTCTCCTCTTCGCTCAACGTGACTCCGTGTTGCGCGGCCACCTGTGCAATAAGCCAGCCCAGCCGCGCCCATACCAGCTTCTGAAACTGCTCGGTCAGCTTGGCCAGGGCGGAGCCCTCGCTGGCATTCAGGCTGATCGCGACATATCCCAGGTGCCCCCGACCGTAGGCAAAGATGTTGTCGATCAGCTGGGTGATCAGCCGTGCAGTTGAGCCATCCCCCGGCGCCCAATGTTGCGCCTCGGCATCCAGCGCGGCGAAGAAGCCTTGCGCATAACGACTCCCCACCGCCTGCAACAGCGACTCCTTGTTTGCAAAAAACTGATACAGGCTCCCTATCGAAATGCCCGCCTGAGCCGCGATGTGATTGGTGGACGCGCGTTCATACCCCACATCCACAAACAGCTGCTCTGCCGCGTCCAAGATGCCGTCCACCCGCTGTTGGCCACGCTCCTGCTGCGGGTCGCGTCTAAGCAGGTTGGCAAGCCGTGGGCGTCTGCCGCGTACCGGTCTTCCTGATGCAGTTGTCGATTCTTCCGAAGTGATTGGAATACAGCTTACCCGACTTACTAAATTTTTACACTTTACAAAGTGAGCAATTACTCGTATATTATATGCGAGTAATTGCTCATGTTAAGGAACATCCTAATCATGCAAACCACACTAGTTTCAAGTGACTCATCCGCCCGCCGCCCGGTGCGGGCTGCCAATAAAAAGAAGTCCCCGGGCCTCCTCATGCTCCGCAATGATTTGGTCGGTGCGCTCGATGCCGTATGGCAACAACAGGGTGATTTGGCGAATCTGCAGCTGGGACCGCGCCCAATGAAAATCATCTCAAACCCAGTGTTGGCGCGCGTTGCTGCTTGAGAAAAAGGCCACTTTGAACCGTGATGCGTATATTCCTTTCCTGACCGGCCCGCACCTGTGCATCGGCAACTTCTTTGCGCTGATGGAAGGTCAGCTCCTGATTGCAATGATGGCCCAACGCTTTACCGTCCGTGAATTGCCTGGTCAGAATGTTGAGAAGCTGGCTACCATCACCATGCGCCCCAAGCACGGGCTCATGGTCCGGCTGGAGCGGCGCTAGTGGATTCATGCGGGCTTCAAATCTTTCAACCCGCAACCGCGCTGTTTGAGGGGTGCGCGGTCTCAAGACATGACTTATTTCGCCAGTTTGCCGTATACTGATTCTTCAGTGCATTGGGCTAACATTAAGTCAATTGGTTCTTGACCATTTCTACCAAAACGCCTTGCCGACGCAACTCGGAAGTCTAAAAGAACCGCAGGTGCAACGCGTCTGCGGTTCTTCTTTTCCCGTTGAACATCCCACTTGGAGACTATCTGAAATTATTGCGCGGATACCTGCGCAATGAGCGTGGTCGCGTGGCGCTGTTGGCACTGCTCATCATCTTGGGCATCTTCTTTGAGATCGCCAACCCACAGCTCGTGAGATTGTTTATTGATGAAGCACAGGCTGATGCCGATTACGCCAGGTTGGTGGGCCTGGCGGCGACATTTGTCGGGTTGGCTATGGTTCGCCAGATTATGGCGGTCGGCGCCGCGGTGCTGGGTGAGTCCGTGGGTTGGACCGCCACAAATGCCCTTCGCGGCGACCTTGCCGCACATGTGTTGGGTCTTGATATGGCGTTTCACAATAGCACGTCACCCGGCGCGCTAAATGAGCGGATTGATGGTGACGTCACCAACCTCGCCACTTTCTTCACACAAATGGTCATCAAGGTGATCGGCAATGGATTGTTGATGATCGGCGTGTTGATCGCGGTCGCGCGGGTGGATGCGCGCGTTGGGCTGGCAATCGGTGCGTTTGCGCTTATCACCATTGCGGTGTTGGTCCGCGTGCGCACATGGGGTATCCCGTATCAGGTGGCTAACCGCGCCCGATCCGCTGAGTTTGCCGGTTTTATTGGTGAGCGCCTGTCCGGTACGGAAGACATCCGCGCCCTAGGTGCGGTCAACCACACCATGTGGCAGCTCGACACGCTTTTGCGGGCGTGGTATCCGCACAACTGGCGCTCGGGCATGGTCTGGCTGGTCACCTTTTTTGTCACCGTCCTGATGTTTGCAGTCGGAATCACCGTGGCGTTGTGGGTGGGCTCTTCACTGTGGCAGGCCGGGTTGATTTCGATCGGCACGGTGTATCTGATCTTTTCGTACACCGAAATGCTGCGCCGCCCTGTCAACGAAATTCGTCAGCAGGTCGAGGATCTTCAGCGCGCCAGCGCGAGTATCACCCGCGTTCGGGATTTGTTCGCGCTCAAGCCTGCGATTAATGACGACCAGGCCCGGCCCCCCGGCCCTTCCGTGCCATCGGCACCCACTGTCGCATTTTGCAACGTCACGTTTGCATATGAAGACGATGCGCCGGTGCTCCATGATGTCTCGTTTGAGTTGCCCGGTGGCGCCACTCTGGGGCTGCTTGGGCGCACTGGCAGCGGTAAGACCACCGTGGCGCGCCTGCTCACCCGACTGTATGAACCGAAACTAGGTGACATTTTGTTGGCTGGCGATTCGATGCGTCACCTGCCTTTGACTGTGCTGCGTCAACGCGTGGGCTTGGTCACGCAGGACGTCCAACTATTCAACGCCAGCGTGCGCGAGAACGTGACATTGTTTGATGACCGCATCTCAGACGATGCGATTATGGGCGGGCTAAGCGGGCTCGAGCTTGGTGAGTGGTTGACGCGTTTGCCGGATGGGCTGGAAACTCGCCTGAAATCCGGTGGTGCGGGCATATCGGCGGGCGAGGCGCAACTGCTGGCGTTTGCGCGCATGTTTCTGCGCGCGCCCGGATTGGTGATTCTTGACGAGGCGTCCTCCCGATTGGACCCGGCAACCGAACGCTTGCTTGATGTTGCCACCGCCCGCCTGTTGCAAAACCGCACCGGGATCATCATCGCCCACCGCCTGGCCACGGTGCAACGCTGCGATTACATTTTGATCCTGGATCATGGTCGGGTGCTTGAGTTTGGTCGCCGCCTCGATCTCGCACTCAACCCCGCCAGCAATTTTTACAGTCTGTTGCGTGCCGATCTTCACGAGGTGCTGGCGTGACCGCGACAAGTCCACGCAGTCTGAGCACGGCACAATTAATCTGGAGATTGATGGGTTACCGGCCCTGGCTTTATTCTGGCAACGTGCTGGCCTGGAGCACCGTTCATATGGTTCCGCTGTTGCCCGGACTATTAAACCGCGAGTTCTTCAATACCTTGACTGGCAACGCCACGATGGGGCTAAGCTTGAACACGTTGCTCCTGGGCACGTTTGCTCTGGCGTGCCTCACCGCAATTACCGAGTTGTTGGGTGCCCTTGTGGATATTCCACACCGGTTTGTCACCGGCCATTTGCTGCGGCGAAATGTGTTTGGTCACATCTTTACCCGACCCGGTGCCCGTGCTATCGAGGGCTCCGTGGGCGATGTGTTTAACATTATCCGCGATGATGCCCGCACGGTGGAGGATCTGCTCAGTTGGGTTTGCGATGTGTCCGGCCAAATTCTGTTTAGCATCGTTGCCTTGATCATTTTGTTGAGTATCAATGCCCGCATGGCGCTGCTGGTCTTTGTGCCAATGATCCTGGTGGTGTGGGTTGCGCAGCGCGCCAACGATCGCATCTACCGTGCCAACGAAGTCAAACGCAATGCAGACGCCTCGGTGAGCGATGCGCTAAACGAGATGTTTGAGGGCGTGCTTGGCGTCAAGGTTGCAGGTGGAGAGGCGCGCTTGGTCCGACGCCTGGCCGCGCTCAGCGAGACCCGCAAACGCGCCGCGGTGCGCGCCAGCATCTTAAATTCGCTGCTGCAATCCTTGTTTGGTAACACCGTGCAAGTGGGCACCGGTCTGCTGTTACTGGTAGCCGCCAGCCTGATGCAAGCCGGCACAAGTGCGTCTTTTACCGTGGGTGACTTTGCATTGTTTGTCTACTATCTGGGGTTTGTATCGAACCTAACCGTATTCTGGGGCCGCTTGATCGTGACCGTACAACAGTCCAGCGTGGCGCTGGATCGAATGGATGGTCTGCTTCAGGGCGCTCCGAACTCGGTGCTGGTGCGCTATAGACCCCTGCCGTTGCGGCATGCGCTGGCCGCGGCAGTACCGGATTACATTGGTGAGAGTGCGCCGTTGGCGCATCTTGAAACCCGAAAGCTGACCTGCGTGCATCCATCCACCGGTCAAGGTGTGCGGGACATCAACCTGACCATCCGCCGCGGCGAATACGTTGTTATCACCGGGCGGATCGGGAGTGGCAAATCCACCCTGGTGCGTGCGATGCTTGGGTTACTCCCGCTCACCGCAGGCGAAATCCTGTGGAACGATAAACCGGTGGGCGACCCAGCAACGTTCTTTGTGCCTCCGCGTTGCGCGTACACGCCCCAAACACCCCGGCTATTTAGCCAAAGCCTGGAAGACAACATACGCCTGGGTGCGGCCGTCTCTGATGAAAAGCTGCGCAGCGCAGTGCGCCAGGCCGTACTCGAAGATGACCTGGCCGGGATGGAACATGGACTCACCACGCGGGTCGGGGTGCGCGGCGTCAAGCTAAGCGGCGGCCAACAGCAGCGGGCCGCCGCTGCGCGGATGTTTGCCCGCTCCGCCGATCTGTACGTATTTGATGATTTGTCCAGCGCGCTGGATGTGCTCACCGAGCAGCGGCTTTGGCAGCGGCTCGGTGATCTGCAGGGTGCAACATTTTTGGTGGTTAGTCATCGGCGCGCCGCACTTCAACGCGCCGATCGCATTATTCTGCTAAAAGACGGCATGTTGCACGCCGAGGGCACGCTGTCGGAACTGCTCGCGCAAAACGACGAGATGCGCGCCATTTGGCGCACGGAGGATGGTGAAGCAAACAACCCGTGACAAGCGTTTGCATGTTAAACCGCGGGGCGATAATCACGTATGTGACACCAACCTACACCTTGCGCGATGCGCACCCTGCCGATATCCCGAAATTGGTTACGTATCGCGTGCTGATGTTCGAGGAGATGGCCCGGCAGGCCGGCCAGATGAACGATGCGGTCGTTATGGACCGGATGAACCGGGACTGTAACCGCATCATTTCAGCCGGCTTTGGCGCCGAGCATGTAGGCTGGCTGATCGAACACGAGGCGCGCCCGGTGGCCGGCGCAATGGTGTGGCTGCAGCCCTGGCTGACCACGCCAAAATATCCGGATGCAGTGCGTGCCTACCTGCACTCAGTGTATACCGATCCCGCGCACCGTGGGGAGGGGTTGGCGCGCCGCCTAACCGAGCACGCAATGGAATGGTGCAAGGCGCATGGTCTCGGCTGGCTCCTGCTGCACGCCAGCGAGCAAGGGCGACCACTGTACGAAAGCCTCGGGTTTGAACAGGGCAACGAATGGCAGAAGGCTCTGACGTGACGTTTTACAAATCGATTTGGAGCCGGGCGCTTACGATCAACACGATCTTGGGCGTGGCGCTATCACTGGTCACAGCCGCCGCATTCTCGTCCATCGGGATGACCGGTTTCTGGTTCCCAAGCGTTCTCGCAACTCTGCCAATCCTCTTAATCGCTGTTATGTTTGCACGATCCATTCGCGGCTACGAAGTGTCAACCGACGCGGTGTGGGTCGTGCGCTGGATTGATCGGCGCCGCATTCCGCTCGACGGGCTCAAGGAAGTCGAACGCGCTCCAAGCGATATGGCGGCCGGTGTTCAACCCGGAAATCGCCAGACCAACGCCGCGCTGTTTGCCTACAACGCGATGTATGACAACGATGTATTGGGCCCGCACCAGGCCTATGCGACCGATCTTCAGCACGTTGTGGTGCTTCGTTACCCGGATCGCATAGTCATTATTTCGCCCGACCGACCGGACGACTTTGTAAACGCAGTGCGATGCGCAATCGGCACTGCCAAAGCCTAACGAAGGCATAGAATCCTTTTTATGAAAACCCCAACGGATGCGCGCGTCGAAACGCTACTGAAACGGATGACACTTGAAGAAAAGTGTGGCCTGATGTTTTACGCGGCGATTCAGGTTGGTTAGTACGGCAGTCTGGTTGAGGGGATGTCCCCACGTGGACCGGTAAGCTGCCATTTGAGTTACCCAAATCCATGGAAGCTGTTCGCAACCAACTTCCGGATGTGCCCCATGATTCGGAGAACCAGCTGTTTGCTTTCGGGCATGGGCTTACGTTTTAGTTGCTGGCGCTTTAATAGGTAGTAAATTTGATGCCAGATTGGTTCTATCGCACGGTCAGCCAGCGGGTGTTATTTGCACTGTCGCCCCAGCGTGCCCGTGATTTTGCGCAGGGAATGGTGGGTGGTCTCAGCCGGCTACCAGGCGGCAAGTATGTTATCGATTTGCTGGCGTTTCTCGTGCATGATCGGAACACCCTTGCCGGGCTAATGGCAACGGCTGGTGTCCCATACACCGGTCTTGCTTGGTTTGGCGCTCGACGTGGCCGTCATCGGGGCCAGGTGAACCAGCAGGATGACGGTCTGTTTTGTGCTATGGGTCATGATGGCGCGGCGGCCAAAAGCTGTGCCGAGATCGGACGAATGGCCGCATTGTAGGCCCAACATCATGATTGGATGCACGAGTTACCCCGCGCGGATTTTCGGGCGGTCTTTGCCTGAGTGTGACCCTCAGGTGAGTTTGTGATGCGCTATAAATTGTTCCAGCGCACCAAGTGCTTCGGGCATGTTCTTGCGTCCGAAACCCAGGCGAAAATGGTTGTTGGAATCCCCAAATACCGATCCGGGCAACAGTAGGACGCCAGACTCTCGCGCCAGCGCATCTGCATAGGCCTCAATTAGGCCAACGTGCAATTTTGGAAATGCCATGGCGCTGGCAATAGGGCGGACCCAACTAAACAGCCCGGCGTGGCGCACAAAGAAATCATCCAGCAGCGTCAGGTTTCCGCGCACGATCTGCAGCGCGCGCCCGGCCAGCACCGCGCGATGCCGCAGCGCAACCTCGGCCAGGAACTCACTGGGCGCACTGTTGCAAATCGTGGTGTAGTCCTTCAGAGAAGCCATGCGCTCGCGTATCCGCTGGTTATGAGTGGCGATCCAGCCAATTCGAAGCCCGGCCAGACCATAGGTTTTGCTTAAGACGCCGAGGGACACGGCCGTCGGGTTTACGTCACAGGCGGCAGCCAGTCGATCAGCCGGGTCATGCTCAAACTCGCGAAAGACTTCATCGCTGAATAGCACAATTCCGTGTTCCTGTGCAATCGCATTTACTGCGGCAAAATCGGCGGAAGACATGAGCGCCCCGGTTGGATTGTGCGGCGTGTTGATCAGAATCATCCGCGTGTTGGGCTGGATCAACCGGCGCAGTTCATCCACGTCCAGCTGCCAATTGTTTTCTGCGCGGGCGCGCCACTCGGTGACTTGCGTACCGATGGCGCGCGCGACCTCTGTGTGGCTTTGGTAGCACGGCGCGTGCACGATAATGTGATCGTCCGACAAGAGCGAAGCGTGCATAAACCAGTAGATGCCTTCTTCTGCGCCCGCGAAGCACAGGATTTCGGCCGGGTCGATTGTCGTATACAGTTTTCCGGCTTCCGCCCGCAAGGTCGGGCTTCCGGTGCTTTCGGTATAACCCAGCCAATGGTTCAGGAAGCGTTCTTGCGCGCCCGGTTCCAAATCCAACAGCTCCCGGGTGGTGACGCTTTCGGGATCGCTGCTACAGAG
Organism: Chloroflexota bacterium; assembly: GCA_025354985.1. GTDB lineage: Bacteria > Chloroflexota > Anaerolineae > J036 > Brachytrichaceae > AQU-03. The sequence continues at coordinate 125,160 of JANXLU010000019.1, forward strand.
TAGGAAGCGTGTTGCAAATTCGTACTTTGCGAAGTAGCGCTCAAGAGCAAATGGGCGTAACGGCATGTGATCGACTATAGCGTGTGTGCCTTTTGAAACACGCCGCAGAAAACCGTGACCCGATCTTCCAGAAGGTTACGAATAAAGTTCATGGTCATGTGCCCGGTTTCGGCGCCCAAAATCGTGCTCAACCCAAGAGCGGGGGGCCGACCCACTTGGGCCTCAAGTGCTGCGCGTGTTTGCTGAGCCCAGGCCCGGGTCGGTTCGGTCACATCCAGCCATTTAAGTTCCGTAAACCCGGCCGCGTGAATGATCGCATTCACCTCTGTGGCCGGCGCAAGAAAGCTGGTGCAGGATTGGTTTGCCCAAGGTACCGGAAAGTGCGGCGGCGTTACGAACCCGCCCATGACTTCGTGCAGCGCCAGCTTACCGCCAGGGCGCAGCACTCGAAAAGCTTCGCGATATAGCGCGGTTTTGTCCGCCACGTTCATTGAACTATGCTGGGTCCAAACGGCATCAAAGCCGGCGTCGGGGAACGGCATATCGGTTGCGTCTCCATGCTTAAATGAAACCTGCTTGTCCTGGCCCATCTGCCGTGTCAGACGTTCGCCCGCCAAGCAGAAGTCGACGCTCAGATCGAGCACGGTCACGTGCGCCTTCAATTTGGCGGAGATGAGCCGGGCGGACCCACCAATGCCGCCGCCAACATCCAATACGTTGCAGCCCTCCGGCATGGCGGCAAGTTCAAGCAATTCGAGCGTGGCCATCGTGCCACGCGCGTGAAATTGATCCACGGGCGCCAGGTCTTCGCGGGTCAAGGCATCCAGGTTTTTGCCCGATGCCTGGAGCCCAGCAAACACGCGGGAGGCGATATCGCCGCGATCATAGTGGGCAGCAATTGATTTGGAGACTCCCAAGTTTTGTTGATTCAAGATTGAGTTATTATATTACAATCATAATATGATGGAGTTACATTAGGTAACGATCGTCACGTTTAACAATCTTAGACAGCCGTTTCAGGCGACGCAGACATGGGCTGCACAGGCCGGTCACAAGGAAGTAATCTGGCCGTCGCCACGCCCAGGCCCAAGTCGCGCCAGTCAAACGAGTACGACCATATTGCCGTCTTCGCCGGTGAACACATTATGGAACTGCTGTGCACCACGCGTCTGAAGACCGTGGCACTCCGCAGCCAACGGAAGGCGCCAGCTATGCCGTCTCCTTTACCGAGGCCGAATTCTGGCTTGACGTGACCGAGCCCGCCTTTGCGTTGCAGTGCAAGGGGACCGCACTCCTTTTCTTTGACGGTCACCCGGTGATGGCGCGCATTGATGGCGCAGCATGGAAAGTTTCGCAAATTGATCTTGACGACAGACCCGCGCAAAACGTCGCGCCTGGGACCATATTTGAACGGCTTGCCGATGGCGTGGTCATTCAGACGCGCGACGGTGTGGCACGGCTTATTGGCCAGGTGGACATGGCGAGCTAGGCGGCTGACACCGCCTTTTCGGCCTCAGCAAGCGTCCAGCCGAAGAGGCGGGCCAACTCCTTTGGCGGGCAGACAATGACGTTTTGCAGATGCTGGCGGGCGATTTTGGTGCGCGCCTGGCTGCGCGACAGTGACCGGGCGGCCGCCACCTGTTCCGGCAGCCATCGATGCACCGCATCATAGATATAGGCGTAGCGCCAGGCCCCGGCTTCGGCCACGCCAACCGACATCACCATGAGCTTGGTTTGAAGCTCGCTCATGGCCCGGTCGAATTTTGCCTTTTTCTCCTCACCATAAAAGTTACTCTCGCGCTTTAGTTGAATCGCGTGCATGGGCCCTTTGGTCAACAGCACCTCGTATACACCGCGCGCATCCACGCTGAGTTTGCCATCTGCAAATAATTGCAGGTAGTCGTCATCCTCGCCAAAATTTTCGCTAAGCGCATAAAACGCCGGGAAGAGCGACAGCGAAACCAGAGTGGCTTTGTTTCGAATCAGCTTGCCGTAATACCACCAGCGCTTGTCCAGCATCGCGTCCTTAGTACGCCACGTGAGCGAATTTGTGGGATCGGAATGACTATCCGATTGAGGTTTGGCAAAGCCCGCCACGGCCTGATACACGTTTGGCAGTTCAAACCCGGTGGCGGGAAAGAGCATGGACACGCCTACGTCGTTAACAAAATCGCGAATATCTTCTTCGGTCTTGCAGCGGAGCGTGGGCATTTGTCGAAAGCGGCGAGCGCGTTGTCGCGCCTGGGTAGGGGTGAGTTCTGTTGACGTCATTGCCATTGACAATTTTGGCACAGCTTCACCGCGGATGGGAGCGAAACACGCGAGGCACGGCGTGCGCATGCCGTGCCTCGCGTTTGGTGGAAAGCGTCAGGAGGCGCTGCTAATTCCAATCAGATCCTGCCATACAAACGCCAGCGGGAACGCGTTGCGTCCATCAGTCACCCGATCAGTTCCAGTCAGCGTGAAGGCAAAGGCGCAGAAGTTGTGGTCGGCCGGCAACCAGTGGGCGCCCGCAGGAGCCGGAACCAGCGTCGTACTCACATAACCATCAATGTCGGCAAGGCCTTCCGTGACAGTGGCGTCGGCCGTGCCCTGGAAGTTACATGAGTTGGGCGCTGCCGCAGCGTCCTTGGGCAGCACGCCAGACTGCACCGTCACCGACACGCCGTGATTGTTACCGCGTGATACCGACAGGCCAAAGGCCTGCAAATACCCCTCTTCGTCACGCACGCGATAGCGCACAGTCAGCGGCGCAGCCGGGTCGGTGAGCTCAAACAACGCGCACTCGTCCAGCGTAGTCGTGCCCATGGTGATGGAGGATATGTCACCGGTGGCGGGCTTGTTATCAATAAACAGCGAGATGTGATCACGCGTGCCCGCTACAAAACTGCCGGCCGCGTCATATCCCTCGATCGTGAATGTCACAGTGCCCGGGTTGTTCACCGGACGATACAGCCCGCTGCTGAGGATGATCTTCAGGTCATTTTCAATCCAGGAAAGATCGCCCTCGTGATTTTCATAGGTGGGGACGGTCTGCAACGCGCCACCGCCGACATGAACCGATCGCAGGCTGGAGCCAATCGGCGTGCCGGAAAAGGTTGGCGCGTGGTTTAGTGCAAACGGTTCGTTTACAAATTGATCCGTGGTATCCAGACCGCCGCGGCGATAGCGGATGGAATAGGAAACGACGGCCGGGTTTCCAAAACAGCAATATAGACGCAACGCGCCGCGCCAAGCCGCGCAGGTTACCTGGGGCGCATTGGCGTTGCGACAGGTGATTACGCCGTCCGAGGTGAGCGTATTGGGATGGCCGCCAAGCGCACCATTTAGCACGATGATGTCACCAATTCGTTGGAATACACGGTCGCCGTTGCAGCCGCCGCTGGGGTGAACCGACCCGGCCGGGATGCACAAGTCCACGCGACGCAAGTTTGGAATATTGAAATTTGGCGCGGTTTCAAAATCCACCACCGATCCCGTGCCTATGACCTGCGCGATGACGTCTGGTCGAATCTGCGTGGTGAAAACTTCGCCTGCGGCCATATCTGCCGCTTCCGCGGCGAAATCGGACAGGCTGCGGCTGGAGCGAAACAGGTAGTTTCCGAGCTCATCTGTCACGGTCAGCCCAAGGTTTTCACGAGGTCCGGTGCCAGTGTAGGCACCACCCAGTTTCTCGGACTCGGTTCGATCATATTCCTGGAAGCGCAACAACAAGCCGGGAGCCGGGTTTGAGTCACAAAAGAAGCGCACACGAAGCTTGTCCACCGCGCTGGCCACCGCGGTCAACTCCGACCGATCCAAGAATTGCAGCCCGGCAGAAATTGCGCCATTGCTCACCACCGGGTGCACGGAGGCCGCGAGCTTCTTGACAGCGGAGGCTTGTTGCGTGACCGCGTCAACAACCGGGGTCTTGGACTCGGCATGTGCGATGTCTTTTGCCGGCAATCGGTTTGAACGAAATTCAAAGCCTTCAGCCATTCCGGGCGCCCCACTTGGGATGACGAGTGGTGTGAACACATCGGGCGGTGGATCAGGTAGTGGAATGCGCGGAATTCTGATCCTATCCGGATACAGCTTTGCCAGCACCGCGGCATAAGCGGGCACTGCGAGGGCGGCCTTTAGCGCGGCGGTGGATTCAATGACGTGGAAAAAGCTGTTGCACGGATTGAAAATGCACGGGCCGGAATAGGTGCTGACGTTGCCATAGACCACGAATTCGGACGCGCTGACCGGCATGCTGCAACGCAACACCAAATCGTTATAGTCCGTGTCGCCGCCGGAGTCGTTGGTTCGCACATCGAAGCGCAGCACGCCGCCTGTCGTGACCGGGCTGCCAAGGCGGACGGCGTTGTCCCGCCAGACACCCGGCGAGGGTTGATGCTGCACCGTGATTGACCACTGGACCCCGGTGACGAACAAGGCCGAGGTGCTGGTCTCACCGGCATAGGTGCCATCCGCAGTATCACTGCCGGTGATCTGAAATCGCTGCGGAAAGGCCGCATCCTTGGACAATACCTGGACGGTCCAGGCCCCCTGCATGGAAAATGACATGGTTTTGACCTCCAAAAACGATGCTGCTCATAATTTATTGATTTGGGTCGGCAGCTTCCGAGCAGCCTGAAGATGGGGACCCGACATGCAACACAGTAGCGAGGCGCAATCGGGTTGTAATGAGACAAACGGCCCGATTTTTGACGACAAACTGGGACATTTGTCCCGTTCCGGTGAAAAAGACGCGGAAAAATCAATCAAATTTCTCATCCAGGCCTATCCGTTGGTATAGATTTTTGGAACGACCGAAAGATTTTGCCATTTGGTTGCGATAAACGGTTAGAGAGTTCACAAAGGGCAATACGTTAGTACTGACTTGGTGGACCCGCCAGGAGTATTTGGAAAATAATGACGCACACTAAAGAAGTTGTATATCTGTCGACTGAAGGGGGACACGATCCCGCCATTGCACGGGGCATCGAACGCGCCGGGCTGACCGTTTGGACCACATTCCGTATCGCTGACACGGTTGCGGCCCTGAGAAATGGGCACAAAGGATCGCCCCTGCTGATCAGCGATGTTCAGGCGGGCGCGCTGGCTCTGCTGCGGATACTGAGCGAACAAGGCACCAAGCGCCCGGCAACCGTGCTGTTTGACCGTGTCGGAGACGATATCCAGGCCCCGATTGCGGCATTGCAACATGGTGTAACCGAATATTTGCTGGCAAGCGACCCGGAATTGCAGCGCGAAATGCGCGTGCGGGTTTTGGCCGAGCGTGTCGTGGAAGCACAAGATGCCGACCAGCCGGCAAGCGCACAAGAATCGCCGGCGTTTCAATGGGATGCCGAATCCCACGTTATCAACACGGGCACCGAGATTATTCGACTGAGCCCAACCGAAGGGCGCATCTTTACCCTGCTGTTGGCGAACCGCGGTAAGACGGTTACCACGCCTCAACTTTTGGAGCATGCGTTGGATCGACCCGGGATGCCGACGATTGAAGGCGTCAAGCTGCTGCGACCGCACGTGGTGCGTTTGCGAAATCGATTTGATCATTACAAGGCGCTGGCCAATCGCATTGTCAACATGCGGGGCAGCGGATATCAGTTGTTGTTGGATGCAACCATTTACTCCCGTCCTTTGGATAAATATCAGTTTACAGCGGAAACAGGTGGAAGTGTTTTTCAATCGGTTTTTGGTCCATTTTTTACTACCACTTTAAAAATTCGTAATATTGG
>JANXLU010000031.1 GCA_025354985.1 Chloroflexota bacterium
GAAGCGGCGACGGAGGGAGGGGTCACGCGCGCTCCTCGGCCAAGGCCAGGAAGAGATCGTCAAGGGTGGGGATGCGCACCTCGTAGCGCAGCGTGGGAAACGCAGCTACGAAGGCCACGAGACCGGCGGCGTCGAGCGGCAGGTGCCAGCTGGCGAGCACGGTCGAGGCCTTGAGTCCGCGTGCGGTCAGCCACGTCTGGATTCCTTCGGCGCCCTCGGCGTTGGTAGGCAGCACCACGACGTGCTCGCCGACCACGTCGCCGAGCACGCCGCGCGCGGCGCCGGATGCGCGCACCTTGCCGCTCTGCAGCACGATCAGCCGGTCGGACAGGCGTTCGGCCTCATCCATGTAGTGGGTGGTCACAAATACGGTCGCGCCTTTCTCCGCCAGTTCATAGATTAGATCCCAAAATTCTCGCCGGGCCACCGGATCCACCCCGCTAGTGGGTTCATCCAGGAAAAGCAGCTTGGGTTCGTGCACCAACGCGCAACCAAGCGCCAATCGTTGGCGCCAGCCACCACTCAGTGAAGCAGTCAGTACCTCGGTGCGCCCCTCAAGACCGGCCATTTTGATAAGCTGGTCAAACCGCACCCTGGCAATATCGCGCGGCACGCTATAAACACCGCTGTAGAACTCAATATTCTGACGAACGGTCAGGTCGTCATACAGCGCGAATTTTTGTGACATGTAGCCGATGCGCGCCTTGATCTGCTCAGACTGTTTCGCGACGTCAAAACCCAGAACTTGGGCGTGCCCTTCGGTCGGGGTTAGCAAGCCGCACAGCATGCGAATGGTCGTGGTCTTTCCGCTGCCATTCGGCCCAAGATAACCGACTACTTCGCCCCGGGCAACGCTAAACGATACGTGATCGACCGCGGTAAACGAGCCAAATCTCCGTGTGAGCAACTCGGTAGAAATGGCGGGGCCGGCGTTTTCACTTGACATTTGTCAGCTCCAGCAATTCCATAAAGACGTCTTCAAGCGTTGGCGCAACGGGCAAAAGGTGCACAAAGCGGATGCCTGCCGCCGCAAGTGCGGGCTCAATGCGCACCATGGGACCGGACATTTCGCGCACCCGCAGATGCAGCCGGTCGCCAAATGCGTGCACATCCTCAACATCCGGGTCGGCGGTGGCCACAACACGCGCCTTGGCTAATGGTTCGGCGGCCAGTTCAAGGACGCGATTTTCAAGTCGATTTAGCAGCTCATAGGGCGTACCGACCATAAGGGCCTTGCCCCGATTCATAAATACCACCTTGTTAAAACGCATGGCCTCGTCCATATAGGGCGTGCTGACGAGTACGCCCGAGCCCCCGCGTAGCAGGCCGATCAACAACTGCCAAAATTCCTGTCTGGCAACCGGGTCCACGGCGCCCGTTGGCTCGTCCAACAAAAGCACTTCGGGTTTGTGCACCAATGCAGTCGCCAGGGCCAGTTTCTTTTGCATCCCGCCGGAAAGCGCTCCAGCCAGCCGGCCGGAAAATTTCTCAAGACCAGCGAACCTTAGCAGCTGCTCGGAACGGGCCAATCGTTCGGCCTCAGGCATTCCAAATACTTCGCCAAAAAACGTCAGGTTTTCCCTGATCGTGAGGTCGCCATACAACGAGAATCGCTGTGACAAATAGCCGATGTGCTGGCGGGCTTTTTCAACCTCGCGTGGAACCTCATACCCTGCAACCTGCATATAGCCCGAGGTTGGAAGGGTTGCGCCGCACAAAAGGCGCATCGTGGTGGTTTTTCCGGCTCCGTCCGGCCCCACTAGGCCGACCATTTCACCCGGGCGCACCGTAATGTTCAAACCGTCTACGGCGCGCGTTGTCCCGAAGGTCTTTACGAGGTCGCGTGCTTCGAGCAAAAATTCTGTTTGCATTCGGCTATCGCTATTTGCGTGGAAAGGTGACGTCGGCCGGCATTCCGGGTTTGAGCGCGAGATCCTTGTTATCCACGGCCAGCTTGATCGCGAATACCGTGTCCTTGCGGCCTTCGGCCGTTTGCACATTACGAGGCGTAAATTCGGCCTGGTTTGCCACGGTTAAGACCGACGCATCAAACTGGCGACCCGCAAACGCATCGACGGCGAGGTTGACGTGTTCCCCGGGTTTAACGAGGCCCACCTGTTCCTCGGGAAGATAAACTGTGACCTCGAGTCCGTCCAACCGACCGATTTGGTATAGCGTGCCGGCCGGCGCCACAATCTCGCCGGCCTCGGAGCCGCGCGCAAGCACCACACCATCAATTGGGGATTTGATGACTAACTTGTCCAGCTGTACCTGTACCGCATTTACTTGCGCTTGCGCGGTCGCAATCTGGGCTCGTGCCACGGCCAGTTGTTCGGTTCGCGCACCAACTTTTAGCGCCTGTAGGTTTGCCCGCGCTTGATCCAGTTGGGCGTTTACTTGATTGTTGTCAAAATCTCTGGCCGGGTTCTTTACGCGCTCAAGATTTGCCTGTGCCACCTGAACCTGTTGCTGTGCCGCAGCAATGGTCGCGGCATCAGTGGCATCGTTCGTTACCCGCGTTAGTTGCGACTGCGCGCTTTGCAGCAGCTGTGACGCTGCCCCAAGCTGTGCGGCATCCGCACCCTTGGCGACCTTGTCATATGTTGACTTGGCGGAGTTGAAATTGTTCGTTGCAATTTCGAGCGCCTGCGCCGCCGGGCTGGCCCCGATGCCGGCAGGGTCGCGCCTATTGGCATTGTCATAGGCAAACTGCGCCTGTTTTAGTTGCGCTTGCGCATTTTGCAAAGCTGCGTTCACGCCGGCCAGATCTTCAAGAGTCGCGCCCGCCTTTACCTTCTTGTAGTTTTCCCAGGCCGCATTCACGGCGGTCTGCGCGGCATAGACATCCGCGTTCTTGAGGTTCTTGTCGGTTGCACGCGCCAGCGTCGCTTGGGCCGCGTCGACGCCAGCCTGCGCGGCCGCCAAATCCTCCGGTCGCGCCGACGCCTTGGTTCGGTCAACATTGGCCTGCGCAACATCGACGTTCGCCTGAGCCACCCGCAATTGTTCAGTGGTCGGCCCCGCCGCCAGCAAGTCGTAGTTTGCTTGGGCCGTTTGTACGGCAGATTTGGCCTGGTCCAGCTGTACCTTCAAGGTGCTGTCATCAAGTTGCACCAAGGTGTCACCGGCTTTTACCAGCGCACCCTGTTCAGGACCTATTTTGGCAATTCGTCCGCTTAATTCGGACGCAATGTTGACTTGGCGCGCTTCAATGGTGCCCGAGGCGACCAATGGCTGCCCAAGAAGCGCGTTCCGACTTACGGTTTGATAGACGTAATAACCGCCGCCACCAAGTACGGCAACGGCAAGAATGATGAGTGGGATTCTGCGACGTGGATTTTCCATGAATAGCCTGTCTTATGTGGTCTGAGTTAATCAAGTGTTTTTCGGAATCTCATTGCGGCAAACGCCATCAAGACCAGCGAGAACGCGATTAGCGCCAGCACTTGAGGCATGAGTTGTTCTATCCCCGCGCCTTTTACAACCAGGCTGCGGGCAATGACGATGAAATAGGTCATCGGAATAAGCTTGCTAAAAAATTGAAGCACAACCGGCAGCGCTGCAATCGGATAAAAGAATCCGGACAGAAACATCGATGGCAGCATGATCGGCATGATCATCATTTGAGCCTGTTGCTGAGACTTTGCCACAGTGCTAACCAGCAGTCCAATGGCAAGATTTGGCACCAGATAAAGCCCGGTCAGAGCAAACAGCAAGGTGAAGCTGCCCCGGATAGGTACCGAAAACCAAAAGGTGCCGACAAGTAATATGACGATGACATTTATGAGTGACAACAACACGTAGGGAATGATCTTGGCCACGATCAGCTCCCAGTTCTTAATTGGGGTGACGATCAGCTGCTCAATGGTGCCGCGTTCACGTTCTTTAACGATGGAAGCCGATGTCAAATTTGTTGTCGTCGTAAACAGAATCATGGCCAACAGACCCGGAACCGTGTTATAGCTACTGAGCAAATCGGGGTTATACAGCACCCGAGGGCGCACTTCAAGTGGCGATGATGCCGCTATTCCGGAAGCTAAACCCCGGGCCTGCAGCTGCAACAAGCGAATGCTGGTTCCCTGTGACTGACCCACTAACGTTGCCGCGGACAGCGCCGTCTGGGCAATGGTTGGGTCGGAACCATCAATCAAGACGGCCACCTGTGCCGTCTTGCCAGACGCCAGGTCTGATTCATAGTCCGGGGGAATCACAATGCCAACGCGCGCGGTGCCACCGGAAATCATCTTGTTTACGTCATCATCATTCGTAGCAATGAAATTCAGCTGGAAGTAGCCGGTCGCGCTGTATGCATCCAGCAGAGAGCGGCTGGCCTTGCTTTTGCTTTGATCAAATACAACCGTGGGGACGTTTCTGACATCGGTATTTGCGGCGTAGCCGAGCAATACCAGCTGCAGAATGGGCATGACCAAAGCCACGATAAAAGTGCGCGGATCGCGCCGCATCTGGGTAAGTTCTTTGCGAATTAATGCTCGTAATCTCATGTTTTCTCCCCTTTTCTTATTGTTACTTTTTCAATGGCATCGCCCAACTCCAATTCAGCGGCTTCCAGTTCAAGCGCATCCGCCACACGATGCATATAGTCCAGCAGTTGGGTTCGTTCGTTCGCTTTAAATGCGTCGAGTACACGGTTAACGCGTCGCTGCAAGAAGTGATTTGACGCGCGAAATAGCAGTAGCCCTTCATCACTTAATAGAATTCGAATGACCCGGCGGTCATTGCTGTCCTGCTTTCGTTCAAGATCGCCTCTTGCAACCATGTCATCAACGATCCGGGTGGCGCTGCTTTGCGGAACCTGCAGTAGTTGCGCAATCTCAGTCATGGTCAAGCCGCTCTCTTGGCGCAAAAGCGCGACACTCAGACTAAAAAAATTTGCGAAGTTTGGCGCGCCTGGTTTGCCGTCATGAACGGCACGCGTGATTTCCTGCTGCAATTGCTTTAAATCCATTGGCATAAAGAGGCTAATACGAGCGCGGATTCCAACCATCCGATGGATCAAGGCAATAAACTCGGCACTATTTGCTTCCATTACATCCAATATGGAATATTACCATACTGAAAGTAACTTACCCTACTAGACATTTCAAGGAGAATCTCACAAAAATGTCCGCCATCACCATATACTTTGAATTGGGTTGCATGACATAGCACACGGACTGTTTGTTTCGGCACGGGTCATCGGATGATGTATGGACAAAAAGGAAAAATCCGGGGGTTCTTCTGAATTCAGTCAAATCACTCTGTTTTTTCTGGCGCCGGTGATTCTCATCGCCGTCTGTTTTGTATTGTTTCCATTGGCCATCCGGCTGGGTGCCTTTTTTGATCGCTTGTCGGGGGGGCCGGTTGTCACGGCACCAACCTATTCACTATGAAGTAACCATTAAACAGCCCTACACGCTGGTGTCCTATTCGCCCCTTGTTTCGCCCAGCCTTGTGTTGGGGCGATTGGAAGGGGGCACACACATTTTGCCAATAAACCAGACTGACACCGGATGGTACCAAATTCCGTTTAATGGCGGCAATGGTTTTATTCCCGTTTCCAATACGGACCCGTATGTGTTGCAAGCCGTGCCAGTGCCAACGATAGCAGTTTCCGCTACGCCAACAAGTTCGGCAAGTTCAAAACAAAATGATAAGGATTGCTGCAGAGGCCACGTGGCAACCCCTGAGCCACTCGCACCGCTGCCACCATTTGTGTTTGTCGTGGTCACTCCGACACCTAGGGAGCGGGGGCGACGTACCCCGGCCCCATCCAGTACGATCGTATCGACCGCCATGCCGGTGCCAAGTGCTACTCCGCTGCCAACCGCCACACCGGTGCCAAGCGCGACACCAGTAGCCACCGCGCAGCCCGTGAACAAACCCGGTAGTGCCCAGATTCACATACGTATTTTGGGTGCCTGGCAACCGATACGGTCCGCTCCATCCGCGGCTGCTCGGACGATTGGCCAGCGGCCTGATGGCATCGTCGTTGCGCCGGTGGCCCGCGTCGGTGACTGGTGGCAAATCGATTTTGCCAGTCGGATCGGCTATATCCCGCTATCGGCTGCAATATTCACTTGATAAACTATTGGTCCCTTGGCAAAATCGTTCGGAGATTGACAGGCGCTACGGGCGCGTTCGACTTATAGGACGTAAGGGCCCGATCTCGATGCGTAAAAATCGATGGCTTTCCTGTTCCTTCCTTAAGCGAACATCGCTGGTGGTTGTGATTTGCTTGATAGGCTGTGGCTTGGCCGTCTCACGCGCACTTGCCGCATCAGGTGCGCTAGCCGTATCGCATCAGCTTGCTACAGTTGACACGCCGACACCAACTGAAACGGCAACAGCCCTTGTCCCAACGCCAGAATCACCCGGGATCACGGATACGCCTACGCCATCGCCGACCAACACAGCGACTGTGACTGGGACCCAGACTGAAACCGTCGTACCTATAAGTTCACCGACTGAAACACCCACGAACACGACCACCGCCACCCTAACGCCGACTGAAACACCGACCGACACCGCTACGCCAACACCGTCGCCAACACATACGGAGACCCCGACCCCGACCAATTCCGCCACGAACACTGTCACCGAGACAATGACACCGACCGACACCATCACGCCAACACCATCGCAAACATATACGGAGACCCCGACTCCGACCAATTCCCCCACGGCTAGCGCAACCGAAACCAATACACCGACCGACACTGCTACGCTAACACCATCGCCAACACATACGGAGACCCCGACCCCGACTAATTCCGCCACGACTACTGTCACCGAGACAATGACACCGACTGACACTGCCACGCCAACACCATTGTCAACACATACGGAAACCCCGACTGCGACGAATTCCGCCACGGCCACCGCAACTGAAACGCTTACACCGACCGCTACACCATCTCCCACTGAAACGACAACTGGAACACCCACAAGTACAACTACGCACACGCCAACCAATACTGCCGTGCCAACCAGCACCAGTTCACCGACGGGAACGAATACTGCGACGCCGACCGCTACGCAATCACCTACGTCAACGGCAACTCAAACCGCGACGAACACAGCTGCCTTCACGCCTTCAACCACATCGACGCCAACACGCACAAGTTCGCCAACACGCACAAATACTGCCACGTCTACACCAACGAAAACGCCGAACGCAACCGCAACAAATACGGCGACGACCACGCCTACGAATACCTCGACGGTAACCAGCACCAGTTCACCGACACAGACAAACACATCTACGCCGACCGCTACGCTACTGCCCACGCAAACGCCTACCGCAACCACCACGAATACGGCGACAAGCACGTCTACGAATACGTTGACGGTTACCACCACGCGCTCACCCACAGCAACGGCCACCGAACCGCTCACGCAAACGCCAACCGGGACCCCAACGAATATGGCGACGAGCATGCCCACGAATACTTCGACGGTAACAATCACGAGTTCACCAACTGGGACGGAAACGGCCACGTCCACGCCGACGCAACCTGCCACCCAGACCGAAACGACCATACCGACGAGCACTGCAACAACTACCCCCACGAGCACGCCAACACCAACCGAGACCAGTTCACCGACCCAGACGGACACGCCCGTGGCTACCGTAACATCAACGGCCACGACAACCGAGACGGCTGTCGCGACCAGCACGGTTACAGGAACTCCCACCCAGACGGCGACGTCTACGGTCACATCGACCGAAACAGCAACCCCGGTTGCGCAGCCGACCGCCACGGAATCAACTACGCCGTCCGCGACCTTAACAATCACGAGCACGACAACGGCAACCGAAACACCGAGCCCAACCACGGCTTCAACATCCTCGCCTACGCGTACGCCTACGAACACGACAACGGCCACACCAACCAGCAGTGCCACGTTGACCGCGACGCCAACACAAGTGGCGACTGCGACCCAGCCGATCACTCCGCATGGGACTGCAACTGGTCCAAACCACGATCCAATAGCCGTTGCCGACGCCGCGACCACCACAATTGGCCAGCCTACACAAATTTCCGTGCTGGCCAATGACACCGACCCGGATTTTGACAGTCTGGTCGTCTTCAAAATCGATCCGCCACTTCATGGTTACGCCGAGCCAATGCAAGCGGGCATCCGATATTCGCCATTTCCTGGATACGTTGGCAGCGACGCATTTACATATGTGGTGAGCGACGGCCGTGGCGGATTTTCAACCGCGCTTTGCAGCATTTCGATTTTGCCGGTGTATGTGCCCCCGATAGCCCTTGACGACGCCATAGTGGCGGCAGAAGGTGGATCGGTCGATTTCAACCCATTGATCAACGACCTAGACACAAATCCAGGGGCTACGCTGGAGCTGATTGCGGTCGCCCAGGCCCAACACGGGTCCACCGTGGTTGTCTCCGGAGCGCTGGCACGCTATATGCCAAGCCCGCATTTTCATGGCATAGACTGGTTTAAGTATTTGATGCGCGATGAGTCAGGTGTGTATGCAAGCGCCCTCGTCAGTGTGACTGTGCTGCCGCAGCCGGCAAGCCCGGGGGCAAATCCGTTGTTTGCTTCCGGAACCCGGGATTCTCCAATTACCTTCACCACTGTGACGTTGTCGGCGTATAACCCGGATGGTGTGCCATTGCGCATTGTGTCAGTTACACAACCGGTGAGCGGCTCGGTGGACCTTATTGGCAATGACTCGTTTGTCTTTAGCCCAAGCCTTGGTTTCTCTGGGCCCATGACCTTTACCTATGAACTTGGATCGACTGGCGGAAGTAGCTCCAGCCTTGTTGCCGGGTCTGCGGTGACCGTTACTCCCAATACCGCGGTGGTGACGATCATCGTGGGGAGCACTCCGGGTATTACCGTGTCAAGTGGACAGTCTCAAACAATGGCCGGTGTGCCTGTTCTTTTGTATCCGCAGTCGCTGGCATCGGGCGACACAAGTGGCTTGTCCGTGTTGGACGTGAACGCCACGCAGGGATTTGTTCTGGTAAACGGCAATGGCACGTTGCTTTACGTTCCCGCGGACGGGTTTAGCGGTAACAGTTTGGTTCGGTTCAACCTCAAAGACCGGGTGGGTCGGGTGGGCACAGGCACTATCTCGGTAACGGTTGTGCCGGTTCCGACGCCACCGCTTGCAAAGGACGACTTTGAGACGGTGTCTGAAAATGGCTCCACGACGTTTGATGTTCGAGACAATGACATTGCCCACACGGGTACGCTGTCGGTAACGTCATTCACTCCGGCCTATCATGGTGATGTGACGTTGGTTTTGTCTGGTGGGTTTATCTACACGCCCTATCCAAACTATTTTGGATCCGACGCATTTACCTACAAGATTATCGATGACAGCGCAATTGAGGATTACGCCACGGTTCACATAAACGTCACGCCTATCGATCATGCGCCAACCGCGCGCAACGATTTGGCGACGGTGCAAGCCGGCCATACCGTTTCGATCCCCGTGCTTTTGAACGATAGTGATTTGGATGCGCCAGCGTCCACGCTTACTGTTGAAAGCGTATTTGCAATTTCAGGCTACGTGTCGACAACTGGCGACCATGTCGTTTATACCGCGCTGTATGGCCCGGCCCGCATGGAAACGCTCACCTACGTGATACGTGATCAGACCGGTCTGCGTTCCTCCGCAACGGTCACCGTATTTGTGGATGCCGGTCAAGCCCCGGCGCCAACGGCCACGCCGATACCGATACCAAAGCCCACGGTCAACCCTGGATCGCCTCATTCCACTTATCTGCCAGTTGTGCGACATCACTGACCAGAGCGCAAGGCATGTGTGTCACAATAACCGCCAATGCACACGAATCTGCCAGGTCTGCTGGTTACCCGCGAGAACAATGTCGCCGTTATCACCCTAAACCGACCCGAAAAAATGAACGCATTGTCTCCGGACATGATGCGTGGTCTGGCGACGCTGCTGGATGATCTAAACACCGATGACGAGGTTCGCTGCGTGGTGCTGACCGGAGCTGGCGACCGGGCTTTTTCCGTTGGTTTTGACCTGGACGGTTTGGAGATGCCAAATTCAACGCCCGGAGTCCATGACGCGGCAAATTTCAATTTTCACACGCTGCTGAAAATTTGGAATCTGCGGGTGCCGGTCATCGCGGCCGTGAACGGTTATGCCGTCGCAGCCGGGTCAAATTTGGCATTGATCTGCGACGTGACGATTGCAAGCGAACGAGCCAAGTTTGGAGAACCTGAGGTGCGCCACGGCGCGCTGTCACCGCTCATGTTGCAGCCGTGGTTCAACAGCAATCCCAAAATGATTCACTATTTGTATTACACGGGTGACACGATAACCGCCCAAGAGGCAAAAGAATACGGGATGCTGGCAAAGGTCGTACCGCATGAGCAATTACTGTCGGAGGCTATGCGCATGGCGGCGCGCATCGCGCTGGTACCGGGTTTCTGCGTGCGGATGACCAAGGATAGTTTGCGGCGAACCTATGAAAGCATGGGCTTTATGAATGCTCAATGGATGCACAAAGCCAACGATACGCTGGTGCTTGATTCCAAGGGTGTCCCTGAAAAGGACCGGCTATTTGGCCTGATGGCGCGGGGTGACATGAAACAGTTTCTGGAGGAGCGCGATGGTCCGTTCAAGCGCGCGTGAGTTTGCGCTGGCGGACAAGTTTACCGCCACGGAAGATGCGATTCTCCTTTCCGGCGTGCAGGCCATTGCCCGGTTGCCGCTGGATCAGCGACGTGCTGATGAGGCGCGTGGTTACAAAACGGCCGGGTTTATTTCCGGCTACCGCGGGTCGCCGCTCGCTGGTCTTGACACGATCTTTGCCGGCAATTCCGCGCTTCATCAGGCTCTAAATATCCAATTCCAACCCGGCGTAAACGAAGACCTGGCCGCCACCATGATTTTTGGCAGCCAAACCGCCGACCTGTATCCGAACCCGCGCTATGCAGGGGTCATCGGCCTCTGGTATGGCAAGGCGCCCGGATTGGACCGGAGCATGGACATCCTCAAACACGCAAATTATGCAGGCGTTGGGCGATTGGGCGGTGCGCTGGTTGTGGCGGGTGATGATCCGTTGTCCAAGTCATCGACCCTGCCCAGCCGCACTGAAACGGCATTCTATGACGCCTTGATGCCCGTGTTGGCCCCGGGTAACGTCCAACAGGTATTGGATTTTGGACGGATCGGGTTTGAGTTGTCACGCTATTCCGGTCTTTGGGCCGGGTTGAAAATTGATGCGCATGTAGCCGACCAATTCAGCACGGTGACCGCCGGGCAATTACCCGCCATTAACACACCGCCGCGCCTGTGGAATGGCCAACCCTGGACGCCCAGACATGTGCACACGCTTGGTTCGCCAACCAGCCTGCAGCTGGAACAGGAATTATTTGAAGCCCGGTTGCCGGCGGCGGTTAACTTTGCCCGGTCCAATTGGTTGAATAAGGTCACCGGCGCAAAGTCACCCTGGATCGGAATCGTGGCCGCTGGCAAGGTGTATTTTGAGGTGATCCAGGCGCTGCGTAATCTGGGCCTTGATACTGCGGAGCTGGATAAAGCCGGGATCAGGCTGTGGCAACTGGGCATGGTGTTTCCATTTGACCAGGAGGCGGCGCGAACCTTTGCACATAGGTTGCAGGAGGTCATTGTTGTGGAGGAAAAGCGCGCCTTTATCGAGACAATGCTGCGCGATGCGCTCTATCAAATGGCCGACCGGCCCGAGGTCGTTGGCAAGCTGGACCAGGCTGGCCGGACATTAGTACCGGCGTTTGGAGGGCTTGATGCCGCCATCCTGATGCCAATTTTGGCCCGGTGCTTCGCTGGTCGCCTCGGTACCGAGCGCTTCGAGCCGTATCTGTCAGCCTTGCAAAACTCCTTGTCTGCAGGCTTGTTGCCTATGACTACCATGGCGCGTACGCCATATTTCTGCTCGGGCTGTCCACATAATCGAAGCACGAAGGTTCCGGCCGGATCGGTCGCGGCTGGAGGAATCGGTTGTCATGGACTGGTGCACGGTATGGACCGCGATACCTTCGGATTGGCGCACATGGGTGGCGAAGGCGCCCAACTGGCCGGCGCCCAGCCGTTTTGCGGGCTTGATCACGCGTTTCAAAACCTCGGTGATGGCACGCTGTTTCACAGCGGATCGCTGGCGATCCGACAGGCAATCTCGGCAGGTGCAAACATCACCTACAAGATTCTTTTTAATGATGCAGTGGGAATGACCGGTGGTCAGCATGTTGATGGGGCGCTGGCCGTTGATGCGCTGACGCGTGCACTCGAAGCGGAGGGCGTCCGCAAGATTATTGTGACAACCGATGACCCTGATAAGTATCCGCGCGGGATGCGTTGGGCACCTGGAGTCGAAGTCTGGCACCGTGACAGGTTGGACGAGGCGCAGCGTGTGTTGCGGTTGTCCAAAGGCGTGACCGTGCTGATACATGATCAAGTGTGTGCCGCCGAATTGCGCCGGCGGCGCAAGCGCGGTACGGTCGTTGAGCCGGTTACGCGTGTCGTAATCAACGAGGCGCTGTGTGAGGGCTGCGGTGATTGCGGGGCAAAGTCAAACTGCCTGAGTGTGCACCCGGTGGACACCGAATACGGACGCAAAACGCGCATTCACCAATCAAGCTGCAACAAGGATTATTCGTGTCTTCTGGGTGATTGCCCGGCGTTTGTAACGGTCGAGCTGACTGGCGCCCGCTCGGCGCCAAAGCCGGTTCTAAAGTTTGATGAGCCAATCCCAGCTCCAATCCTTAAGGCAGAGTCGCAAAGTTTGGAGCGCACACCCGGGTTCTCCAGCCATGCACCTGCGAATGACACGAATGTTTATCTGATCGGAGTTGGCGGCTCCGGCGTCGTGACCGTCAACCAGATTCTGGGCACCGCGGCCATGTTGGATGGCAAATTTGTTGATGGGCTTGACCAGACCGGTCTTAGCCAGAAGGGTGGCGCCGTGGTTTCGCATCTCAAGATCGGCAATTACAGCAATCCCGGGTCGAACCTGATTCAGCCCGGTACGGTTGACTGCTACCTCGCCTTTGATATTCTTACGGCGGCCCAAGCGCCGCACCTTGCCCGTGCCAATCCCAACCGCACCGGCGCGATCGTTTCCACCAGCCAGGTTCCTACGGGCGCGATGGTGCGGGATAGTCGCAGCGAATTTCCAGCGCAAGCCGGCCTGGCGGCAATTATTGGCTCACGGACGTGCCCGTCTAATTCCACCTTTCTTGATGCCGCGGCGATGGCCGAAAAACACTTTGGTGATCATTTGGCGGCAAACATGATTGTCGTCGGTGCGGCGTATCAGCGCGGGTTGTTGCCAATCACGCCGGAGAGCATTGAGCGCGCGATCACGCTGAACGGTGCCCAGGTCGCCATGAATATCAGCGCTTTTCGGCTTGGGCGAACTTTTATCACTAGCCCGCAAAAAATCCAGCAAAACGCCGCGAAGCCTAATGCTCACGGTGCATCCGGCGCAGCGCTATCACCAGCGCTTGCGCACATGATAGACGCCCTGTATGCGGGAGAAGAGCTGCGACGCTTGCTAATGGTTCGGTTACCCGAGCTGGTGGCATACCAGGATGAGAACTACGCCAGGCAATATATTCAATATATCCAGCGTGTGGTGCTGGCTGAAAAGTTGGTTTCACCGACCGGCACCACTCTGGGTGAAGCGGTTGCGCGGAATCTGTTCAAGTTAATGGCATATAAGGACGAGTATGAAGTGTCGAGATTGGCACGTGACAAGAACTTCGCCGCCGAGCTTGAGGCCCAATTTGGACCGGATGCGCGTGCTTACTCCAATCTACACCCCCCATTCCTGCGCGCTCTTGGATTGCGGCGCAAAATACGGTTGGGTCGCTGGTTCATGCCCTGGTTTGGTCTGTTGTATAAGTTGCGGTGGCTGCGTGGCACACCGCTGGATTTGTTTGGCACCGCCCATGTTCGTAAGACCGAGCGCGCATTGATTCGCGAATACCGATCAACGCTCGATGGATTTCTGACCAACCTTACCGCGGATAATTATTCCGGTGCAGTTTCTGTAGCCGGGCTGCCCGACTTGGTGCGCGGATACGAGGGTGTGAAAATGGCCAGCGTGGCCCGATTTCGATCTGAAATAAACAAACTAGCCGGCACAAATTCTTCATAAGGCGGTATAAGCGCATGCGATCGCGACAACAACTGGAAGATATTGAAAAAGCGAGCCTTGCTTCCTGGGCAGCGTTATCCGAGAACAGCCGTGGTCGGGTCTACCCCGAGGACGAGCATATGTTTAGGACTGCTTTTCAACGGGATCGCGAACGTGTGTTGCACACGACCGCGTTTCGCAGATTGCAGGGCAAGACTCAGGTCTTTGTGGTGACCGAGGGTGACTATTACCGCACACGCATTACCCATACGCTGGAAGTTGCCCAAATCGGGCGCACCATTGCCAGATCGTTGGGCGCAAACGAAGACTTGGTGGAAGGCATTTGCCTGTCTCATGATCTGGGTCATCCACCTTTTGGTCATAGCGGTGAGGCAACACTTGCCAGCCTGATGCAAAGCTATGGAGGGTTTGACCATAACCGGCACAGCTTTCGCATTATTGCCGAGCTTGAGCACCGTTATCCGGATTTTCCGGGTCTGAACCTGGTTTATGAAGTGCGCGAAGGGATCGTAAAGCACGAGACCGACTATGACCAGGTGGGCCAACACGATTATGAGCCTCACCTGCGCGGCACCATCGAGTGCCAGATCGCGTCGGTCAGCGATGAACTCGCCTACAACGCGCACGATCTCGATGATGGCCTGCGGGCTGGTTTGCTACATCCGCAGGATCTTAAAAATCTTGCCTGGTTTAAGCGCACCTGCGCAAGCGCCAGTATCGACATAAATGCACCGTGGGAGGATATAACCCGCCACATATTTGTGCGGCGGTTGATAGGACTGTTGACCACCGATTTGCTAAATGAATCCACCAGACGGATTGCCGTGTCTAGAGTCCAAACCTTGCACGATGTTCGGCGATTGCCGGAAAACCTGATTGCGTGGTCCGATGCCACGGTCGCCATGAACCGCGAGTGGAAGGCCTATTTGTATGAACATTTGTATCGCCACTATCGCGTAATGCGGATGCACAGCAAGAGTTCGCGCGTGCTTGAGGACTTGTTTCATACCTATAACGCCGACCCGCGTGTGTTGCCGGACGGTACGCGTGAAAAGCTGACGTCGCTGCCCGTTGAACGCGTCGTATGCGACTACATCGCCGGGATGACCGATCGCTTCGCCCTTGATGAGCACGCGCGGTTGTTTGACCCGCACGAGCGGGTCTAACTAGCCCGGCAGCGGATTCAGGTCCGGAGCGACCCAGCCAATCCGCGCCTCCCAACTCATGAGCGTTGCCTTGGCATAGTGTGTAAGCAGGTAACCGCGCTCCGCATACGAGGATGCCAGAAGCGCGTTTACACGTGCCAGCTCGCTGGCTCCTTCGGGCTGGGTCGTCGCAAACGTGTGAACCAGGTGCACGTAGCATCTGGTGATGGTCTCGTGATACCCGCGCGTCGGGGTTTGAAAAATGCCGTTTGCGAGGTTAAAGTGCTGAATGGCGTTGCGCACCATCGCCAGTGATCGATCCGCTCCAAAGCGCTCCGCATACCAACATGCAACCGTCAGGTGCGCTTCGTGTGTCCAACTGGCAAATGGGAGTGACAGGCTTTGAAATCCGGTAACAAGCCGTTGGATTTCTTCAAATGTTTGATAGTGAACTATTTCCACTGTAGTGTCAACCGTGATCGGGTGATGCCGTCGAGCGACGTGAAAAGGACCGTTTGACCATTGGAAAGAACGACGTCGGCATGGCCCAATCCGATGTTGCCCGGAAGATTGGTTAGCAGCGGATTCGCCGGAAACTTTTCCCACGGACCGTCAATTTCGCGCGTGCGGGATCGCGCCAGACCCAGTCCAAATTGCGTGTCTCCAGGGTCATTCAGACCCGGCCCGCGGTCACCTTCATATAGCATATAGAAGTGCTCGCCAACAAGTACGGTTCGTGCCGACGAAATGGTTCTAAAGTCAAAATATGGATTGGCATCCGCCCCCTTGGTCTTATAGTCTCCATAGGCGGGGGCGCCGGTGAAAAGTGGATTGCTATTGCAGGGTTGAAACGCGCTGGCCGGTTGGCCTGCGCTGCCAAACAGGCAACCCATGTGGGCCGGGTTTTGCCCCATTCCAACAAACACATAGATCACACCGCGGTCGGCAACGATGCCGGGCGGGGCTCCCGCAAGACAGTCAAAATCAGGCTTGGCGAACGGGTGCTTGTTGATAATCTCCCATGGCGAGCAATGACGCAGCCATTTGTTCCAAATTCCCGTCTGGCCAACTTGTGTACCCGGGCTCCAGTTCACGCCATCGGCGCTGGTCCGCAGCATCACCCGGGCCCGATATTCATAAACCATGTAGATCAGGTTCCCAACCTGCGCAATTCTGGGGTATTGCTGCTGATCGATGTGGTCGCGCTCGCTGATGCACGGGCAGCTAAGGCACTTGATCAAGCATGTGGATTTCTCCGGCAGGGAAAAGGACCCGCCGCCATCACGGCTCTTGTAAATGACCGTGCAGCCTGGGAAGTCCACCGGTTTGGCGCACAAATCGCGCACACCCGCACTACGCCAGCTGGCGTGTACATAGCTCCACCATTCGCCATTAGGCTTTACTATGGTTTCGCTTTCTCCCATGGGCAGTCCGGTGTCCTGTACTTCGGTCACAAATCGCGCGCGACCCTGCCACAAGTCTTCCAGCGTCGGTTCACGCACCGTTCCATCTACGGTCATTCCACTGGCCGGTTCTGCCGTGGCCAACCCAGCGGGCTGAGGTTGGTTCGCGCTTGCCCCTGGCGCTCGACCACCGACCTCTCCGTCGGGTGCAGGCGTGGGTCGCACCAGACAGGCTGTCAGGAAAAAAATCAGCCAAAGGCTGCGCGCAACGTTTGAAAGTGTATGACCCACGGCTGGCATGTCTACTTTGAAAATGCCGTGGCTACGAACGCAACTATCGTCGCCTCAGCCGCCGCGGCCAGCCAAACCCGATTTTCGCTCAGCGCCGCCAGATTGTTGGTCAATGAATCCGCCTCAATGGCATCAGTCGCCCGGTTATGACCAAGCAGGAGCAGCTCGCGAAATTCGACTACGTCGGTCGGTCGGTCATCCGGATGCATGGCCATCCCTGCAAAAACAGCCCGCTCGGTCCTTTCACTGACGGCGGGGTTTAGCGTTCGGATGGGTTGCAGCGAATCTGGTTTTAGAAATCGTTGCTTGGCTTCGGCGGGAGTCTGGTTGGTAAGCAAGTGATACAACGTGGCGGCCAGCGCATAAATATCACTCTGAACATCGGTATGCGTGTCATCCTCGCCATATTGTTCCAGTGGCGTATACGCCGCCGTTCCGCGCCCTTGTAGCACGGTGATTGTGCGGCTGTCATCGCGGTTCATCACCTTGACCAGGCCAAAATCAACCAGCTTGATCAAACCACTGGCCTGTATCTTGATATTGCTGGGTTTGATGTCTCGGTGTAGCACGGGGGGATCCTGCCGATGCATGTAATCCAATGCGTCGCAAATCTGCCGCGCCCAGCGCAACACCTCGCCCTCGTCAAGGAATCGGTTGGTGCGTTTGGCCTCGGTGATCATCTCGCGCAAATCGTTGCCGCTTACAAAGTCCATTACCAAATAGTCCTGTTTGTCGTGAGTAAAGTAATCCGACACCTTGGGCAAATTTGGATGGTCCAAGCGGGCGAGTATGCTGGCCTCACGGCTGAATTGCCGCTGCAAATCGCTGACCGCTTGCGCATCGGCGTCCGGGTCGATCCGCACCGCTTTTAGCGCGCACCTTCGTCCCTCAAGCCGCGAATCCTCCGCAAGATAAACCGAGCCCATGCCGCCCTGACCTATGGGTTCCATGATTTTGTAGCGATTGCGCAGGACGGTACCGCGAGCGAGCATGAGCGCGATTGTAGCGCGGTGATTACAATTACGTTATCCATGAATCAAGACTCTCCCATGCTTGTGATTCAAAATGGTCAGCTGGCCGGGCAGCGCTGGCTTATCGACCGGGATCGGGTTGTGCTGGGACGGGAATTGGGTAGTGCCGATCTTATGTTGCCGGAACGTCAGATCAGCCGACGGCATGCCGAACTGTATCGCAAGGAGGATGGATTTTGGCTCCGTGATCTTGGGAGCAAGAATGGCACCTTTGTCAACGGCAAGGAAATCAAGGAATCGGCGCCGGTCAAGCTTACGGATGGGGATGAAATTCAAATTGCCCTGAGCGTGAAAATTGCATTCGTCGGCAGTGACGCCACCGCGCCACTAAACGCACGGCCCATCAGCAAGAGTATGAAGGCCGCCGTGCGCGGATTGCGCATTGACAAGGAGGGCCGCCGAATCTTTGTGGCCGAAACCGAGCTTGACCCGCCCTTGAGCGCGCAACAGTATCGCCTCCTCGAACTGCTGATGGACGCGAATGGCGCCCTTGTGCAACGCCAGGCGCTGGTGGAATCCGTCTGGGAGGGTGAAAGCGCGTTTGGTGTGAGTGAGCAGGCGATAGATGCGCTTGTGCGCCGGCTGCGCGACCGACTGGTCGAGGTGGATCCGGACTTTGACTATGTTGTGACCGTTCGCGGTCATGGATTGCGATTTGAAAATCGCCCGTGAAGGTTCTACGATCATCCAGCGTCGCTCTGGCACTGTTGGGAATATTCGGCCTTGCAACCGCGCTCAGGTTGCATGATATTGGTGCGCAGTCCCTTTGGTATGACGAGGGGAACAGCGCGCGCATCGCTGAGCGCACGATTCGTCTGATAGTCGAAGGCGCTGGCGCCGACATCCATCCACCGGGCTATTACCTGCTTCTCAAGTTTTGGCGCGATGTGTTTGGCGAACGCGAGTGGGCGCTGCGTTCACTTAGCGCCATCTGCGGCGTTATTACCGTTGTTGTTACATGGCGGATTGGAAGGCTCATCAGCACTCGCATGGGGCTCATCGCGGCCTTGCTGGTGGCCGTCGCGCCGTTCGCAATCTATTATTCGCAGGAAGCCCGAATGTATGCACTACTCGGTCTGTGGGCAACCCTCTCGAGTTGGGCCCTGGTTGAATTCAGACGTGCATCGGAACCTTGTGGACTCAAGTGGATGTTGCTCTACGCCGTTGCGACGGCTGGTGGACTTTATACCCAATATGCATATCCGTTCGTCATGCTTGCGCACGGAATCTGGATGGTCTTGCTTGCGCTGACCGCAATTCCGATTGCGTCCAACCAGCCAACGAATGGCATCCGGGGTGCGCAGGTGGACTTCAAGGCGGCGGGGGGGCCGGGACCGCGCTTGAATGCGCGGATTGTGGCCCCGCTCGCCTGGTATGCGCTCGCAAACGCCGCTGCGTTGCTGGCCTTCGCGCCCTGGATGCCCATCGCGCTGCGTCAAATTCGCGGTTGGCCGACGCAAAGTGAGGCCTACAGTCTGTTCCCGGCCCTCCTTGACGTGGCGCGCTGGCTCGTCGTTGGGCGTACGCTGCCCCTCGATGCGGCTGGTGCACCCCTCTCTATCGTTGCCCTCTTGTTGTTGTTGGCGCTTTCGCACGTAAACCGAACAAACCGTGCTGTGACGATGCTCTGCCTGCTGTGGCTGTTTGTTCCGGTTGGTTTGCTGTTCGCGTTCAGCTTATACCGTGAGGCCTATCTAAAAGTGTTGGTGCTGTGCGTGCCACCCTTGTGCATTCTGCTGGCGCTGGCCATCGATGCGCTGGGCGGGTTCGCGGAATCCGCGCTCATGTTCAAGCGACCATGGATTGGGCCGGTGGTCCGCGTGACTGGAACCCTAATAGTGGCAGGCAGTCTGCTCCCGAGCATTTTGAACATCTACAACAACCCGGACTATGCGCGCGATGACTATCGCAGCATCGCCGCGTTTATTAACCGCGATCACCGTCCTAGCGATGCCGTGATCTTTGACGCGCCGAACCAGTGGGAGGTGTTTACGTACTATCAGAAGGACGCCGGCAACACGTTCCCGCTGACATACCGCCCCGCAAGCATGGAAGCGGCGGGCTCCGAGCTTGCGGGAATTGCAAACGACGGTGACCAGGTATCCAAACGCATATTTGTGCTGTACTATGCGGAAAAAGCAGCCGACCCAAACGAATGGTATGAGCGCTGGCTGGCAAGTCATACCTACAAGGCGCGCGAACAGTGGATTGGAAACATCCGTCTGGGCGTATATGTATCAGAAAGTCAGCACGCGGTAGCGGTCGGTGAATTTAGCGGCCGTGACGGCATTCGATTCGGGCCCGAAATCCGGCTAACAAACCTTGCGCTTCGCTCTGGTGATTACAAGGTCGGCGACATCGTGCCCATTCAGTTCGATGCGGTGACCAGCGCCCCACTTTCAATCCGCTATAAAATTTTTGCCCACATTGGCAGGCTTGATGCGCCGCCGGTAGCTTCAAATGACATGGAGCCGATGGCCGGCTATCGCCCGACCGACAAATGGGTGCCCGGCGAAGTTATGACGCTCCGTCATGGCGTTTGGCTTGGCCCGGATACACCGCCGGGTGAGTACGGCGTGTATATCGGAATATATGACGCTGGCACAGGCCGGCGCCTAACGGTCTCTGGTGCTTCTGCTGTGGACAACCGGCTGCAAATTGGCAGCATCGCAGTGCGCTGATCATCACCGTTACGGTCCTTGAACCGTAAGGCATGGTGCGCAACTGACACTACTTTTTTTTCCGCACAGCTTTGGGCTTTGGGGCTGGAAGAGCCGCTGCAGTGGCACGAATAACCTCGGACATCAGCTCTGGGTCATCCAGCTGCTCACCAATCAAAAAGTGCTGCTTCCCGCCTGGATACGGCGGCGCCTCGCGCACCTCTCCCAGGACGCGGCGCCCGGCGTCCGTCGGTTTTAGAAACAGTTGGTTGTCACACACCAATCCAATGATCTTTTCCTCAAAGTAAACGCCATACTCGCCAAACATTTTCTTGAATGACATCCGGCCTGCCGCCAATGTTTGTTCGCGGATAAAGTCTATAAAGGTTGCATCAGTTGCCATGGTTAGTGGGCTCAAATCATACGCGACCAGCCTCCTGGCGGTTTTGAAAAGGGAACGAAGGCTGGACTTTCTGATTGTCACCTACGTCCAGTGCAAAACCAGCATTGCAACGTTCAGCAACGCGCCGAAGCCATTGGCGAACGCGGCTCGACTGACGACATTTACCAAAACTGAACCAGAGTGCCCCGTGTCATGGGAAAATTGGCTTTCCACGCCAACACTGACAAACTATGAATCCCACCGCCAAAACGACCGCCTCGACCAGTCCCGCGCCCATCCGAAAATGGATGGTTCTTGTGTCCGTAATGTTTGGAATCATCATGATCATATTGGACAGCACGGTCGTCAACGTGGCGTTTCAAACGCTGCGACGTGAATTTGGCGGCACACTTGCAGATTCGCAATGGGTTCTGAGCATCTATGTCCTGGCGCTTGGAATTACGACGCCGGTCTCCGGGTTTCTGGGTGATAGGTTTGGTTCCAAGACCGTGTATTTGCTTGGCCTGATCATGTTCGTCATCGGAAGTTTTGCGTGCGGCCTTGCCCCATCGCTGGGCTGGCTGATTGTTGCCCGGGCCTTTCAAGGCGTGGGCGGTGGGTTGTCTCAACCACTTGGTCCAGCCATGCTTTATCGCACCTTTCCCCAAAACGAGATCGGCCGGGCGCTCGGAATTTTTGGCATAGCGCTATCGGTTGGGCCCGCGCTTGGGCCAATACTTGGTGGCACGCTGGTTGACGCCAACCTGTGGCGCTTCATATTTTTCATCAACATCCCCATCGGAATTGCCGGCGTGCTCATGGGTTCGCGCTTTTTGCCAAATTTCAAGGCGCCCAAAGTCCCGCGCTTTGATCCGCTCGGCCTCGTTCTTTCGATTATTGGGTTTGGCAGCGTCCTGTATGGCGCCACGGTTGCCGAGTCAAGCGGATGGACGTCCGGCCCGGCCTTGACGTTCTTTGGCGTTGGCACGGTTGCCTTGATCGCCTTCGCCATCGTCGAGTTGTTTGTTGTGAAGGAGCCCATGCTGAACCTGCGCATGTTTGCGATTCGAAACTTTGCGTTTGCGGCGTTTGTGGGCTACGTGGCCACGGTGGCCTTGTTCGGCGCCGAATTTCTCATGCCGATTTATCTGCAGGCGTTTCGTGGTCGCACGGCGCTCGAAGCCGGGTTTATTCTGCTTGCCGTCGCGGCCGGGTCGATCATTACCAACCCGATCGCCGGCCGGCTTTATGACCGCGTGGGCCCCCGGGCAATCGTTGTGACTGGGTTTGCGCTAATCCTCGTCAATACTTTTCAGTTGCAACAGCTTGGCGCGCTCACGCCCATTCCCTTTATTATGGTGTTGCTGTTTATTCGCGGCCTGGGTGTCGGGTTGGTGCTTCAAACAACCTTTACAACCTCGCTCGGGAGTATTCCGCGCACCGAAGTGGCGCGTGGATCAAGTTTGCAAAACAGCACCCGGTTTGTGGTTCAAGCCGTTGCCGTTGCTGCGCTGGCCACCGTCCTCAGCAGCAGTTTGTCTCCCGAGGTGCGTAATCAATCGGCGCGGGCGGTTGAAATCAGCCCGGCCGGTGTGGTTCAGCGATTTGGCATTTGTGAAACTCCGGGTGTCGCCCAGGAGGACAACGTGCCGGCTTCTTCTGCCGGCCTGACCGGGCCGGGACGCGCCGCTGCGCGCACCGCGATCCAGAAATCTTGCGACGAAAATATCCTGGGGTTTGAAACCACCTACCGGGTCACCTTCTTTGCCGCGATGCTGGCACTTGTAGTCGCGTTGTTTCTCCCGGGTTGGCCGGGTGCCTGGGCCGGCCGCGCGGGTCTGGACACCAGCGCCCGCCCTGTTATCTCCGGTGGTCATTAAGTTTGCTCCCTCTCCTTTAGGAGAGGGTTGGGGTGAGGGGGGCGGCAACGGGCGCGTCGCAGTTCACCTAGGGCTGGGCAGTGCTAAAATCACCTTTTAGTCAGGACGTCTGGCTTAATCAAACGGAATTTAGAAATTTAGGGGTAAGGACTCAACTATGCAATGGATGGTGGTGCTGTCCAGTTTCGCGGCTTCGTTGGTTGAATGTGTCGAGGCGTTTACGATCGTGCTGGCGGTCGGTGTAACAATAAACTGGCGAAGTGCGGCGGTTGGCACCGTGCTTGCGTTGGCCATCCTCGCAGCGCTGGTTGGTGCCTTTGGCACCACACTTATTTCAATAATTCCCTTGAGCACCCTGCGGTTGGTAATCGGCGGATTACTCATACTGTTCGGGCTTAAGTGGCTCAAAAAAGCTGTCCTTCGCTACGCCGGTCTAAAAGCACTGCATGATGAGGAGGCCATCTACGAGCACGAGGTGGCCGAAATTCAGGCACACGGTTCCGGCAAGTCCAGCGCCATCGACAAGTTTGGCGTGATCCTTGCGCTTAAAAGCGTCTTGCTCGAGGGTCTTGAGGTGGTGTTTATTGTAATTACCTTTGGCATCTCATCCGCCCAAACCGAAGCCGCCAAGACCGCGGGTCTGCAGGCGGCATCGCTCGGTGCACTTGCGGCGGTGTTGGCCGTGCTCATCATCGGCGCGTTCGCGCATGCCCCGCTCAGTAAGATTCCGGAAAATACGCTGAAATTCGGTGTTGGGATCATGCTGACCAGCTTTGGCACGTTTTGGGCGGGAGAAGGCGTGGGCGTTGAGTGGTTGGGCACTGACGTGGCGATTCTTGGATTGATTGTGGCCTACCTTACACTGTGTGGCGCGCTCGTGCTGTGGTTGCGCAATCGGTCCTCCGTCGCCAAGCTTGGTGGCGCCACCGGCGCTGCGGGAGGCAACTAATCCGGTGCTACAGGTTGTACGAAATGTCACAAAGGCGCTCTTCAACTTTTTTGTTGGCGATCTGCGAATCTTGATCGGCACGCTCCTGGCATTGGTCGTTGCCGCCGAAATAAGCGGTCTCTTGCCCGTCCCATCCGGAATCTTGCTCTTTGCCATGATCGCGATCACGCTTGCCGCGTCGCTCAGGCGTGAAGTCAAGTAAGGATTCGCGTGGTTAGCCGGGCACCGCAACGCCGAGCCCAGCCGCAAGCGTGCATATGGATTGCCAGGTCGCCTCAGGCAGGTCGATGCCGTTGGCGGTTCGCAGTGTCCATGCCCGTTGCTCTGGTTCACCCGGGAGCAACACCTGTTCCACTCCGGGCGCCGTGGGTGCACTCTTGATACCCTCACAAAATAGTTCAACCTGTGCAAGGTATTTGTCTAGGGGCATAAATGCTTCGGGGTTAAGCGCCATCATCAGCACCCCGTTGCCCTTGCCATAATCCGGCAAAAAGGCGGCCGACATCCCGCTAAGCAAACCCCCAAGCAGCTCGACCATCACGCCAAGACCGTAGCCCTTGTAATCGCCCATGGGCAGCAACGCGCCACCAGCGTAAAAATCGTTCGGATCAAGGGTGGGGCGACCGTCCTTGTCAATGATCCACCCCGAAGGTGTTTGCACGCCTTTGTCGCGCGCCACCCGCAGTTTGCCCTCGGCCACCACCGATGTCGCGGCATCCAGCAGCACGGGTGGCCGTCCGTCCGCTCTCGGTACGGCGATGCTGATTGGATTTGTGCCGAGCATCTTTTTGCGTCCCCCAAATGGCGCCACGTTGGGATTGGCATTGCACATCGCCAGCCCTACCAAATTTGCCCGTGCCATGCGCTCTACGTATTCACCCACGCGACCGATATGGTTGCAGTGCTGGATAACCACCGCTGCCATACCAAATTTCTGCGCCCGAACCATGGCTTCGGTCGTCGCCAGATGTGCCGCGGGTTGCCCCCAACCATGCATGCCATCTAGAATCACGGTTGCCACGAAGGCGGTTGCCGTGGCAACGACCGCACGCGCAGCAGGAACAACTCGCCCGGCGCGTGCCGCCTGCACGTATACCGGTAACCGGATCATGCCATGCGAGTCGTGACCGGCCAGGTTTGCCCCGACAAGCGAGGTGGCGACCATGGCGGCGTATTCGGCGGGTGTGTCAATGCGTTCCAATACATCACAGGTCAATTTGTGCAGAACGTTGTGCAATAGCGTTGGCATGTCGGTATTATCTGTGCGGATCGTTGCGATGTTCCGCGGGCCGGGCCGCTCCCCCGCGTTTTAAGCTCAACAACTATAATTGCCCGGCCTGCGCTTTCGAGCAGGTTCACAGGAGAAAATTCGAATGCCTCAATTAGTTACCCCTGGCAACATGCGCGGTGGCGCCGGCCAGCGACAGCAACCACCGGCACAGATCATCGATGTGGGCAAGGAACCCGGACTCAAGAACGCCTTTTTGAGTGGGCGCATTAGCAACCTGGCCGCCCCGTTCATTTATCATGATCCGGGTAAGGACATCGCCTACATTCTGATGCCGATGGAGATGAATTTGCGCACCGAGGACCAGCAGCGTGCGATCGGAATGCTCACGCAGAATGTGATGCGGGGCATGCCCAATGAATCCAAACGCGCATATCTCTTGCAGCCCAAGACCTTTTTCACCATGCAATCGCTGATGGAGGCGATTCTTGAAAAGGACGGCGTTACTCCGGAAATGCTTAAGGCACAACAGGAGAAAAGTGACCTTCTCCGCGATCTGGTCCGCATGAATGACGAACCCACGATTCGCGAGACCGTGCGCAAAAATGATGAAAAGATTGACGCCGCAATCTTTGAAATGCTGGGCTTGAATCTTGACTCGGCCGCGCAGGCAAATCGCGAGGACATTTATAACAAACTGATTTCTCTGGAGAAGGTGCTCGTTGAAGAAAGTACCTATGGCAAAAAGGTGGGCATCCGGGCAAAGGCCATCGAGACCCTGCAAAAAACACCTACGCGCGAAACGCTGCTCCAGCAGTTGACGGAATCCGATGACGCCGAGACCCGTGAATATTTGATAACCGTCGGTCGCCAGCTTCTGGACTACACATTTTTCCAGCAATTGAGCACGCGTATTGATGCGGCCGCCGACGAAGTGACCCGGGCAAAACTAATTGGTTTGCGCAAGGAAGTTCAAGATACTCGGGTAAAGATTGAGCAGTCCCAGCGCGAGTTTATGCAGGAAAAGGCCCAGCTCATCAATACGATTATCACGAGCGACAAGCCGATGGAAACCGCCGTGGCC
>JANXLU010000032.1 GCA_025354985.1 Chloroflexota bacterium
CCCCCCCCCCCGCTTCTGTGCAGTAACCCGGTTATCGGGTTAGATCTTGCTGGTGGCGCGCACCTTGCGGCCAAGCATGACCAAGCCTGCAACGGCAGCGATCACGGCCAGCATGACGCCGGCATTACCCGCGTTCTGCCCGGCCAACTCCTCGGCCGATGCGCCGGTTGCCGGCAACGTGGTGAGCATAAAGTCCGTGCTGACGCCTGCGCTGAGCTTCGGATCGGTGGCCAGCAATCCGAAGGCATAAACGGTGTTCACCGTGCCCATTGCCAGATTCAGACCCTTGACCGACAACGCCGTGGTGTCCGTTCCCGCGACCTTCACAGCCACGTCATAGGAGCCAGCGTCCATCGGTGTGTAGGTGCCCACGCCCTTGAACGCGATGTTGCTGAACAACTTCAGAATGTTGGCAATGGGCGCACCACCTGGTGGCGGTTGGCTGCTTTCGATCAAAACAGCTGAGCGAATGATGAGACATTTGTACCTTCCGCCGCAACCGCACCCCGGTTATCCTCTTAACCATCGCAGCCAAGATCTGCCGTAAGAGGAACCATGAATCGCCCAAGTCAACTTGCCCTTGCCGCCCTGTTGGCGCTCACGACTATGACCGCTCCCAGCGCCGCTCCACAGCGCGCCGCTGCGAGCATCGAAACCTCCGCCCATACCTACACGTCGGATGGCCTCAGCAACAACTATATCGAGGTGGCGCCCAACCCGGGTCTGAACTTTAGCGAGTCCATGACGATCGAGGCCTGGGTGCGTCGCCCCGCAGCCGGCGGGGTGTATCAGACCATCGTCGGCAAAGACTTCACGACGGGGTTTTGGCTGGGTCTGGCAAACGGTCGTCTGCGCTTTTACACGGCGGGCAACGGCAGCTACGTGGACGGCGTCTCGGTGGTTCCCATTGGCAGCGAATGGACGCATGTGGCAGTCACCTACAACGGGCGCACCGCTGTGCGCAAATACTATCTGAATGGTTTGTTGGATCAGGTTTACACCGGCACCCTGGCGGCCATTCCGTCCAACACGCAGCCGATCCGAATCGGTGCGGATATCGGCGGCCTTCCCGACCAGGCCTATCCCTTTGCCGGGTCAATCGCGGACGTCCGCCTGTGGAACCGCGAGCGCCCGCAGCCTGAAATCCAGCGCGATTTGGTGCGACTGCCAAACGGCACCGAGCCCGGGCTGCTCGCGGCCTGGGCGCTGGACGGCAACACCGGCGAGGTGCGTGGACGCTATAACGGCGTGCAACATGGCGGGTCGTTTAACGGCCTGTCCGCGCCACCCACTGGCGCCGACCCCATGCTTATCCCGCGGGTTAGCCCGGCCCCGGTGGTCAATGGCTCGTGTAGCGCGGGCGAGTATGACCCGGACACGCGCCTGCCGATGTTCGAGTCGACCTATACACCCACCACCTTTATGCATTGGAGCTATGTAGCGGCCGACGCCACATATGTCTATGTGTGCATCGCCGGGATGCCGCTGGGTTGGACCACTGCCGAACTGTATATTGATCCGGACGCATCCGGTGGACCCTGGCCACTGAGCAATGACTACATGATCAGCCTTGACGCGTCCGGGGGAATCACCCACACATGGCGCGGTCAGGGATACCTCGGGTGGCTGCAGGACACGCAGGTGCTCACCGGCGCGCTGGCGGTCATGCCGCTGGGCAGTGAATTCAACACCCCGGTCGAATTTCGATTTCCGCGTTCGGTCATCAGCGGCACCGGCACGGGTGAGTTTCGCATGGGCTTCAGCCTGCAAAACTACACGCTCTCGGGTGGGGTTAGTCGCAGCTGGCCGGTGACCGCGCAGCGCGATTGGCCGGCGCAGTGGGCCCGCGTGCGCGTCAATGACGCCACACCGCCAAACTATGACAACGCCTGGCCGCAGATAACCGGCCTGGAAGTGCTTCCCCGCGGAGAAATCCGCCCAAGCACCACTGTCGAAATTCGCGCCAATGCAAGCGATGATCGGGACGTGGCCAGTATCGACATCTATGTGGACAACCATGTGCTTTTGAGCCGCGGTTTCCCGGGCACGTCTGACACCACAGCGTTTGCAAACACCTTCCAAACATTTCCAGCCGGTAGGCACGATGTCACTGCCATCGTCACCGATCACCGCGGGCGCATCGGGATCGCCCCGCGTCAGACGTTTTTTGTGCGGGTGGATGGCGAGGCGCCGCGCCTGCAGCTGACCCACACCCCGCGCCAGCCCGCGCCCGGGCAAACCGTCACAGTCAACGCCGTGGCCAGCGACGCCAGCGGGATTGCGCGCATAGATCTGAGCGCGGGTGGCTTTGGCGCCGGCCCGGGCCCCACCCGCACCTGCCTGGCCACCCCGGTGTGCACGCTCAGCTTTACCGCGCCGGGCGGCACACAGATCGCGCATTACACCGGCAGCACGCGCGACAACGAGGGCTTTAGCACCTATGGCGGCAATGTGCCCGTGCTGTATGGCAACACCGGAGTCGACTCGGATGGCGATGGCATCGATGATGCGCACGAGCGCCTGCTGGGCACCAATCCGTTTGATGTGGACACCGATCACGACGGCCTCCCCGATGGTTGGGAGGTGCTTGGGTTGCAATTCCCGGATCGGGGTGGATTCCCCGGTCCCTACATTAACCTGCCCGGTCTCGGGGCCAGCGCGCTACAAAAAGACGTGTTTGTCCAATATGACTACGAGCGCGGGGCGCGGGCCCGGCCGGGTGTGCTGGAGCAGGCGGCGGGTATGTTTCGCAATCACAATATCAATCTGCACATTGAGGCGAACGAGCGCCCACGGCCACCCGGAAGCGCGGTGAGTAGCGCGAGCGCCGAGATCGCGGCGCGCACGCGCACGGTTGCGGGCGCTTATTACTTTCAACCCGAGAAGGCCTGGTATAGCCATTACGTCTATTCAAACCACAACCCGGGAACCAGCGGCACCTGGCACATGGTGACGTTAAACCTGGACACCGGCGTCTGCCCGCTGAGTGATCCCGACCCGCAGAATAATTGTTCACGCGGCATGGACAATGGCGCCGACGAACTGTATCGCTTTGTGCATGAACTGGGTCACAACATGAACCTCGGGCATGGTGGGCATATGGGCGGAACGTTCGAAAGTCGCGTGGGTGATGCGGTCTTCTACAACGGCGACAACCGCCCGAATCTGGACGGGTGGGACAGCTTCAATCAGAAGTCGAACTACATCAGTGTGATGAACTACGGTTATAGCGTGGCCAACTACTGCTACAACCCGGCCACGAACGACTTTAAGGCGGATACCAGCTATTCCGGCGCGCGCCTGCCAACGCTCGACGAAGCGCATCTTAGCGAATCCAGCTATAGCCCGTTTGCCGCAAATTTCCGCGCCACCGCCACCTGCCCCACCGGGCTGTCTGCGCGCGGCTATGTGCCAATTTTCTACTATAGCTGCAAAGACGCCTCCAACGCCTGGTGGTTGGTTGCGCACGACACCTTTAATCCGCTGGCGCGGTATCGCGCGAGCACCGCAACCTGGATCACCGATTCGCTTGGCACTGGCGGCGGCATAGACTGGAATTGCAACGGCGTGATCGATCCGTTCTCGGTGCAGACCAACATAGGAGGGCGGGGCTATGCAACCGGAGGCACCGGTGACTGGTGGCAGGAGGGTGGTGGCAATGCAGACGTGATGACCGGTTTTAACGATTGGGCCTATCTACCAGGCAATGCCGGATCGGCCTGCTTCATGGTCCGGGATCGCGGGGTGCTTGACGACGGACGTCGCGTGTATGAGGACATCTTTACCGCCGCGTATATCGACCTGGTCGGGCGCGAGGATTGTCTGATCCGCAGTTCCACCGGGCCGCGGCTGCTATCGCGGTTGGAGCAACTCAATTGGGACTTATCCGATGGTCCGGCAGATGCGCAGCGCCAGGCGGAGGAGTTTCAGGTTGCGCTGGCCGATCACGCGGTGGCGGCCTCACTGGGCGCAAGCACGCACACCATGAAGGGTTCCTCCACGCAGCCGGCGTCGCACGGGATGCGTCGGCAACCGGGTGTGTCGTTGTCCTCTGCCGACACCGTCACCCATACCGATACCGTCATGCCTTCCGACCTGCCGATGTTGCCGGGCACCGAGCTGTGCAATGGCGTGGACGACAACAACGATGGCGTAATCGATGAGGGCTGCGCCGACACCGACGGCGACGGCATTGTGGATGCTCTGGACAACTGCCCGGCCACCGTCAACCCGGATCAGGCCGACCGCGACGGTGACATGCTCGGCGACGCCTGCGCCAACCCACAGGTGACCAATTTCCACATCACCTCGGTGACCACGCCCACCATCCAGCTTGCCTGGAACGCCGCCGACGCCGAGGTTGAGGGCTACGCGCTATACAGGCTGTGCGACGGGGAAAGTTCGTTTGCCCATCTTGGGACAGCAATCACCACCACCGTGGCCACCAACTATGTCGACTCGCCACCAAACACCCGCTGCGCCTACCGGCTCAGCCCGGTCAGTATCGCCGGGCTTGAAACCGATAACAAGCTCGTCTCGACGTTTACACCCCGGTTGTTTCAGACAAACCTGCCCGGGGTAAGGCGGTAAGCGTGTTCACGTCGCACTTACGGCACCGGAGTCTCCGTCATATCCGGAACGTCGGTTGGCTCGGGCACGTCGGTGGGTGCCGGTGCACCCGGTTGCGCGGTCGAGGCAGCGTTCAGGGCGTCTTGTTGGGCGGCCATGGTCACCATGGCCTCCACCGTGGCCTGTGAACCATTGCGAATCTTATCGCGCGCGGCCGAGGTTAACGGCGTGCCCACGACGGCGATTTGGGATTCCCCGACCTGAAAGACCACGGGTGCACGATCCTGATCGATAAATCTCCAGGTGAGGTCGCCGATGGTGATGGGCAGCATATAACCAATGGAGCCTTTGACGCTCTTACCGGGCGCCACATCAACGGCGATGATGTCGTTGTTGTAGGCGCCGTCCCGCAACATGATGGTATGCGGGTCAAATGCATAAAGCTTGCCGCCCTTGTCCGAGACCATGGGAAACGTGGAGAAAGGAACGCTGAGCGCGGTGCTGCCGGCGTTCATGACCGTGGCATAGAAAATGACATAACGCGAGCCGTTGTCGGCCAAAATGCCGCCACCACCGGGAACGGTCTCGACCTTGTCCAGGGTGATGCGCATGTCACCCTGTGGGGCGGTTTGGCCAATTTTGAACGTCGGTCCGGTGTAGGTGGCCGCACTGGCCGGCGTTTCGATCACCAGCTCCACACCCTGGCAACTGCGGTCCATGGCCAGGCCAAAGGCCGAAGCTTTTACCAGCCAGGCCGAGTCCAGCCCAATCACCTTCTGACCGGATGAATTGTTTACGGCAAACGGCGAACCCCTGGCCTTGATGTCCGCCTCGGCCACATCGGCCATGCTGCGAAAGTAGGCGACCGAATCCGCCGGCGTGCCCAGGAATGCCAAGTCCTTGTCGGCCGGTTCCGGCAGGGTGGCGAGCGTGGCCAAATCTGAGCGGAATTTCTTAAAGTCCACCAGGAAGGGTGAATCCACCCGGGTGAGCGCGGAGTAGTCGCTGGTGGGGGTCAGATTGACCAGCTGTGGCAGGGCGCGCCCGAGGCGCAGATTGGCCTGCATGATCTCCTGGCAATTGGCCAATGGCGCGGCGGCGGCACGCGTTGTCGCGGGCTTTGGCGCGCCAACCGGGGCCGCGGTTGCCACCTTGGCGAGCGCGGTTGCGCCGGTTGCCAGCGGCGCCGGGACCGATCCACAGGCGGAAAGCATTAGCAGCACACTTGCGCAGATACCCGCACATAGGGACGCGCGACCATATATTTGTTGAATCATTTCAGACCTTCCTTACAACCGCAAACGAACCCGGGTTGGCCGGGCTCAGGCTTGCAACACTGCAGCCAGGTTCTGATTACTTGCTTGGGTCGACCCATTGCGGGCCGGTGATCTGCATGTATTTCGTGTACGATGAGTAAGCGTGAGAACTCAACTGGATGCGCGGAAGGATGTTAGCACAGGCGCGCTCTTCCCTGCCCGGTCTACTGACCGGCAGCTCTCCCTTGCCCGGTCTACTGACCGGCAGCTCTCCCCAGCCCGGTCTACTGACCGGCAGCTCACCCGTGCCCTCACCCCAGCCCGGTCTACTGACCGGCAGCTCTCCCAAAGGGAGAGGGGGCGGCACCGGCGGGGGCGGGGGCTCACTGACAGGCGCTGCAGGTGCCGACAATTTCGATCGCGTTGGTTGCGGGCTGGAACCCGACCCGGCCGATGGACTGCTGAAAAGTTCCGGCGATGGCGGATAGGTCGCACTCGGTGAGTTGATGACACACGCTGCAAATAAGATGCGCGTGTTGTGACTCATCCATGCAAGCAAAGACGAACACACGCCGGCCAAGCTGCACCTGCCGGATGTATTTGAATGATTGCAATGCCTCAAGCGTGCGATATACGGACGCCAAGCCGACCCCCGGGTGGGTGCGGCATGCTTCATGGCACAGCTCCTCGGCGCTAAGCGGTCGGGCCGCACACAGCAGGGCCTGCACAATTGCCCGGCGCGATGGGGTGATGCGCAGATCAGACCCGCGCAAGGCGGCGAGGAAAATATCAAGCTGCCGTTCAGGTTTCATGGACTGACACCTTGCGTCCGCTGATGCGCGGCGCGCAGCCGGTCGCGCACCAGGCGGGTGAACCAGGCCACCAAAAACAGCGCGATGCACACCAGCACGATAAGCGCGCCCGAGGCCACGTCGAAATAAAAGCTAAGTAACAGCCCGGTGAAAGCGGCGATCACCGCCACGCCAACGGCAACCACCATCATTCTTGGCAGGCGGTTGGTGAGCATGGTCGCAGCGGCCGCGGGCACGACCAGCAGGGCGCTCGTAAGGACCACACCCACGGCTTGGATGGCCGCCACGACGGCCAGTGCCATCAGCACCAGCAACACATAGCGCAACCGGTCGGCCTTTAACCCGATGGCCTCGGCATACAACGGGTCAAAGGACGTCAGCTCAAATTCTTTGCGCAACGCAACCAGGGTGGCCAGCACGATCACCGTAATCGCACTCATCAGAAGGATTTGCTCGGTCGTCACGCCCAGGATATAGCCAAAGAGGATGTGGGTAAAGTCTTTAAAACTGCGCACAGTGCTGATAAACAGAATCCCAAGCGCAAACATCCCGGTAAAGAGAATGCCTATGGCGGTGTCTTCGTGAAGAGCTTGTCGCCGCGAGAACCAGCCGATGCCGAGCGCGGTGGCCACCGCGGCAATAAGAGCGCCCCCGAGCAGGTTCCATCCGTTTAGATAGGCCACGACCAACCCGGGCAGCACGGTGTGGGCCAGCGCATCGCCGATAAACGCCATGCGACGCAGCACCACATACACACCCAGCGGCGCACAAATAAGGGCAACCAGAATGCCGGCGATCAGCGCGGTTTGCATAAATTCGTAGCGGAAGGGTGCGGTGAGCAGATCCAAGTCAGGCAACGTCCTTCCGGGTGGCGCCGGCAACCGGCAACGCCGAGGCTGTGGCGGGCGCGCGGTCCTGCACGATCGTACCGGCGCTCAGGCGGATGATGGCATCGTATTCGAATTCCAGATCGTCATGCAGATGGGTGGCCACGATCACGGTCTTGCCGGCGGCATGCAGGTCACGGATCGTTTGGGTCATGATGTCACGGGTGGCCGCGTCCACAGCGTTCAGCGGCTCATCAAGCAGCAACAGGTCGGCTTCCTGAGCCAGCGCACGGGCCAGCAGCGCGCGTTGCTGCTGACCACCCGAGAGCTGCCCAATTTGCCGGTCGGCAAGGTCGGTGAGCCCCAGGCGTTCGATGGCCAGATCAACAATTGCGATATCGCCACGGCTGGGTTGGCGCAGCCAACCCAGGTGGACATGCCGCCCGGTGGCCACCAAGCGGCGCAAGGAGATGGGAAACCGCCAATCAATCTCGCTACGTTGGGCCAAAAATGCGATCCGATGCATCGCCGTGCCGACCGGCTGGCCAAACACCCGCACGCTGCCACCGTCGATCGGGAGCAGCCCGATCGCAACTTTTAGAAACGTGGATTTGCCCGAACCATTTGGTCCAAGCAGCGCCACACGCGAACCAAGCTGTGCGCACGCCGTGACATTACACAGGGCGTGGCGCTGCGAGCCCGGATACGTGACGCATACGTCGTCAAACATTAGCGCAGGTGCGGTGGTGTCTGATTCGGTATGGCGTGAACCGCCATAGGGTAGGTGCATCATGATTTCCTAGCCAAGCGCGGTCGTGATCGCACCGGCGTTAAACCGCATGGCGCTGAGATAGGTCGCAGTTGGCGTGTTTGCCGGGCCAAGCGCATCGGTAAACAACGGCGGCCCGATGCGCACGCCGGTTTCGTGGGCCAGCTTTTCCACGCGTTCGGGCCGGGTGATGGATTCAAGAAAAATAACGCTGGCATGGGATGTTTTGATCACATCAACCAGGGCGGCGAATTCCCGCGCGGATGGGTCGGTTGCCTCGGTGGACAGCGAGCCCAGCGCGCTGCCAACAACGGTGAATCCGTAGCGCTCGGCAAAATACGACAATGAGTCATGCGACGTGACGAGCGTGCGTTTACCAGGCGGTATCACCGCAATCCGGCTTTGCAGCTCCGAATCCAGCGCTTTGATCTGTTCAAGATAAGTTGCGGCGTTTGCCATATACCGCGCGGCATGCGCCGGGTCAACGTTCGTCAACGCATCTCGAATATTTGCCACCATCTGCATGGCGCGGACAGGATCCTGCCAAATATGCGGGTCGATGTCGGTGCGCCCACTTGACGCAATTTTGCGGACGGAAACACCGTTTGATGCGGTCACGCGCAGCGCGGCGGACCTGGAGGCCGTGACCAATGGGGCAAGCCAGGACTCCAGCCCGAGGCCATTTTCAACGATGACGTCCGCGTCCGCGATTCTTGCGATGTCGGATGGCGCGGGTTCAAACTCATGCACGTCACTACCCGGCCCAACCAAGCTGATCACATCCACCAAGTCACCCCCGATGTTGGCTACAAAGTCAGCCAGGATGCTAAAGGTCGCCACAACTTTGACTCTGGAGGAGGCGTTTTTAAGTGGGTTGAGGGCGGCCGCTGCACTGCATGCGGCCAGGAGTGCCGTGGCCATCAGCACCGGCAGCACGTGCATTCCGGGTCCAGCTACACGCATACGCGACGCATCCGCTGCCAGGGGACGAACTTCGTTATTGATAATAATTCTCAATTATAACGATGCCGCGCTGCATATATGGATGACGGCCACCCGGAAAGGGTCCTTCAAAGCCGAGGGTCCGCAACCGCCGGACAAATTGCTTCCATGAGACGGGCGGTAGCCGCGGCATGGCTTTGAGCCGGGGTCAATGCTTCATCGCAATCACCGCATGGCGGGCAGCTCCGTCACCCGCCACTGCCCGGGCGCGAGACCCTGGAGGGTAACCGGGCCGATTTGCGTGCGCACAAGGCGCAGCGTGGGCAGACCGATGGCAGCGGTCATGTGGCGCACCTGGCGCTTTTTGCCCTCGGTGAGGATAAGCTCCAGCCAGGCGGTGGGGCCGTGCGGCGTAATGGGCTTGTTGCGTGGGGGCAGCTCGGGCTCGGTTGGCAGGATGCGCGCGCGGCACGGCTTGGTAAGCATGTCAACCGATTTGATGCGAATCTTCAGCCCACGGCGCAGCGGTTCCAGTTGCGCGTCGGTCGGGGTGCCCTCAACCTGAGCCAGGTAGGTCTTCGGCAGTTTATGCGCCGGGTCGGTGAGCCGGTGGATCAGGTCGCCATCGTCGCTAAGGATCAGCAATCCCTCGCTGTCATAGTCCAACCGACCGGCGGCATACACGCCCTTTGGCAGGTCGAACGCGCTGAGGGTGGTCTTGTCGGTCTCGCCTTCTTCATGGGTAAAGGACGAGAGCACAAAGCAGGGTTTGAAGAAGGCGATGGCGCGGGGCACGGCACGCTATTGTAGGTTGGCATGCGCGCTATCATCGCACCATGACCATGACACCCACCTGCACCGTCATATCTTCGGGAGCGGCCAGAACGGCGGGCGGCGCACAAGGCCTGACGTATGTCGAGGGCATTTCCGCGCAGACGGCCGGCGCACGGGGATTGTGCATGCACATGGTGCGGATTCCACCCGGCGCGCGGGCCAGGGCGCATCTGCACGCAAACCACGAAACCGCGATCCATGTACTTCAGGGGCGGGCCGAAATGTGGTTTGGCGAACAGCTCGAGCACCACTGTGTCACCGGTCCGGGCGATTGGTTGTATATCCCGGCGGGAGTGCCGCACCTGCCATTTAATCCCGGGGATACGGAGGTCATCGGGATCGTGGCGCGGACCGATGCCAACCAGCACGAGAGCGTCACGCTACTGCCCGAGTTGGATGGTATTCACGCCTGAATTGGCCGGATGGTGGGATTCGGCGGTGCTTCGACCGCGCATGTGTGCTTTGGTTCCAAACGCTTAGGCCAAGTCCGGTCGGGCCTTTTGCAGCGCCTCGGAAAGGCGCGCGAGCCAACCGCGCTGGCGGGCATACGTGACGAGCGCGCGGGCCTTGGCCGGGCGGGTGTCGCCGGCCAGATCCTCCCAGGCGATGCCCAGCAGGAAGGCCAGGTTCTGCAAGTCAGCCACGCCCACGCGCGGGCCGATAAACGTGAGATACAGCGCCTGCCCCTGGTCGTCTTGTGGATCGGTCACAGGAAGCGAGGCGGGCGCACCCGGCGTGCGCACCACCCGAAAGCCAATGTGCTCATCCCGGGTATCCGGATCGTTGGCCGAGCGGTTGGCGCAGCGCAAGGCTTCGGGCGGGCTGTAGAACGAGCCACCCCGCATGACGCGTTGGGCGGCGGGGTCATCATCCGGTGCCGGATCGTTGTAATCGCCATAAACATCCGCCACCCATTCCCATATATTGCCGGCCGCATCAAGCACACCCCACGGGCTGGCGCCGTGTTCGGCGAAGCGGTGCACGGGCGTGGTGCCCCCGACGTGCCGCGCAAAGTTGCAACGTTGGTCGGTGGGCGCCTCGGCACCCCACGGATACAGCCGGGCATCAACACCGCGCGCGGCTTTCTCCCACTCCTGCTCGCCGGGGAGCCGGCCACCGATCCAGTGCGCAAACGCCTGGGCATCGTGCCAGCCGACATAAACCACCGGGTGGTCCTCCAGCCCGGGCGGGCAGCGCGGTCCACCCCAATGCACGGGCGGCGTATGACCCGCGTCCGCAACAAAAGCGGCATACTGCGCGTTGGTCACCGGCGTCCGGGCGATGTCATAGGCATCCACGGCCAGGGTGCGCTGTGGCGTCTCGTCATCCTCGGCGTCGGGGTCATGATCGGGTCGGCTGCCCATCACAAACGGGCCCGCGGGTATGGTCACCCAGTCGACCTCTCCGGGCGGGACGTTGTGTTCTGCGGGCATGTTGGATGATTCCGTGGTTGGCATGATGGATTGACTGCTGGTTAATAGTAACCCGAGGCAATGGAGAATGTCATTCCGGCGCTGCCCACGCAGCACAGCATTCGGTCGCCGCGCACGATCGACCCATCCGCCACGGCGCGGGCAATGCCAGCCGGGATGGATGCGGACACCAGGTTGCCGCAATCGGCGTAGACATTGCGAACGAGATGCGCCATCCCAACCTGTCGGGCGCACACTTCGGCCACGGCGGCCGAGGCCGCGTGGGTAAACATCGCGCGCACATCGGACCAAGGCTGGGGCACCTGCTGGATGAGCGCCACCAATTCATGCACGGCGGCGCCAAACATGAGCGACGACCGTGAGCTGAATTGACCGGCGCCCGCCGGGCCAGGATCGTCCGCAGGCAGCAAATAACGCTGATAACCGGCGAGCGGCACGGTGCACAACGCGGCAAGATCGGCGCGGGTCTTTGTGTAGAACTTCCAGCACGACGCATCAGCGACGTCGCGCTCCAGGATGGTGGCTGTGGCGCCTTCACCAAGGGTGAGCCCGGCAAACTTCCAATCCAGCTCCGCGGCATCACGCAGTGCGAAGCATCCGGGGTTGACCGCGCCACCCTCAAACTGGTTGCACTCGCTGTTGATAATCAACACGCGGCGACAGGCGCCGGTTGCCAGAAGCGACTGGGCCAGCAGGGTAGCCCGCATCCAGCCGTTGCAGGCGTCCAGCACGTCAAAGCACTGGCAGTCATCCATCCCCAGCGCGTGTGCGATGAAGTGGGCGTTGGCGGGCTCGGCAAAGGCACGATCCACGCCCGCGCAGATCATCAGGTCGACGTCCGCCCGGCTACATCCGGCCTGGGCGAGCGCACCGGT
The DNA here is from genome assembly GCA_025354985.1 of Chloroflexota bacterium. Classification (GTDB taxonomy): domain Bacteria; phylum Chloroflexota; class Anaerolineae; order J036; family Brachytrichaceae; genus AQU-03. The sequence continues at coordinate 12,318 of JANXLU010000032.1, forward strand.
CACGGCTTGCCGGATCAGCCCAATCGGGCCCTCGCCCTGGGCGCACCAATACCGGGTGCGCGCGCCGGATAACTCCAACATGCGCGCGGTCAGATCGAGCGTTTTACCAAGGTCACCGGAGAAGACGGGCGCGCTGTGCTGATGCACGCGGGCGATAACGTCGTCATTGGTCAACACCTGAGAGGGCAGGGCCAGCGACACACCAGAGAGCCTCATCGCCGGGTTTTGAGCTCAAACTTGAAGATATATACCGACAGGAAATAGGCGGCAAAGAGCACGATGCCCAACCATGACCAGGCGGCCGTTGAGAGCCCGACAAACGAGTCTCCGTTGGTGCTGGCCGCATAGATGGCGAGGCAGACCGGGATCGAGACAAAATCGGCCAGGATCGGGAGCACGAGATCCTTCTTCTGGATACCGAGCTTTTCCAGCGAGGCATCCAGCGCGGCGGCTTGGCGGTAGGTGAACCATTGGCGCATGGCCAATATCAGGAACAAACCGGCTATGACCAGCATCGCGCCGGGCACTTTGTCGACGCGGATGAGCTCGACAAAGACCACGAAGATGAAACAAATAAAGACATCCGGGAACAGGTAGGCCTGTACGTATGGCACGCCGATCTG
>JANXLU010000056.1 GCA_025354985.1 Chloroflexota bacterium
GTTACCTGGGCCGTGGTTATTGCGGCGATCCCGGTGGCGTTACTGGTCACAAACATCATCGTGGTGAACAACCTGCGAGACATCCCCACCGACACCGCCGCGAACAAGCGCACCCTGGCGGTGATCATCGGGGCGGGTGCGACGCGCATTCAATATGCCGTGTTTGCGCTTGCCGCGTGTGTAATCGCCTCGTCCTTGTGGTGGATGGGCTGGCTTTCTCAGGTGCTCATCCCAGTATGGCCTGTCGCCATGATCCTGCTGCTGGTGCTTGCGCTCGACCGAATCCGACGCGTATTTGCCGCACGCGAGCCCATGCAGTTCAACATGGCGTTGGCCGCCACCGCCCAATTTCACCTTCTGTTTGGCGCGTTATTTGCCGCCAGCATCGCAGTTTCCTGACTCCCATGAACGACCTCAGCCAAAGCGAGCGCTCGCGCCGCGTGCAAACCATGTTTACCCGGATAGCCGGACGCTATGACCTGATGAATCGGGTAATGACCGGTGGGCGGGATATTGCCTGGCGCCGCGAAGCCGTGCGACACCTGAATCTGCCATCGGATGGTCGCTTGTTGGATCTTGCTACGGGAACCGCCGATCTGGCGTTTGCCGTGCGTGAGCGCTACCCGCGCGTGCAGATTGAAGCGATGGATTTCTCACACGGGATTTTGCTGGGTGGGGTGGTGAAGGCGAAACAGCGGGCCGAAGCCAACATGTTCTTTGGGGTGGGTGATGCGCTGGCGCTGCCCTTTCCAGATGCCACGTTTGACGGCATTACCAACGGCTTCCTGCTGCGCAACGTGGTGGATCTGCCGCGCTGTCTGCGTGAACTTCGGCGGGTGACCAAGCCGGGTGGCGCGGTGGTGTGTCTTGAGATCACCCATCCGCAGACGCCCGTCTTTAAGCAGGTCTTTCAGCTCTATTTTTACAAGATGGTGCCGGTCATCGGCGGATTGATCGCGGGTGATCCGCAGGCTTACAGTTACCTGCCAAACTCGCTCACGCGATTTCCACCCGCCAAGCCATTGCGCGACTTGTTTGTTGCGGCGGGCTACCGGGATCCGTATTTCAAGCTGCTCGGGCTGGGCACGATGGCCATTCACGTCGGGCTGGCGTAAGGTTTACCCGGGCGGCTCCGGCGGACGTGTGCTGGCCCCGACAAAATACAAATTGCGATACCGGGCGTGCTGCACGTGCGGACGCAAGAAACCCATCTGCGACAGGGTGTGGCTGTGTGTCGGTGTTGTTTAATCCGCAAGCACCGCTGGCAGAAAGATGCGTACGGGGGCGAGCTCGGCGCCAGTGGGCGTGGTAAGCATGACATCACCCAGCAGCACCCCGGGCGCTCCGGAGACCAGCGCCTTGACGCGGACGCGCGCGATCACGCCGGTGCCCGAAGCCCCTGCGCCGGCACGACCCAAGGTATACCCAAATATGCCGGCGCTGCCCGCAGATACCGAGCCATGTGTGATGAAGGTGCGACCCGATCCCGCCAACAGCGGACCCACGGCAATGTCACTCACCTCCATTCGCGCCGGGTCGACGTGAACAGCGATATCGAACGCGCCCAAATTACTTACGCTGTCTAGCAGGACGTCCACCGTGAATATTTCCCCGGCCTGCACACTCGTCGGCTGTGCGATCACCGCGCCTGGCCGGGTCGCCAAAGTAACGGCTGCGCGCGCGAACGGTCGGTTGCAATCGCTGTTCAAATGCTGCGCCACCAGACCGATGTCCAGCACGTCCACCCGCCCATTGGCATTCAAATCCAGTCGTGGCTCAAACAACGCCTCACCGGTCGCAGTGTCCCAGCGAAAAGCGATGTATTGCAGGTCGTTCACGCGGATGCGCCCATCCGGCAAGCCGTCTAGGCCGCCGGTAAAGTCGCCCCGGCAACCGGGAACTGGTGTGCCGGTGGGCGTGGGCGTGGCCGTCGGAGTCCGTGTTGGGTGCGGCGTGGGTGTGGCTGTGGGCGTGTTGGTCGGGCCGGTCGTGGCGGTGGGTGTTGGCGAGGGCGAAGGAACTGCGGTCGGGGCAATCGCGCCCACCACCACCAGCGAGTGGACAAATGAGTAATTGCCCGCGCCGTCGAATCCATCCACCTGCACCTCGCGGGTGATCGACCCGCCGCTTATCAGCGGCCAGGTCGCGGCTACAAGAGCCGTGGATGGCGCTGCCACCGTAATCCGCTCCGAATCCACAATCACGCCATCTCCGTCTGCGTCAAAGCCAAAGCGCAGCAACGCCACACCTGATGGATCATTCGCCACCACCGAGGCTACGAACGGAGCATTAAGTAACGCGGTACCTGGCGAGATTGGCTGGTAGAAGCTGAGATTTGGGCCGCTGACATCGGGCAGTTGCCCGCCATTGGCGTCCATAAACGTGCGGATGCCGGGCTCGTGCGCGGCGATGCTATTTGCGCCGGGCGCGCCGTTGGCGGTTTGCATCCAGCTGTTGCCCATGCTCAACGCGCTGTCCTGAAAGCCCAACTGCAGCACGTCCCATTCGTTCATATCGGCCCGGTCATCAGAATAGCTGTTCACGGTGCTGGTGAGCACCGTCTGATATCGATAGCTCATCAGGCTCACGTGATCATGATCATCACCGGCCACGGGCGGGGTCTGACAGGCGCTGGCATCCGCGCCAAATGTGCCGCAATGGATGAGCCCGAGCGTGTGCCCGAGCTCGTGCGCCAGTGTGCGCCATTGCATCGCCGGGCTTTGTTCCATCTTCGGTCCCCAGTCTCCGATGGTTACCTGGGCTTCGTTGCCGGGGCGGGTGACAGGCAGTGAGAAGTCCTCCTCACTCAGCCCGCTGGACGTGGAGAAAAGTAGCATCAGGCTGCCGGCCGCGGGCAGCGTGGAATAGGGCAGGTAGCTTGCGGTAACGGAGATGTCAATCGTGGTGGGTGGCGCACGATCCACCTGAATCCTACGCACCTGGCCAATACCGGCTCCGGAAAAGATTTTCGCCACGGCGATTCCGGGGTTGTCCTCCGTGTCATCGCACGTGTTTTGCTCGAGCAGCACCTGGGAGAGGTGCGCATTGGTTTGCGTGGTTATCTGCGCGGCTGTCGCGCAATACACGCTGGAGTGCTGCCCGAAATACACATATCGGAAGGCCAACTCACGTGCGAATTTCTCGCTGTTTTGACCGAGATACAGGCGCTTGATTTCGTCCACACTGCGGGTGGTTGGGCCACCCACGTGATATGGATCGGCAAAGGACTCATAGGTGAAATTGATATTTTGCAGGGCATCCCGAACTTCATTACCACCGGCGAGATTCGATGGGTGACCCATGTTGTAGGAGTACGAATACACCGCACGGGTGGTCAGTGAATCGGTGATCGTGCCAAAGTTTGGCAGCACCGCGGGCTCTGGGTCTACATCCGGACCGGCGTCCATGTGCACGACGATTCCTGCAGGGATGACTGCCGGCGGCGCGCCGTCACTGCGGTAGCCATGGGTATCGGTGAGTGGCGGCGCGGCGGCGAACATCCAGGCCAGTCGCTGCAACGCCACGGCACGCGGCTTCACACTCATCGTGATAGGCGCACCGTCACCGGCTGCGCGGTCGGCGGACCAGTCCACCTGCACAAACAGATCGCGTTTATCCGGACGAGCGCCCATCGAGAACAGATCGAGATCGGGGTTGCCATCGCCATCCATGTCGACGCCCCCGCCCGCCGTTTCCCAATGATCAGGGAGACCGTCCTCATCCGAGTCGATATGCGAGGCCATGATGACCTTGTCACCGTCGGTGGTGGTCACTGCGAAAGCAATGCGATGGTCACCACGCCGTTGCGTGCGTACAGCGCCGCTTGAAAGATCTGTTGCCGCGGCAGCCAGCGGCGCGTTGGCGTCGATTCCCAAAATCACATTTCCGACGGTACCGTCGATGCGGTCACCGATCTGAACTACCTTTAGCGGAAGGTGCGGCACCAGTGTTCGGGTAATCTGGCCAAAGGCCGAGAGCACATCGAAACGCATGGTCCAAAGTCCGGGCTGATCCGTGAACAGCAGCGGTGCATTGGTCACCGGGTTTTCGCGGCTCGCGGCGTTGGGTGTGCCGTAGAACGAGACGACGTAAGAATCCCCACCGCCGAACGGAGTGTGCAGGATGCCCACGCGCTGATCGAGCGCGATTGACTTGAAGCATAGTGCCTTGCCATTGTTGTCAAAGCCCAGTTCGGCTTCGGCGCACTTGGCGCCGTCCCATTGCGTGCCGAGGAGCTTCTGCGTGCCGGAAACATCGGCGGCGGCTTCCGGGAGATATACATCCAGTTCAGTGCCGCCGGGCGTGGTGCCGCTTACGATGTAAAGGGCGCCGACGGCATCGCGGCTAATGGCCGGTTTCAGCCCAAGTGCGATGTTGGTGGCGTCGGTGGCTGCAAGCTCCCTGGCACCGGTGGGAGCGTAGCGCATCATCTTGAAGGATTGTTCGGTATCTTGGACGCGGACAATGGTGGTTGCGTCATCGGCGATGCGCGGATACATTGGTCCATTGATAAACGGGCCGGCCAACGCACCGGGCGCCGCGATGTCGTTGTCAGATCGGCCGATGAAGGCGAAGGGTTGCTGATATCCCATCGCAACCTGGCTAAACATCACGACGCCATCCTTGTTGATGGTGGGGCCGGGGCCGGCAAGGTCGATATTGCGGGTCAACGTAAAGAACGTGTTGGCTCGGGCTCTGCTGATGAATTCGCCTTCATGACCGGGCCGGGTATCCCACAGGCGCACGCTGCTGCCCAGCATTGGCACGGTGGCATTGGATTCGAAGATCGGGGTGTAGCCGACGTTGAGCGGAGGTTGGTCGATAAAGGCCGGGGAGGGCTGCGGAGCCACAAATACAGTGGTCAGGCCGCCTACGATGTTTGTCCGCGCGACGAGTTGCTCTTTGTCGTTCAGGTCGATGGTCGGGCCGTAGGTGGTGTCTGCGTTTGGAGCGCTGGTGAAACTAACGCGGCGTGGGGTGACGCCGGCAGCAGCGTAAGCGATGAACTGTCCATTCGCGTCCCTTGCGACGAAAGCCACGCTGCCGTTCTCGTTAAGGGCCACGCTTGGGGAGATGATGGTGGAGATGATCAGTCCGCTGATTACGTCCGCTTTCTTGGCGATTAGCGTGTATTCATACATCGGATTTGGCCCGCCAACTGTCGTGCTCGCGGCGTGGGCCGCAACCGCCGTGAAAAGCAAAAGGGCCAGGGGGAGCAGTTTTTTCAACATGGTTGGGGAAATGCGCTCATACCGCCGCCCTCACCTGGGCTGCGTCTTGCAGGATTAGTGGGAGCAACACCCGGTGTTGGGCTGCCGCGGGGGTGGCGGTTGCTGTGGGTGTTGGCGTGCGCGTGGCCGTGGCTGTTGGTGTCGGGGTCGGTGTGGCGGTCGGCGTGTCCGCGGGCAACAGGGTAAAGACTTGCCCGTCGGTAGATGCGGGCGTGATCGCCAAACCACGCGTAGACCCGAGCAGGATTTCGCTCAGCGACAAACCGCTGACGCCGTTCCCCACCGGCAGGATGCTCAGCCGCGCCAGCACGCCCAAGACTTGCGGCCCGGGGCCCGGGCCATAGGTGGCCGCGGCGAAGCGGATCGAGGTCGCGCCGATGTCGGCGGCAATCGGCTGCACGGTGCGCCCGCTGCTGCCTATAAACCCGCCATCGCTCACCCGGGTCACCGAGACCACCGCCGGGTTAAAGCTGAGCTTGAACTCGGCCGCGCCCAGATCCCACACATCCGATATCAGAATATCCACAGTGATCGGCACGCCCTTGGTGATGACTTCCGACCCCGGCGACACGTGCAGATTGGCGTGGGTGGGATCGGGGATAAAGCGCACCACATTGACGTTGGCCGATGAGGTGGCGGTGGTACTGACCGTGCCGCTGTATGCGGTCCATACCGAGGTATCCAGCACGCTGTTCTCCAACACCTGCGACCAGGTCTGGGTCATCCGGTCGCCTGGCGCCAGCGTGACCGGGTTGAAATAGAGCAGGTCGCCATTCACAGTGGTCGTCAGCGATTGTTCGGTGAGTGTCAGCTCGCCGGTGTTTTGGGCGGCATAGCAATAGGTGACTTCGGTGCCCGGGGGCACGGTGATATTTGTATTCGTGCCGCAGAAGGGCAGCGTGTTTACGGTCTCGCGCACGCTCACGGCAACTGGCAGCACCACGCCGGGTTCGCACCCGCCAACAACCGGGTTGCCAAACCTGAAGCGATCCAGGAACACGCCGCTGTCGTAGCTGTCGATGTTTGCCGGGTGCAGCGGGTCGCCCACGTCGGTAATGGTCAGGCTAAATACGCTGGTCGCGCCCGGGGTGACGGGCACCTGCGCGCGCAGCCGCGGCGTGGCGCCATCATAGGTGCTGCCCGCCGCATTGGCCGCATTTGCGGCAAAGACCGTGTTGATCGAGATGCGGTTGCCAAGGGCATCGCGGGCAAACGGCACCCCGTCCAGATACATGTCGAAAGAATCGTTAAACGCCGAACCCCTAAATTCCGGAAACTCTTCGCTAAAGAATTTGAAATCCACACTCATGCAGGTGGCATTGGCGGGCACGTGCAGCGTGAGGCTCGCCGCGCCATGCAGCCCGAGGCCGAACGAGTCGGGCGCGTTGTTTGGCTGATCGGCAAGAATCATGTTGCCGGTGCCAAGATAGGCGTAGCTACCGCCCTCTATCGGGAACTGCTGAATGATCGTTGTGCCCACACCCACCTTTAGCGCGGCATCCAGCGGTGTCGGGCCGTCACCCTCAATCGTGCCCGAGAGCAGCCACGCCGGCGCAATGCCCATCGCCGTGGCGAAGTCCGCGGCGGACGGCGCGCGCGCGGCGAAGTTGTAGTTCAGCCCGGGACCGCTTGCACCCAACACGATGCCGTTGATCACGTTGTTTGCGCCCACCGTTCCCACGGTCACGCCGCCAACGGTGCCAACGTTGACCGCACCGCTGATAAAACCAAAGGGCGGGGTCTCCTGCACCATATAGGCACCCGGAGGAACGTCAAAGCTATACGCGCCATCGAGCCCGGTCTGCGTGGTCAGGTTGACCGGGTTATTCTGATTGTCGCGGCCATGCAGCGCCATCGCAACCGGATACAGCCCGGGCTCGGATGTGCCGGTGATATCGCGGGTGTTGTTTAGATTGGCATCCCAGTAGACAAAGCCCGTGACCCCGCTGTTGCGCTCACCAAAGTTGTAGTTTTTCCCATCGGCAACCGTGTTCAAGGTGATACCGATGATGTTGTTGTCATTCTGCACCGCCACGCCGTTTGGTGCGCCGTCGACCGTTCCCGCGGTTACCTTGCCATTGGCGTAGGCCGGTTGGGTCTCGTGGATGGCGTATACACCCAAATCCAGCCCTGTGAACGCATAGGCGCCAGTGGCCGCGGTGAGGGTGATTTGCAGCACCGGTTGCGCGCCCACCAGCGTTACGCCAGATAGCGTCATCGTCACTCCGCCGATTCCCTGCTCATTTTGTTCGGGGCTGCCGTTGTTGTTGGCATCCACATATACGCGGCCGGATAGCGTGCTGGCGGGCAGCTCGCCAAAGTTGTAGTCCGTGCCAAACAACTGCGCCCCGATCTGGATGCCGCTGATGCACGCGCCCAACGGGTCAGCCGCGCCCCCGAGATTGCTGCCCACGCTGGCCTTGCCACTAGCAAAGCCTGGCGGGTCGGCTTGCTTGCACACAATATAGGTGCCCGGCGGGAGCTCGGCGAATTGATACGCGCCACCGTAACCAGTTTGCGTCGTGCTAAACACCGCGTTTGTCGTGCTGCGCAGCAGCATGGTCACGCTGACGATCCCACCCTCGGCGCGCCCGGGTGGGAACAGATAGGGCTCGAACACGCCGTTGTTGTTGTAGTCGGCATACACCGTGCCGATGATGCCAGCGCGGCGCTCGGCGAAGTTGTAGTTGTATAGCGCGCTACCCCATCCCAATTGGATTTGGCCGATGCGGTCATTGGTCACATTGCCGTTGGTGCAACCCGTACAGTCAATCCAATCGGTGAAGCCAGCCGGCTGTTGCTCGGTTAGGGTATACACACCGGCGCGCAGCCCGCCAAAGTGATAGCCCGGTATGCTGTTGCTCTGTGTATACAGGACGTGCGCGCCCAGATCGTTTACACCTTCAAGCGTGACCGTGGCCGGGATGCCAAAATCCAAACCGTTGGTTGGTGGCTCGAAGGTGCCATTGCTGTTTGCGTCAAAGAACGCCAGCCCGTCTATTGAGGCCGGGGCCAGCTCGCCAAACCAGTAGTTCGCGCCGATCAGGTTTGGCGTATAGACAATGCCCGAGATCACATCGATACCTGAGCTGACTGCCAGCGTGCCGGTCACTCCGCCAAGGGTGCCCGCGGTAAACGCGCCTTCGAAGAAGCCACTGGGCTGCGGCTCGCGAATCTGATAGCTACCCGTCAGCAGCCCGGCGAAAGCGAATTCGCCGAACTCATTGGTGGTGACACTCTGTGACAGCACGCCCCCGCTGGCCAGCGTGCCGGTGAGGTCCACTTCGGTCGCATAGATGCCATTCTCGCCAGGGGTGAAAAGCCCGTCCAAGTTGGCATCGGCAAACACGCGCCCGGTGAGCACCGGGCCGGTTAGGAATTGGCAACCCTGCACCTGATCGCCAAATTGAACCGGGATGCTGACAATGCTGCGCGTGCTCATGACCGTGCCATTGCCCGATGGCCCGCCGCATACAGTTGCCGTTCGGTCGCTGTAGCCCAGCGGCACGGAGAGCAGTGTAATTGTGTATGCGCCTGGCGACAGTTTGCCAAATACATAGCTGCCAAGGGCGTCGGTTACAGTAGTGCTCAGCACCGCGCCCGAGGCGCCGCTGAGTGCCAGCGGGAGCCCGGACATGCTCGCCACGCCCAGACCGGAATCGAGGAACGGCCGGTAGAAAACCGCGCCCGCTATCGAGGCCGAGATTACTTCGGCAAAGTTGTAACCGGTGCCAAACGCGCTGCCACCGGGGGTGATCGCCAGCCCACCAAATACACCGGGCGTGACCACGCTCCCGCCCGTGCCGCTGCCCAACTGCTCCCCTTCGTACGTGTATCCCGGCGGGTTGCCAAGCAGCGTGATCGTATAGGTGCCCGGGCGCAGCGCCGCGAACTGATAGCGATAATTGGTTGTGACCGTCTGGGTGACCAGATGCGCCAAATCATCGATACCTGTGAGTCGGATTTGTGCGCTGGTGTTCGTGCCACCTTCGCCAAGGTCCAGCGCGCCGTTGCCATTGCGATCCGTAAAGATCACGCCTTCGATTACGTTCTTGAGTTCGCCAAACAAATAGCCGGTGATGGTGTGCCCGGGGGTGAACACGATGCGGTCGATGATGTCGTTCGTGGTGGTCAGCCCACCGCCGGTGCCGATAGTGTCTTTGCCATCACCATAGCCGGCCGGCTGGGTCTCGATCAGCGTATAAGTGCCGGTTACCAGGCTGCCGAAGAAGAAATAGCCGCGGTCACACTCGGTTTGCGGTGGCGTGGGCACTGGCGGGGTATAGCTGCTGGTCTGACGGTCCACCGTATGGTTGTAGATATCTATGCCTGTTAGCCGCAGGCTCACATTGCCGATGCCATTTTCAGGCACGCTGCATTGGCTTATGACCACGCGCTCAAACAGACCGTTGTCATTGTCATCCTGATAGGTGTAGCCGGTGAGCGATGGATCCTCGCCAAACACCGCACCGCTGACCAGCCCCGGTGAGAGCACGATACCGCGCACGATGTTTGTACCGGTGACCGCCATCGGGGCATTGATGCGCCCGACCAGACCATCGACATCGGTCTCACGCTGCACTTCGGTGATCGTGTACGTGCCAGGACGCAGCAGATCAAACTCGAAACGACCATTGGAATTTGTCGCGCCGGTGATCCATACCGTATCGCTCAAGTCATCTATCCCGCTGATGATGATGGTGACCGGGCCATTGCGCAGCGCGGCCAGGCTGGTGTCCACATAGACCGGGGTCTCGATACCGCCGGGCTCCCAGACGAGGTCGTTGGGCCGTGGGTCGCACAGGAAATCATGCGGCCCGCGCGGGTCGCAGCCCGTCCACAGAAAGCGGCCATCCTTGTGAATGTCGTAATACACGTAACCGCCCAGGATGCCCTGAGGCAGCTCGGTAAAGTCATAGTTCTCGCCGAAAGCGCTGCCCGCGGCGTTGTAGCTGACTGTGATCACATCCGTGCCAATCGGCCCGGCGACGCCGCCGAGCGTTCCTGGAACATCCGGGCCATCGACGCTGAGTAACGGCTGGCTGGCCTCGATGATCTGATAGGTTCCGGTGATTAATGCGCCAAAGGAATAAAAGCCGTTGATATCGGTGGCCGCAGTTTTGATCACGTTGCCGCCGAGATACGTGGTTCCCGACAGGATCATATCCACGCGGTATTGTGCGACGTGTTGCCCGGTTGGCGCGCCACCCGAATAGCTGACGATATAAACATGGCCGCTGAGCCCGACCTTGCGCTCGCCAAAGGCATACGTTGCCGCGTTTTGGCCGGGAGCAAGCGTGATGCCGGTGAATGCGTCAGCATCGGGGGGCGTGCTGCAGAGCAAATTACCCGGTTGCAGACAATCGATGCCATCGCTATACCCGGTTGGCTGGGTTTCGATCAGACCGTATGTTCCCGGGCGCAGACCGCCAAACCGCGCCACGCCGCTGATATCGGTAAAAAGTGTTGCGCTGACCGCGTGACCCAGGTCATCCGTGCCGCTGATCAGCATACTTGCGCCCGGGATGGCACTGTCAACGCCGTCATACGCGCCGTTATTGTTGGCGTCAAAATACACTTGGGCCAGCACGCTGGCCGGGGGAAGCTCGCCAAAGTTGTATTCCACGCCGAATTCGCCGGCGTTGTAGCTCACGTCGAAATAGTCCGCGCCCGCCGTCCCGCGCACGGTGCCGGAGATCGTGCCCACGGTTTCCAGGCCATCGAGATAGGCGATGGGCTGATATTCACTGATGCGATACGTGCCCGTCAGCAGGTTGCCAAAGCTGTAGTAACCCAGGTCGCTGGTGCTTACAAACACATCGACCAATGCGCCATTAAACTGCGTGCCGGTGAGTTCAATCACCGCGTAGATTATGCCGGCCTCCCCGCCCTCGCGCGCGCCATTGTTGTTCAGGTCCCGGTATACATAGCCGCTGAGCCCGGTGCGCCGCTCGCCAAACGAATAGCCTGTGGCGGTACTGCCCGGGGTGATCGTTATAAAGCGGATGCTGTCGATGCCATCCGGGACGCCGGTGGTGATGCCGCCGATGTTTCCGGCGGTGTCTTTGCCATCGGTGTAGCCCTCGGGCTGCAGCTCGGTGAGCGTGTAGATCCCCGGGCGCAGGTTGCCAAATGCGCCCGGCCCGATCGTGGTGAGCGTGAGCTGCACGCTGGACGAGAGGTCGTCCGTGCCGGACAGGATCATCGTGGCCGCGACATAGGGCTCGCAGCTTGAGGCGCAATCCAGCGTGCCGTTGTTGTTCAGGTCATAGAAGGCGTAGGTTTGCAGCGCGGCGGGCGGCAGCTCGGCAAAGCGCAGCCCATTGATCGTCTGCCCTGCGGGCACGGTGAGCGACAGCAGGTCATTAGCCAGCACGGAGCCGCCGATGCCAGCGAAGTCCGCGCCATCGAGATATCCCGCAGGCTGGGTCTCGCTGAGCACGTAGCTGCCTGCGGGAACGCCCGAGAAATAAAATATGCCAAGGCCATCGCTAAGGGTGGTGGCGGTAAAGGGGTTGCCCGCGGTGCCGCTGAGCGTAAGCCGCACATTGACCAAACCGTAGTCGGCGGCGGCGTTAATAATGCCGTTGTTGTCGATATCTTGGAAGACGTTTCCTGCGATCTGCGGGCGCTCGGCGAACAGGTAGTTTTGCCCGGAGGTGTTGAGGTTGCCGGGCCCGACCAGGATGAAGCTGATGCTGTCGTTGGTGCTGGTGATCCCGCCGAAGGACCCCGCGGTCACGATGCCATTAAGGAAGCCGGCCGGCTGCTGTTCGGTAAGCGTGTAGCTGCCTGCGCGCAAGCCGCCAAAGGCGAACGTGCCATTGGCGATCGAGCGCGTGCTGCTTAGCACGGGAGCGCCGTTGTCATCCACGCCTCTAAGCGTGACCGTGACCCCTGCTATGCCGGGCGCGGAACAGCACTGCAGGTTGCCGACCACATCCACCAGCACGTAACCGGAAAGAGACCATGGCGCGAGCAACGCAAAGTTGTAGCCGCTAACGAGCGTGCCGGCTGTATACGTCAGCGAGACTTCGGTGCGGCTGACCACGCTTCCCCCGCCAGTGCCTATGACGGCAGTGCCTGCGAGCAGCCCGGGGCCGGGGACTAGCGACAGCCGGTAATTGCCTGCGGCCACGCCGCTGAAGGAATAGTCACCGGCTGCGTTGGTCGTGCGCGTGTAATAGTTGCTGACGCTGGTGCCAGAGAGCACAACAACGAGATTGGGCAGACCCACATCGCAGTACCCAAAGCAGCTGATCACTCCGTTGTTATCGTAATCCCGGAAAACATTGCCGGAGAGACCATCGTGCCGCTCCGCAAAAAGGTAAGGCGCGTAGTTTTGTGCAAAGGGCAGCGTGATGCTGAGGATTTGATCGGGATCGACGGGCACGCCCGTGGAGTAGTAACCGCCGGTGTTGTAGTTGTAAATCTGCGGCGCAGCGTCCGGGCCATCGGTGTAGCTCAGCGGCTGGGTCTCGACCAGTGCATACGTGCCCGGGCGCAGATTGCCAAAGTTAAAGCCGGGTTGGACTGGTGTGTAGCACTGGTTGCTGCTGGCGTAGGAGCATAGAAAGGCCAGGCTGGTGGTGACAATGTTGACCGTGTGGCCCAGATCATCGGTTCCGGTCAGGGTGACCGTGGTGCTAAGCGTGGTCTCACCGCTGTTTAGCGCGCCATCGGGCGCGCTGTCATAGAACACATAGCCCTGAATCGAGGACGGCGTATATTCGTTAAAGTTGTAGCCATCGCCGCGACCTTGATCCGGGAACACGATGCCACTGATGACATTCGTGCCGCTGATTCCGCCCAGCGTGCCCACCATCGTGGGTGTGAATGAGTCGAGATACCCGAGCGGCTGTTGCTCGACGAGGCTGTAGGTGCCCGACAGCACATTCTCAAAGAAGTAGTAGCCGTTTGTGCGGCTGAGCGCGGTGCGCGAAACCGGCGCGCCGGCGGTGGTGGCGCCCGTGAGGATGATGGTGGTATTCGGGACCGCGGCCGTAGCGTTATCGCGATACACCACCCCGGAAAGCCCGATCAGGCGCTCGCCGAAATAGAACGGGCTGGCCGTGCCGCCCGAGGTCACAGTTATATTGGTAAACGCGTTGATGCCGCTGACCGCCCCGGCGACAAAGGTAGACGCTGTTCCATCGGAATAGCTGATTGGCTGGGTTTCGGTGATCGCATACAGTCCCGGGCGCAAACCGATGGCGTTGTAGTTGCCATTGACGTCGCTGGTGCTGGTGATTAGCGCGGTGGGCCCCAGGTCCGTGACGCCCGTGATGGTAATGATCACGCCAGGGATGCCGGGTTCATTAATGTCTTGCCCGTCACCATTGACATCATTGAAGACCACGCCGTAAATGGCGCCGTTGTGATATTCGGCGAAGTTATAGTTTCGGCCGAGCTGACCGGCCGCGTACGTGACCGAAGAAATATAGACGCCGGACGAAACGCCGGTGGTGACGCCATTGAGCGTGCCCACCTGTACCGCGCTGTCGAGAAAGCTCAAATTTACCGGCATGCTGCGGCTGAGATGATAGGTGCCGGTAATGGTGTTGGAGAAGTTGTAAAACGCTGTGCCGTTTAACAGCGTTGTGCGGGTAACCGGGTTGCCCAGGTAATCTTGTCCCAGTAAGCTGACCTGGGGGAATGGTGCGTAATATGTGCCAGTGGGATAGTCGAACGCCGGGTCCAGCACGCCGTTGTTGTTCAGGTCTTCATAGATATAACCGCTGATCCCGGGCTGCGATTGCGCCAGCTGGCCGAGGTAGCCGGTGCCACCCGAGGTGAGGGTGATGTTCGTAACCACACCGATGCCGGGAATGCCATTGGTGCCAAGCGAACTTGGTCCCAGGATAAACCCGGGCGCAGGCGAGACCGTGGCCGTGTAGCTGCCCGGACGAACCGGGTAAAACGTGAACTGACCATAGAACGTGGACAGCGTGGTGGTGAGCACTGGTGCACCGAGGTCATCGACGCCGGCGAGCGTGACCGTTATGTTCTGCAGGTTGGCGTCCCACGCTCCCTCATATAGACCGGTGCCATTGCGATCTTCATACACCTGGCCAAAGGACTGACCGGGCTGCACTGCGGCGAAGTTGTAGTTAAAGCCCAACGTCGGCGTGCTGACCACGGTGATGTTCTTGATGACGTTTGTAAGCACGGCCGTCCCGCCCAGCGAGCCGATCTGCATGCGACCATCGAGATATTGACCACTGGCGAACGGGGTGAGCCGGGTAAGCGTATAACTGCCCGGGCTGCTGAGCGCAAAGGAATAGAAGCCGGAGTAGTTGGTGGTTGTGCTCCGCGAAATGACAGCGCCCAGCGCGTCCACGCCGGTGAGTTGGATTTGAAAGGCCGGGCTTCCGATTCCATATTCGCTGGATGGCTGGAACTGGCCGTCGGCATTGCCATCCTGAAATACATTGCCTTGCAGACCAGGGAGCCCTGCGAGGAAGTCATAATTATTGAGCGAGGTGCCAAAACTGAGCGAGATGCCACGCGTGCTCGTGACTCCGGATTGCGCCGGGCTGCCGTACGGGGACAGGCTGTGCGTCCAATAGATATTCGGCAGCGCCGGCACGGTGATTGTGAACTGGCCGGCGCGGACCGGGGCGAACGAGTAGCTGCCATCCGAGGCGGTGGTCGTGGTGATCACCGGGTGCGCGCCATTGTCATCCGTGCCGCTTAGGGTGAGTACCGCGCCGGCGACCGGCTGATCGGGAGGGCCGAAGCCATAGGAATTTCCGCCATCTGCATCGATATAGGCGCGTCCGGCGATCGCAGCCTGCAGGTGCTGCGCGAAGTTGTAATCGGTGCCGTTGGCCGAACCATCGATGGTTATCCCCCGGATAACGTAGGCGCCGACGGCCGTGCCTGCGAGCGAACCCGCGCTAGCAGGGCCACTGACAAAATTGGCCGGCTGTGACGCAGTCAGAGTGTAGCTGCCCGGAGGGACAAGGGTAAAGTTATACGGGCCGGTCTGGTTGCTGAGAACGGCCTGATACACCGCGCCAAGGCTGGTGCTCCCGCTCAACGTGATGACATAAGGGAAGTACACGCCAAATTCCGTCGTGCTGGAATACACGCCGTCATTATTCAGGTCGACATACATGATTCCAGAGACGGTAATGTTGGCCTCGGTGGACGCCTGGGCAATACCCGCGCCAACGGCGCTGGCGAATAGCAACGCCAGCAGGATAGTTTTCATGCGTAGTTGCACTTGTACTGCATCGTGCCACGGCGCGCAAGGGACATTTGGCCTAGGGCCCCCCTGTAATCTTCCTGGCGGCTGTTGTCTTGATTCCACTGCAACCCCATTACAGACTAAATATGCCGTGCGTGTGCCTTTTGTCATCTGCATTTGCCGAATGCGGTGGTGATTGTGTGACATAGAATCGCTGCATGCGAACGAGAATATTCGGCAGACTGGGTTGGCAGGTGTCCGAGATCGGGTTTGGCGCGTGGGCGATTGGTGGCGGTTGGGGCGCGCAGAGCGACGCCGACTCGCTGGCCGCGCTCCATCAGGCGCTTGATCTTGGCGTCAACTTTATCGACACCGCCCAGGGCTATGGCAATGGACATAGTGAACGGCTGATCGGCCAAGTGCTGCGCGAGCGCCGTGGTGAGAGCATCTACGTGGCTACCAAGGTTCCGCCCGCACCCGGTGCATGGCCGCCCGCGCCGCATGACCGTATCGAGGATCGCTACCCGGAGCGCTATTTGCGCGAGCGTGTCGAGCTCAGCCTGCGTCAGCTGGGGGTGGATCGGCTGGACCTGTTGCAGTTGCACACCTGGACGCGTGCATGGAACAAGAATCCGGTGGCGCTGGAGACACTTCGTACGTTGCAAAAGGAAGGCAAGATCGGCGGCATCGGCATCAGCACGCCGGAACAGGATCAGAATGCGCTGATCGGGTTGATGCGTGGCGGCTGGCTGGATGCAGTGCAGGTGATTTACAACGTGTTTGAACAGGAGCCGGCCGCAGAGTTCCTGCCGGCGGCGGCCGAGCATCAGGTGGGCGTGATCGTGCGCGTGGCGTTGGATGAGGGGTCGCTGGGCGGCAAATGGACACCGGCCACGACCTTCGGCGCTGATGATTTTCGCAGCCGCTACTTTGCCGGCGACCGGCTGGCGCGCACTCTTGCGCGGGTGGACCAGGTCAAGCAAGCCATCGGGGCGGAGGAAGCCAGCCTGCCGGTCGCCGCGCTCAAATTTGCGCTCAAGCCCGGCGCGGTGTCCACGGTGATCCCCGGGATGCGCAATCCACAGCAGGCGCAGGCCAACTGTGCGGTCGGTTCCGCGCCGCCGCTTAGCGATGCGCTTGAGACGCGTCTCCGCGCCTTCAACTGGCTGCGCGGGAATTGGTACGCGGGCAAGTAGGCACACCGCCCATCAATACTGATGTGGCACAGGTCAGATCTATTACTGGCACGCCGCCGGCGTCTACGTCCACCCATCCCAACCCGCGCGTAGCGTGAGTTCATCCCGGGAATTATCTGGATTTGGTGAGTGGCGCGGGCAAGCCTATTTCGTTGTAGGGTCCGGGGCTACTGCTTTAACCGCGCCGTAAACATCTTGCGGAACTTGGCGACCTTGGGCGCAATCACCACCCGGCAGTAGCCGGCGTTTGGATTGTTGGCAAAGTATTCCTGATGATAGTCTTCCGCCACGTAAAACGGGACGAGTGGTGACACCTCGGTGACCACTGGGTTGTTATAGAGTTTTGCCGCGTTTACTTCCGCGATCACGGCGCGCGCGGTGGTCAGTTGTTCGGGCGAGCTGTAGAAAATAACGGACCTGTATTGCGTGCCGCTGTCCCCACCTTGACGATTCAGCGTGGTTGGATCGTGCGCCACAAAGAACACTTTCAGCAGGTCGTGGTAGCTCAGGATTGCCGGGTCAAACGTGACCTTGACAACCTCGGCGTGACCGGTATCGCCATTGCACACCGCCCGATAGCTTGGGTTCTTAACCGATCCGCCCGAGTAGCCGCTTTCAACGGACTTTACACCCTTCAACTCGTCGAACACGGCTTCCACGCACCAGAAGCAACCGGCCCCAAGTATGGCGGTTTCGAGGGTCGCATTCATCGGGTGACTGTTGGTTGGTTCAAGAATAGTTGGTTGAGTTGTCATGGTTGTTCTATTGTCACCATTTGTGTTGCGACGTTGTGACGATTCTGTGAGTGGCTCGTTAATGCGGAGTCCGCCGGATTGGCTGCCTTGCATACTCTGACGGATAGATTAACTGTTCTTAACATTGTAGATACTCTGCTTTAAACCGCCCGACACATGCTCACCGGGCATGGTGACGGACGCTCAAGCCAATGACTCAACACTTGTTGCGAACGCAATGGAAAGGCGCACGGCCTCATCCAATTCTTTTGTGCCAAGGCAGCTTGCACCAGTCCTGCGCACTGTGATCTACGCCGGCCCGGCGTTGGTCTTTTTTATCCTGTTTTCTTATGTCCCGTTTTTTCGCTCAATCTACCTGTCGCTTTTTGTGACCGATGCCGCGGGCGAGGCTGTGCGATTTAACGGTTTGAACTATTACATTCGCATCCTGGGTTTGGATGATCAGCCGCGCTTTATGCAATCAATGCTGACGTCGGCCAAGTTTGCCTTGATGGTGGTGCCGGCTAGTATCGTGGCTGGGTTGGGTCTGGCCTGGCTGGCCGCGGTAAAGCTGCCGTATATCAAAGTATTTCGCACGATTTTTACCGGCAGCCTGGCCATTTCCATCGCCAGCGCCGGGGTCATCTGGGCGATGTTGTATAGCCCGGTGATTGGGATCACCCGGCCCCTGATGGATGTGCTTAAGCTTGCAAGCCCAAGTCTGCTCGGGAGCTCGGTAACCGCGCTGTTTGCAGTCGCTGTTGCCACCGTGTGGACAAGCCTCGGGTTTAACTTTGTCATCACGCTCGCCGGAATTCAGGCCATCCCACAGGATGTGTATGAGAGCGGTCTGCTGGACGGCGCCACCGGGTGGACCGCGTTCCGCACACTGACCCTGCCATTGCTTGCGCCCACATTGCTGTTCCTGCTTGTGGTGAATTCGATCAGCAGCTTTCAGGCTTTCACCCAGTTTAACGTGCTCATCGGCAACGAGGGACCGGAGAGCAGCACCAACGTGTTTGTGTTTGCCGCCTTCAAGACGTTCTGGCTTGAAAACCGCTATGGGTTCGCCTCGGCCATGAGCATAGTGCTGTTTGTCGTGTTGTTCGTGCTGACTCTGATCCAGTTTCGCGGGCTTGACCGTCGCGTGCACTATCAATAAATCATGACGGCACAAAAACCATTTCCCCGGAACGGTTCAGGCAGGTCGCGCGCGACCGTGGTCATCCAGTATGTGTTGCTGGTCGCCGCGTCGCTGCTCGTCATCTTCCCGCTGCTCATATCGATTTCAGTCGCGCTGCAGGGGCCGGTTGTGGCGCCAAATCTGTTGCCGACCCCTGGAAACCTTGACTTTGGGATTTTTGCCCAAGTCTTTCGTGATGAACCCAACCTGGCGCGCTGGATCCTCAATTCATTTGTCGTGGCCACCGTTGTCACGATGGGCGTCATCGTTACATCGTCTTTGGCTGCCTACGCGCTCTCACATGCCGGCTTTGCGGGTCAGGCCATCGTGCTCTTTCTCGCGCTGGGCACATTGATGATCCCGTTTGAAGCAACGATCATCCCCAACTTTCTATTTATCAGCAGCCTAAAGCTGCGGAATTCCTTTCCGGGTCTGATCATTCCCTTTTTGGGCAGCGGGTTTGGCATCTTTATGTTGCGTCAATACTTCCTGACGATCCCCCGCGAGTTATATGACGCGGCCCGGATTGATGGCTGCAGCGATATTCGGTATCTCTTTTCCATCCTCGCGCCATTGTCCATGCCCGCGCTGGCGACCCTGGCAATTTACACATTTCTAAACACCTACAACCAGTATTACTGGCCGTTGCTGATTACCGATACCACGGAATGGCGCACCACCCAGGTGGGCATTTCCATCTTTCGCAGCGCGGAGTATCAGGTGTTTAATGCGCAAATGGCGGCCAATCTGATCGTGATGCTGCCAACCCTTGCACTGTTGGTTTTGGGTCAGCGCCAGCTGGTTCGCGGTCTTACAGCCGGAGCCGTCAAAGGCTGAGCGACCCTCCAAGTTTTGCCAGTCCGGTAAATCAAACGTTAATAGCCAAAGGAAGAAAATAATCATGTCAAACAATTTCCGTGTAATGTCATTGCCAGCGTTGGCCATGACCATGATGGTTGCGGCCTGCGCCGCGCCAACCGCCGCACCGGCGCCCACCCAGGCGCCCGCAGCGGCGGCCCCCACCGCTGCACCGGCAACCGCCGCTCCCGCCGCTGTGCCGGCCACGCCGGTCCCGGCCCCGACCATCACCCCCGTGCCGTTGGTCGCCCAGCCCGCGGGCAGCACGAAGGTCGTGTTTTGGTATGGCTTGGGTGGACAGCTTGGCAACGTCGTTCGCCAGGTCGTCAACAAATATAACCAGAGCCAGCAGAAGTGCTTTGTTGATCCGGTATTCCAGGCCAGCTATGACGACACCATCAACAAGATCAATGCCTCATTGGCTGGTGGTGGTTTGCCAAACGTCGCCCAGGTGTTTGACGCCGGCACGCAACGCATGATCGACACCAAGAAGATCGTCCCGGTGCAGGATTTGCTCGAACGCGACAAGCTGACTGACGTTCTGGACGACCTCGAACCCGCGGTTCGCGGATACTACTCGGTGGGTGGCAAGCTGTATTCAATGCCGTTTAACAGCAGCACCGCCATGGTTTATTACAACAAGAAGGCGTTCAAGGATGCCGGTCTGGATCCCGAGAAGAAGATTTGGAGCTATGACGACGTGGCGGCCTTTGCAAAGGCGACCACCCACAAGGATGCCGCCGGCAAGGTTGATCGAATCGGCATCGCCTTCTCGCGCGGCGGCTGGTTTGTCGAGCAGCAGCTCGCCGTGCACGAGCAGTTGCTGGTTGAGCCGGGCAACGGTCGCACCGAGCGCGGCACCAAGTTCGTTTGGAACAACGACATCGCCGCCAAGTGGTTTGAGCTTTTGAAGAAGACCATTGACGATGGCACCGGTCGCTACTATCAGAATGCCGCCGATCCCCAGGCAGCCTTTGTGAAGGGCGAGGCCGCCATTCACTTCGACAGCATCGCCGCTCTGCGCGGCATCGTGGGTGGTGTCGAGAGCAACAAGACCGGCGTGGACGTCGGTGTGGCGTATATGCCCCGCCTGCCGGATGCCAAGGGTCGCACCATCATCGGTGGCGCTTCGCTGTGGCTTACCACCGAGGGTGGCAAGGAATTGCAGGACTGCGGTTGGGACTTCATGAAGTTCGCCAGCACCAGCGAGAACCAGGCCTTCTTTTCTTCCAACACCGGCTATTACCCGACACGCCGCAGCGCCTACGCATTGGATGACATGAAGACCGCGCTGGCCAAGTATCCCCAGTTCCAGGTCGCCATTGATCAGATCCGAAGCGCACCCGCCTCCGCCTTCAACAGCGGTGGTATCAGCGGCACCTTCCTGCCCAGCCGCCTGGAAGTGGAGAAGGCTCAGGACGAATTCTGGTCCGGCAAGCAGCCTACCGCCAAGGCCGCCCTGGATGCAGCAGCCAAGCGCGCGAATGACCTTTTGGACGAGTACAACAGCACGCTGAAGAAATAACATGGCCAACCCACCTGTACTCGGCGCCGCCATGCCAATTGCGCAGCTTGCTGCGCACCAAGCCTGGATTCTGGAGCACAACCGTGATCTGGAAATTCAGAATGCGTTTGATCCAAAGTTCTTGGACAGTGACAAGACCGACGCCGTGTCCGAGGTAAAGCGGGCGTTGGCTGGTTACACCGGTCGGATGGGTATTCACGGGCCGTTTGAAGGAATCAATGTCTCGTCGATCGATGCCGAAGTACGCGCGGTCGCCACCAAGCGCATGTGCCAGGCGCTGGTGTTTGCAGGGCGGATTGGCGCCACCCACATGGTGTGGCACAGCCCGGTGGTGACGTTTGGTCATCCATTTATACAGATTTCGCCCGCTTATGACGTGGCGGCCTACCTGGAGCGTGTTCATGACACGCTCAAGGAGCCGCTCCGAATGGCGACCGAGATTGGTTGCACATTGGTGATGGAAAACATCATGGATTCCAATCCGGCGGTCTGGATGATGGTGGTCAGGTCGTTCAATTCCGCGAATCTGCGCGCAAGCATTGATGTGGGCCATTCGTTCATCATGCACCGCACCGGCGGAGCCTCGCCGGACGCTTTCGTGCGCGAAGCGGGCGCGATGCTGGAACATGTGCACCTGCAGGACACCGACGGTCTGAGCGATCGGCACTGGATGCCGGGCTCCGGCACGTTGAACTGGTATGCTTTGTTTGATGCGCTCAAGCGCCTGTCGCACACTCCGCGATTGATCATCGAAGTTCGAGATCACTCCGAGATCATTCCGGGTGCTCAGTGGCTGGCCGCGCGCGGCTTCGGCTTATAGGCGGCTTTAACTTAATTCGCGCCGAATTTAGTGCATAATTAACCTTATCTTAATGTGACGCCATTATGAAATACCATGCCATCAGATCGGTGGCAGGAAAGTGTCCCAAAATACTATGACTCCTAAAACCAATAAATCCCATTTGCTTACAATGCCGGTGATTGCAGTAGCAATGCTGGCAGCATGTGCAGCCCCCGCTGCGCCCGCCGCCCCAACTGCGGCTCCCGCGCCAACCTCGGCCCCCGCGGCCACCAAGGCGCCGGATCCCACCAAGGCACCAGATCCCACAAAGGCGCCCGAGCCAACCAAAGCCCCTGAGCCAACCAAGGCCCCGGCGCTGACCGGTATGGCCGCCATTGTTGATGCAGCCAAGAAGGAAGGCGAGCTGAACGTCATCGCCCTGCCACGCGATTGGTGTGACTATGGTGATGTGATCGACAGCTTCAAGGCCAAGTATGGTCTCAAGGTCAACGAAATCAACCCGGACGCCGGTTCCGGTGATGAAATCGAAGCGATCAAAGCCAACAAGGACAACAAGGGTCCCCAGGCTCCCGACGTTATCGACGTAGGCCCGGCATTCGGCGTACAGGCCGTGACCGACAAACTCGTCGTCCCATACAAGGTTGCCACTTGGGATTCAATCCCCGCCACCCTGAAGGACGCCGATGGCTATCGCACCCCCAACTATTATGGCGTTATGTCCATGATGGTGAATGTTGACGCGGTCAAGAACGTGCCAACCGACATCACCGATCTTGCCAAGCCGGAATACAAGGGCATGGTCTCGATCAACGATCCCCGCACCGGCAACAGCCAGGCGCAGGCCGTGTTCAACGCGGCATTGGCCAACGGCGGCACCGCCGATGACAGCAGCAAGGGTATCGAGTTCTTCGCCAAGCTGAACGCCAGCGGCAACTTCGTGCCATCCTGGAACAAGCAGACCTTTGGCAAGGGCGAGACCCCCATCGTGTTTGACTGGGATTACAACGCACTCGCCGCCCGCGACGCCGCCAAGGGCAACCCCAAGATCGTCGTCGTGGTGCCCAAGAGCGCCCAGATCGCCGGCAACTACGTCACCCAGATCAGCGCCTATGCGCCGCATCCCAATGCCGCCAAGTTGTGGATGGAGCACGTGTTCTCCGACGAGGGTCAGTTGACCTTTGTCAAGGGCTATTGCCACCCCATTCGCTACAACGACCTGGTTGCAAAGAAGTTGATCCCTGCCGAGTTGGCTGCCAAGCTGCCACCGGATGATCTGTATGCCAAGGCCGTGTTCCCAACCCTGGATCAGCTGAATGCGCACAAGAAGCGCATCGGTGATGATTGGGACAAGACCACCAAGATTGCCTTCCGCAAGCTGAGCTAACCTCCCGGCTACAGGCCCAGTCGCCGGCTTCTGTTGCGCCATTTATTTGGCGCAGGGAAGCCGGCGGTATTATTTATGACACAAGTGATGACTCCAGCAAGCCCGATGCCGTCCCGCCGCGTGTCGCTTGCCTGGGTGGGCCTGGTGCCCTTTCTCCTGTTTGGACTGGCGTTTTTGATATATCCCGCGTCCACGATTTTGGCCCGCAGCTTTATCGATAAAGATGGCGGCCTTACCCTGGCAAATGTCTTTGCGGTATTTGAACCGTCGCTTCTGGATGCGTATGGCGCCAGCCTGCAGATCAGCATTGTTACCGCCATCGGAGGAGCGATTATGGGATCGCTGTTGGCCTGGGCCGTCTCAATGGGTGGTCTGCCGCACAGCGTGCGATCCGTCGTCGTCACAGTCTCAAGTGTTGCCGCAAATTTTGGCGGCATTCCCCTTGCCTTCGCGTTCATTACGCTGCTTGGGCGCACGGGCGCGCTTACAAAGTTCCTGACAGTGCTGGGTGTCGACCTGTATGGCCTGGGCTTTAGCATCTACAGTCTCCAAGGCTTGATGCTGGCCTATCTCTACTTTCAGTTTCCGCTTATGGTTCTGATCATGCTCCCGGCCTTTGATGGTCTTAAGCGTGAGTGGCGCGAGGCAACCGCCAGCCTGGGTGGTAACGTCGTGGATTATTGGCGCCACGTCGGTCTGCCCATTTTGCTGCCCTCGTTCCTGGGTTCCACGGTGCTGTTGTTTGGCAACGCCTTTGGCGCCTACGCCACCGCCGAGGCGCTGACCGGAAGCCGGGTGGATATCATTACCCGGGTCATCAGCCGTCAGATTCGTGGGGATGTGCTTTATAACCCCGGCCTAAGTTATGCGCTTGCACTGGGCATGGTGGTCATTTTGGTGGCTGCGATCAGCATCTACTCGCTGTTGCAGCGACGTGCATCACGGTGGCGACAATGAGTTCAAAAAATAATCCGATTACCTATTGGGTGGCGGTGGCGATTGTCACCATTTGCGCACTGTATTTGATCGTGCCGCTGCTCACTCAGTTTGACTTCTCGCTGCGAATGAAGCGGGATGTGCTAAGCCTTGACGCCTATGTGAGCGTGTTCACGACCAAACCAAATGCAGTCGACCCGCCCAAGTTCTACACCTCGTTGCTGTTCTCCGCGGGCATGGCGGTGCTCACCATTGCATTTAGTCTCCTTGTCATTGTTCCAACCACATTCTGGGTGAACTATCGTCTTCCAAAATTCAAACCCGTCATGGATTTGTTTAGCGTAATGCCGTTTGCCATCCCGGGTATTGTGCTGGCGTTTGGCTACCTGCGCACCTACACCTCGCCACCCCTGGCATTGACTAACACCGATGCCGGAACCGCGTTTCTTCTGGTGGGTGGCTACACCGTGGGCGTCATGCCGTATGTCTACCGCTCGGTGGACACCGGATTGCGCGCGATTGATATTCGCACACTCACCGAGGCGGCCCGCAGTCTCGGCGCTGGCTGGGCAACCGTTATTTGGAAGGTAATTATGCCAAACCTGCGGGCTGCGGTGATTAGCGCCTCATTGATTACCTTTGCCGTGGCCGTCGGTGAATACACACTCGCGAATTTTCTGTTCCCGGATGAACGCGCCTTCGGCAGTTACATCGCGGCGATCGGGCGCAACCGCATTTTTGAACCTGCCGCGCTCACCATCATCAGCTATTTGCTGGTGTGGGCCTGTGTTCTGGCAGTTCAACGCATTGGTCGGGGCAGCACGCAAACTCAAACCGCGGTTATCCGCTAACACGCACATTATGGATTTTCTAATTCTGAACGATCTTCGCAAACTGTATGGTTCGGCCGTCGCGGTCGAACAGTTTGACCTCCGCATGTCCAGGGGCGAGTTTGTATCCTTTCTTGGACCAAGCGGCTCCGGCAAGACCACCACCATGCGCATGGTGGCTGGGTTTGAGAACCCGGACCGCGGCACCATCGTGTTGGATGGCATGGACATCACCAATCTACAGCCCAATAAACGCAAGGTGGGCATGGTGTTTCAGTCCTATGCGTTGTTTCCGCATTTGACCGTGCGCGACAATATCGGCTTCGGCCTCATGCTGTCAAAAATGCCCAAAGCCGAAATCGGCAAGCGTGTGGATGAAATGCTTGGTTTGATCCAAATGACCGAGCTTGGTCAGCGTTTCCCTTCCCAGTTGTCGGGTGGTCAGCAACAACGCGTGGCGCTCGCCCGCGCCATTGCCCCACGCCCGCAAGTCTTGCTGCTGGACGAGCCCTTGTCCGCGTTGGATGCCAAAATCCGCGTGGGCTTGCGTGCTGAGATTCGCGCGATCCAACAGGCTTTGGGCATCACCACCATCTACGTCACCCATGATCAGGAAGAGGCCATGTCGCTCTCCGACCGTGTCGTGGTGATGAGCCATGGACGCGTCGAGCAGGTGGGCACCCCGTATGCCATCTACAACACTCCGGCCACGACTTTTGTGGCGGGTTTCGTGGGCACGCTAAACGTGCTTCAGGGTACGCTCACCCAGACCGGCGGTGATACGCTGCGGATCGGATCAACCAACGTGCGCCTCGCAACCAAGATGGAAGGACGCAAGGCTGATTCGTTGATCAAATTTCAACTGAGACCGGAGGCGATCACGCCCCATCCCGTGACCGATCTTCCGGGTAACCCCGCACTTAACTATTTGAATGCGCGGGTTGAGGGCGTAACCTTTCTTGGCGCGGTTGTGCGTATGCGGGTAAATGTCAACGACAGCCCGCTGTCGGTCGACACGTTTAATAATCCGCGGATGCCCCCGCCGCAGAAGGGTGACACAGTGCAACTGGCGTTTGATCCGGGCGCGTGCATGAGCGTAGCCGCCGTTTAGTAACATCCGCCCTATCGAGGTGGCCCGCCTCGGGCGCGATCCCATGCCGCGCGCAGTCGGGCGAGCGCCGCTTCATCATCCGGCAGCTCGCCATAGTGCGCGGCCACATACGCGCGGGTGATGGCGCTCACCTCGTCTTCCGCGTGCGGGAATACGCTGCGCAGCTGGGGCAGGTAATCGAGGGGGGTTTGTGCGGGCAGGCGGCGCGGTCCGCGCTTCTCTGCTTCATGGAGCATTCGGGCATATAGCCGCCGCACACTTAGCGCGGCGAGCCAGCGGCGCAAATCAAGCGTGGTGCGCAGCCTGGCAAACGCATCCGGGGCCGCTTCCGATTGCGCGATGTCAAAGTCGTCCTGTGGACGACTTGGCTGCGTATCTTGTTTGGAGCGTTGCGCCACGCCAAGAAGCACAAGTACGGTGCCCCCCACGACTGCAAGAACAACGATGGCAATCAGAAAATTCACCTGCGGCGGGATCACAAACTGATCAAAAATACTGGCCTGCCTGCCGGTTTCCGGCAGTTGGAGCAGCGTGGGCAGCCGCAGGTTCAGCCCACCCAAATTGCCGTTGAACCCGTTTGGCAGCAACAATGACAACAGCAGGATGATCGGTAACGCCAGCAACGCCAACAGCCCGATAAGCACGAGGACGATCGGCGTCCCCGTAATAAATGACAAAATCAGCCCGCTGGCAAGCGCTGCCAGGGCGGTAATCAGCCCGCTCCACAGCCACCACATGCCCGTCATGGGTACGGTTCGTCCATGGACTGAGTGGCTGACGCTTTCGAGATGTGCCAGCGGCATGGCAAACAATGCGCTGACGAAAAATGGCACAATGCTGTCGATGAGACGGTTGCGCGGCAGCGCCACGGCGCCCATCCCCATAACGACCAGCGCGAGCGCACCCATTTGCAGACGGCGCGAGGCATCCGTAAACGTCAGATCGGTTTGACCCAGCGATGCGCCGCGCCAGAGCAAGAGCAGGGCAACTGCAAACCCGGGCGCAAGCCAAATTAGGACGAGCTCAAATTCCGGGTGCACACTGGCAAGTTGCACCTCGGCAATGATTGTCAAAGCCGCCATAATCGCGCCCAACGCAAGAACCTGGGTTCGCGGGGGAATATCATGGTCGCCAAGCCAGCGCCAAACAGCAGCCAGCACCCCCAGCAACAGGGCCACCAATATGATGACACCCGGTCGATCCAGTATCGGCAGTGGCACGCAGAACAATACGATTGGTGCGAGCACGGCGGCCTCGCCAAGCGCAAATAGAGTCAGGATGGTCCGTTGCCGGACCGACAGTGTTCGCCTCACGCCAGCGCCTCCCCGGCCAGGGTGGGCGGCAGGTGAATGGCCGCGCACGGCAGGCCGGAAAGGTCGGGCATGCTGCGATCACAACAAACCAGAAGCATGCGTTTGCCAAGCTCGTGCAGCCGATGTATTGCAATTTCGATGCGCGGCGTTACCAGACCGGTGACCAGAATCAAACTGGACCCAAACGGCACGTTGCGTTGCTCGGTCAGCACAAATTCCTCATAGCGGGATCCTGTAAACGCGATAAGCGTGGCAAGGGATTCCAGCACGCGGGCCAGTTGATCTGGCGAACGGCGCGCCCTTACCCGCAGCGCCTCGGGTATCCCCGGCGTGGCGCCATTTGAAACCAACCCGATCGTCGCGCCCGATTCGTGCGCCCAACGTGCCAGACTGCCGGCTACGCTGACCGTCCATTCAAACCGCTCCACATCAACGCCAATCCAGTCATCTTCAAACGTGGTGACGTTGAGCAAAATCATTGTTACCGGGTCGGCGGTGTGTTCATTTATCCGGGTTTGCAGCGATCCGCGGTGTGCGGTCGCCGGCCAGTGAATTTGCCGGAAGGAATCGCCCGGCGCATAGTCACGCGCACCCATGTTCCTGGCCGGGTCCTCAATTAACCGGCGCAGCGAAACCAATGCGCCCATGGGTTGCTTTTCCGGAAGCTTGAGCTCATCGAGTAAATACAGTTTTGGATAGATCAGGATGGTGTTGTGCACCGGCTGGGGCTCGGCACGCTCCTCTTCGCCCATCCCAACCAGATCTATGGCGCGCAGAACTGGTGTTGGAAAATTGAAGTAGCCACGCCGATGACTGCGCAAGTCAAACGTGTTGGTGTTGATAGAGCGCGGTCGAATTGCGGTCAACTGTTGCAGATCGGCGCGTTCCGGCCGGGTGGCAGCCGGGGTGGTCGGTATTATTGCGGCATCACGCTCGGGTTGGCCCGGCTCGATTTCATCAAAATGCTTTGGAGAATCATCCTGCACGCTCAGCGAAAAAATGGGCAGATAGCCGGCATTTTCCGTGCGGGTGGTGATGCGCAAGGTTTCCCCCACAAAGCCGCGTGTTTCGCTGATGCGTCGGGAATAGCTCACTCGGCGAAACGCCAGCGTGCGCAGCATCAGGCTCAGCGCAATCAGAGCCAGCATGATCGACACCACCAGTGTCAATGCAGGCGCGCGCAAAATCACACCCAGCACGCCGGCGACAATCAGCAGCCGCAGCCAACGCTCAGACATCTATATTTTGTCAACCGGCACCGGTGTGCGTTCGATCAGGTCTGCCAGCAGATCTTCGGGCTTGCGACCGCGCAGCCGACTCTGCCCGTCGGCGACGATGCGATGACCCAGCACATGGGGCGCAAGTTGTTTGACGTCGTCCGGAAGCACAAACGAGCGACCGTGCAGGGCGGAACGAGCCTGGGCTGCGCGCACCAACGCCATGCTGCCGCGCGGGCTGACGCCAAGCAACACGCCCGGGAGCGTGCGGGTGCTGCGACACAGCGTCAATGCATAGTCGATGACGCTGCGCTCAACCCGGATCGCTCGGATCGTGGTTTGCATTGCCACCAAATCGGTTGGTTCGACCACTGATTGCAAATCTGCCAGTGGATCACTGCGTTCAAATCGGGCCAGAATCGCACGCTCATCGTCTTCGGTTGGATAGCCGAGTTTGAGCCGCAACATAAAGCGATCAATCTGCGCTTCGGGTAGCGGAAAGGTGCCTTCGAGCTCCACCGGGTTTTGGGTGGCCAATACCAGGAACGGGCGCGGAAGCACCATCGTCTGGCCATCCACTGTGGTGGTTCGTTCCTGCATCGCCTCCAGCAAGGCGCTTTGTGTGCGCGGGGTGGCCCGATTTATTTCATCAGCCAGCACCACCTGGGCAAATATGGGGCCCGGACGAAACTCAAACTCCTGCGCCTTTTGATTGTAGAAACTGATGCCGCTGACGTCACTTGGGAGCAGATCGGGTGTGAACTGTATGCGCTTAAAACTGCAATTCAGACTCCGTGCAATCGCTTTGGCGAGTGTCGTCTTTCCAATGCCGGGAACATCCTCCAACAGGATGTGCCCTTCACATAACAACGCAATCAGCGCGAGGTCGATCACATCGGCCTTGCCCACGACTACTTTTTGGATGTTGGCGCGCATCCGTTCAGCCAGCACTTCGAGCGATGATTGTTCAGCCATGTCCGGTGATTGTATGTCGCTGTGGGTATACGCCGCGGTTTGAAATGGCAATCATTGATTCAGGTGTCTCGCTATAATTGTCCGCTTGTTCCAACGGGTCATTCACGCCTGTTGGCTTTTTCGCATTTTTCCAGCGCATGCTGAATTACAATCCGCAAAATCCGGTAATCGTGCAGGGCGACAAAACAGTTCTGCTTGAAGTTGACAGTCCCCTCTATCCCGAGGCGCGTGACATGCTTGCGCGGTTTGCCGAGCTTGAGAAGAGCCCGGAATATGTGCACACGTATCGAATCACCTCGCTCTCGCTGTGGAACGCGGCTGCGGCCGGGCTGACTGCCCGGGTCATCATTGACGGGCTGGCACAATATAGCAAATATCCCCTTCCCGACAACGTTCGCTTTGATATCGCGGAACAGATTGGACGCTATGGCCGGATAAAAATTGTGATGCACGAGGGCAGGTTATTGGTCATAAGCGAAGACCGCGTACTGATGGAGGAGGTAAGTCGTCACAAACTCTTTCAGCCCCTTATTTCCAGCCGGCCAAATGCCACCACGTTTGAGATCGATCCCGGTCAACGCGGTCATGTCAAGCGCATCCTGCTGCAAATTGGTTACCCTGCGGAGGATTTGGCTGGTTACAACGAGGGCGCGCCACTGCCGCTTGAGCTGCGCGGGTTGGCTGCAAGCACAGGCGCACCGTTTGAGCTGCGCCACTATCAGTCGGATGCGGCGGATGTGTATTGGGCGGGTGGCGGCGAGTCGGGCGGCAGCGGCGTGATCGTATTGCCGTGCGGCGCAGGCAAAACTATTGTGGGCATGGCCGCCATGGCCAAAGTGCAAACCGCCACGCTGATTATTTGCCCAAACACGGTGGCCGTCCGCCAATGGATGCGCGAGTTGCTGGATAAGACCACGCTCAGAGAGGACCAAATTGGCGAATATACCGGTCTAAAAAAGGAAGTGCGACCGGTCACGGTTTGCACGTATCAGGTGCTCACTCATCGACCTAAAAAGGGCAAAAAACTGATCACGGAAGCGGCCAGTGCGAATGGCGAAGGAACAGGGTTGGACCAGGATCAGACTGGCGCACAGGCGACCGCCGAAATAGAGGGCCGCGAGGCCGCCGAATACTTTCGCAATGCCGGGCCGCGTAGTGGCGGGCTGAAGAAGCTGCCCAAGCTGAGTGAGTATCCACACATGCAGATTTTTACCTCGCTGGATTGGGGGTTGATCATTTACGACGAGGTGCATTTGCTGCCCGCTCCCGTATTTCGCATGACCGCCGAGATTCAGGCACGCCGACGCCTCGGTCTTACCGCCACTCTGGTGCGCGAGGATGGCGCCGAGGGTGAAGTATTTTCTCTGGTCGGCCCAAAGAAGTACGATGTGCCCTGGAAAGATTTGGAAAAACAGGGCTGGATCGCAACCGCCGAATGCCACGAAATTCGTGTGCAGATGGATGATGAGGATCGCATGGAATATGCGGTCACCCAGCACGACTTGAAGTATCGGTTTGCCGCGGGCAACCGCAAAAAGCTTGGCGCATTGTCCATGATCGTCAGCAAACATCGTCAGGATCAGGTGCTGGTCATCGGCCAATTTTTGGATCAGCTCGATGTGATCGCAAAGCGCCTCCAGGCTCCGCTGATTACCGGTGAAACCCCGATTCGCCAGCGCGAGATTTTGTATCAGCAGTTTCGCACGGGTGAAGTGACCACATTGGTGATGAGCAAGGTTGGTAATTTTTCAATCGACCTTCCGGACGCCAGCGTATTGATACAGGTGAGCGGCATGTTTGGATCGCGTCAGGAAGAGGCGCAGCGGCTCGGTCGCGTGTTGCGCCCAAAGGCAAACGGGTTGCTGGCTCATTTTTACAGCATCGTCACCCGTGACACACTGGACCAGGACTTTGCCGCCAAACGACAAATGTTTCTGACCGAACAGGGTTACCACTACGACATTTTGTATGAGAACGAGGTAGAGGCGTTCCAGCCGGCACTGATTGCAACCGATGCCGCGCCTGTGCGCCGAACCGTGGCCGGGTTTCTAAATTAGCTCAGCCATGGCACGCACACGCCCGACCGGACTCGACCCAACTGATTTGGACTTCCTGCTGGATGACGACGACCTGGAGGACTTGAGCGAAGAAAAGCTGCTTGAAATCTTCGAGGCGGCGGGTCTGCCAGAGGTCATGGGGTTGCCATCCGGGGAAATGGTTTCGATGCAAGGTATCAAGGATGTCATCCGCAAACATGCGGCGGAAATCCCGAGCATGACACCCGAGAAGTTTTCGGCTCTGATCATGAACGAACTGTCGCAAACCACGCCCGGGAGTCAACGGGGAAAACTTGCTGCTGCTGCCACGCTCCCTTGGCCGGTGGCAAGCGGCTTCCGGCCCCAGAACGAGCCATTCACAAACATCCTGGACGCGGAATTCAATGCGACTGGTCTGCGCGAGCTCGCCAAATTTTATGATATCAAGCTAAAGGGCAGCCTGAAAAGCGCGCTACTGGAGCAGGTGGCGACCGGGATAACGGAACGTTTGGCGCAGACGCAAACCGACCCCAAAGCGGTGCTGACCGGGCTTACCGATGCCCAGGCATTGTTGTTGCGCAAGTTGTTTACGGCTTGGGATCCCGAGCTTCCTTTCCCACGCGGGATGGTCAAGTCCCTGATGCAAACCGCGGATGAGAAGCAGGTTACCGAGCTTCTGGAGTGGATGCGCAAGCACGCGATTTTGTTTCCCGCCCGGACCTACAGCTATTACATCAGCCTGCGGGATGCCTACTATCAGCTGTTGCCGGTTGGTTCGCTCGCACCATATCTGCCGGGCATCGTGTGGCCCCCGGATCTTTGGTCTGGATCAACATCCGACATGCGGGTCGAACAGCCGGCTTCTTTACCTCTGCTTGAAGCAGTTGATCGATGGTTGGACGCCGCCCACACCGGCGCCGTTGTTCTGCGCACACCATCACCCGCCCATGACCGCGCCGCGCAAACAAACTGGTTGCAACGTTGGGAGCACGACGCCGGTGAGGCGGGTCGCGTGTTCGCCAGCCGGCCGGGGTGGGTGCCCGATTCACGCAGCAGTATTTCTGTGCCGCAGGTGCCGCCGCTCACTCCGGATAGCGCGCAGGTATTGGAAGGGCAGACTGGCTTGAGCGCAGATCAATGTCACTGGATGCTGCCACTGATCGGAGCGCTCCAGTTGATTGAGCCACCTGCCAGGGACCGCGTCAGTCGCACGGTGAACGTGGCAAATATCGGGTTCGAAACCTGGCTTGCCACACCTGCCGAGCATCGGCTTCGGCGGGTGTGGGTAGCTTGGCTGGAACAGGTCCCCGAAGGAGTCGAAATTGTCTTAGCGGGCAGACGGTCAGTAGGTGGTTCGGCGCAGGCGTTCAAGGTTTTGCGCGCAATTGGCGCACATGACTTTACGCCCCAGCAGCTCGCCGCGGAATGGTGTGGGCTTAGACGCTACCTGACCCGGGTACTCCGGGGTCTGCCGCCACACACATGGATAAGTTGGCCGCTACTGCGGACTCAGCTTTTTGGCTTGCGCCCATTGTGCGCGCACACGCTCAAAACCACCGATGATTGGTGGTTTGGGCGCGCCGATGGCGCTCGGCTTATGGATGTCAAGCAGGATGACTGGAACCGTTCGACCGGCTTAATCCTGGAAACCATGATTCAGACGTCGTTGGTCTGGTTTGGTGCGGTGGTGTGTGCTCTGGCAAGCGATGGATCATTGGGCCGGCTGATGATCACGGAAACGGGCCGCTGGTTGCTAACCAACCAGGATTCACCGCTGCCACCCGGTTCTGTTCCCAGGGCGCGCGCCGATGAACCACCGTCCTGGGTGGGCGACCTGACCTGGCGCGTGCCACCATCACCAAACCGGATAGAGTTTATTGCGCTCAGTCGCAAGCTTGGCGAGCCGGCTGATCAGCCGTTCAGCTATCGTTTAACGACGCACTCGATCGAGTTTGCACTGGCGCAGGGACTATCCATGGATTTGGTTCAGGCCCAGTTTGACCATGCCGGGATTCCGCTCACTACGGCGGCGCGCGGTTTGATTAATGAGCTGGCCGGTCACTTTGGCCGGCTGCGCGTGTACGAAGGACTGACGACGCTCGAATTAACGGATGAATTGGCCTTGCGCGAACTGCTGGCCAGCACATCTCTTTCTCAGGCGGTTATAGCCCAGTTGTCACCCCGCTCCATCGTCATTCGTGATGACGCGGTTGATGCTCTGGTGGCGGAAATGATTGCCCGCGGGCATACCCCCAAGGTGGAGGAACCAACAAGTTGATGCTAAAACAAGGACGTGTGCGGGTTGGCTGAACCAGTTGTGCTTACGGGCAATGCCTACGAATTTCAACGCGATTTGGGTCGTTATTGGCGTCATGTCAGACGCAGCGCCGGCATAAATGTGACCGCCCAGGGTTGGATTTACAAGAATGCGTTCAAGGGCCTGCTTGCCGCCTTAAACGTTGCGGGCGAGGCGCCGACGGATGAGAATTTGAATGGCCGGTTTTGGTTTATGCGCCGGCTGTTAACCGTCTCGGGTGACCTTGATTCCAAATTTGCCGCCGCGGTTATGACGTCTCCAACAATGCAGATGTTGGACAAAGCGTTACCCGAACGGATCAGGTATTGTTTTGATGCCTGGCGGGATTTGGCTATTTGGAACGAGGTGTATCGCGTTTCCGCGGGGATGGAATATGATCCACGCGCGGTGCAGAATCCACCGGAGCTGGCGCGTGCGCGCCAAATATTTTTGCGCACACTTGCAAAACTGCAATCCACGCGCTTGTCAGACTGGGTGCCTTTTGAACGGCTTGTGGATGATCTAAAGCGCAACAACTATGACTGGTTGTTTCCGCGCAATTTCAAGGGTCGCAAACTCAAGGGCGGTACCGTTTACTATCAAACGCCCTACTATTACAACAACAATCCATATTCGATCACGTTTACAAACGTCAAGAGTGAAAGCCAGGGCTGGGATGTGATCGAGCGCTCGGTCATGGCGTTGATGCTCTCCGGGCCACTTGGCTGGATGGGGATCGTGGACGTCACTTATACCGCGGCACATCCGGATGAGCGCGCAGCTCCGACCGCAGTAAAGCTTACCCCGGTGGGGTCCTGGCTGTTGGGCTTGACCGCCCAACCGGAATTTCCCGAGACCGGCGGGCGTTTGGTGGTGCAACCAAACTTTACGGTCATCGCGATTGAACCAATCGCGGACGCCATTTTGGTGCAGTTGGATGGTTTTGCGGATGTGACTGGTGGTGACCGGGCCATCAACTATGTGATCACCCGTCAGAGCGTGTATCGTGCCCAACGCGAGGGAAAGTCCATCGCAAGCATTGTGGCGCTGCTTGAAACCCACAGTGGCTTGCCCCTGCCGGCCAACGTGCGACGGACCTTGGAGGAATGGGATGAGCAGCACGGTCGCATCACATTCCATCGCAAGGCACACCTGGTTCAATTTGCCGATGACGCAGCGTTGCAGGGCGCGCGTGGTGCGCTCGGTCACGACAACGTCCACGTTATTGCACCTGGCTTTGCCCGCGTATCCCGCGACGTTGCCGATCCCATTGGCGCGCTGGATGACGCAGGCTGGTCTCCGCTTGTAACGCACGGTCAAAAATCCGATGCAGCGGGGTCGCTGGCCCTTGATGAATCCGGAAGGATCACCTTCTTAAACTCGGTGCCCAGCATTTATTCAGTGGGCGCGGTGGCGCCCTTTGCCGAGGGTAGTCCGGTGCCAAACCACATCACCGCCAACAGCGTCCGCACGGCTATGACGCAGGGCCACAAGCTTGAAAAAATGCTGGATGCGCTCGAGCGTGCCTCGGGTGCCAGCCTGCCAAAAAAACTGGAAACCAATCTGCGCACGTGGGCGGGTTTTTACGGCCAGGCCACCATGCAGCCGGTTATTCTTCTCGAGCTCAGCAGTGCCGAGGTGCTGGCCAATCTGGTTGAGGCCAGGGAGTTGCGCGGCTACGTAACGGCCATCCCGGGTAGTGCCACACCGCTGGCCGTGGTGAACGCCGAACACGCCGATGAGGTGCGATCGGCGCTGGCTGAGCGCGGCGTGGTCATTATTGACAAATGACTGGAAGGCTATAATCCCTGCCGCTGCGATGGGGGTTGGCCGTGCGTAAGCGGAGGTGCCGATCATCGCAACAACCTGGAGAATCAATAGCATGTTAAATGGTCTCGTAACCACCGTGCGCGAAGGCGCGCGATACAAGGGTGAAAGCAATCAGTGGATGTGGATTGCCCATCGCATAAGCGGTCTTGGTGTATTGCTTTTTCTGGTAACCCATATCAGCGGCATGTCCTTTAGCTATTTCAATCCGAAAGTGCATGAGGCGCTGATTGAAATCTACAAGACCCCGCTGTTCTCAGTCGGCGAGCTGTTCCTCGCCGCCTGTCTGGTATTTCACGCAATCAACGGCACGCGAATTGCGCTGCTTGAGCTTAAACCTGAATGGTGGAGCGAGCAGCACAAGGCCACGCGTGCCAGCCTGCTCATCACCTTTGTGCTTGGTGCGCCAACCCTCGTCATCATGGCGTGGAAGTCACTCAGTTTTTATCTGGCGACAGGGCGCTAAACCTTCATGACCATACAAACCTTGAACCCGGCGCAACGCACGATTCGCACTGTCAAGCCCATGCCGCTTGCCCGCAACCGTTTTGAACGGATGGCGTGGATCTTTATGCGCTTTAGCGGGCTGATCCTGGTGTTTCTATCGCTCAGCCACTTTTGGCTGCAACATCTGATCGTGGGCACTCATCAGTTGCAGTTTGGCCAAACGGTGGCGCGCTGGGGCGCGGCTGGCGCACCGGTCACAATAGAAAACGTGTTCTGGCGGCTCTACTATGTCGCCATTATTGCGTTGGCCATGCTGCATGGCTTGAACGGCTTCCGCCAGGTGGCCTATGACTATCTGAACAATCGGGGTGTGTATCGCGGTGTCATGATCGCGGCAACCGGCGTCATTGCTGTGGTGTCACTAATGGGCCTTGTGGCTTTGTTGGGTGGCGCAACCATCGTTAAATAGCTCGAAACCTTAATATATGGCTCAATATCATCAGTTTGATGCGCTCGTCGTGGGTGCCGGCGGCGCGGGTTTGATGGCGGCGTTGTATGCCAGCAAGTCGGTGAATACCGCGGTGATCAGCAAGCTTTACCCAACCCGGTCGCATACCGGCACGGCTCAGGGTGGTATCTCCGCGGCGCTGGGCAACCTTGAAGAGGACCATTGGGAGTGGCATGCCTATGACACGGTCAAGGGTGGCGATTTTTTGTGCGATCAGGATGCCGTCGATATTTTGTGCAGCGGGGCCATCGACGCCATTGTCGATCTGGAGCACATCGGTCTGCCGTTTGACCGCACCCCGGAGGGCAAGATCAGCCAGCGCCGGTTTGGCGGGCACACCAACAATGACACAAAAAAGGCGGTAATGCGCGCCTGTCATGCGGCCGATCGCACGGGTCACATGATCCTGCAAACGCTGTATCAGAACTGCATCAAGAACAAGGTCAAGTTCTTTGACGAGTATCAGATGGTCGACATGCTGATCGAGAACGGCGTGTGCAATGGTGTGGTCGCCATCGAGCTCAAGACCGGCGAGACCCACGTATTTCACAGCAAGGCCACCATGCTTGCCACCGGTGGCTTTGGCAAGATGTGGAAGATAACCAGCAATGCCCATTCACTCACGGGTGACGGTCCGGCCACGATCCTGCGCAAAAAACTCCCGCTTGAAGACATGGAGTTTTATCAGTTCCACCCAACCGGCGTATATCGCATGGGCATTTTGCTAAGCGAGGCCGCGCGTGGTGAAGGCGCCGTGTTTTTGAACGGTGCGGGTGAGCGCTTTATGGAGCGCTACATGCCCACTCTGAAGGACCTTGCGCCGCGCGATATCTGCAGCCGCAGCATATTCAAAGAGGTCAAGGAAGGTCGCGGCATCAACGGCAAGGATTACGTATATTTGGATTTCCGCCCGACCGAAATCAACAAATATTTCGAGGCGGATGGCAACCCAAAGCGCATTGATGCGCACTATTTGGAGACCAAGTTGCCCGATATCATCGAGTTCGCGCGCGTGTATTTGGGTGTGGATCCCGTCACGGATCCAGTGCCGATCCAGCCGACCGCCCACTATGCAATGGGTGGCGTGCCAACCAACACCGATACGCAGGTGTTGTCCGATCACCTGGGCCACACGGTTGAGGGGTTGTATGCGGCTGGTGAGGTCGCATGCGTCAGCGTGCATGGCGCAAATCGCCTGGGCACAAATTCACTCGTCGATCTGGTGGTGTTTGGCAAACGCGGTGGCATAAAGATGGCCGAGTATGCCAAAACGGCCGCCCTTCGCCCTATCAATCAGGATACCAGCCACAAGCCCGGCGAAGCCGAGCTAAACAAGCTCAGACAGAGCAACGGAACCGAGCGCGCAGGCGCCATACGCAAGGCCCTGCAGGTGCTGATGGATGAGCACGTGGGTGTGGTGCGCACCAGTGCCGGTCTGCAATTCGCCATCGAATCGATCCGCGACCTAAAGACACGCTTCGCCAATATCAAGATCGATGACAAGGGCTTCAAGTGGAACACGGACCTGATGGAAGCGTGGGAACTGGGTGCGCTGCTTGACCTGGCGGAAGTGACTGCTGTGAGCGCGCTTGGCCGGGAAGAGAGCCGCGGCGGGCACTATCGCGAAGACTTTCAAAATCGTGATGATGCGAAATTCCTTCAGCACACGTTTGCCACGATGACCGACAAGACCGACAAGATCGACAAGATCGAGTTGAACTACAAGCCGGTCGTGATCACGAAATACAAGCCGGTCGAGCGCAAGTATTAGGCACCAATTATGAAACTACATCTGAAAATCAAGCGATTCAACCCCGAAATCGATAAGAAGCCGTATTGGGGTGAATACGATATTGAAGTGGACGAGATGGATCGCGTTCTGGATGCGCTGCAGGAGGTAAAGTGGACCGTGGATGGCACCCTGGCGCTGCGCCGCAGCTGCGCCCATGGGATTTGCGGCAGCGATGCCATGCGCATCAACGGGCGCAACCGTCTGGCCTGCAAGTGTCTGATCAAGGATGAGATCAAGAACGGTCAGATTACGGTCGAGCCAATTCTGGGCCTAAAAGTGCAAAAGGACATGATCGTGGACATGGAGCCGTTTTTTGCCCACTATCGCAGTGTGCTGCCATTCCTGGTAAATAAGGACCCGTTGCCTGAAAACGGTCGCGAGCGTCTGCAAACCATCGCCGACCGCGAGCGCTTTGATGACACCACCAAGTGCATCTTGTGCGCGTGTTGCACCACCAGCTGCCCCAGCTTTTGGGCGCGTGGTGAATATGTCGGCCCGGCCGCCATTGTCCAGGCCCATCGCTTCATTTTTGACAGTCGTGATCAGGCGGCGCAGGAGCGCCTCGAGGTGTTGAGCGAGGTGGACGGTGTGTGGCGCTGCCGAACCGTGTTCAACTGCACGGATGCCTGCCCGCGCGGTATCGAGGTCACCAAGGCAATCGGTGAGGTAAAGGCGGCACTCCGCACCGGCATCATCGCCTGATCGCACGCGATTAGCCCGGGTGCGCAGGGTTGTCGGCACGTAGCTGCAAGGGTGGGCGGATGATTAGCTCGCAAAAGAAGACCCGCAAGCCACGCTCCGGCCAGCGTGGTCGCGCGGTGGAATCATCCGCGCGGCAGGATGTCGTTCGGATCATCGGTGCCGAACCCTATCGCAGGGATCTGCTAATCGAATATCTTCACCTGCTCCAGGATGCGTTTGGTGCTTTGTTTGCACCCCACCTCGTGGCTCTCGCGGACGTGATGCGGCTTGCCCCTGTTGAAGTCTATGAGGTGGCCACGTTTTATCATCACTTTGATGTGGTTGACCCGGCGCGCGGTGAGCCGCCCCCCGCGCCGACCACGGTTCGCATATGCGATTCGATAACCTGCGCGTTGTTTGGCGCCGAACTATTGATTGCCGACGTGAAAGCCGCGAACTTGGGCGCGGATGTGCGGATTCAACGCGTTCCCTGTGTCGGTCGGTGTGACGCCGCACCCGTTGCGGTGGTTGGGGAAAACCCAATTTCAGGCGCGACCGTGGTGAAAATCGACGCCGCGTTGGAGCGCAATGAACGAACCGCGCTAATACCGGATGCGGTCGGCTTTGACGCGTACGTGTCTGCTGGCGGGTACGAGCTGCTGCTCCAACTGCAGACTGGCCGGGTTTCTGGCGAAGATATCATCGCCGCGCTTGAGGCGGGTGGGTTGCGTGGTTTTGGGGGCGCCGGTTTTAACGCTGGGCGCAAGTGGCGCATCGTGGGCGCACAACCCGGACCCCGCAATTTTTGCGTAAATATTGATGAGGGCGAGCCCGGCACCTTCAAGGATCGCGTGATTCTCGAAACCGATCCGCACCGCATGATCGAGGGCGCACTGATCGCGGCCCACATCGTTGGGTGCGCCCATATCTATTTGTATCTGCGCGATGAATATGCCGGAGTGCGCGCCCTTCTCATCCGTGAGCTGGCGCGGGTGCGCCAGGCGCCTTTCTTTGCGAAGTGCGGGCTTGCGATTGAGCTGCGCCGCGGCGCGGGCGCTTATGTGTGCGGCGAAGAAAGCGCGATGATCGAGAGCATTGAGGGCCGGCGTGGTCTGCCCCGCTTGCGCCCGCCCTATGTGGCCGAAGTTGGATTGTTTGGCCGGCCCACCCTGGTTCATAACTGTGAAACGCTGTGGTGGGTGCGTGATATTTTTCAGCGCGGAGCGGCGTGGTTCGCGGCGCACGGCCGCAATGGCCGTGCCGGGCTGCGTCGGTTTAGTGTCAGCGGACGCGTGCGCGAACCCGGTGTAAAGCTTGCACCGGCGGGTATCACCGTGCGCGAATTAATCGACGAATTTTGCGGCGGCATGCTCCCGGGCCATGAGCTGTACGCCTATTTTCCGGGTGGCGCGAGCGGTGGAATGCTGCCCGCGCGTTTGGCCGACGTGCCGCTTGACTTTGACACCCTGCAGCCGCACGGCAGCTTTATCGGCTCTGCGGCGGTGATCGTGTTGGGCCACCACGATTCTGCACGCGCCGCGGCCCTCAACGCCATGCGCTTTTTCAAACATGAGAGCTGTGGACAGTGCACACCCTGCCGCTCGGGAACCGCGCGCGCCGCCGAGCTAATGCAGCAGCCAACATGGGATGCGCCGTTGATGCAAGACCTGTCCCGGGTCATGATCGATGCTTCCATTTGTGGGTTGGGTCAGGCCGCGCCAAACCCCATGCTGAGTGTGCTTAAATACTTTAACCAATGAACCAACCAATTCAGGCGCGCAACGTCTTGGGCGGGCCGCTGCTGCCGTGTAGTTTTGACCCGCTCACCGGGTGGTATCGGGATGGCTGCTGCAACACCGGCCCGGGCGATACCGGCTTGCACACGCTGTGTGCCCGGATGACCGACGAATTTTTGCGCTTTAGCTTTGACGCGGGGAATGACCTCATCACGCCGCATCCTGAGTTTGAGTTCCCGGGGCTCAAGGCGGGCGACCACTGGTGCATGTGCATCACCCGCTGGATCGATGCCTTTGACGCCGGAGTAATCGCGCCCGTGGTGCTCGAATCCACGCATATCTCGGCTCTGGAGTTCGTGGACTTGCGCACCCTGCAGGCGCATGCGCTGATCGTGTGACCCGCCCATGATTGCGTTTACGCTGGATGGGGTGGAGGTCCTTGCCCGCGACGGCGAGACGATTTTGCAGTCCGCCAAACGCGTCGGTGTCGCGATCCCTCATCTGTGCTTTAAGGAAGGCATGCCCACCTCGGGCAACTGTCGCGCGTGCGTGGTTGAGATCGCCGGCGAACGAGGGCTTGCGCCATCCTGCTGCCGCGCCCCCAAACCGGGCATGGTGGTGCAGGCGCACAGCCCGCGTGCCGTCCACTCCCAGCGCATGGTCATCGAGTTGCTTAAGAGCGACGTAACCGCGGAGATTCGCTCGCCGGATTCCGAGCTTGAAGTCTGGGCTACTCATCTTGGCGTCGAACATCCGCGGTTTGCCCGGCGGGCGCTGCCTGGCACCGACACGTCGCACCCCGCCATCACCGTAAACATGGACGCGTGCATCAATTGCACCCGATGCGTCCGTGCCTGTCGGGATGTGCAGGTAAACGACGTGATCGGGCTGGCCCACCGTGGCGACCACGCTCAAATTGTGTTTGATTTGGCCGATCCGATGGGCGCCAGTTCATGCGTTGGGTGTGGCGAATGTGTGCAAGCCTGCCCGACCGGAGCCTTGCTGCCACGGGTGGCGCCCGTTGAAGTGCATGCGCATCCGGCCATCGCGACAAAGCAGGTGGACTCGGTGTGTCCCTACTGCGGTGTCGGCTGCCTGCTTACCTTTCATGTGGATGAAACCCGCAATACCATCGTCAAGGTCGATGGTCGGGATGGGCCCAGCAACCACGGTCGTCTGTGCGTCAAGGGGCGCTTTGGCTTTGACTACGTCAGCCATCGCCAACGATTAACCCGTCCGCTGATCCGTAAGCTTGGCATACCAAAAACCCTCGAGGGATTCGACCCCTCCAACCCCGATGCGGTGTTCCGTGAGGCCACGTGGGACGAGGCGCTTGCTTTTGCCGCGGGCGGATTAAAGTCTCTCCGTGACCAGCGGGGCAACCGTGCGTTGGCCGGGTTTGGCAGCGCCAAGGGTAGCAATGAAGAGGCCTATTTGTTTCAGAAGCTCGTGCGCCTGGGATTTGGCAACAACAACGTCGATCATTGCACCCGGTTGTGCCACGCCTCCAGCGTCGCCGCGCTTCTGGAGGGCATCGGCAGTGGCGCAGTGAGCAATCAGGTGAGCGATGTGGCCGAGGCCGATGTCATGGTCGTCATTGGTAGCAACCCCACGGTCAACCACCCGGTGGCTGCCACGTTTATGAAGAACGCGGTTAAGGCGGGCAAAACCCTGATCGTGATGGATCCGCGTCGCACCGAGATTGCCCGGCACGCCAAACATGTATTGTTGTTCAAGCCCGACACCGACGTCGCGATGCTCAATGCACTGTTGCACACGATTATTGAGGAAGGCCTGGTAAACGAACAGTTTGTAACGACCCGCACGGAAGACTATGCCCTTCTGGTGGCACAGGTGGCTGACTATGCGCCCGAAAAGGTTTCGGAACTGTGTGGCATCCCTGCTGCAGAGTTACGCCAGGTCGCCCGAACGTATGCAACCGCCAGGGCCGCCATAATTTTTTGGGGCATGGGCATCAGCCAGCACATCCACGGAACCGACAACGCACGCTGCCTGATCGCGCTGGCCTTGATCACCGGTCAGATTGGGCGACCGGGAACCGGGCTGCACCCCCTCCGCGGGCAAAACAACGTGCAGGGGGCCAGTGATGCCGGCCTTATCCCGATGATGCTGCCGGACTATCGCCGCGTCGACAATCCCGTGGCCCGGGCCCAGATCGAGGCATTGTGGGGTGCGGCCATTGACCCCCAGCCCGGGCTCACCGTGATTGAAATCATGCATGCCATTTTGCGCGGTGAGATCGCCGGGATGTATGTGATAGGTGAGAACCCGGCCATGAGCGACCCAAACCTTGAACACTCACGTGAGGCACTGGCCGCCCTCGAGCACCTGGTGGTGCAGGACCTGTTTCTCACGGAGACCTGCGCCTATGCCGACGTGGTGCTCCCGGCCAGCGCCTGGCCTGAGAAAAATGGCACGGTTACCAACACCGATCGGCGTGTGCAGCTTGGGCGTCAGGCGATCGCGCCGCCGGGTGATGCGCGACAGGACTTGTGGATCATTCTGGAAATGGCCAAACGATTGGGTCTTAAGCAGGACCTCGGTTCTGCCAACCCGGCCGGCGACCAGGCCAAAACCAGTTATGGTTTTGACAGCATGGGTGCGACCCGTGCGGTCTACGAAGAGATGCGCCGCGCCATGCCCAGCATCGGGGGCCTGT
The DNA here is from genome assembly GCA_025354985.1 of Chloroflexota bacterium. Lineage (GTDB taxonomy): Bacteria > Chloroflexota > Anaerolineae > J036 > Brachytrichaceae > AQU-03. Next base: position 43,491 of record JANXLU010000056.1, read on the forward strand.
CCTGGGAGCAACTTGTGCGTGAAGGCTCGGTTACCTATCCATATCCGGTGCCGGGCGGTGAAAGCGAGCGTATTCTGTTTCGTGAGCGCTTCCCCACGGCCAGCGGCAGGGCGCGCATTGTGCCGGCTGGGTTTACCCACGCCGATGAATTGCCTGATGAATCCTATCCGTTTGTGTTCCTTACGGGGCGGCAGCTGGAGCACTGGCACACCGGCGCCATGACCCGCCGGGCCACCAGGCTGGACGAGCTGGAACCCGGACCAACCGTGTCCATCCATCCCGATGACATGCTTCAGCTGGGTGCGCAACCTGGTGACGAGATCACAATCACCTCGCGACGCGGCAGTGTCCGCTGCATGGTTCGCGTCGATGATGGTCTGCAGCGTGGTCAGGTATTTATGCCATTCGCCTACGTGGAAGCCGCCGCGAATCTGCTGACCAATGAAGCCTATGATCCTTTCGGCAAGATTCCGGAATTTAAATATTGCGCCGTCCGCATTGCCACGCACTGACTTTGAATCCAACGAGGAGTGTCGACAATGTGCGTGTCTATGATCAGTGCGCCGCGCGCCAGCGCCGCCGCGGTCACTGAGCGGAGCCGAAGTAACCCCGGCAGCACGGTCACGGTCACTGAGCGGAGCCGAAGTGACCCCGGCAGCACGGTCGCGGATCGCTGACTAATTGGTCACGCGGTTGTGCGTGTGGATATTTGGGCAGACATATCAAACGCACCTTCGCGCGAAATCGACCCGGGCTGAAGGCATGGCCGCAGATACTACATCCGGGCAAATACGCGGTACCTTGCCAGGTTAAACTGCAAAAACAAAAAGCAGCCCACGCAGAATCCCAGCAGCGCAACCGTCGCAGCCGCGGCCACCATCCCGGCAAAAACCCAACCAAGCACCGGCAGGCCAACCAGAAACGCCAGCGTCGAACCACCCAGCAGGATGGCCGCGATTGAATTGTTAAACCGCATCAACCGCTTATCCTCCTGCTCCGCCCGATTCAACACGTCGGCCGGGATAATTGCCGTTCCCAATTTGAAGATTGGGCTGGCGCGCCTCCCAAATAGCGCCGCAGGTGCGATGATCGCAAACAGCACCGCGATGAGCCAGGTTTGGCCGGAGACGGCGGCCAGCGCGATGGCGACCACGATCGTGGCCCGATTGAGTGTCACGATTGGCGCCGGAATGCCGTCGATGCACGCGTTTGCGCTGCGATCGGCAACCCCGATGAAAGACTTATTGTTGTTGGTCATTGAATAAAAAGAGCCGCGCCAATCTTGCTGGCGCGGCTCTGAATTAGCGAAAAAAAGTTTGCGGTCAGACGGTAAAAAAACGGTCGCATGCGCCATGCAACCGGCAGGTGCGCCGGCTTTTACACCGGAATATATTCAAGGCCGCATCCGCGCGGCTTTGGCTCAATGACATGTACACAGGCACAATTATAAGGGTTCGGCCATTAGAATCAATCAATCGCGCATAGAATAAATGTTCTGAAATCATGCCCGACTCAATTCAAATATCCCCAACAGTGGCACGCCAATTTGTGCTTGGTAAACAGCAAATCTGGCCCGGTCGCCGCGAGCGCGGGCTGGAGGGCGCCGAGCGCGCCATGCGGAACATGGAACACCTCCAGCTTGACCCGCTTCAAATCATCGCACGAAGTCAAGACATCATGCTGCACAGCCGGGTGCTGGGCTACAAGCCGGATGATTGGCAAACGCTTACCTATGGTCAGCGTAAATTTTTTGACTGGGGTGGCTGGCTGGCTGTACGACCAATGGAAGAGCTGCCCTATTGGCGTCGGCTCATGCAGCGCGACCGCGATCTAAACCTCGATTGGCAAGCCGAGGAACGCAAGCATCGCACGGCGATTGAAGAAATGCGTGCGCTCCTAACCGTGCGTGACACCGTGGCCAACCGGGATTTCAAAATGTCCGAGCGCACCCGGCACGAGGGTCATTACCGGGGACGTAAGGACAGTGCGCTGGCCCTGTATTACATGTGGCGCATGGGTGAAGTGATGACCCACCACCGCGAACGCTTTGAGCGTGTCTATGCCCGCACGGAGCTGGTTGCGCCATCCCACCTCATCACCGAAGCCGGCGATGCCGAGACCGATGATTTCATGTTGCTAAAGGAAGTTGCCTTCTACGGTCTGCACAATGGTGTTGGGCTGCGCAGTCTGTGGCATCGGCCAATCTCGGCGGAAGAGCTACAGATGCACCTCACCCGACATGTCGAGGCCGGCAACCTCATTTCAGTTGCCGTCGAAGGCTGGAGGGAGAAATTTACCGCGCTGGCCGCCGACGCTCCATTCCTGCGTGAGCTAAACGCCGGTCGTGTGCCCGCTTCCTGGGTGCAGGACAAGGCCGGCGGTGCGCTGTCAACGACTGACGAATGCACGTTCCTCTCTCCCCTGGACAACGTCAGCGCGCGCAAACGCGCCGCGCGTTTGTTTGACTTTGATTACGTATGGGAGGTTTACACCAAGGAGCACTTGCGCAAGTTTGGATACTATGCGCTACCGGTCCTATGGGGTGACAGAATTGTGGCGCGTTTTGACAGCAAACTGGATCGCACCAGCAATACCTATGTGATCCTGGGGTTGTGGCTCGAAGACAAGTCCCTGGCAAAGGATCAGATGTTCGCGCAGGCGCTTGCCCGTGCATACGTGCACTTCACCAAATTCCTGTCAGCTGAAAAACTAAACGTGACGGCAATCAAGCAACCATTGCTAAAGAGCGTGATCAAGGAACTGTTTAAGAAGGGTTGATCCCGGGTCGGCACCATAATAGCCGGCATGAAACTCTCCGTCATCTCCCGACAGATACAGGCACACCCGGCAGACGCGCTTATTGTTCCGGTTTTTAGCGGCGAGCCCGTGCCGTCAGGCGCGACCGGCGGCGTTGATACGGCGCTGGGATCGCCGGATGGTGTCCCAGGTAACGGAGCAATTGCCCGATTGATCTCGTTGGGTGACTATTCCGGCAAATTGTCAGAGGTCGCGGTGTTGTATTCATTTGGCTTGATCCCGGCCGCGCGCGTGTTGCTTGTGGGGCTTGGAAACCCGGAGGCGCTGACGACCGAGCTCATCCGCCAGGCCATGGGCGCCGCTGCACGCAAATCCCAGGAGCTGGGTTGCAAGCGCATCGCCACGCTGGCGCTGGGCGCCGGGCGCGCCGGCATCTCGCTGCGCGACGCCGCCCAGGCCACAGTCGAGGGCGCGCTCCTGGGCGCCTACCAGTTCGAGGAACATCGGACCGGCAAGCCAAAATCGGCGCTTGAAGAGCTGGTTTTATTGGAGGCAAACCCCGCCCTTTTGGATGAAGCCGCGACCGGCGCCAGATCCGGTGAAGTGATTGCCAACGCACAGAATAACGCCCGCACCTTGATGAACCGGCCGCCCAACGTGCTCAACCCGGCAAGTTTTGCCGCATGGTGCGCCGACATGGCCTCGGAAACAGGGCTCGCGTGCACAATCATGGAACAGCCCCAGATCGAGGCGCTCCGCATGGGTGGTGTGCTCGGCGTGGCCCGGGGCAGTGCCAACAGGCCACGGTTTATCGTGTTGGAACATGGTCTGCAGACGGTGGGCGCCGGAGCACCGTTGGTGCTGATCGGCAAAGGCGTCACCTTTGACACCGGTGGTTATAGCATCAAGACGACGGACGGCATGGTCGGCATGAAGGGCGACATGGGCGGCGCCGCCGCGGTCGCCGGTGCCATGCAAGCGATTGCCACGCTCAACCCGACCCGCGCCGTGGTGGGGCTGATGCCCCTGGTTGAAAACATGATCAGCCAGGATAGCTTTCGCCCCAATGACGTGCTGGCCATGATGAACGGCATGACCGTTGAGATCACAAGTACCGATGCAGAAGGTCGTCTGATCTTGGCCGATGCACTGCACTTTGCCAAACGCTATAACCCGGCGGGTGTGGTGGATATCGCCACGCTGACGGGCACGGCAAATGTGGCCATGGGTCGCAATATGGCGGCCACTCTGCATGCACCCGATGACGCCTGGGCTGCCGCGCTGCTCGCGGCATCGGCGCGCGCCGGTGAACGGCTGTGGCGCATGCCACTCTGGGCGGATTACGGTGAGCGAATGAAGAGCGACACCGCCGACATGAAAAATGGCGCGGGCGACGCCGGGGCCGGACTGGGCGTAAGCGCCTGGTTTCTGCAGCAATTTACTCTGGCCGAGAACCGCAGCGACCCGGCTTATCGCTGGGCTCATCTGGATATTGCGCCTATGATGGCGGCCAAGAGCACAAGCGGATATCAGCCCGCGGGCAGCATGGGTTTTGGCGTGCGCACAATGGTTGCCTTGGCGTTGGAACCCGCCCTCACCCCAGCCCTCTCCCAGGGGAGAGGGCTGGGGTGAGGGACCTGTGCAGCGATTCTGAACTCTTACGATTTTTTTATTCCGCGTAGAATCGTTTTCACGCTATGCGCGTGCGCCATCTTTCTCTTACCAACTTTCGTCTGTATGCTCGCCTGGAGTTGGATCTTGCGGATGGCTTGACCATTGTTCAGGGAGACAACGCACAGGGGAAGACCTCGCTTTTAGAGGCGCTCTACTTTCTGGCCACCGCCCACAGCATGCACACGGCCACCGACAGACAGGTATTGCGATGGGGCGCATCAGATGACAGCCCGTATCCGTTTGTGATGATCAAGGCCGGGGTGCAGCGCAATGATGGCGTGCATGCCCTGGAGATTGGCATGCAGTTGGGCGAGGGTGCGCGCCTCAAAAAAGAAATTCGAATTGATCACGCCCCGCGTCGCGGCGTGGATCTGGTTGGGCAGCTCGCCGTGGTGCTTTTCCTGCCCAATGACGTGGAGCTGGCATCCGGGGCGCCCGCCCTCCGGCGCGCCTTCCTCGACGATGCGCTGTCCCAGGTGGATGCGGATTACGTCCGGCACCTGGACAAGTTCACCAAGGCACTCAGCCAGCGGAACGCACTGCTTCGTCTGGGTCAGGAGCGACGTCTGGACCCGGATGAGCTGGAAGTTTGGAACGAGCCCATTGTCAAGAATGGTGTGCAGATCGCGTTGCGCCGACGCTCTGCCGTGGGTCAGCTCGCGCGTTTGGCTCAGCCCATTCACCGTGATCTGAGCAACAACGCCGAGTGGCTGGAGCTTGTTTATCAGCCCAACTTTGACCCGGCCGCGCCAGCGGGTGTGCAGGATCCGCATCAGATCAGCCTCGATGCCGGTCGCATTCCGCAAGGCATGACCGCAACCGACCTTGAACAGGCATACCGCGCCGCGCTGCGTGACCGGTTGAAGGAAGAGATTGCCCGCGGGGCCACGCTGGTTGGGCCACACCGGGATGATCTGCGATTTATCGCAAACGGGATGGATGTGGGCGAATACGGCAGCCGGGGCCAGCAGCGGACCAGCGTGCTCAGCCTCAAGCTGGCCCAATCACAATGGATGCGCACCGAGCTGGGGGAGGAACCTCTGCTGCTATTGGACGAAGTGCTGGCCGAGCTCGACCCTAATCGGCGTCGCCAATTGCTGGCCCATATCGGCGACACCGCGCAGACCCTGGTGACCACCACCGACATCAACCGTTTTGACACTACATTTATCCAACGGGCTCATCTTCTTGGCGTAAAGTCTGGAATTGTGCATAATCTCACTTAGCCGTTGGGTGCACCGCGCCAAACCAAGCCCGCAATCGACAGCAAATCTGAGTGCCAATCCAAAAACCATGACAAACCCAAGTTTCAACATCGGAATTGAGGAAGAGTATCAAATCATCGACCCAGAAACACGCGAGTTGAAAAGCTACATTACCCAGTTGATCGAGAATGAGCGCGAGAAGATGACTCTCCTTGAAATCAAACCCGAACTGCATCAAAGCATCGTCGAGGTTGGCACCAAGGTTTGCCAAACGCCTGCCGAGGCGCGTGAGGCTTTGGTCATGCTCCGCCGGGAAATAATGGGTCTGAGCGCGAAGCACGGGCTCAAAATCGCCGCCGCCGGCACGCATCCTTTTAGCAACTGGCGCAAACAGGAGATCACCCCGATGGAGCGCTACGCAAGTGTGAAGCAGGACATGGCCATGCTCGCCCAGCGTCTTCTGATATTTGGCACCCATGTGCACGTTGGGATCGAAGACCCGGAATTCATGATCGACGCGATGAACATCTCGCGCTATCTCATCCCGCACATTTTGTGCCTCACCACCAGCTCGCCTTATTGGATGGGCGAAGACACGGGTATGAGTAGTTACCGTTGCACGGTTTTCCGCAATTTTCCGCGTAGTGGCATCCCGCCGCATTTTGGCAGCCGCGCGCAATATGAGTCATTCGTGCAGACGCTGGTCAAAACCCACAGCGTGCCGGATGCCACCAAAATCTGGTGGGATGCACGCCCAAACAAAAAATACCCAACCTTGGAACTGCGCGTCGCCGATTGTTGCACCCGGGTGGACGAGGCAATTTGTATCGCAGCCATCTGGCAGGCCGTGTTGTTCAAGTGCTGGAAACTGCGCCAACAGAACCTTACCTTCCGCGCATATGCCCCGGAGTTGGTCGAAGAAAACAAATGGCGCGCGATGCGCTATGGCATACAGGGCAAGTTGATCGACTTTGGCAAGCAGGAGGAGCTGCCGGCCCGGGACCTCATCAAGGAAATGATCACCTGGTTTATTGGCGACGTTGTCGACGAGCTCGGCAGCCGCAAAGAGGTGGAGTATGCCTACCGCATTATGGAAGAAGGCGCAAGCTCCGACCGTCAGCGCGCGGTCTTTGCCAAGACCGGTTCGATGCAGGCCGTCGTGGATCACCTCATTGCCGAAACCGAAGAGGGCGTGTTGTAACCGGCATCACCTGCCGTATGTCTCGGTCATGCTCCGCAGACCACCTGCCAGGTCACTGGTCAGGGCATCTGCTGAAAACCGCCATGCCCAGTTGCCTTCGCCTTTTCCCGGAAAATTCATGCGCGCATCCGGGCCCAGCCCGAGCAAATCCTGCATCGTGAGCACGATCGTGTCGGCGGAGCTCATCATCAACAGGCGTGCCATGTCCATGCCGATGGATTTGCTGGTTGTCTTTTTTCCAATATAGCGCTCCACCTGCGCCCGGGTGGGATCGTCCAGCGACTTGAACCACCCCACCGTGGTGTCGTTGTCGTGCGTCCCGCTATAGGCCACGCAATTGCGCACGTAGTTATGTGGCAAAAAGTTGCTGGCGGTATCGGCGACAAACGCAAACTGCAACACGCGCATTCCCGGCAGGTGAAAATGATCCCGTAGCGTCTCGACTTCGGTGGTGATGATTCCCAAATCTTCGGCAATGATTGGCAGCGCTAAATCCGTGCTAGTCGGGTTCCCTGGCGCCAGCTCCTGCATGATTCGATCAAATAGTGCGTAACCCGGCGCCTTTACCCACCGCCCATGCATCGCGGTGGGCTCGCTGGCGGGTACCTCCCAATATGAGTCAAACCCGCGAAAGTGATCAATCCGCACCACGTCATAGGTTGCCAGCGCGGCACGCAAACGGGCAATCCACCAGTCAAACCCGCGCGCCTGCATGACATCCCACCGATACAGCGGGTTACCCCAGCGCTGCCCGGTGGCGCTGAAATAATCGGGTGGCACGCCCGCGACCACGGTTGGTTGCAGCTGCTCGTCAAAATGGAACTGCTCGCGGGCCGACCAGGCATCCGCGCTGTCAAAGGCTACAAATATCGGCAGGTCGCCGATGATCTGAATGCCCTTGTCATTGGCGTTCTGTTTGAGCGCGTGCCATTGCTGAAAGAATTGAAATTGCAGGTATTGTTGAAACCGCACCTGATCCAGCAATTTGCCGCGCCAGGTCTCACACGCCGCCGCCTCGTGCCGGGCGATATCGGGCTCCCAAGTGGTCCACACCTTGCCGCCATGGGCCTCCTTCAAGGCCATAAACAAGGCGTAGTCATCCAGCCAGTGGTGGTTCTCGTCCACAAATTTCGCAAACGCGCCCCGCTGGTGCGCGCGGGCGTTTGCGTTAAATGTGTCGTAGCTCGACCGGAGTATCGCCTGCTTCCAGTTAATTACCCAGCCATAGTCCACCCGCTCCGTCCGAAACGCCGGTGCATTTTCCAGGGCGCCTGGAGACAATGCGCCATCCGCCACCAGTTGGTCCAGCCCGATTAGCAGCGGATTCCCGGCAAAGGCTGAAAAACACTGATAGGGCGAATCGCCATAGCCGGTGGGGCCAAGTGGCATTACCTGCCACAGCTTTTGCCCGCTGGCGGCCAAAAAATCCACAAAGTCACCGGCATGCTGATTGAACTCGCCGATGCCAAAGCGGCCGGGCAACGAGGTTGGGTGCAGCAATATTCCGCTTTTTCGCATTTGAACAAATTTTAGTCGCGTTGGTGATACATTGCATCATCATGAAAATCCTGTTCATTGGCGGCACCGGCCTCATCAGCTCGGCATGTTCCGATCTCGCGCTTGCACGCGGCGCGGAACTCTTTATACTGAACCGCGGCATGTCGGAAAAATATCCGCTTGCAAAAGGGGTCACGCTCCTCAAGGGTGATATTCATGCCGATCCGGCCATGGTTGCCAACCTCTTGGGCGACCATACCTTTGACGCCGTGGTTGATTGGGTCGCCTTTACGCCGCAACACGTGCGGCAGGATATCGCAGTGTTCGCCGGGCGCACCCGACAATTTGTGTTTATCAGCTCGGCCAGCGCCTATCAGCGACCGGCCACCCACTATCTGGTGACCGAAAGCACGCCGCTGGCAAACCCATATTGGCAATACTCGCGCGACAAAATCGCCTGTGAAGAGACCCTGATGCAGTCCTATCGTGATCGTGGCTTCCCCGTGACCATCGTCCGCCCGTCGCTTACCTATGGGCCTTCACAAATTCCATTGTGCGTGGGCAGCTGGCAACACCCCTGGACGGTGATGGATCGCATGCAACGCGGGTTGCCCGTGATTGTTCCGGGCGATGGCAGCTCGCTGTGGGTGCTCACATGGAACGGCGACTTTGCAAAGGGGCTGGTTGGCTTGCTTGGGCGCGAACAGGCAATTGGTCACGCCTTTCACATTACCAGCGACGAGGTGCTTACCTGGGACGCCATTTACAAGGAGGCCGGTCACGCAATCGGCGTGGAGCCCCAGCTTGTGCACGTTCCGTCAGACCTCATCGCCACCTATGATTCCGGCGCGCTGGGCAGCCTGGTCGGTGACAAGGCCACCAGTGTCGTATTTGACAACACCAAGATAAAGCGCTTTGTGCCGGATTTTGTGTGTACCAAGCCGTGGGGCGAAGGCGTGCGCAAATCCGTCGCGTGGTTTCAGGCCGATCCAAAGCGGCGGACGATCGACAGTGACGCCAACGCGCTGTGGGATCGCATTTTGACGGGTTTTGCGCGCGCCCTGCCAAAAGCCGTTTAAGCGCCAAAACATTAACATGTGCTGAGTGCATGACTTTGCGAATCACTTTTCTTTTTCATATTCTCGCATCAGGGTCTGATATGATGAGAAAAGGTTTATAATTTTATTGCAGTGACTTGTCACAGTAAAACGGGGCACGGTGTTTTGGATTCAATGGGAATTTTTACACGTAAAGAATTAGCGCGCATTGCTGTAACCGTCGTGTCCATCGTGACGTCGATGGGTGGTTTGGTGCCATTTCAGATAGCGTCCGCCCGTTTTGAAGCGTCAAGTGCTGATCAAAGCGTCGCCACCCAATTCGACACAAGCGAGCTACAGGCTGCTGCGGCGGCAAACAGTTGCGCATCGCCGCCCAAACGCGGTGGTCACCTGGTGTTTTTGCCAATAATTATTCACGCTGGCAGTGGATCCCAACCGGCCACCCCGACCCCGCTGCCAACGTGTACACCCACGCCGACCGCTACCAGCGCGATCCAAGCAACCGCGACTGTTACGCCAGTCCCCGCCTCCACCGCGACTAACACGGCTACTTCAACTGCAACATCAACGCCGACGGCGACATCTACTGCCACCAATACCTCAACCGCCACGGTAACCAAAACGCCGACCCAAACAGCAACCGCGACATCCACGCAGACAGTGACGAATACACCGAGCGTGACGCCTTCCAGCACCCAAACTCACACACCGACGGCCACAAGCACCGAAACGCCGACTCAGACGCCGACCGAGACAGCAACGAACACGCCTACACCTACCGTAACGGATACTCCTACCGCGTCCGCCACCAACACCGAAACGCTTACGCCGACGGCTACGAGCACCGAAACGCCAACTCAGACGCCAACCGATACAGCCACAAACACGCCTACACCTACCGAAACGGATACGCCCACCGCGACCGCCACGAATACCGAGACGCATACACCGACGGCTACGAGCACCGAAACACCAACTCAGACGCCGACCGAAACAGCCACAAACACGCCCACACCTACTGAAACGGACACGCCCACCGCGACCGCCACCAACACCGAGACGCAGACACCGACAGCTACGAGCACCGAAACACCAACTCAGACGCCGACTGAGACCGCAACAAACACAGCCACGGTTACGGCAACGCCCAGCCCCACTGCGACGAGCACGGCAACTGATACCCCGACGCGAACACCAACTCAAACATCAACTGCAACCAGAACACCCACCGGCACGGCGACCAGCACCAGCACACGCACGCCGACCGCAACCACCACTCTGACTCCGACCACAACGAGCACCAGTACCCGAACGCCAACCGCCACTGCAACTCAAACATCCACCGTTACTCAGACACCCACGGTAACCAGTACGCCAACGGTGACGCAAACATCAACGGTAACCCGAACACCCACGGTCACCCAAACGCCGACCAAGACCGCCACACCGACGATTACGCCGACGGCCACCGCCACAACGTGCGCAGATCAGGTAATAACCCAATGGACGTTTGCAAACTCGTCCACCTCTCCTTCAATTGGAAGTGGCACGTTTGTAACCAGCGCCGCGCTTACGGCGCCTGGATTTGTGACCGGCCCAGCCGGCGGATCGGATTTGGCCTGGACCGATGCAAACTGGGGGGTTGGCGACAGAACGTCACCTGATCCAAACGCATACTACGAGTTTGACGTAAACACGTCCAACTTTTCGTTGATCACCATGACCTATGATCTTTCACGGACCTCGGACGGGCCGCGCGACATCACGGTCATTAGTTACACCGGTTCAATCACGGGCCAAATCGCGTTTGTCTCGCCGGGCCCATTGTTGTGGGAACCGTGGAAGCATACGAACTTGCCATCCAACTCCGCGCTAATCGTGCGCTTGTTCGCCAACAATAAATTGTCGGCCGCGGGCGTGTTGGCAATTGACAACGTGACGTTCCGGGGGCGCACCAACGCCTGCACGCTTGCCCCGGCACTAAACCCGGGTCCAGCCGCGGCTACGGTGTCCGATGTTGCAACCAGTCCGATTGACGTGGTGGTGGCTGCGGTGAAGTCCTTCTTTGCGTCGCTGTTCGCATAGTGCAACTTAAATCGCCACACCTGGCTTCCTGGACGTCAGGTGTGGCGAAGCGCGGTCGGGTTAGTACAGCTTTACCGCGCGTTTGACCAGCTGAATCGTCAAGCCCCATGGGTCGCGAAGGAACAAAAGCTGATCACCTGCGGGCGTGTGGGTGACATCCCCATCCGGGTTGCAACCGGCAGCCAATAGACGCGCCTGCTCGGCGGCCATGTCATCGACGGCGAAGGCGACGTGCTGTGTATACGGATTGATGGCGCGTTGATCCGCGATCGGGCCGAGTGGGTTTGTATAAAACTCCCAGCAGAAGCGACGCTGCTTGTCGGCGATAAAGTGCGCCATGATCCCGGTTGGTTGTGCGCGCACGATATCCATATCCAGGTGCGCGGCATACCAGGCGGCGGCTTTGTCGGGTTCGTGCACGTTGTAGGCGGTGTGTTCAAAGTGAATCATGATGACGTGGATTCTAGAGCCTGTTGGATTCACCCCAAATTTGTCTCCAACCACGTAGTTGCAAAACGCGTCGTGCAATTGGCCGGCTTGGCGAAGTCATTGCATGATTTTTTTATATCAATGCCAAACGGACGAGCGTCTTCCTATTGCATCGTATATTCCAAGCCAGCAATCGTAATTGACATGTCCTTTGGTAGTTGGGTAACTGACACAGGTCCTGGTTGCCGCATGCGGTCTGTATGACCTAAATCAGGTTGTACTAAACCATCACAAGCACTGCCACTATTTCGCTCACACGAAGATCTTGGATCATGACCAGACGCGTCCGATAGATTCAGAGGTCGATTGAGGATATAGCTAAACCTGTCCAAGAAGGTACACCAGCAGCGGCAGTTATTGCTATTAAGCGTGTAAACGAACTGGATTTTTATAGCCTGAATTTTACGGCGCTGAGTGGAAAAGTTGGCCTTAGTAATAAGCATGCCTTGCTCTTATCGAGTATCTGAATCTTCAGGCAGATGCCAATTACTTCAAATTAATCAAACTTAACTCGCAGACCTATAAGCGCTACTCGCCAGCAACGATCAAACGTCTTGATGAAGTACGCGATAAAACTGACGAGGCGATGAAACTATATCAATCGAAGCGAAAACGCAAAGCGTGGGGAAAGACTGTATAAGAATGGACATTTTTCGCAAGGTGTATCTATGCGGGCACTCATCGGTGGGTGGGGGATCAAATGAATAAGCTATCGTAGAAGGCTGTGAACGATTACGCTCCTAGTGATGAATAGAGATCAAATGGCAGGATTAACGCTGTTGTCTATTGACAGTAAGATAAGAAATGAATGTTAAGAATGAGGGTGTAAAACATGACTGCGCTTGAACAAGTGATTGTAGAGAAGTTTCATCAGCTTGACGAGACGAGCAAGCGGCGGGTATTGGCATCGTTAGAACAGGAAATCAATGCGCCATCCGTTAAGCCGCCCCATAAAATGATGCGTCCAGAATGGGAAGCCTTTGTCAACGAAACCTATGGTTCATTGGCAGATGTTCCCATCGAGCGCGGGGCTAAACTACCGCTGGAAATCCGAGATGAAATTGAATGAAGTATTTGTTGGATACCAATACGTGTATTCGTTTCATCAATGGGCGTGCGCCACAACTACGAGTGAAGTTGTTAGCCGTCGGTTTGAGATGACATTGCCGTCTGTTCGGTTGTCAAAGCTGAAATGTACTACGGCGCGATGAAAAGCCAGACGCCTTCGGTTTCCTTGCAGAAACAGCAGCGTTTCCTGAGTCAGTTTAGCAGTTTGCCATTTGACGATACAACCGTATATGACTACGGAACAATACGCGCCGCATTGGAAAAACTTGGAACGCCCATCAGCCATCCTGATGTACAGATTGCAGCGATTGCGCTGAAACACAATCTGATTTTGGTCACACACAACACACGAGAATTCAGCCGTATTTATGGGTTACGGCTGGAAGATTGGGAAGTCTAACGCTGGTCATACGCGACGATCATTTCAAGCGTGTTGATGGGCTGCTAGTTGCCAAGTGGTAAAGCCCACCATACTGTACAGATAGATTCATTTACATTTACGCCAATGTCATTCCTGTAAGGACAAGATTGCATGGTGAACTGCCCCCTCTCCCTCCGGGAGAGCTGCTGGTCAGTAGACCGGGCTGGGGTGAGGGAGTTCGGCCCCCTCTCCCCTTGGGAGAGCTGCCGGTCAGTAGACCGGGTTGGGGTGAGGGACTGGACTGGGGTGAGGGGATCACGTAAAGTGCACAAACGATGAGTCATCTATTACTTATCCAACTCTGGATTCACCCCGGCTGCGAGGCGGAATTTGCCGAGTTTGAGGCCGGTGCGGTGCCGCACCTGGCCCGCCACGGCGGGCGGATTGAGCGCGCGTTGCGCCAGGCGCCGCGGATGCCCCCTACGAGGTGCATCTCGTGTCCTTTCCAGATGCCGCCGCATTCCATGCCTACTCCTCCGACGCGGACGTCATCGCCCGCGCGGCTGTTCGCGCGACCGTGATCGCGCGGACGGCGACAATGGCGTGCGGGGAGGTTACGTACTGATGGGCCCTCACCCCAGCCCTCTCCCGGAGGGAGAGGGGGCCGAACTCCCTCTCCTTTGGGAGAGGGTTGGGGTGAGGGGGTTGGGGTGAGGGATTGCTGCCGGCTAATGCGACTGCATCACGAGCGTGCTCTGTGGCGGTATCTGCACCTCACCGGAGAGGTCGCGCCCTGTGAGCAGGTCGCGATACGGGTGTGGGAGCGAGACGGTGGCCGGTGCAAAGGTGTGATTAAGCACAAAGCGCACATCGGCGCCGGGCCCGGCGCGGCGGGTCACCTCAACGCCGGGTGGCGTGGTTAGCAGGGGCGACACCGCACCACTGGTCTGGAGCCAATCTATCAGCGCGTGCCAGAAGGCCACATCCGGGCTGAAGCCAAGATAGATGGCCTGCCCGGCACCGTGGCCCTGGATGGTGCAGGCTTGATGGCCGTCGGCATAGTGACCAAACGCGGTGGCGGTGGTTGCGCGCAGGTGCTCGGCCGGGCGCGCCGACGAGAAGAAGCCGTGGCTGGCTGTTGCGCTCATTTTGCGGGCAAGCGTGCGCAGGTCGGCTGCTATCTTCTGGCTTTCATGAAAGCGCGGGCTGAACTGGCCGTGCCGCTCGTAGCCATTGCGGGATTGCTCCGCGCCAAACCGTGGCGAGCGCCAGCTAAAGGTGCTGAGCCCACCCCCGCCATGGGCCATCGTGTGAAATGCCACCAGGCGATAATGCCCGGCGGTCTCCATCACCCAAAACGGATCCCGCGACATCCCGCGCATGACGTCATGCACGAGTGAAATCATGGCCGAACGGGGCGGCACCTCCACCGGTGGTGACGGACCGACGGGCGGCTTGCGCACGGGTGAGGTGGTGATCCACTGGGTTGGCTTCACCGCGCCACTGAGGGTGTCGATCTGGACACTGGCAAAGCCGATGACCTGATCGGAGGCGAACCGGTACTAGTCCAGCAGGTGACCGGGGTTTAGCCCGATCTCACGGATTGGGTAGGGCAGATCAAGCTGCGCCCAATCAGAATAGGTCTGATTCCAGAACACCGTGCCCCAGGCGTCGTTGAGCGCGGACATTGATCCGTATTTGGCGCGACACCAGTCAATAAACGCGGCGCGACAGCGCGGGCAATAGCAGCGGACGGTGTCGTGATCACCGAGCTCGTTGTCGATCTGCCAATCCACGACCGCGGGGTGGCTGCCATAGCGCCGACCAAGCTCGGCTGCGATGCGTTGGCAATGTGAGCGGTAGGTGTCGTTGGTGTGGCAGTAGTATTTGCGCACGCCGGGTTTCATCTGCACACCCTCGGCGCTGATGGGCAGAACATCCGGATGTTGGTGCACCAGCCACATCGGCGGGGTGGCGGTGGGTGTGCCCAGGATGACCGAGAGCCCGGCATGGCTGAGCACGTCGATGGCGCGGTCAAGCCAGTCAAAGTCAAACCGGTCTTCGGCGGGTTGCAGTGCGCTCCAGGCAAACTCGCCGATGCGCACGCCATAAAACATAAGTGTTCTACTTTATATGGGTGCCACGTGAGCGCGCGGCCTCAGGCAACGGCGCGTGGCGGTCGCCTGGTCAGCAGCGTAGCGGCCGCCATGAGGCCAACCGCCGCCGTGGCCAGCCACGCGGCAGTGGCGACCGAGGGCGTGGCAGATTGCTTGACGCCGATGCCGGCAAACGCCCAGATCAACACCAGCAGAAAACTAATGTCGCGGCGTGAGGTCGCCATGGCCAGGGCGAGCGCACTGGCCACGACCAGCATGATGACCGCCCAGGTGGGTGGCGAAATGCCCCAGCCGCTCCAGCCGACAAAATCGAGCACCGAGGTGACATTGGCAATGGTGGCCACCGACACCCAGCCAAGATATACGCTCATCGGAATGTCCACGCACCAGCGCTCAGCCGTGGACGGTGTGCTACGCCCGACGCCGCCAAGCACATAAACCTGGATGAGCGTGAGCAGTAGGGTGCCCATGGCGAGCAGGGTGGGGACAAATTGCAGGTAGTGCCACAAGAACAGCCAGACGCAATTGGCCACGCAGCTGAGTACGAACCACCAACCGATCCGGCGCAGGCGCTGGCTCTCGCGGTTGCGCGGCAGCGCCTGATAGGTTGCGAACGCGAGCATGCCGATATAGATCACGCCCCAGATGGAAAATACGTAGCCGGCCGGTACGAAGAACACGTTAAAGCGATCGGATATCTCGCCGGTGTTTAGCCCGTTGAAGCGCACGATATTGGCGAGCGCGTTAATGGTAATCGTGGCGATGACCGCCAGCACCGTGGCCAGCTGGCGAGCGAGATCTCGGTTCATGGGGTGTACGTTACCAGAGAGAGGATGGCTCCATGCATCCAAACCCGCCGCGGCATCCGTAACACAGATAGAACACCAGCGAGAAACGACGACACGCTGAACATCACGGACGCAGCTCGCGCGCGGTTGCGCCTGTGAATTGCTCTTGTTTGTCAGTCAATCGCCTGGTTTTTGAGTCATCCATGTGGGTCACCACATACACAAACCTATTCACGAGGAGATATCAATCATAATGAAAAACACAGTCATGTCTGCAATAGCGGCCGCCTCAATTCTGCTGGCTTCCGCCACTCCGGTTTTTGCCCACAGCGGGCACCCGACAGAGCAGGAGGCGCTCCAAAGCTTGAGCGCAAGCGACTTGCGCGCATTGCTAACCGGTCAGCTTGGCGAGCACGTCCTGCTGGCGTTCAGCGCCACCGGCGCCGCGCTCGGCGGGCGGGATGCCCAGTTCAAGGCCGCCGCCGCCCAGCTTGATAACAACAGCATCGACATCAGCAAGAGCATCGGCGCCGTTTATGGGCAGGGCGCGCAGGACGCCTTCCTGCCGTTGTGGCGCAAGCACATCGGCTTTGTGGTTGATTACACCACCGCGCTCGGCGCGGGCGACAAGGCCAAGAGCGACAAGGCCGTGAATGATTTGGTGCAATATTCGGAAGATTTTGGCGCCTTTCTCGCCAGCGCCAACCCGAACCTGCCAAAGGCAACCGTCGCGGGCCTGGTTAAGAGTCACATCCTTGGTCTGAAGTCCGCGATTGATGCACAGGCAGCCAAAGACCCGGTAGCCGCGTACGCCGCACTGCGCGAGGCCTATGCCCATATGGATATGATCGCGAAGCCGTTGGCTGCGGGCATCGCCATGCAGTTTATGGACAAGTTTGCCGGGCGCGCCGAGGACCCCGCCGCCAACCTGCGCGCGGCGCTTACCCAGGGCCTCAAGGAGCACACGTATCTGGCGGCTTTGGCCACGGGTGCCGCGCTGGGTGGACGTGATGCCGAGTTTAAGGCTGCGGCCGGTGCCTTGGATGGCAACAGCGTGGATCTCAGCAAGGCCATCGGCAGCGTGTATGGTGCGGGTGCGGGAGATGCCTTCCTGCCCCTGTGGCGCAAGCACATCGGCTTCGTGGTCGATTACACCACTGGTCTGGCAACCAAAGACAAGGCCAAGAGCGACAAGGCCGTGGCTGATCTGATCGGTTACACCCAGGACTTTGGAGCCTTCCTCTCCGGAGCCAGCCCGGCCCTCCCTCAGGCCACCGTGGCCGACTTGGTCAAGACCCACATTCTTGGCCTGAAGGCGGTCATCGATGCCCAGGCGGCCGGTGATGTCACCACTGTCTACTCCGAGCTTCGTGGCGCATATGCGCACATGGGCATGATCGCTGATCCCTTGTCCGCTGCCATCAGCGCACAGTTTGCCGACAAGTTTGGCGCCCGTCCGGTCATGGGTCTGCCGGTCACCGGTGGTTCCTCGGCTGATGCAACGCTTCCGATTATCGTCGTGGCTGCGGCCATCATAAGCATCCTGACCATGGGCGGCGTTGCGCTCAAGCGCGTCGCAATTCGCAAGAAATAACATCGTCAGGTTTGAATAACGCACCGTGCCGGTCAAACCGCAAAGCCTAACGCAGGTGGTTTGACCGGCATTCATTTTTAGGAGAACACATATGAATCACAAAAGTCTGTTCGCGGCGATGGTCTCGCTGGCCTTGCTTGCAGCCTGTGCACCGGCGCCCACGGTCACGCCCATCCCGCTCCCACCCACTGCGCTCCCGGCCAAAGCCCCGGAGGTCGCGCCCGCAACCCAGCAACCGCCCGCGACGTTACCGCCGGCCCCGACCGCCGTCATTGCGCCAACAGCCGCGGCTGTCGCAACAAAGCAGACCGAGCCAACCAAGCCTGCGCCTACCGCCACGACAATGGCCATGGATCACGGGGCGATGACCGACACGATGAAGACGGACCCAACCGCAACCGCGCGATCTGTCGCGGCTACCGCTGTCCCGGTGCCAGTTGCGGGTAAGCAGGTGACCATCAACATCAGCCTGTTTCAGTTTCAACCCAACGTGGTCGAGGTGCCGGTGGGCACCACCGTCACCTGGATTAACGGTGACCTGATCGAGCATAGCGTGACCCAAGGCAACACGCCCGGCACGCCGGGTGGCGTCTGGGACAGTGGCTTCTTCACCAAGGGCAAGAGTTTCTCTTACAAGTTTGACAAGCCAGGCGAGTTCAAATACTTCTGCGCCCGCCACAACAGCATGACCGGCATTGTCCGGGTGGTCGGGTAACCAACCCGGTATTGATACGAATGTTTTGGGTTTTGCATCATGGGGCGACCTCGTGCGCACCAAACGCCGTCCAAACGCTCCGATGCAAAACCCGCGGACCGCAGCAGCCACCATCATGGCGGGGCCTAACCTGAGCGAGGCAAATCTCCTGACGCGTGGCGCAAGCGGCCGGTCGTGCGACACATCATGTGCGATCGCAATGACCCGCGGGCGTTGGACGCGCTGATCGCGTTGCCGATTGACCATGGCAACGCCATGCACTCATTCGTGCTTGCGGGAGACGTGGCCACGGCCATCCACAAGTTGCTGACCGCTGGTGCGCATGTGTGCCGTCAGGCCTTTAACATCGCCTACCCCGAGACAAGCACCACCAAGGGTTTCATCCTCGCGTGTGCCGAGGTGTGTGGCAAAACGCCGCGCCTATACCCGCTCAACCTCGAGGCCGCCGATAGGGATGTAAAACTGGTGCACCAATTTGCGGCCATCTTCATATTCGCTAGCAAACGCCACCTTGATGCCGACATTGCCCAGCGCGCCCACCAAGTCGCCCTGAACCTGATCCACTTGCTGATGTGCCAGCACCAACCGCAGCCCATATTTACGCCATTGTGACAAAATGTTCGCCAACCCTTCAGCCGAGCTTTCGTTGGCGCAGAATCGCTGGAATTCATCGAGATACAAATAGAACGGAATGCGGTGATCTTCATCGCGGCTGAAAGCGGCTTGTTCAATGCCAACGGTGAGTAGCGAGCCAATCAATTTTTGCGTGCCATGCGCGAGATGCGCCAAATTGATAATTACCACTTTCTGGCCGTCCATGATCTCGCGGAAATTGATGCGGTTGGCCTTGTGCCCAAGTGTGCGGCGCAGGTCGCGGTCATAAATGAAGCGACCGAGCTTGTTTTGGATTGAGTCTGAGTTCTTCAATTCTTGCTTCTCGTAGCCCCCAAACTCGCGCTGAAAATCGATTTTGAGTTGCGGGTCTTGCACAGGCTCAAGCAATCGCTGACGGTAGTGCAGGTCGGTAAGAAATTGCCGGAAATCAACGAACGTTTGACCTGTTTCGGCCAGGATGCGCAACGCAGG
>JANXLU010000084.1 GCA_025354985.1 Chloroflexota bacterium
AGCTCCACCGTGAACAACCGCTCATGTGCCGGACCCTCGGTGCCAATGAGCTTATATGTCGGCGTCATCGCCAGATATTCCTGCGACCATTCCTGTAGGCGGGTCTTGGGATCACGGTCCAGATTGGCCTGGAGCACCCCGGGGGCCACCTCGGACAAGAGTGGCTCGAGCAAGTCACGGGCCGCGGTCATCCCCTGATCCAAATACACCGCAGCCAGCACCGCCTCAAACGCATCCGCCAGGATATTGGTGCGACGCTTGCCACCGCTGTCGTGTTCCCCCCGCCCCAGCCGCAGGTGATCGGCCAATTCAAGGCGATCGGCAAAAGTGCGCAGCGTGCCCGCCTTTATGAGCGCCGCGCGCAGCGTGGTCAACCGGCCTTCACCCAAATCGGCATAGCGGTGATACAGCCAATCAGCCACGATAAAGTTCAGCACGCTATCGCCCAGGAACTCCAATCGTTCATTATGGGCGATGCCTGGGTTTTCGTTTGAGTAGCTGGTGTGCGTCAGGGCACGTTCAATAAGCGCGTCATCGGTGAAGGGTGGCAGCATGCAGTTTTGGTTGTTCGACTATGAATCGTATCGCTTAAAAATAACCACTGAATTATGCCCGCCGAATCCAAAGCTGTTGTTCATGGCCACGCGAACCGGCAGCGTGCGGGCCGTCAGCGGCACATAGTCCAGATCGCATTGCGGGTCGGGCGCGGTATGGTTTAGGGTTGGCGGAACAACGCCGTGCGCAATCGCCATTACGCATACGGCGGCCTCGATAGCGCCCGCCGCGCCCATGCAATGCCCCATCGCGCTTTTGGTGCTGCTGATTGCGACCTTATATGCCTGGTCGCCAAATGCCAGCTTGATGGCGTGCGTCTCCTCCACATCATTGAGTGGAGTGGCCGTGCCATGGGCGTTTATATAGTCCACGTCCGCCGGTGTCATCCCGGCATCGGTCAGCGCAAGGTTGATGGCCCGTGCCGCACCCACCCCACCCTTGCTGGGCGCAATGATGTGAAAGGCATCGTTGGTTTGGGCATAGCCGGCGATTTCAGCCAGAATGTGCGCACCGCGGTCAAGTGCCAGATCAAGCGATTCAAGAACAAATATCGCCGCACCTTCGCCGATGACCACACCATCCCGGGCCTTGTCAAAAGGGCGCGGAGTCTCGCTTCCACGGGTGGAAAGAGCGTTTACCTGTGCGAACCCGGCCATTCCCAATAGTGCAACCGTGGCATCGCTGCCCCCCGCAATTACCGCACGCGCCTGGCCCCAGCGGATCAAATTGAACGCCTGACCAATTGCATCGTTGCCGGTGCTGCATGCGCTCACCGGGGCATAGCTCGGGCCTTGCGCGCCATAGGCAATGGCCACCATACCGGCCGCACCATTGTTCATCACCATCGGAATCGTAAATGGATTCATGCGGCGCAGACCCTTGGTGTTCAGCACATCGTGCTCGCCCACCAGCGTGCTATGGCCGCCCACGGCTGTGCCAATTACGACCCCGGTGCCCATCGCTAATTCCGGCGTAAGTTTTAGCCCGGAGTGCCGCATGGCTTGCTGAGCGGCGGCCATAGCAAACTGTTCGTATAAATCGCTGCGGCGTACCTCTTTCGCATCCATGACGTTTGCCGCGGTGGGATCAAAGCTCTTGACCTCGCAGGCCATGTTCGTGGGCAGCATTGCCGGGTCAAACCGGGTAATTTCGGCAAGACCGCTTTTGCCGGCCAACAACGCGTCCCAGGTTGCCTGCATACTGAGACCCAGAGGCGTAATTGCACCCATTCCTGTGATGACGACACGACGAGAGTTCATAGGACGCGTGAGTATACGACGGTGGCGGGCTATCCGTGATGTGATTGGGTTTCATGAAGGAATAACGTGGCGGATTAAGGGGGCTGTGGGACGTCGGCGTGGACGAGCAGCAACTCCATGACGGATGGACTGCTGATTCACGATCCCTCGCACATCAGCCTGATGTTGATCGACCGCATGATGTCTCCAAGCCAGGTAGACGGCTGAATGGTCGTGGACGCGCCTTTCAGTCCACAACGGTTCGTCAGTTCCATTTCACGGGTGGTTGGTAATGCTGTGGAAACGAAAGCGGTTTACAGTCACTTCAAGCAGACAGTCAATTCAACCTGTCATGAATAGGAGACAAACATTATGGCAACATACTCACAACGCTGGACAACAGCAAAGACAAAGTTCGAAGATTCAACGGGCGTAAAGAAGCCAAAGCCAACCGGTGTTTTTAACAAGTTTTTTAATCACACGTCGCTCACCGCCGCCCTGGCCGAGTGCGACGGGAACGTGGGCATCATGGCCACGGCCGCGCCAAAGGACAAGCCAAAATTGTTGGTCGCTGCGGAGAAGTCCGTGCCTAAAATGTCAACCGCGATTTCAACATATGTCAAAGTCCTGGAAGATAGCGCCAACGATGAAAAGTCTGACGCAAAGGCCAAGACCGAACTTTATCGACATTTGAAGCTGCTGATCGCCGAACTCAAGGCAATCGACGCACATGCGCACACGACGCTATCCTCGGTAAAGATTGCAATGGACACCACGCTTAACGCTCAGCAAATCGGCGCAAAGAACATGCAAAACATGCTCAAGGCGGCGCTGGCCAACGCAAATCTTGCGGTAAAGGCTGTTCAGGCCGATCCCACGCCGACAACGTTTAACAAATATTTCGACACCAATGACACGCCCGGGCGCAAGGTACAGGTCCAACTTGTGGCCGCTGCTGATCAGCAGGATACCGGAAAAATACCCGCTGTGATTGTGGACCCGCGTAACGTCGCCGAAATGTTCACTCCGTGGCAGGCGCAACTGAAGCCAAAAACCAAGTTACTCTTGACCGCAACCAAAGAGCAGGTAACCGCGCGCATCAATGAATTTAAGGAAGTGCTCAAGTTTGCCCAGCGCTATAGCGACGCGTTGTAGCGCATCGCGCAACTTATTGGTCGAAACTGATTCCAGAGCTGCAACCGCCCCAATGCAGCTCTGGATTTCAGAGCATCCAACGACATGATCGGCGATATGAAGCAGGTGCAGCCGCGATTGGCGCTATTCCGCTTGTTTTCCCAAATCCGCCGGTGTCACGACCCGTGTGACCAGCCAATGATGCTTGCCCAATTGGCGCGTTCGTTGAAAGCCCGCGCGCTCGAATAGCGAAACGCTTGCGTTATGGAGAAATGAAGCTGACGTGGTGCGACCACTGACTTCTTCCGGGAAGCTCTCAACGGTTCCGCCGCCCAATAGCGATATTTCGTGCAATGCACCCGCGAGCGCTGCGGCGGCCACGCCCTGGCCGCGGTAACGCTTGTCTACAAAGAAGCAGGTTATCCTCCACGCCGGAAGCTGAGACGCGCTGGCGCGATAGGCTTTTCCAAACTTGATACGAGGGAGCTCCTCCGGTGAACCAAACTGACACCAGCCAATGCAGGCATCCGCGGCGTAGACCAGCGCAGCATGCGCACATCCGTCTCGCACCCGACCTTCCTTGGCTGCGCGCCTTTGCTCCGGATTTCGGTCCTTTTCATAACCTTCAGGATGGAACGCCATGCACCAACAACCGCCCCACACACCATTGTGTTGTTCAATCATTGCGGCAAAATCGGGCCAAGTCGCGGGTGTCAGGGCTTTGGATGTGAAGTTGACCACATTGCGATTTTCGCATATTCTGCGGCTGAGCGTGTGATTTTGGATCGCGAGGAGATGTATCATTTCGGCGCATGAAACCACGACTTGTTTCTAAGTCGACCATCTGGCCCGTACTCACGACCTACAACGCCAAACACCTCGGCAAAATTGCGATGCCGATAGGAGGAATTGGCACTGGCACCGTGTCACTGGGTGGACGCGGTGATTTGCGCGACTGGGAAATCTGCAATCGCCCGGCCAAGGGATTTGCGCCGCGGCAAACCTTCTTCGCGATATCCATCCGCCGGAAGGGTCGGACGCCCGTAACACGTGCTCTTGAGGGCCCGCTTGAGCTTCAAGACTACGAAGGCGCTTTTGGCAGCCGGATAAACAACCACGGACTCCCGCGATTTCGCAATTGCACATTCCACGCCTCGTATCCGCTTGGCCAAGTGCTTCTGACCGATCCCGACGTTCCGATCTCGGTTCGGCTGAAGGCTTGGAATCCACTAATACCGGGTGATGCGGATCGAAGCGGATTCCCGGTAGCAATTCTTTCATTTGAGTTAACCAACGCCTCAGACACCGTCGCGGATGTTTCAGTCTGTGGAAATCTCGAGAACTTTATCGGCTTCGATGGGCGCGAGGGTGTCCGTGGTCTGATAAATGCCTCAAGTTCGGCCAAGTCACGGAATTTCAACACCTTTCGAGAATCCAAACCTGTACGCGGTCTATTCCTGCAGACCGCTGGTGTCGACCCACAAGATGAACGCTGGGGTACGCTTGCGCTCACCACGACCGCCCGCAGCGGGCTTACGCACCGCACACACTGGGCCGACCTAAATTGGGGCGATTCACTGCTCGATTACTGGGACGACTTTTCCGCTGATGGCGGGCTTGACGAGCGGAAGGGCACGGCAGACAATCCAATGGCATCGCTGGCCGTGGCGCACCGGTTGCCGGCCGGCGCGACCCGAACCGTCACATTTCTGCTCACCTGGCACTTTCCAAACCGCTATGGGTGGAGTGTGCCATCCGAGCCATCACTCACCTATGGCAATGGTCTGCGCGAGCAGCGTGATCTTGCGGGAAACTACTATTGCCGCAAATATGCCGATGCTTGGCACGTCGCAGAAACTGTGGCATCCAGTCTCCCGACGCTGGAGCGCGACACACTAACATTTGTATCTTCATTTGTACAGAGTGACTTGCCCCAAACGGTCAAGGAAGCAGCGCTGAATAATCTCAGTACATTGCGGACGCAGACAACGTTTCGGATCGCCAGCGGGCATCTCATGGGGTGGGAAGGCTGCGGTGACTTGCAAGGCTGTTGCTTTGGATCCTGCACACATGTGTGGAATTATGAGCACACTACCCCACTGCTCTTCGGCGCACTGGCGAAAACAATGCGTGAGGTCGAATTTATCCATTCCACCCGCAGCGATGGACTGATCGCATTTCGCGCCGACTTAAATTTGGAGCGCGCCAGGGAATGGATAAATGCCGCCGCGGATGGCCAAATGGGTTGCTTGATAAAGCTG
Organism: Chloroflexota bacterium; assembly: GCA_025354985.1. GTDB lineage: Bacteria > Chloroflexota > Anaerolineae > J036 > Brachytrichaceae > AQU-03. The sequence goes on from JANXLU010000084.1 coordinate 5,189, forward strand.
TATCGCGAATGGCAACTGAGCGGAGATGATCATTTTCTTCGCACCATGTGGCCCGCCGCGCGGTCCGCGCTTGAATTCTGCTGGCGACCCGGTGGGTGGGATGCGGATCAAGACGGGGTTATGGAAGGCTGCCAACACAACACCATGGATGTGGAGTACTACGGTCCAAACCCGCAGATGGGCACGTGGTATTTGGGTGCGCTTCGGGCCATGCAGGAAATGAGCCGACATCTTGGTGACACGACGCTTTCAGACAAATGTGCGCGTTTGTTTCAAAGTGGCAGCGTCTGGCTCGACGCCCATCTATTTAATGGAGAATATTATGAGCACGAGATCCGTGCCCCGGCTAAGGATGCCCTGATTCTGCCGGGTCTGCGGGTTGGGATGGGTGCCAATGACCTGGAAGAACCAGACCTGCAATTGGGCGCCGGGTGCCTGATTGATCAACTGGTGGGTCAGGCCGTGGCCCACGCATGCGGGCTGGGCTATCTGTTGGACCAGTCCCATGTCAAGGCGACGTTGCAGGCCATCATGAAGCACAACTACCGGCGTGGCTTTCAGGATCATTTCAATCACCTGCGTAGTTTTGTGCTAGGCGATGAGTCCGCATTGTTGATGGCGACGTATCCACGCGGTCGCCGGCCTCGGCGCCCGTTCCCTTACTTCAACGAGGTCATGACGGGTTTTGAATACACCGCCGCCGTCGGGATGTTATACGAGGGGCTGCGCGCACCTGGTTTGGCGGTGATCAAATCAGTTCGCGAACGATACGATGGCCACAAGCGTAATCCCTTTGACGAAGCAGAATGCGGGCATCACTATGCACGCGCCATGGCCGCTTGGGGCGCCGTGCTCGCGCTCACAGGTTTTCACTACTCCGCCGTGACCAAAATTCTGTCATTTGGGAAATTCTCCGGCACGCAGTTTTGGTCCAACGGCTACGCTTGGGGCACCTGCTGTCAGCTTGTTACCGGGAACACCGTTTGCTTGTCACTAAAGGTGTTGTTTGGCGAGTTATATGTGCGCCAGGTGACCGTACGCGGTCACACGCCACATATATTCAAAACAACGAGGACGCTCACTGCCGGCCGGCACATTGCTGATTTGGTTCTTGCCCAGCCGGTTTAGGTTGGCTGCCAATATCATCCATGCCTTATCAACCCATCATCGGCACCCTGGGTTACGTGCAATCTGTTAATCTCGCTGAAGTGCTGATGATCCACCGCAACACGCGGGCGAATGACCAGCACCTTGGAAAATACAACGGGCTTGGAGGAAAGCTCGAACCCGGTGAAGACGTGGCCCATGGCATGATTCGTGAAATACAGGAGGAAGCCGGCATAGCAGTCAGCCAAATGCAGTTGCGCGGCACAGTAAACTGGCCCGGTTTTGGTGCGAATGGCGAAGATTGGCTGGGGTTCATTTTTCTGATTTCGAGCTGGCGCGGTGACGTTCACGCGCACACCGCCGAAGGCAGCCTTCATTGGATCGCGAAAGACCGGCTGTTGCAGGCCTGTTCTCCCGATGATGCCATCCGCGCGTGCGCCGCCCTTCCAATGTGGCCGGGCGACCTATACTTTTTGCCACTTATATTTGACGCCGACCCGCGTCCATTCCACGGCGTAATGCCCTATGCCAACGGACATCCAACCGGCTGGAATGCAACCCGGCTGTGATTCGGGTATTGACAAGTGATGGATTAAAGTGTATAAACTACACTAATTGTCAGTGAGGTTAAACTTGACCACAATGTCACAAGCAGTCACTCCCGAAATCATGGAAATTGTCGCGCGTGCACTGCGCGAAGATATTGGCGATGGTGACATCACCACTGAAAGCACAGTCGCACCCGATTTGTGGCTGACAGGGCGGTTCGTTAGCAAGGCTGAGGGAGTTATTGCCGGTCTGGACATTGCCGAGTTCGTGTTCAACATGTTGGATGAACGCTGCATGATGACAAAGATCGTCAATGATGGCAACCAGGTATATGGCCGACGCGAGACAATCGCCAGCATTGAAGGTCCCGCCCGCGCATTGTTGACTGGAGAGCGAACCGCGCTAAACATCCTGCAACGGATGAGCGGCATCGCCACCGCGGCACACCAGTTCGTAACCGCTTTGAATGGGACACATGCCAAAATTCTTGATACCCGTAAAACGGCACCTGGTTTGCGCACGCTGGACAAGCTGGCCTTCAAAATCGGTGGGGGCACCAATCACCGCATCGGCTTATATGACATGGTTATGATCAAAAACAACCATGTGGCCGCTTGCGGCGGGAGCATCGCCAAAGCCGTCGAATTGGTCCGGATCCACGATATCAAACACCGACCGATCGAAGTTGAGGTGCGCAACTTTGGCGAACTAAACGACGCGCTGGCGCAACAGGTGGATCGGATCATGCTGGACAACATGACGCTTGAGGATATGACCTCCGCGGTCGCCTTGGTAGCCGGACGGGTGCCCCTGGAAGCAAGCGGCAACGTCACGCTTGAAAAAGTTCGCGCGATCGCGACCACTGGTGTGGACTTCATTTCCACGGGCTCGGTCACCCATAGTGTGCAGGCGCTGGACATAAGCTTATGGCTGGACGAGCCGGGCGCGAACTGCTAAGGACGCAAGAACCAGGAGTCAGCAAACGGACTGCATCGACGTTCGTGGAAACGATCCCAGGTAAAGCAGATTCAGAATTGGAACAAAAATGGAAACTTCACAAATTACCGAACACAAGCCCATGTTTGAGGCCATGTTGGCCCGCAAGCTGGATAGGTTTTATCCCGAGGCGGAACTTTATGTCAAGGCCAAGGTGGCCGCCGAGATCAACTGGCTAAAGATCGAGCGTAATGCGGTGATCCTGGGTCACAATTACATGGAGGCCGCGCTGTTCCAAACCATCCCGGATATTGTCGGGGACAGCCTGGAACTAAGCCGTCGTGCCGCTAAAACCGAAAAGGACATCATCGTGTTTTGCGGCGTGCGCTTTATGGCGGAGACTGCGAAGATCCTAAACCCATCCAAGACCGTGCTGATCCCCGCCCGCAAGGCGGGGTGTTCACTCGCCGAAAGCATCACCGCGGCTGACGTGCGCGCACTCAAAGCCATGTATCCCGGTGTGCCGGTGGTGACGTATATCAACACCTACGCAGATGTCAAGGCGGAGACTGACATATGCTGTACAAGTGGCAACGCGGTTGAGGTCGTAAAGAGCCTCAATAGTGAGCGGATTATTTTCCTTCCGGATCAGTATCTGGCGGCAAACATCGCACGCGAAACCGGTAGGAAGATCATTTTCCCAAGCAAGACGCCTGTGAGCGCCGAAAAGCAGGCCGAAAATCCCAACATGGACTGGCAGTTCCTGGGTTGGCGCGGCGCATGCGAGGTACACGAGCGATTCACGGTGCAGGATATCAAGAACGTCCGGGCGGACTGGCCGGATGTTGTGGTGCTCGCCCATCCGGAGTGCCCACCGGATGTGGTGGAGGCCAGCGACTATAGCGGCAGTACCACCCAAATGATCAAATATGTCGAGCAAACCAAGGCCCCGCGCTACCTGCTGCTGACCGAATGCAGCATGGGCGATAACGTGGCCGCGGCAAACCCAGAAAAAGAAATGCTCCGTTTGTGCTCCATTCGCTGCCCGCATATGGCCGAGATCACGCTGGAAGACACGTTGGCCGCGCTCCAGAAGACCCAGTTTGTAATCACGGTGCCGGAGGAAATTCGCGCCCGGGCCTTTAACGCAGTGGATCGGATGATCAAGATCGGCGGGCTGGGCAAACGAGACTAATATGCCAGATTATATTGATACAGACATCCTAATTATCGGCTCGGGAATAGGCGGAGGCACCGCCGCCCTGCGGTTGGCGCAGGCTGGTTTGCGCGTAACTGTGCTAACGCGTGCAAAAGATCCGCACAACACTAATACGGCCTGGGCCCAAGGTGGCATCATCTACAAGGGTCACGATGACAGACCCGAGCTGCTGCAAACTGACATTCAAAACGCTGGTGCGCACATCTGCAATCCGGAAGCGGTCAAGATACTAAGCGAAGAGGGCCCGATCGATGTCAAGCGCATTTTGATAGATGAACTCAAGGTTCCTTTTGACGTGCACGATGGCGAGGTTTCTCTCGCGCTTGAGGGTGGCCACGGGATGGCCCGGATAATTCATGCGGCGGATGCCACTGGTGCCGCGATCGAAACTTCACTGATTGAGGCACTCAGACGCGAGCCCAACGTCACCCTGCTTCCGGGATACACGGCGGTTGACCTCATTACCCCGGGGCATCACAGCACGAATTGGCAATCCAAGTATGCTCCCCAAACCTGTTTGGGAGCGTATGCCCTTGAGATCGCGACAGGAGAGGTCAAACGTTTTTTTGCGCGGCGCACGATTCTCGCCACGGGCGGTCTTGGTCAAATCTTTCTTTACACGACCAATCCGGTCGGGTCGCGCGGCGATGGCCTGGCCATGGCTTACCGCGCCGGCGCTCGCGTAATGAACTGTGAATATGTGCAGTTTCATCCAACCTCCTTTGTCAAACAGGGCGCTCCAAGATTTCTGATTACCGAGGCGGTTCGGGGCGATGGTGGGCGGCTGTGTCACGCGGATGGCGTGCCGTTTATGCATAAGTATGACGCGCACTGGAAGGACCTGGCCCCGCGAGACTTTGTCAGCCGGAGCATCTATTCCGAAATGCTTGATCATTCCGTACCCAACGTTTATCTGGACTTCCGCAGCTACATCAGCCCGCAGCGCATTCAAGAACACTTTCCAAATATATTCAAGGCATGCATGCAATTTGGCGTCGATGCCACCAAGGATTTGGTCCCGGTGGCGCCCGCGGCGCATTATTTCTGTGGCGGAGTTTGGGTGGATGACCATGGCTGCACCACGATCGACCGGTTGTATGCAGTGGGCGAGGTCAGCTGCACCGGGCTTCATGGCGGCAACCGACTTGCCAGCACCAGCCTGCTTGAGGGCCTCGTTTGGGGCGTGCGCGCGGCCAAGCATGTGGTCATGCACTTGCATGCCGACCCACCCATCGCGGTGGATGAGTATCCGGCCTGGCAGCAAACGGGCGACGAACAACCCGATCCTGCGCTGATTGCCCAGGACCTGAGCGTTATCCAAAACATGATGTGGAACTACGTTGGGCTTGTGCGCAACCGCCACCGCTTGTCCCGCGCACTCAGTGAGCTTCGTCACTTGGAGAGCGAAATCGAGCGGTTTTACCGAGTCGCCCGGATTTCCGACGAACTGATTGGCCTGCGCAACGCCGTCCGCAGCGCGGTCATCGTGGCCCAAGCCGCATGGGAAAACAAGCAAAGCATCGGCTGCCACTATCGCGAGAATTGACCATTACCGTGATACCACGGCCTCTGTCATTCCGGGGAACGCAGGGCCTGCTACATCGTTCCAGGGTCCCTCCAGCTCCGCGAAGCGACCGCCGACATCACCTGCTCCAGCAGGAGAACGGTGCCATTCTGCAATCCAAAAACGCCGCGCTTAACGGCGGCGACGCACCGTGTCCCGTCATCCCGCCTTCGGCGTGTTCACTGGCGTCTTCGGCTTACCCTGCCGCGCCCATGCCACAATGTTCTCAGCCGACTTCACCCGCATGTCCCGAATCCCCTGCTCCGAGTAATAGGCGGTGTGCGGGGTTGCATGCACGCGCGGATGTCGCATTAACGCGCCCAACACCGGATGATCCATCGGCGGCGGCTCGATGCTAAGCACATCCAGACAGGCGCCGCGCAAGCGCTCATGATTCAACGCATCCAGCAACGCAGCTTCATCCACCAGTCCACCACGGGCCGTATTGATCAGACAAGCGGTTGGTTTCATCAGTGCCAATGTGTCATTATTAATAATGTGATTGGTCTCGGCGGTGTGCGGCGCATGCAGAGTGATGTAATCACTCTCCTTAAGCAGCGTGTCCAGCGAAACAGACGTGGCGTCCACAAATCCAAATTCCCATGATGGAATATGCGGGTCATAAGCGATCACCCGTAGCCCAAAGCCGTTTAGCTTGCGAGCAGCAGTCTTGCCAATTCTGCCCAGACCGATAATTCCCACCGTCTGCCCCAGCAATCGCACGGTTGGGCGGATGACACCCGCGTTCCAAATTCCATTGCGCATATCCATGCTGGTTGTAGCAAACCCGCGAGCCTGGACAAGAAGCATCATGACCGCGTGGTTCGAGACCTCATCCATCCCATAGTCGGGCGTATTGCTCACCCATATCCCGCACGCACTGGCCGCCTGAATGTCAATTTTGTCAAAGCCAACTCCGATCACGCTAATCATCTTCAGCATGGGCAGACCGGCCAATTGCATCGCGCTCATGGGTTGATGCGCTCCCATTAAGATCACGTCAGCCCGCTTCAGTGTGCGAACAGCCTCTGGTGAATCAAGACCGTTCGTGGTGAGCATTTCCACGTCCAAGTGATTGTCGGCAAACGTCTGTGTTTGAAATCCGAGGTCGGCAAGGGAATCATGGGCATATACAACTGTTAACATGCCGCCTATTGAATCATGACTTGGCCCCAACCCCAACGCATAGTCATTCCCCGTACAATTGCCCCACGTTACTATGATTACGGAACAACAAGTGATGACCGCGTTGGGGCGTGTGCAAGAGCCCGAGCTTCACAAAGACCTTGTGACGCTCAACATGATCAAGGATCTCAAAATTAGCGGCGCGGGTGATCTCGCGTTTGCAATAGAGCTAACGACACCGGCGTGTCCGTTGAAGGATGTGATGGAGGCGGATGTGCGCGCCGAGCTCGGCGCGCTCCAGGGTGTGGGCAAAATAACGCTTTCATGGACGTCCAACACAGCGGCAAATGCGCGGATGCGCGCAGTGATAAGCACGCCCTATAAAAATATCATCGCCGTTGCCAGCGGCAAGGGCGGCGTGGGCAAGAGTACCGTCAGCGCAAACCTGGCGATTGCCCTGGCCAACACCGGCGCTAAGGTCGGCTTGCTTGACAATGACGTCTATGGTCCAAACATCCCGATGATGATGGGCCTGCCCACCGCCCAGAGCACACCCGATGGTCGCCAATCCATCCCAAGTTGCGAACAGCGCAACGGCAAGCTGATCCCGATGGAAAAATATGGCATCAAAGTCTTTAGCATCGGGATGATCTACCCACCCGAAAACGCGCTGGTTTGGCGTGGCCCGATGTTGCACAGCGCGATTCGCCAGTTTCTGGTGGATGTCGAATGGGGCGATCTGGACTATCTAATCGTCGACATGCCACCCGGCACCGGTGACAGTCAACTTTCCCTGGCCCAGACCGCGCAAGGCGCCATGGGCGTCATCGTCACCACGCCACAGCTGGTCAGCATGAGCGACGCACTCAAGGGTCTGGCGGCGTTTGAACAGATGAAAATCCCGGTGCTTGGCGTGATAGAAAATATGGGTCCCTATATAGACGCGCGCACTGGTCAGAAGGTTGCCTTGTTTGGCGAAGGTGGCGGCGAGAAGCTGGCCGCCATGAAAAAGGTGCCGTACCTGGGGTCTATACCGCTTGATCCTGCGATCCGCATTGGTGGAGATAGCGGCCGGCCATTGGTCGTCGTCGATCCAAGCGGAGAGATCGCCCAGCGGTTCGCCACACTCGCCCGTGCCGTTGCCGCCCGTGTCAGCGTCATCAATTTTTCAAGCGCCAACAACCCGATTCCAATTACGATTTCGGAATAGGTTATTCAGGGAGGCCAAATGGGGAAACTAAGCCTATATATGATCACTAGTCTCGACGGGTTTGTCGCGGACTCGGACGGTCAACTAAACGATTACGAACCGACCGATGAAGAACACTCGTTTGCCAATGAATTATTTGACTCAATGTACGGCGTGCTCTTCGGTCGAAAAACGTATCAAGCGTTTTCCGATTTTTGGGATTCACCAATGGCGATCGAACCAGGAAGCGCGACTGTGCAGATCGAATTCGCGCGGATTTTTGCACGGCTAAAACGGGTGGTTGTTTCGCGCACCTTGAGCCATGTCGATGCGAACGCCCGGCTGATTAAGTCTGATTTGGCCAAGGAAGTGCGTCAACTGAAGTCATCGAGCGGCAAAGACTATGTGCTTGTGTGTGGTGCCGAGTTACTCGCCACGCTTATAAACGAACGACTGGTTGATGAAACGTTGATAATGGTTCGACCGATTGTCATGGGTCGAGGCACTTCACTTTTTGGCGCGCTTTCCAGCTCCCTACAATTGCAGTTGCTGCATACGCGGACGTTCCAATCTGGTGTCGTGTTGCACCACTACGCTGTCATTTAACGCGCGATATGCAAACGCAGTGCCAGGCACCGCCTCATGTTTGATCATCCGCGCGACAGTACAATGCACCCTGCAACCTCAAACGGCTTTCGGGTTGTGCGCCATGAAAATGAGCCATTTGGGTACACGTTTCAGCTCTGGCCGCTGCCCTATTCAGCATAATTGCACTCATGAAAACCGTGTTCGTTTATGGCACCCTCCGAGCCGGCGGTGTTCGGGCAATCCCTAAACTCTTTCCCAGGGCCTTATTCATCGGCCTTGGCACGGTGCCGGGTCGGCTATATGACTTTGGTGCGTATCCTGGCTTTATCGCCGGCCCCGGTTCGCCAGTCATCGGCGAGGTGTACAACGTCGATCCCGCCGCGCTTTCGACCATGGATGACATCGAGCGAATTGCCGACCAAATGTATGTGCGAACGCGCCACATAATCACAATGGCCACCGGTTCACAGCTCGAATGCTGGGCATATGAAGTAAACCCGGATAACTATCAGTTGCACGACCGCGACTTGATCATATCCGGCGATTGGATCGTCTATGCCGGCGCCAAAGGCGAGCTGCCACCCGAACACTGGCCGGATGAAGCGCCAATCAAATTTGGTGCATCTGGTTGAAATGCAGAAATTACCGGCTTCGACGCAATGTTAAAATCTTTCTCAGTGGACGAAAATATCGAAGAAGCAACCATCCCTGCCCCGGTAAAAGAGACCTCCATATTTGACTCGCCGGACTGGACGGGCGTGCAACCGGCGACCGAGACGAATGACGAACACAAGTTTGCCGGGATTCGGTTCCAACGCGTTGGCAAGGTCTATCACTACCGCGCCGAGGGATTTGATGATCTCAAGATCGGCGACTACGTTATTGTTGAGACTGTGCGCGGTCGGCAAATGGGTCAGGTTGCCACGACCAAACCACCCAAGGACCGCAGCATGGGCTTTCGCCGGATTGAGCGCAAGGCCACTGGCCGCGATATGGCGATGCGCCACTACTACGAAAACAAGGAACTTGAGGCGATGATCGCCGGGCGCGCCGAGGCGTCCGCGCTTAACCTGCCGATCAAGGTTGCCCGCGCAGAATATAGCTACGACGGCCAAACGCTTACCTTTCTGTATAGCACGATTGAAGACAACGACCAAGTTTATACCGAAGGTCTTCGTGAGGCACTTAGCCACCTTTATCAGGCCCGCATTGAGATACGTCAGATCGGCCCGCGCGAGGTCGCAAAGATAATCGGCGGTATGGGCGCATGTGGCATCGAGGAACGCTGTTGCTCCAAGTTCCTGACCGAATTCAGCCCAGTATCGATTAAACATGCCAAGGAACAGAACATTAGCCTCAACCCAAACGACATAACAGGGATGTGCGGTCGTCTGCGTTGTTGTCTGGTCTATGAGTATGAACAATACGTTGAGGCGCGCCGACATCTCCCAAAGCTCAAGAATGTAATTGGCACGCCGCAGGGCGAAGGCAAAGTGGTGGAGCTACTGGCCCTGCGAGACAGCGTGCGCGTAATGCTTGGCGGCGAGACTGAGGAACGCACTTTTGCTGTCTTTCACCGCGAACAGCTTGTGCCCCTGGAAGAATACCGACGTTTGCAGGAAAAGGCGGCCAGCGGCACGTGTGACCGACACGAGAGCGGCGGCTGTGACTGTGGCAAAGGCAAACCCGCACCGGCAGCCACGGTGCCTTCACCCAAGACCGAGTTGCCGCCACCTCCGCCGCGCGGCCGGGAACAAAAACCGCAGCAATCCCGACCTGCCCAACCCCGACCTGCGTCGCAGCGCCCGCTCCCGAAACCTGTCGAACCCGAAATTACCTCAGATGGCATCGAAGTCGTAAACAGTGGTCTAACCACGCCCGTGGATGATCGTCGCCGGCGTGACGAACCGCGCCGAGAAGAGCGCCCTAGTCGCCGTGACGAGCGCCCGGCACGCCGGGATGACCGTCGTGGGACGGCCCCGCGGCGAGATGAACCGCGGCGCGGTCCAACCGGTGCGAGACCGCCACGCGCCGAACGTCCGCTTGCAGAAGGTTCAGGAGCTGCACAATCCAACCCCGATAAAGATCGCAATGAGGATGTCTCCACCGGGGTTCAAACGCCCGAACCTACGCCAAATTCAACCGATACCGCGCCACGCGCAGTGCGGCGTCCCTTGCCAAGACGAAGGTAACCCTATGTGAACGACTTGGAATCCACTAATTTAATTCCAAGACCGGGCACGTAAAGTGCAGCTTATGGACATATTCTCCGGGCTGGTGTTTGGCCTGCCCACATTTTTGATTCTGCTTGGACCCTTGATGATCGTGCATGAGCTTGGTCACTTCTGGGCGGCCAAGCGCGCCGGCATTCGGGTCGAGGAATTCGGATTGGGTATTCCACCGCGGGCGCTAAAATTGTTTGAACGCAATGGCACGGTCTTCTCGCTTAACTGGCTTCCCTTTGGCGCGTTTGTACGGATGACCGGCGAGGGCATGACCGACAACATGGATGATCCGGCCAGTTTCTCGCGTGCATCCATCGGCTGGCGCTTTGTCACGATTTTCGCGGGCCCCTTCATGAACTTCATCGCTGCCATCCTGATCTTGTTTGCCGCAAATATGTTTGTAGCATCCAAACCCGTGCAGTTCGCGTATCGCATTGGCACGGTCAAACCCGGTAGTGTTGCCCAGCAAATGGGCGTGCAACCCGGGGATGTGCTCCTTGAGGCAAATGGCCAGGACATTACACTTGACGATGCCACACGGGTCAAATTTAACGAGGCCGGTGGCACACCGATCACACCAATTGCGCGCGCCGCAATTGGGCATGATTTTCAGTTGCTGGTGCAGCGTGGCGGGGTATTCTCGCGACATGGTGTGGCGTTGTCAGGCGCCATTCCAGCGACCGCAGACTCAAATGCACCTCTTGGCGTATCGCTTGGGCTGAAGTCGATCCGCACCGAGCGGCTCAACTTCAGCGTGCCAGAGGCGTTTGGCAACAGCATCACCGAACTTGGTCGGGTGATGTCATTGATGGTGCGCGTTCCAGCCGAGCTGATCAGCGGCCGCCTGCCAATCGCGCAGGCCCGCCCGGTCGGTCCAATAGGCATTACCCAGCTGGGCATGGAGATGGCGCGCGAAATTCCCGACCAGGGCCCCTATGACTTTGTACGTTTTGCAGCCATTCTCAGTATGTTGATCGGCGTAAGTAACTTGTTTCCGTTTCCAGCGCTTGATGGCGGACGCCTTGCCTTTATCGCCTTGGAATGGCTGCGCGGCAAGCGCGTGGATCCACGACGCGAGCAATGGGTTCATGCCGCCGGAATGGCGTTTCTATTGGGTACGTTTGTGTTGATCGCCGCGCTTGACATTCTGGCGCCGGCAATCCCCTAGTTATCGGCTTTATTTGTCTCCAACAACAGTTTGCATGTGAGGAACAAGCGGCTCATACGCGAGCCAGCGGTGTGTGCTGGCTCGCGTATTGCGCATTAACCCCGGATGCAGGAGAAAAACAATGGCAAAGAAAGTGAGCACTGTGAAGAAAGCGACATTTGCAGAGGCCCTGGCGGGCATTCAGGCAGAAGACTTCCCGGTCGCGCGCGTCCTGGAAGCCTTAAATGATATGACTCCGTCTGACTTCAAGACATTTCAAGTTGTTTGGCCCACCATCCCGGACGAGAGGCGAAGTGATGTCATGCATGCGTTGCTCGCTGTCAACGCGCTCGAAGAAGGTTATAAGTTTGACTTCACGGCAATATTTCGCCTGGCGCTGGCCGACCCGGATGAGCGGGTGCGCATTTATGGCGTTGAAGGTCTGGAGCCGGACGACTCGCCGTTGCTAATCAATATTTTTGCGCGCATGATGCGCGAGGACGCCTCCGAAATCGTCAAGGCCGCATGCGCCACCGCGCTTGGCAGGTACCTGTATTTGGGTGAACTTGAGGAGCTTGCGAAGATCGATCGCGACAAGGCATACTCGGCGCTGATGGGTGCGTTGCTAGTCGCCCCGCGAAACTCGTTATTTCATCATCGGGTCATCGAGTCCATCGGATTCGCCGACAATGAAGAGACCCGGACGATCCTTGCCGAAGCACACGATTCTGGAAGCGAAGACCTGCGTCTTAGCGCGATCACGGCAATGGGTCGCAGCGGCAATCAATTGTGGGCGCCGCGGCTGCTTGCCGATCTGGTCAGTGATTCAGCGGAGACGCGTGGACGGGCGGCGTGGGCGTGTGGCGAGACCTTTCTGGACGATGCCACTGGTGAGCTTGGTCGATTGATCCGCGAGGATCACGATCAGGAAGTTCAGCTGGCGGCAATCGAAGCGCTGGGAGAAATCGCCAGCGATGACGCGCGTGCCCTGCTCAAGCGCGCGACCGACAGCAAGGTCGAAGAGCTGGCACTGGCTGCCGAAGAGGCCCTGGAAAATGCCGAAATGCTGGGTGACGTCCGCCAGATACTCGACACCATGGACGAGGAAGACCTGGCGGGCTGATGGCGTTTGAACCCAGCCTTCAAGAATTTGCGCGGGAGTCCGTGCAGCGCTGGAGCAGCCCGACGACACGGGACACGTCGGCGAAATCGCGCTCGCAATTGGCCGGCAGCACCCGGCATGTGATGTCCTATCGCGAAACGCTGAACTATCCTCACGATGAGGATCGCGCGGCGATTCCACTGTGTCTATTTGCCTGGGGTGGTCCGGCATCGCATTCCGTAATCCTGGCACATGGTTGGGAGTTGCAGGCCGGTCGTATGACACCGCTGGTGCGGCCCTTGCTGGCCGCGGGCTTTCGTGTCATCGCCGTTGATGCGCCTGCTCATGGTGAAAGCGGCGGAGCCGAGCTTAACCTCCCAAACTACGCCCGTGCAATACGTGCCGCCTGCGACTGGGCGGGCGGAGACGTCTCAATATTGGCCCATTCATTCGGGGGCACCGCCGCGCTCTGGCTTGCGGCGTTTGAGCCACCGCCAACGTTGCAAAGCGTCGTGACCATGGGTGCGGGTTCTGGCGCCGCCTATCTCAGCACGCACATCCTTCGCCACTTGGATGAGGCGCACCGGCGCGCATGGGTGGCGGAATTTGTGCGCCGGTTCGGCATGCCACCCTCCAGCTATAACATCGAAGCATTTGGAAGCCGCATCAGTGTACCGGTGCTGATCGCACATGACTCCAATGACAATGTGGTAAGCCCATCTCAAGCTGACCTGATCGCGGCACATGTGTGCAGTGTCAGGCGAATAGCCACTGATGGATTTGGGCACGTGGCGATGTTGCGCAGTCCGCAGCTTGCCACGCGCATTGTCGAATTTTTGGCAGACTGTTAAAATATATCTGCTTTCAACCCAAACACAAACTGGCACCCCGTCGGCACTTTCAGGCATTGGCCTTAGCTGGCCGATGGGGTGTTTTTGCCGAATATGTCAACCGAAACCAACAAGATTATTTATTCCATGGTGCGCGTCGGGCGCATTCATCCACCGCAAAAGCAGGTGCTCCGCGACATTTCTCTGGGCTTCTACCTTGGCGCCAAGATCGGCGTGCTGGGTCTAAACGGCGCGGGCAAAAGCACCCTGCTGCGGATCATGGCTGGTGTCGATGACGGTTACATTGGCGAGACAGTGCTCGCCCCGGGCTACACCCGCGGCCTGCTGGAACAGGAGCCCAAACTAGACGAGAGCAAGACGGTTAAGGAAGTGGTTCAGGAGGCCGTGCAACCTTTGGTGGACATGCTCAAGGCATTCGAAGCGGTCAATGAAAAGTTTGGCGAGCCCGATGCCGACTTTGATAAGCTCCTGGCTGAACAGGCCCACCTGCAGGAAGAGCTTGACAAGCACGATGCCTGGACGCTGGACCAGAAGCTTGAACAGGCCATGGAGGCCTTGCGCTGCCCACCCAGCGACAGCCCAATTACCAACCTAAGCGGCGGCGAAAAGCGCCGCGTCGCGCTCACCCGCTTGTTGCTTCAAGAGCCCGACATCCTGTTGCTCGACGAGCCAACCAACCACCTGGACGCCGAGTCGATCGGTTGGTTGGAGCGCCATCTGCGCGATTACAAGGGCACGGTTATCGCCGTCACCCACGACCGCTACTTTCTGGACAACGTGGCCGAATGGATTCTTGAGTTGGATCGCGGTTACGGAATTCCATTCAAGGGCAATTACTCAAACTGGCTCGATCAAAAAAGCAAGCGACTGGCTCTTGAAGAAAAAGCGGATGACAAGCGTCTAAAGACGCTTGATCGCGAGCTTGAATGGATTAAAGCCAGCCCACGTGCGCGCCAGGCCAAAAGTAAGGCCCGCGTGACCGCGTATGAATCATTGCTAAACCAGGAGAGCGAGAAGCGCCGCGAGGAGCTTGAAATCTACATCCCACCGGGACCGCGCCTTGGTGACATCGTGATCGAAGCCAAAAATATCGCCAAGAGCTATGGCGACAACCTGCTCTATTCAAACCTGACGTTTACGATCCCGCCCGGTGGGATCGTGGGCATCATCGGTGCAAACGGCGTGGGAAAGACCACCCTGCTGCGTATGGTGATCGGTTCGGAGCAGCCGGACGCCGGCACGTTTAAGGTTGGCGAAACCGTCAAGCTTGGCTATGTCGACCAAAACCGCACGCTGGACCCCAGCAAAAACGTATGGGAGGAAATTAGTGGTGGAGAAGATTACTTGCAACTCGGGACCCGCCGAATGATGAGCCGGGCATATGTTGCGGCATTTAACTTTATCGGTGCCGATCAGCAGAAGAAAGTCGGGGTGCTCTCCGGTGGTGAGCGTAACCGCGTCCACCTGGCCAAAATGCTCACCCAAGGCGCAAACGTCATGCTCCTGGACGAGCCAACCAACGACCTGGACGTTAACACCCTCCGTGCGCTTGAAGACGCGCTGACCGAATTTGCCGGCACCGCGGTCATTGTCAGCCACGACCGTTGGTTTTTGGATCGCGTGACCACCCACACCATGGCCTTTGAAGAGGATGGAAACGTGCAATGGTTCGTGGGAACAGTAAGTGAATATGAGGCCGATCGACGCAAGCGCCTTGGTATTGCCGCCGACCAGCCCCACCGCGTCACCCACCGCAAGCTAAAGGGCTAACGCATATGAAGCGCGGGCATCTTGAACATTACAAGATGCCCGCCCGCCGCCGCTACTATGCCTTTGGCCGCTCGCTCTTGCTAAACCAATTTCCACATCCATCACGAAACAAGGCTTCTGTCCCGTAAAACTGCTTTATCGGCGGCTGTAGGAATTCAACTCCCTTGGCTTTCATGTCTTCGTAGGTCGCCTGGCAATCAT
Source organism: Chloroflexota bacterium (assembly GCA_025354985.1). Classification (GTDB taxonomy): domain Bacteria; phylum Chloroflexota; class Anaerolineae; order J036; family Brachytrichaceae; genus AQU-03. Next base: position 20,762 of record JANXLU010000084.1, read on the forward strand.
CGCAATCTAACACGCCTGCGCCCATCAGGTTGTTTTCCAAGAGGTATTTGCGCGCTGCGAGCCCTTCCTCACTCATGCTACCCGGCATCGGAATATATAGCGTAATTTCGAGCTTTGGATCTTGTGGCGCATGCAAAGTCAACCAACGGAATCCATTGTCCATCGTGAAGTCCGTGGCTACCTTGAACCCCAATTTCGTGACGTAAAAGTCGTAGGCCTTGTCAATATCCAAAACGTTGATCGTCGCGTGAGACATGTGTGTAATCATGGTTATTTCCTGTGACCCACACGTTACCCGATGATGCACTCAGGCGCATATCGAAAATTGCTCAGACACCTTCCATTTGAATTCCTGCAGCGCATAAGAAACAATAAGGCACATACCGTTGGGCCAGATACTGGCGCATCGCGCGTGCGCGATAACGGGCCGGGGTCTGCCCCACCCGCCTACGAAACAGCGCGCTAAATGAACTTGGGCTCGAAAAGCCGACGTCCACGCAAGCTCGGATGACAGCGGTGCCTTGTGCAAGCAGCAACCGTGCCGCACGGATGCGGCATTCCATTGCAAATTGATGGGGGGTGATTCCATATGCACTGGCAAACGCCCGAATAAAGTAGAACCACGACAGATGCGTCTGCCGGGATAATTCTGCAATATCCAAGGTCTCTACAAAATGTCGCTCAATGTGTGCCCGTGCAAGTACCAGGCAGTGTGTTTCGGCGCTCATTCTTCCTGTTTTTTTTGCAGACCCAGTTTGGCCTTTAGCCAGGTCCACCTAAACTCGCCCAGCACCCGTTTAAGCAAAAGCATCGCCCGCCCCTCGTCATCGGCAACATCATCAGGCATGGGCGCACGAGGGCCAAACTTACCGGCCACATACAACTCAGTAATCGCCCGTGACGGCAGTTCAGTCCGCGGTGCGCGGCGCGCCAACTGCTGTGCCTGCTCATAAGGCGTCACGCTTGCGCCAATGCCCAGCCAACTTGCCCACCGGCTGAGCACTGCATAGGCCTTGGCAGCCGGCGCATACATTGACAGGCCGCGCGTCTCAGCATATCGAACGCCAAGAATAGCCAGCACCATCAACAGCGCGGCGCCCAGCACAAACGGCAACACCACGGCCAAAACCGCAAATATCGCGGCCAATACACTCAGTGCTTCCGCGACGAGTCCTGTGGGATCGGGCGTCTGCCGTTCCGCTGGTTTTGGAACAGCCGTGGGCTGCGGGGTCTCTCCCGGTGCGAGCGTGGGTGTTGGCGCAATAGTCGGGGTTGAAACCGCAGTCGGTTGCGCCTGGGGCTCGCTTGATCGGGAAATTGGGGCCTGCCCGGCGGTCGGTTCAAAATTTACCCAGCCATAGCTTGGGAAGAAAGCCTCGACCCAGGCGTGCCGATCACGCTGCAGCACGCTATACGAAGTCAGGTCGCCACCCAATTCGTTGCGCTGGGGCTGGCCTTGGGCAAAGCCTTCGACCAGACGCGATGGAATGCCTTGCGAGCGCAGCATCATGGTCATGGCCGTGGCGTAGTACGTGCAATAGGCGCGCTTGATATCAAACAAAATATAGTCGCTGCCTTCCACACCGACTGGCGGGGCCGGAATGTTTTCATCGTAGGCGATATTTTTGCGCAAATATTGTTCGATGCTGACCGCCTTGTCAAAGGCCGTCCGATCCGCACTGGTTATTTGCGCCGCCAGATCGCGCACGCGGCGCGGGACGTTTGCAGGCACTGTCAAATACTTCTGTGTCACCCATGCCGGATAAACAGTTGGCGCGCGCCGCAATTTGTCAACCTCTGCAGTGCTGACGGACCCAATGGTGGAGAACGACGCCCCGGTTTGCAACGCCGAAGCGACGCGTATCTGCACAATTTCATTGGGCGCAGTGCGCGACCCGTTCACCACCATTTGGCTTGCCAAGCTGGCATTGAGCGGCTGGCCGGTGGTGTAGAGGCTGTCGGTGCCGCGTGCCAGCACAAACTGCGCCGATACCGCCGTGCGGCTTAGGTATCCGGTCACCGAAACAACGCTTTTGCTGGCCGCCGTATCAACAAAGTCCGACAGTGTGTTGCGCCACTTGGCGCCGTCATATGCGTCAAACGAGCGCGCCCGCCAATAGTTGCGAACGTCGTTCCGCGCGAGCACGGACATCACTGGGTCGGTTGGCAGGTCGCGCGGACCGCCCAGCACCAGATCGGTCGAAAACTCCTCAGACGGCTTGATGTTGTAATTGCGAATACCGCTAAACAACCGCCCAATTTCCTGTTGGGTTTCGCTGTAGGGCTGGCTCAGTCTGTTAAAAAACTCCTGCGCACTTTGCCCCTGCGCCAAATCCGGCACCTGCCAGGCAAGCAGGATTGCTATAAGGCCGATCGCCATTCCGGCAAAGCCAAGAATACCGCGAAGATTGGTGGCATAACGCATCCGCATGCTTTGCCACACCTCCTCTCGCTGACTTACGAATGAATTGACCAACAGTGCAATCACCGCAAGCAAAAACACCGCCAGATACACATCCAAGTTGTTCTTGCCACTGTAGTAATAGACGTTGCAGAACAATACAAAGCCTGTGGGCAGGATTACATGCCAAACCCGGTTGTGCCGAAACGTGTACCATGCCGCGGAATATGCAAACAGCCAGGTCACACCGACCACAATGATGAAGAAGTGCAGAGTCTCACGCGTGGCCCCGCGGTGCAGCGCTTGGTAGATCACATCGTTCAGTCGCTGTCCCATTCCGAGAATGCGCTCGCGCCAAGTGAGCCCGCGGGCAAATTGTTCGCTTAGACCGGCTGCAAGCCCAACCACAAACGTTCCATACATCGCGGCGGTCAGGTGTGCCGTCCAACTCGGGAAATTGCTGTAGCTCAGCGCCGCACCTGCAACCAATCCTGCCACCGCCACCCAACCGGCAATCGCCAACCCTGGCATCCACTCCGCAGCGGCTATCGCATTGGTGGTCGCCAGCATCATGGCCAGCAGCGCATAAAAGATGACGAGCTTTGAGTTTCGCATTTAGTCCATCAAATGTATCGATGGATGATGAGCGCCGCCTAACAGGCCGTTCAGCACGTGATCAGCGAGGTGGTCGATAAAGTCATCATTCAGCGGCAAATGACGCACCAGCATCCGGTAATAAATTGGGCCGTATAGTGCGTCCATGACCACATTTAGATCCAGATTCGCCCGCAACTCACCTTGATCCATCCCACGTTGCAATACGCGTCGCGTATCCTCACGGCGGATCAATATCCAATGATTCAGCAATGCATCGGCCACGGTGGGGTCGTCTTGCGCTTCCGCAACAAGCGCGGCGATGACCCGCCCACTCTTCCCGCTGAAGGCGCGCGCCAGTGCCCGCATCTGTAATCGCAGGTCTTCGCTCACCGGTCCGCTATGCAAAAAACCAATCGTTGACGCGGTTTGCTGCAAGAAACGTTCGGTGATAATGGCGGCCTTGTTATGCCAGTGCCGGTAGATGGTTGCCTTGCTTACTCCCGCACGCGCCGCAATCGCCTCCATGGTCACCGCCCGAAAACCGTGTTTGTCAAGCAACTCACCCGCTGCATTCAAGATGGCTTGATGTGCAACAGTACTGCGCGGCCGTCCCGCGCCCAATGTTTGAACTACTTTGCGCGTGGTTTTTGCTTGGATCACGATACAAATTCTATCCATTGCCCCATTTACACCTTGACAAACGTCTTCCATGGCCCTAAACTTCGGAATACGAAACGGTTGGTTTCGTATTTACAACTCTTTTATGCATATTAAGAAACTAGATCACAGCGCGTTGATCGTCTCGGACTTGGCCCGTACGCGCCACTTTTATGGCGAGGTACTTGGCATGCTCGAGGTTGCGCGCCCGGATAATTTCACGTTTGCGGGCTGCTGGTTCCGTGGCGAGGGGTTCGAGCTTCATTTTATTTGCGAGTCGGATACCACTGCAGTGGCCGGCTTTGGCGATCTCGGTACGGGCGCTAAAAAGGGACTCGCCCATCATCTCGGTCTCGAGGTCGAAAATATTCGGGCGGTGGAGTCCCACCTGCGAACAAACGGGGTGCCAATTGTGGCTGGACCGCTTCCCCGCGGTGATGGCGTCACACAGCTGTATGTGCTCGACCCGGACGGAACCTTTCTGGAGTTTTTCCAGTGGGACCCGGAGTCAAATCTCGTTGTTGAAGAACGCGGCGCCGTCTCGCGAAATATTCGATAGCCTCGCAATATCCAATCATTTACCAGAAAAAACCCATGTCATACGAAATCGCAGATGTCATTACCCCGGGTCATGAGCAAGCGTTCAAAGTCGGATCGCGCACACCCGCCACCAGTCTGGCGTCGTTGGCCGCTGTCCATTTGGCTCTGCTCAACGATCCAATCACCGCGTCAGTGGCGACCGTAAATGCCGACGGCATTGCACAATTGACACCAAACTGGTTGGAACATGATGGCACACACGTATTTCTAAATTCGGTGCGGGGTCGACTCAAGGACCGCAACCTGCGCGTACGTCCGCATGTCACCATAATGCTGGTAAACACCAAGAATCCGTATCACTGGATAACCATTTATGGCGAGATCACCCGCGTTGTTGAAGAAGATCACGCCACCGATGGACATCTTGCAACGGACAGTATTAACCGGCTTTCCAAAAAGTATCTAGGCACCACGCCCTATCCCTTGCGTGACCCAAAAGGAGAAATTCGCGTCCTATATACGGTCGCGATTCATCGTATTGTGACATTTGGCCCGGTTGGTGGGTAACCGCCAAACATGAACGTGCGCATGCCCCGCGTTGCCATCATAGGTGGCTCGTTGGCCGGTTTAACTGCAGCCTTGGCGTTGCAGGAGATAGGCTGCGACGTCAATATTTACGAACGCGCCCGGGCGCGCCTGTCCGGAATGGGTGCGGGCATTGTTCTCAACCCGGTCACTGTCGCGTATTTGCATGGCCAGCCGAATTTTGATTTGGATAGCGCAAGTATCACCACGCAACACGTTCATTATTTATCGGCGAATGATGAAATAGTTCACGACCAAGTTTCCCCCCACCGACTGGGTTCGTATAACACGTTGTATCGCGAACTAATTGGCCGGTTCGACGCAGCCCGATATCATCTATCCGCGACGCTACGCGCTATCTCCCAGAAGGATGACATTGTGTCAGCACAACTCCTGAACGGCAAGGTGATTGCGTGTGACTTGCTCGTCTGTGCGGATGGTATTCGTTCAGCGGGACGGCACTTGCTATTCCCGGAGATCGACGCAACGTACGCGGGTTACGTGGCGTTCCGCGGAACGGTCAAACAGTCTCAAATGGAAACAAAACGCTATGACCGCTTCGCCGATGCCATAACCTATCATCTACTGCCGTCATCGCACCTATTGGTTTATCCCATACCGCATGACGGCGCAAACGAACCATCCGGTCGGTCAGAGTTGAACTGGCTTTGGTACCGTAACGTTACATCCGGTCAGGCACTTAGCGACCTCTTGATGGATCGCGATGGGGTAACCCGCGACTTGTCGGTGCCCCTCGGCATGATGTCTGACAACGCACGCCATCAATTACACGAAGATGCCGCCGTACTGCCTGCATCGCTGCGTGACATCGTCCGCGCCACCGAACGTCCGTTTGTCCAAGTCATTGTCGATCTTGAAATGAAGCGGATGGTCAGCGGTCGTGCGTGCCTAATAGGGGACGCGGCCTTCGTCGCGCGCCCACACGCCGCAGCCGGAACAGCCAAGGCTGCCGCCGACGCGCTATCCCTCGCCAGAGCGCTGTCCGAAGCAAATGGAGATGTTCCGACCGCTCTGGCCCGTTGGGAACCTGCACAACTGGCCCTCGGTATGTCCGTCGTAGCGCGCACGCGGTTGGCCGGTCGGCGAGCTCAGGTTACCAATGAGTGGCAGGTGGGTGAAGCGCTGCCGTTCGGTCTTTATCAGTCCGGGGACAGCATAATGGCATGAGGTTTTCGCCTGTTCTTACTGAAATGCCTTCAAGGCACCGGCCGCCAAAACATGGCACCCACCGCTACTTGCAAAATCTAAAGGACGATGTTCAATATTAGTCTCTACCAAACAGCGATATACGTGTCAGCGAAGTCGCCCAGTTGCCCAGCGACCGACGGGTAGCGTTGCAGCTGCCAAATGGAATGGCCAGGTATTCAGTGAGCGTACAACTGTGCGCAATATATTCGCCTCCAATCCAAATATTCCGGCCATCGCTAACCGCCGCGCCATAGTCTCCCCAGCGTTTGCTGCCAAGCCCGCTTCCGGCATAGACCACATAATCGCTGAATGTGTCGGAAACGCCCGCCCCCGCAGCGGCTATGCGAACCGGCCCGACGCGGCCATCATGGTCAAGGGTTACATAGCCGGTGCTTGGATAATAATCGGTGCCGATGACCGAGAAACCAATGACACCGCGTTCATTCGTGCCCATGGTGATCGCCGGATAAACCAAATTGTTGCCCGCCAGACCCACATAACCCTGTTTTTCGATTTCGCCTGACAGATGTTCGCGCTCGGCCTCCGGGCTGACTTGGAACCAAATGATCCCGGCTTGCACTCGGCCACCAACTCGAAGTGCAGTTCCTGCCGCGCCATACAGCCGTCCGTTTACGAACCAGGTCTGCTGCATCCGGGCATCCTGTGAATCAAGCGCAGCGATTTGTTCATTGTGCGCAGGTTCAGTACCAAAGAACTTGCGCCAGCAACCCACGCCATTGTTGGTTACCGTTGTCGCATCATTTATACACTCGCGTAGCGGCGCCGGCCCTGGTTTTTGCGCCGCCTTTGGCGGATAAATGTAGGTCCTGCTTCCTATAAGTGTGCTTCGCATGCGCAACGCAGGCGACGCCGTGTTAAGCGAGCTTGTGTTGGTCAATGCCCAGAGCGCTATCTTGTTATTTGTGCCAGTTGGGTTTCCGGTTTCCAAACCGTCACCGGCAATTGTGCTTAGGAAATATTCAGTTCCGTTATTGCGCTGTTCGTATTGACCCATTTCAGAGTTGGCCGGCCAAACCGTGTATCCAGGAGTGCCGGCTACGGTCAGGTTTTCTACGAGTGTCAGATGTAGATTGGCCGGGTGGTCGGCCAATTCTTTTTTTGAAAAGGCAAACACCTGTGCATTGCGGTAGGCCGGACCAAACAAGTCAAATTCATTTGTCGAGATGTACATCCCGTATGCGTCCTGACCAATATGTGGATAGTCTTGAAAGCACGGTCCAGGCGTACTGCCGTCGGTAGTGCAATGATGATTCGGCGTACCGTCCGTGCCATCGTTCTGCGCGGGGACTTTATAAACGGTCCAAGGACCGGTTGGATCTCCAGTGTTGGACACAGCGATATCAATCGTATTCTTGCCGGTCAGGCCCTGCGAGACCGGCTCAACGCCAAGCGTTGTCAGCGCAATAACAAAGCGTTTATGATCCGGATCATATACACATACAGGGTCGATCAAATTTGAGCCGGCCAAACCCGTCGCATAGTTCATTGCTGCCGGATAGGCAAAAAACGTATTGAGGTCTTGAATCGGTGAAACTGCCGAACCAGCATCAGAGTCAAGCACTCGAATTACGCTATTCACCACTTCAACAACAAATCCATTGCCCACGCACAACGCCTGGCCCGGTGGATCCGCAGAAACCTGATTGCCATTATTGGCACCGCGCGTGTCTCTAAAGTTCAATCCCTCTACAGTGAGCGTCGCCTCCCGACTGGTTGTGCTCACTTTTGAGCTGCGCACGGCCGGGATTGGCAATGGCGTATTCGGAAATGGTTGCGATAAGTTCGAATCCGGCGTATGGAGGCCACGTCTTCCAACTTGAGCACTTACGTTTGGCCCGCGTTGAGGTTTTGCAGGCTTATACGAGCGTATGATTGGATTAGCCGCCAACTCATGTGCTTGTATTTCATCCGCGCCAACCTCGGTCTCACTTATCCGTGTGGTACCAATTGCCGGAACCAGCCTTGTGCCGCCCGCTGCCAACGCCGGTTGCTCACGAGCCATTGTCAGTGCGAGTGCAATTACTGTGATGGTTGCGCTAATCCTATGCGACTTCATAAACAATATGGTCTCAACCCAATTTCAATGAGCAATTTCTAAGTCGCACTATTGTATATGAGATATTCCTCATTTATTCCGCGAAACCTAAGTTTATTGGCCTACACTGGCACATTCATAATAACGTACGCAAAGCTAGCATGGATACTAAGAACTAGGCTTGGTTGTGCGATAGACTTAGCCAGTACCAAAATCTCATTTTGGTGGCAGTCGTCCCCACTTATCCGTGTGGCGCGGCTTATACGCATGCATCTGTGTGAGCAAGTCAAGCGGATCACTACTTACAAGGGGCAAATCGGCATGCTGCTGTTTCATAAACCCTTCGGCCACGGCATGATTTAGAAACCCGCGTACATGATCATAATAACCGCGTGTATTCAGGAATGCACACGGTTTGTGATGAATGCCAAGCTGTGCCCACGTAAGCACTTCCGCCATTTCTTCCAACGTACCCAATCCACCCGGCATTGCAATGAAACCATCCGCCAGATCGTTCATCATTGCCTTGCGCTCGTGCATCGTTTCGACGACCACCAGTTGGCTTAACCCGTTGTGTGCCAGTTCTTTCTCGACAAGCGTCTGGGGAATCACCCCAACAACCTCACCACCATTGGCCAATGCTGCGTTGGCCAATGTGCCCATCAATCCAACATGTGCCCCGCCGTATACGAGCGTGATCCGTTGCCTGGCCAGTGCGCTGCCCAAGGTTATGGCGGCAATCTCATAGTCAGGCGCGCCACCGGCGCTGGAGCCACAGAATACACAAACTGATTTCATCCGCGCATTGTAGTCGCAGGGTCCCGGACGGATGGAATCCTGTATTTTTCAGCCACACAGCCACTAGTTTGCGCTACCATTCCCCAACCATGACCAAGACAACTAAGATCATTTTGGGAGCAGTGGCAGCTGTGATCTTGCTGTGCGTCGGCGTATCGATCGCCGCGGGCTTGCTGGCAGGCAATGCGCTAAAGGACGTGACGACGCAGGACCCTGACAAAGTTCGCGAACGCGCCGCCCAAATCGTGGATTTCACGGTGCCCACTGGCTTCGAACCAGCCATGGCTGTATCAGTGCTCGGCGTAAACATGCCGATGTTTATTAATGACAAGCAGGGCGCCAGCCTGTTCTTTATACAAGTGCCCACGGCCGCCGGAGCAAACGCCGATGCCACGATTCAGAACAGCATTGACAACAACTTTAGCCAGGGCGCAAAGATTCATTGGTCATCGGTTGGCGATGCCAATTTTAAGATTCGTGGAGCAGCTGTGGTTGGTAAGACACGCCTGGGTGAGCTCGAAAACGGCACAAAAGTCAAGATGATACAGGTGCCATTTGCAGGTAAAGGCGGTCCAGCTGCCGTGTTAATCATGGCACCAGAGTCGTTATGGGATGAGAAGCAGGTGGACGCAATTTTGGCTTCAATCACGTAGTCGGCAATGCCACATCAACAGGCATCGACATTGTTTTTCAACGCATCAACTCTGCCAGCACCTCTTCAAGGGTAATAGACGCGTCTCTAAATCCTGCCAATTGTTCAAATGTTTTGGCAGCCCCGTCAAAAAATTCGCGGGGCTGCCTGGCGGCCTCAAAAGTATCCGCGATCTCGTGCATTTCTCCAACCCAACGCCAGGCTTTCGGAGCGGCGGCACTAATTCGATGTGCAGCGCTGATCATCATTCCGGGGTCAGCAACATTCCAGTGCGCTTCCAGCGCTTCACGCACGCCGTGGCTGCCCGAGGCGGCCAATACGGCCGCCAGAAGCGCTGTGCTGCCCTTGGACCAGGCCGCATAGCACATCTTGAGTGCGGAAGCCCGTCCAATCTCAGACCCCAAATTATGGGTTTGCAAGTTGCTGCCGGTAAACAACGCCTCGACGTCCCCAACGTCCGAGCCTGATAGTGCAAGTGTTGTGCCACCGGGTGACCAAGCCGGCGCGCCGATAATGCCACCATCAACCGGCACACAGCCTGCCTCGATTAATGCCTCGGCAATGCGACGCATCCTCAGAGGCGAGATGGCATTCGCGTCTAAATATCTGCCCTTGTAGCCATGTCCTATTACTTCGCGCGCCACGTCCTCAGCGGCGTGCGGCGGGCACACACTAATCAAGAATTCGGCCTCATTACACATCGCCGCCACAGTGCCCACATCCGTCAAGCGATGCTGTGCGGCACGCTCACGCGACTGCGTGCTGCGACCATGTGAAGCCCAAATGACTCTGGCATTCTGCATGGCGGCCACGGCTACCGAAACGCCCATTGTGCCGGGGTGAAGCATCCCAACGACGGTTTTCATGCGGTAGATTATCGGCGCTGCCAATAAACTGGTAAAGTTCCGTCATGCCTAGTAGCGATGCCCTACGCGCCGCACTTGCGCGCAAACTAAAGCGCCAACAAGCCCAGGTTCTGGATGCCATCTCACGATTTCGCACGGACATAAAGCGCCGCCCAACCCCGGCGAGAAGAGCCCATGCAGTGGCAGATGCTCAAGCGCTGAAAGAAGCCTGGTTGGCAGCTAAACAGTTGGGACAGCACGCGCGAACAATAACCCATCCTCCAAGAAGAAAGCCCACTATCACGCCGGCAGACAAGGGTCTGCTCTCGGGTCTGGTGCAACAATCCGCCGCGGTCAACCCGGATATCAAGCCACCCGCCGTGCGCTACATGCAAATGGATGGGTCCTTGTGGAATCCGGCCACGGGCATTCCCAGCGCCGAGGATGTTACCCAGGGATTCTCCGGCGACTGCTATTTCCTCAGTTCGCTGGCGGCGGTGGCACTTTGCGAACCGGCGACGATTGCAACCATGATCGTGGCAACGCCGGAAGGTTATCGCGTACGGTTCCATAGAGTGCTGCTTGGTTTGGTGCTGCCCGGCCCACCCATAGACATCGCGATCACGGCCGAGGTCCCGGTCGATGCCGAGGGCAACCTGGTATATGCACGCGCGGGCGAGGGTGGTGCACAATGGGTTCCGCTTATGGAAAAGGCATTTATCAAGTTTGAAGGCGATCTTCGCACTGGCCTTTCAAACGGCAGTTATTCCGGTGTGCTGGTTGGGATCGAGGCTGGCAGCCCAAGCGCCGCACTCAGCAGCATCACCGGTCGCAACATGCCCAGCATGCTGGCGAGCGAAGTGAGCAATGCAGCTCTGGCCCGAGCATCAGCGGCCGACAGACCAATTACTCTGATGTCGCGCATATCCATTAATGGCGATGGTGGCTACACCGATCCATCAAAATTAATCTTCTCATCACATGCATACTACCTGGAACGTTACGACGGTGCGACTGGCAAGATTCATATTCGCAATCCACACGGATGGCATTTTGGCCCGATTGCATTGGACGAACCGGAGCTGCACAAGCACTTCCTACTTGTGCAGGGCAACCTCAATTAGTACGCCGGGATCAATTTTTCAATCAGTGGCCGTGTAGCGCCGCGGATTGAAACCCCTGCGGGCCTGACGCCGATCAAACATTTGCTGGACTGGAAACAAATATACAACGTCAGCGCGATTGAAGCTAACGCGGATAATCCAGCCCGTGATGGAAAAACCAAGTATTGACGAAGGAACCATAGTGTCTTGTGTAAAACAAGAGTATGGTCTGACCGCTCAAGACCTGACTTTCCTCCCAATTGGCGCCGATCCAAACGCCGCGGTGTACCGGGCAGAAACGCACCATGGTCGGGTCGTCTTTATAAAACTTCGGCGCGGTGAGGTGCCACGCGTCAGCTTGGAGCTTGCGGCGTATTTGCACGCCCATGGAAACGTGCAGATCATCCCACCCATCCTCACCATCCACGGCGAACTATGCGCCAAAGTTGGCGAATACACGTTGATCTGCATGCCGTTTATTGAGGCCAAAAACGGCTATGACGAAGTTATGACGGCGCATCAATGGCGTGAGTTTGGCGCCACCTTGCGCCACATACATGACGCAGCGTACCCCACCCGGCTGTTGGCAGAAATTCCGCATTAAACCTACGCGCCAGATTGGCGCGACCGTCTGCACAACCACCTTGTGCAGCACACCAACATGACACACTATGACGCGCACGCAGCAGAGCTGTCCCAGTTGTTGCACGATCAGCACGACTACATCGCGGATCTGATTCAACAGGCAAGTGCGCGTGCCGGTATGCTGATCACGGGTTTATCAGTTGACTACGTAGTTTGCCATACCGACGCACACGCGGGCAATGTTCTTCTCGCAGATGATGCGTTTTACCTGGTCGATTGGGATGCACCTCTCCTCGCGCTCCGCGAACGTGATTTGATGTTTATTGGGGGTGGTCAGGGCTTTATCGGGGTCACACCAGACGAAGAATGGGCACGTTTTTTCTCCGGTTATGGTGACATCGCGATTAACATGACGGCGCTGCAATACTATCGGTTTGAGCGGATCATCACAGACATGGTTCTGTATTGTGATGACCTCTTGCTGACCGCCTGCGGTGGGGCCAATCGGGGCCAGGCATTACACAACATTAAAGCCAACTTCGCAACGGGCGGGACGATTGAACGGGCATACGCTGCCCTACCCATATAGCACAGCCATGCGGTTGATGGACGCTTCACCAGCATGCGTCAGCCGAACAACGCGCGAGGTGGGCATGCGTCGCAGCCACTTATTGGCAAAGAAAATGGCCGTGATCTCAGCGCCCAACCAGCCGCCCATGTGAGGTACGCGCTCGGTCCAATCCAGGCAAGCTGGAGCAAATTTCCGGCGGGCGGCGGGCACCGCCCGCTGCTGGTTCCGCAGGTGCAGACCACCGCCAGAGTCTGTGTGCAGCACCTCAACCAAAACTGGCAAACCCAGCAAAAACGCCAAGGATGCGCCACCAAGCAGGATGACCACGATCGAGTTATGAAAACACGTCAGACCCTTGTCCTTCCGGGCGACACCGTCTAGCTTACGCTCTAGGATCAGCTCCGATCCAATCCGAAAAGTCAGGCCAGCGCGCCAGCCAATAACGTCCACCGGTGCAATGATCGCCAATAACACGGTGATCAAACAGTCTTGACCGGAGATGGCCTTCAGGATCGTGGTCACGATCACCGCCCAGTTTAGCTGCATAATCGGCTCAGAACGCAGTTGCTGCGAACCAGGGAGAAGGGTGGCGCTCATTGCTATGCGCTGCATGGCATATGGATTACGCTCGATCAGGGATTCGATATCGTCCAGCGCCTCGCCCAGAGCCTCGCGCTCGGTGAGTACACGCTGCGATAAAGCCACGCGCTCGTAAATTAGGGCGACCAGCAGGAAACACAGGTAGATGATCGGCGCAGCCGGCTGATAAAAATAGTTGTTGTCGGCGGTGATGAATTTGCCGACCTCATCGATAAACAGGCCAATGCCCACGCCTGTGAGGACTGCGGAGACCTTTCGCATCCCCGGTGAGGCGTAAATCAGCATCAACAGCGCGGCAGCTATTAGTGCCAGGCCGCCCCACAGAAGGTGGGAAAACTGGAGACCGCCAAAGCTGATTTTGGGGAATCCGGTAAGCCCGAGGTACAGGCGCGTCAGCAAGACAGACACGCCAAAACTCACCAACACATATCGGAGCAGTGCAGGGGCTGTGTGGCGCATGATGAGGCGTGGGAAGGTCATATGGTGGCGGCTAATCTAATTATCATTGTTGCGGTCGGGCTGTTGCCACTGTCGTGCCACCTGGGGTCGACACGGCCACACAATTGGCATGGGCTCCAACAATTTTGCGCCTGGCCCGCGAATTTAATACAGTGGGTGCGGGGTGGATACTGCTTCTACCAGCACGCATAACGCCTCGCAAAAACATTGCAATGGCCTTGGACGTGCTCCATGAATTGCGTGCGATAAGCGCGAGCGATGACCGACTGATTGTCACCGGCCCACCCGGTCCGCATAATCCTGCCAACGAAGACTATTTGGACGCCTTGCGAAACAGACGATCACGCTTGAGCGTGGACGATGCGGCACATTTCTTTTTTGAACCGGTTGATGGCGGGGCTCCGCTTTTGTTGAGTGAGACCGACATTGCTGCGCGTTGTCCCACGTGCGTCGCACTCCTGTTCCCCGGCACGCAGGAGGGCTTTGGAATGCCCATGCTGTAAGCCGGCCGTGGCGCACTGCAGATGTTCGTGGCCGATAGCTTGCAAGTTGGGCCGGCCCATTCATGAAACATCCGAATACCGGACACGGGCAATTCTTGGAAAAATACTGGCTACCCCGGGCTGGGTATCGATCGCATAATAACCGCGTTAATGTCAGCGTGGATCACATATTTGCCAATGCTTGCTGGCACAACAACCGAGTCAAAGCGCTTAAGAGAAACTGATACACCCGCCGCCGCAACTGCTGCGTTTCCAGAAGTTACGGTCAAACAGTGGCACTCGGACAGTGCCGTATCGCCGGTGATTATTTGACCAAAAGATCCTCCAACACGTAGCACATCAAATAGAAAAAAGGGATTCGTAAGAACGCGTCCTGCGCCATCCAATTCGCCTAATGAAAGAATCGTACCGGTCAATTCCGGATTTGATACAACGAGAGACTCTGCAATATGTAACGCCCTTCTCGCACTGGCCGGGCGGTTCCAGTCCCAAACACGATACGTAATATCGCTTGATTGTTGAACTTCATAAATTAGCAGCCCCGGGCCAAGCGCATGAATCGTTCCGGCGGGCATATATACAGTATTGCCGGTGACAACCTCGTGTTGTTCAACTACATCCAGCACCGTGCCATTTTGAATCGCCGCTGCCAGCGTTTGGTGCGTCGTGCCAGGCTTTACGCCGGAAATTAGCAGGGCACGCGGTTTGGCGGCCAACACATGCCATGCCTCGGTCTTGCCGAACATGCCCGGACCGGCCATCGCAACCGCTTGCGCGTCATTTGGATGCACTTGAACGCTGAGCCAATCCGCACAATCCAAAATTTTGATCAATAATGGAAAACGTGCGCCAAATCTTTCCGACGAGGGCCCAAATAAAGCGACTGAGTACTGCGAAGTAACCTGTGCCAGAGTTTGTCCTTGAAGCGGCCCTCCTTGCACAAGGTTATCATCGTGAACCAACCACGCCTCGCCAACCGGGTCGGCTGGATTAACCAGCAACTGCTGTCCTCCCCACACGCGATGATGAAACTTCGGCGTTAACTGAAATATGGGAAGCATTGTCAAATTTGGGTCCAGCCCCGTATGAATCGAGACCGGTACACGGTGGGAATTGTAGATGACGGGCACTCGGATCACTGCCTGGAAATCACGTTACACTTAATCCAAGTTAACCATGTTCTCGTCAACACCGATTTCATCCAACTGGACCTTTAAGGAACGCAATTTAGCGCGCACGATAACCGCCGATTTTGCCATCGCCGATGGTTGGCGAGATGCAATTGTTCCGGGCTGCATCCACACCGACTTGCTCACGCACGGTGCAATCCCGGATCCGTTTATTGGGACTGGCGAAAAAGACGTGCAGTGGGTTGGAGAACGGGATTGGTTGTATCAAACCTATTTCGAGGTTGACAATCCGGACGCGCTGCAAAATGCAGATATTGTTTTTGAAGGGTTGGATACGTTCGCCACCGTTTGGCTTAACGGCACTCAAATCCTTTCGAACGACAACATGTTCGTGCCACGGCGAATTGCCGTCCGCGCGTTACTGCGCATGGGCCAAAACTCGCTTGAGATACTGTTTGAAAGCGCGTGGCGCAAGGGCAAGGAGGCCGAGCTGGCATGCGGTGGACCGCTGCCACTATGGAATGGTGACAGCAGTAGATTGTATGTTCGCAAGGCCAGCTACCATTATGGCTGGGATTGGGGCCCAACCTTGCTCACCGCAGGAATATGGCGTCTCATTTCGCTTGAGCAATATGACACGCGTGTAGACACTGTCCATGGCCCGGTCCAGGTGGCGAACGACTTGTCACGCGCCATTGTGAGCGTTGACGTGCGGCTGGCCGGTTCAGTTGAGGCTGCATTCGTGCGCATCACGCTGGTCGCGCCAGACGGTTCAATTGTGACACAAGACGTCGTAAAGGCGGACGTGACAACCGGCGTGCACCATGTGGTTTCGGTCGACAACCCAAAGCTTTGGTGGCCAAATGGCTATGGCAAGCAACCGCTCTACACCCTGTCAGTCGAGCTGGTGGAACCGCTCACTGGGGCGCCCGTTGAGGGTTCACGCATGGACCAATCGCTGGGTCTGCGCACCATCAAGCTCGCGCAGAAGCCCGTAACCGGCGAGACGGGCGCGTCGTTTACGATCGAGGTGAACAACACCGAGATTTTTTGTGGCGGTGCAAACTGGATTCCGGCGGACAGCTTCTTAAACAGATTGTCAACGGAGCGTTATCGCGCTTGGTTGGAAATGGCCGCCAATGGCAACATGCAAATGGTGCGCGTGTGGGGTGGCGGGATCTATGAGCACGACGCGTTTTATGACGCGTGCGATCAGCTGGGATTGTTGGTCTGGCAGGATTTCCTATTTGCGTGTGGCATTTACCCGGCACACGCGTCGTTTCTGGAGAGTGTCCGCTCTGAAGCCGAAGCGGCCGTGACACGGTTGCGTCACCATGCCTGTCTGGCAATATGGGCGGGCAATAACGAGGACTATCAAATCGCCGAAAGCAACCAGATGTACGACCCGGGCTTTCAAGGTGACTTTCTCAGCACAAAATTTCCCGCTCGCGAAATCTACGAGCGCCTCCTACCGGACGTGTGTGCGCGACTCGATCCTGGCACACCGTACTGGCCCGGCAGCCCATGGAGCCCGGATAGCGGCACTTCGGACCAAACGCGTGGCGACCAGCACGTCTGGAGCGTCTGGCATCAGCGAATGTTTCCATATCAGGAATATGGCAAGTTGGAAGGCAGATTCGTCACGGAGTTTGGCATGCAATCGTTCCCGAACTACAAAACGGTTGCCGAGTACTTTCCCGCAGGTGATGCCCCCATGGCCGGCAGTGCCGTAAGCGTTGCAGATCGTGAATACATTAACTGGCACAACAAGGCGGAAGGGGGCGCCCGACGGTTGCAGCATTACATCCACGAGAATTTTGGCACCCCGGGAGACGCACCGTTGGAGGAATATATTTATATCAGCCAGTTGATGCAGGCCGAGGCGATGCACAATGCCTACAGCCAGTGGCGTATGCGCTGGGGCCAACCCGGTGCGCGCGCCGTCAGCGGGGCACTTGTATGGCAGCTTAACGACTGCTGGCCGGTCACCAGTTGGGCTCTTGTCGATTACTATTTGAGACCAAAAGCGGCTTGGTATGTGACACGTCGTGATCTCGCCGACGTTGTCGTTGGAGCACTGCGCGATCAATCTGGCGTCAGCCGCTGGATCGTGAACGGAGCGCTACGCGGTGTGTCTGCGCAGATTGAATCAACGGTGATTGATCTGGATGGTTCGATCAGAGCACTGCGGACAGAGGATGTATTCCTTCCTGCAAATGCCACAACTGAATTGAATAAGTGGACGGAGCATATTAACGAAAATACCGTCCTGTCGCAGCGACTCCTATTCAAGGGCAATGTAATCGCACGCTCTACAAATTGGCCCGAGCCGTTTAAGAATCTTCGCTTTGACCCACCCATGATGCGCGTCAATCGACTCGGCAAAGACCTGCTTGAGTTCTCGGTCGAAAAGCCCGCCAAGGGCGTTTGGTTGGCTGGTGCCGGTGGGTTGGAACCCGTGTTTAGCGACAATTGCCTGGATTTGATCCCGGGTGACTCGCAAATCGTCCATGCGCGTGGTCTTGGTAACGCGCCGGTGCGGGCACGCTGGCTGGGCATGTAATATGGCAGATGTCGTAATTGCCATCGATTTCGGCGGCACCAACATTCGCGCTGCCGCAGTTGACCGAACCGGTCGCATTCTGCAGCGCGAACGCGTACCGACATATGCCCATGAAGGACCGGACGCCGTAATTTCACGCATCGCCGAATGTGCCAAACGAGTGATGTGTGGGTCCGAGCGGTTCATCGGTGTTGCATCACCCGGACCGTTGGATCCCTATAACGGAGTTGTTCTAGGTCTTCCCAACCTACCCGGCTGGACCAATGTCCATTTACGCGATCGCGTTGCATCAGCAACCGGTTTGAGCTGTGCCATCAATAATGACGCAAACCTGGCTGCGCTCGGCGAGCATCGTTATGGGGCCGGTCGTGGCCACAACCACCTGGTGTATTTCACATGGAGCACTGGAATTGGCGGAGGAGTGATTATTAACAACCAGTTGTTGCTCGGCGCCCATGGGTTCGCCGCCGAGCTCGGATTGATTTCAGTCAATGTAGATGGAGCGATTGATCACACCAGCCTGCCCGGCTCTCTCGAGGGATATGCGGCCGGCCCGGGCATAGCACGATTGGCCCAGGCGATGGTCACAGATGGTCGAGCGGCCCGCATCCTTACCTTGGCTCAAGGAGATGCCGGTCGCATCACTGCACGCGAAGTGGGCATCGCCGCAAACGAAGGGGATCTGGACGCGCTGACCATTCTTGATCGTGCGGCATGGATCATGGGCCACGGATGCATTAACGCGCTGCACACATTTGATCCGTCGATAATCATTATTGGCGGAAGTGTGTCCATCATGGGTGACGTGCTGCTTGATCGCGTCCGCCGTGTAGTTAGAGAGAGGGCACTTCCACCCTATCGCGCTACACCCATTGAAGTCGCAGCATTGGGCGACGACTGCGGGATTCTGGGAGCCGCCGCCCTGGCTTGGGAAATGAACGACTCGGATGGTGATCCTGGGTCCGGAGCCCTCGTGCACGCATTGATTAGACACTAATCCATGAACTGTGGAATGGTTCGGACCTGGTGGTGAATCTTAGCGTCCCACGCCTGTATTTCTTTTTCTGGTTTGGAATGATTGGTGCCATCACACCCTTTGTCCCGCTGTTTTATCGCGAATTGGGCATGCGTGCCGGCGAAATCGGCATCCTGTCCTCCATTTCCGGTGTGACCGCGCTTCTATGCGCCCCCGTGTGGGCAGCCGTTGCCGATTCGTTGCGGATCGAGCGGAAATTAGTCTCGCTCGGCATGGTTGCCTTTGCCGGGCTATATCTTTTCATGAGTCAGGCGGGATCGTTTTCAGTTGTCTTGGTGATCAATGTTCTTCTCGCCGCGTTACCGCCGATCGGTTCGATCAATGATGGTGCGGTGCTTACAGCACTTGGTTCCCGGCGCGGGCTGTACGGAACCTTACGAATGTGGGGCTCACTTGGCTATTCAATCGCCGCGTTGGCGGTCGGCCTGCTGGTTGCCGCCACATCCCTGCAGGCAGCTTTCGTTGCGTTTATGGGCATGTGGGTTGGTGCATTTATTTGCGCGCTTCGATTACCCGCCGTTGCGGTGGAACGCGCGCGCCTGCGATCAGGTTCGGCTGCATTGGTGCGAAACCCACGCTTGTTATTTTTCCTGATCGCGGCCTTCCTGATGTCAGTCGGAGGAACGTGTATCTATGGTTACCGCGCCTTGTATATGCAGGATCTTGGCTTGGGAACCGACGTGCTTGGCCTGAGCGACGCCATTTCAGCATCCATTGAAATTCCAGTGATGTTCGCGTCCGCCGCAATCATTGCACGCCTCGAAGCGAAGGGTGCCATCTTATTGGCCATGCTGATGTTCGCCAGCTGCGGAGCCTTGCAGCTGGCTTTTCCAAACATTGGCGGAGTGCTGGTTGCAAACGCAATCCGAGGAATTGGCTTTGGGCTATGGCTTCCATCCGGAGTTCTGTTGGTGCAATCATTAGCGCCAAAGAGTTTGGTCGCCACGGCTCAGAGCCTGCTTAGCCTAGCCGGCTTTACGCTAAGCAGCCTGGTGGGCAGTGCCGCGGCCGGATTTATGTATCAGGCGCTTGGCCCTGCCCGCCTATACGAAACTGGCATTGCCTTAGTCGCTGCTGGAGCACTAGTCATGCACTTAGGTGTTCGTGCCTTGTATGTGTCAGATGCTCGTGCCAATCCGGGTTAGGCCGCTCCGTACACCAATTGCCCGGCTCTATCGAGCACAAATATCTGCAATTAACCGACCGTAGATGGCTACGGCTTGGTGCAATTGATCGACTGAAATCCATTCGCCAACCGTGTGTGCCTGTTTGATGCTTCCCGGACCAAGCACCACTTGGTTGCGAATTCGAGTCTGATAAATCACCGCCTCAGTGCCATAGGGCACGGTTTGCGGCTCAAGCGCGGCTGCGGCCCGGCAAGCCGCCTGCACCATATCATTGCCTGGCGCCACGTGAAAATAATCTACGATGTGCACAGCGGAATGCAGCCCATGCCTGGCCGCCATGTCCGTAATTAGTGCAATCGCTCCCTCGTTGTCCACGTCGGGCATATTGCGAATACTGAGCTCCGCCACGGACTTGCCTGCACTTACATTTAGCTTTGTACCGAAGTCATTTAGGACCATATTAAAACCAAAGCTCGGAGGCGTAAACTGCCGGTTTAGAAATCGCGGGTCACTCTTGAATACGGGTGCCAGTCCCGATACTTCGGCCAAAAACGGTGCGATTAGAAAATTTGCCGACGTGCCGAGTTCGGTGCTGGTGTGTGCCGCAACCCCCGTTGCAGTTACGGTAATCGTTGTTCCACCTTTGTGGGCATATACGGGTACGAGCTCAGTTGGCTCGGCGACAACTGCGTGTGTGGGCCAGTTTCCTCCCAGCAACCGGCTTTCTCGGACGATCTGGCTGGCGCCGAAATAGCCATTCTCCTCATCTGCGGCCACACCGATCACCACGGGATGTTTCAACGCAGTAAAGCTGGCCCGGGCTGCGCCAACAATGGTTGCAGCTAGCGGTCCCTTCATGTCACAGCTTCCCCGCCCAATAATGCGGCCACCCTCCTCAACTGGCGTGAACGGGTTCCAACCTTGATCACCTGGCACGGTATCGGAATGGGAAAAGAAGCCGAGCCCACCCAAACCCGCACCCTTACGCGCCACCAAGCTTACTTTTTCCTGGCCTTGATCATCGTAGCTCAATCGTTCGACGTCAAATCCAAGACCGGTGAGCAGGTGCTGCAGGTAGTCGCTGATGGCGGCATTGCTAACGCGGCTTGGCGTTGGGAATGCGACCAAATCCTTTGTAAGCGTAACTACGTCGGGTATGTCCATGAACTGAGTTTAGCAGTGAATCGCCGCTAAAGCATCATTTGGCGGAGGTGAACCGTCGACTTGTAGACGGTCAGTCACCCAGGATGCTTTGATCACTACGTGGCACAATTACCTACGTCACTGCGCTGGGTGACTCCACAAGGAACGGCAAATGTCGCACACAACTTTGAACCATCTTTCCAGACTGTCACTTGTATTGGTTTTCGTGCTGTCGGCATGCACACAAAAAACTCAACAACCGCCGACCGCGGAGAGTTCACCCACGGTCCCCGCCTATGTCACGCCAAGTTTGCCGGTGCCATCAAAGGCGCCCGAACCGTCGCGCGCGCCTGGACGACCCTTGGTGCTGGATGTATCTCCTGCACCGGGTGAGGAACTGTTATCAGACCAGCCCATTGTCATGACGTTTGACCAGTCCATGAATCAAGACACTGTGAAAGATTCAATTGCCTTGTGCTCCACAGATGGGTCATGCGGCACCGCACCCAAACTCGCATGGCGCAGTGCAAGCGTGCTGGAACTTTCACAGCCCACAGGTTGGCCAACCGACACCCAATTCGTCATAAACCTTGGCGACACGGCCGAATCCAGCGGTGGCAAGACCCTCGCCCGTGCCCAACAATTCACAATCAATACGCTTGGCAAGTTGGCGGTGGCCCAAATTATTCCAGCAGACGGTGCCAATGACATAACCGCAGATGCCATGGTTACTGTCGTTTTTAACCGTCCCGTAGTTCCACTAACAGCAATTTCCAACCAGGGAAGTCTGCCGATTCCAGTTACGTTCAGCCCAGCCGTTGTGGGAATAGGTGAATGGTTAAACACGAGCATCTATGTGTTTCGTCCGTCCCAGCCACTTGCTGCAGGAGTGAAATATCAAGGTTCGGTAAACGCAGGTCTAAAGGATATCACCGGCGCAACATTGGAGCGCAGCCAAACATTTTCATTTAGCGTAAGCCCTCCGATGGTGAAACGCGCAGGATTTGCAAACAACACGGCCGTTGGGCTGGATCAGCCGATTAGTGTGACCTTTAGCCAAAACATGGATCACGCCTCCGTGGAAGCGGCGTTCAAAATTTCGCCGGCAATACCGGGTAATTTCGTTTGGGCAACCGAACAAGCCGATCCGGACACCACGAGTAACACAAGCACCAAAGGTGATCCGGCACAAGCCAACGCAGTGAGTATTGTGTGGGGCGAAACCCTGGGCTTTCAACCCACGTCCTTGCTGCCCCGCAACACAAACTTCGTGGTTTCCATCTCATCCGCTGCCAAGGCGCGCACCGGAACTGCCGGCCTAAATCAACCACTGTCCTTCAACTTCCGCACCCTTGCGCTTCCAAGCGTCCTGGACACCCGACCAAAAAATGGTGATGCCAATGCTCCTGCGGATAACGGTTTTGAAATCCAGTTCAATGTTCCAATCAGCGAAGCCTCCGTCTATCAAAACATCATATTTTCTCCAGCTATATCAGCCAGCCAGATATTCAGCTACTACTCTCCGTACGACAATCGCTTTTCCTTCAACACGCCGTTGCAACCAAGCACCCGCTACAGCATCACGATTGGCCCAGGAGTCAGGGATCAGTTTGGCGCCCGATTGAGTGCGCCAAAAGTCATTTCATTTACAACCGCAAAGCTGGCTCCATTCGCTCAACTGCAGACAAACGGCGACGTGGGCACATATGATGCCTCGCGCCCTCTCAAGGTTTTTGCGGCGTACCGCAACGTGTCGCGAATTAACGCCACCTTGCTCCGGTTGCCGGCCGATGCAATTGAATTTCTCAGAACACGCGATCTGCAAAAAATTTACAACGAAGTCTCACGGAGCACACCTGGATTCACACAAACGATCCTCGTCAGCAACACCTTGAATCAAACCAATTTCTCCGCAATCAAATTGGCGGAGAAAGACGACACGCCATCCCTACCTGGTGTCTATTTATTGGGCATCAGTACACCTGAAACTATTGCAGCCAACTCTCAAATAGTTCGGCACGCGATGGTCGTTTCGCATCTGCACATCACGCTTAAGTATGGATCAACCGAATTGCTGGCATGGGTAACCGACCTCAACACCGCCTCACCGCGCGCGGGCCAAATCGTTGACTTTTACGACAGCGCGTTTTCGAAGATTGGAAGCGCCAAAACCGACGACCGCGGTTTGGCGATTCTCCGTGGAGTCGCCCTTCAAGACAGAGGCCAGGCCGGCTTTTTTGCAATGACGGGTGCACCCGGGAAGGCGGATTTTGGTCTTGTCTCGAGTGATTGGAACAGCGGACTCAACCCTTACGAATTCAACCTGCCGCAGCAATATTCTGTCGACCCTTTCATCGTTTATCTGCAAACAGACCGGCCAATTTATCGGCCCGGACAAATGGTGTATTTCAAGGGCATTGTGCGTACTGATGATGATGCCCGCTACACGATCTCGCCGACTGTGCGTCACGTAAATCTATTTCTAAACAATGATCAGGGGCAACGCGTGTTGAGCAGCACCATTCCTCTTGGCGCAAATGGCACGTTTACCACACAATTTGCTTTGGATACGCTGGCCCCAACCGGAAGCTACAACGCGGAAATTTGTGCACCAAATCCCTCCTATGACCCGGCCCGAGTTGCCCGACCCTATGATCCGCGTAGTCAGCCATGCACCATTTACCGCCCCGCTGGATTCGAAGTTGCCGCCTACCGAAGACCGGAGTTTGAGGCATCCATCACACCCGCTCAGACAGACATCCTTACTGGCGCCGACATAAGCGCAACCATCGCCGCCAATTACTTTTTTGGCGGAAACGTGGCAAATGCCAAAGTTGCATGGTCGGTTTCCTCAAAGGATTACGTCTTTGATAGGTACGGTGGGCAGGGTCGTTATACGTTTGGTGATTTTGATTTCTACTTTTTGCGCGATGCCGGCAACAATACCCGGGAGTCCAATGGTGTGGGCACCACGGATGCCAATGGTAAGTTTTCCTTCCGACTTCCCACCAATATTGACAGCCGCAAAAACAGCGCGGAATACACGCTCGAAGCCAGCATCACGGACGCAAATGATCAAAGTGTCAGCACGCGAGCTACCGTAATTGTGCACAAAGGGAAAGCCATCGTTGGCGTTGCGACAGATTCGTTTGTGATCGAGCAAGGCAAGTCGATTCAGGTTTCAGGCGTCATGGTCGATTGGCAGGGTGCGCCGATTTCAGATGGCACGGCAGTATTCACGCTTTTACACCGGGAGTGGTTTAGCGTTCAGCAGGAGGATCGGTTCGGAAACCGGTTGTTTACATCGGTGCCCAGCGACACGGTGATCACCCGCAAACGGGCCGCCTGTAATGCGGATGGTCAGTGCGCCACTGACTTTAGGTTGCAGGACGGCGGCACATTTCGCATCACAGCTGAAGACGCGTCGGACATTGGTTCCGCGGGTGACGAATCCGCAACCTATGTATGGGCCTCATCTCGAACCGAATACGTCGGCTGGCGGATAGACAACAATGACCGCATCGAATTGAAGCTCGACCGAACCACATACATGGTTGGCGATGTTGCCAACCTCCTAATTCCATCACCCTTTAGTGGCACCGTCACCGCCCTCGTTAGCATTGAGCGCGGGCGATTGCTCCAACAACGCGTGCTCACGTTAACAAGCAACAGCGCCCTCATCGAGGTGCCAATTGAAGCAAGCTTCGCGCCAAACGCCTACATCAGTGTTGTCCTATTAAAAGGCGTGGATGCGCAAAATCCGGTGGCCGGATACAAGCTGGGCATGACGGGCTTTAAGGTGAACCCAAGCCAGTTTGCGCTGCATGTCACGGTCAGCCCGGAGCGATTGAACTATAGTCCGCGCGATATCGCCGTATATGACATTGCCGTCACGGATGCGACCAGCAAACCAGTTCAGGCCGAGCTGTCGCTTGCATTGGTGGACAAGGCAATTTTGACGCTTGTGGCTTCCAATAATGCCCCGCTTCTGGATTTGTTTTATGGCACGCGCGCCGCGGGTATTCAAACGGCGGATACCCTAAACATCAGTGTAGATCGGGTCACCCAACAAGTTATTGCCGAGTATGGCAAGGGCGGTGGCGGCGGACGCGGTCTCGCCGACCTTGCCAGCGACGCCACACGTGGTAATTTCCAAGACACTGCGTACTGGAATGGAATCATTCAAACCGATGCGCAAGGTCACGCCCAGGTCAAGATTCCGCTGCCAGACAACCTGACCACCTGGCGCATGGAGGCCCAGGCGCTGGCCAACGACAGCAATGGATGGCTGATGGTAGGTCAGGCGATATCCGATGTCGTTGCCAGCAAACCGTTACTGGTGCGACCGGTCCTGCCAAGATTCTTCACCGTGGGAGATCAGGTCACCTTGGGCGCGGTAATCAACAATAACACCGCCACCGACCTCGACGTGCACGCAACACTGGATGCAAAAGGGGTCTCTCTCGTGAGCACGCCTCCCGCAACCACAATGGTGCGCGCACACGGCTCGGGCCGACTAAATTGGGATCTGTTGGTGCAGGATGCGCCAAACGCAATCCTGACCTTTAGCGTCGTTTCTGGCGATTTGAAGGACAGCGTCCAACTTGCTCCGGCCTCCACCGGTGGTCCGGACCAGTCAATCCCCATTTTGCACTATGTCGCCAATGAAACCATTGCAACTACAGGAGACCTGCGCGAACCGGGTCGCAAAGTCGAGGTTGTCGCGCTCCCCAGACGGTTTGAGAAAGGCCAGGGAACACTCGATGTTCAAGTTGACACCTCCCTGACCAAGATTATCAATAATGGTCTGGAGCAGCTTGAGTCATCCCCCTATGACGACAATGAATTGGTCGCGTCACGCCTGTTGGCTGGTAGTGCGCTCAACCGGGATGCGACCGAAATCAGCCGCCATGTTCAACGCCTGCAGGGCGCGCAACTTGCGGATGGGGGATGGGGTTGGTATGCGGGGTCCACGCAAAGCAACGAAATGGTAAGCGCACATGTGCTGCTCGCACTGTCCCGTGCACGAGCAAAAGCCTACGCCGTTGATGCCAACGTTTTTAACCGGGCCGGCGAATACCTTGGGAAACGTGTGAACACGCTCGACGTAAGCACGCCCGCCAACGTGGCCAACCGACAAGCCATGTTCGCCTTCGTGCTGGCAGACGCGGGTCATGGAAACAGTGGCCGCCTTGCAGGCTTATACGAATTCCGCGAGAAGCTGTCATATTACGCACGCGCCCTGGTCGCCTTGGGCCTGCAAATGGTCAACCCGGGTGACACGCGTATCACCACGCTTTTGGCTGACCTATACGGTGCGGCCAACCTAGCCGCATCGGGCGCAAGCTGGCACGAAAAGTCATCCGATCCCTATTCCTTCGACAGTGATATCCGAACGACCGCGATGGTCGTGGACGCGATCACGAAACTGGACGCAAAGAATGCGCTCGGGACCAACGCCGTGCGATGGCTCCTCATGGCGCGCAGTGGTCGGGCGTGGATCTCGCCGCAGGAAACGACGTGGGCAATACTCGCGCTGACCGATTGGCGTGCAGCCACGGGTGATGCCAACCAAATGTATACCTGGCGCGTTTCGCTCAACAATGTCTCGGTTGCAAATGGCACGGCCTCGGCGCGCGATGGCACAGTCACCGTGCAAACTCCAATAAGCCAGCTGCTGCCCGCCGTTGGAAACGAGCTGACGTTTGAACGCGGCGAAGGCACGGGCGTCCTTTACTACAGCGCCCGCTTAAACAGTGTGTTGCCTGCCGACGAAGCCAAGGCTATAAATCGTGGCATCGTTGTTGCGCGCAAATACGAACTTGCAGAGTGCACCCCCAAGCCGGGTTCCCCGTGCGCAGCCATCAACGAGGCACGCGTCGGCCAGAACGTGCGGGTGCGGCTTACCGTGGTTGCACCGCATTCACTCTACTTTGTGCGCTTGACCGACCCGTTGCCCGCGGGTGCAGAGTCTCTGGATCCGCGTTTGGTGCCGGTGCACATGCCTGAAATCGAAACGCGCTATGCATGGTGCGGCTGCTCGTTTGAGCACACGCAGTTGCGCGACAGCGTCACAATCGCAGAAGCAAGCTACCTGCCCTCCGGGACGCATGAGCTTACTTATTTGCTGCGGCCCGCGTTTGCCGGCACATACAAGGTCATGCCGGCACAGGTAACCCAAACCTACCTGCCCGAGTCCTTTGGCAGGAGCGACGGAGCGCAATTCAAAATCCTCCCGTAACCCACACCTCTCCACAAACTATCTCAGAAATGCTTCGTGAAGGCCGCCGTCAACGGCAATGATTTGGCCGGTCGTCTGTGACAACCGGTTGCCAAGCAGTAGAAAAACGGCCTCGGCTTGGTCCGCCGGCGTGATTGGCTTCTTCAGCAGCGTGCGGCTCGCATAAAACTGGGCCAGCTTTGCGGTAAGCACATCGGTCGCCTCGTCATCCGTATAGTCAATCCCGTACTTGGCCAGTGATCCGATCACCCGGTCGCGAGGAAACATCGCACTGCCCTGCACCACAGTCGCAGGTGCTACGCCGTTCACACGGGTAAGCGGGGCCAGCTCGATGGCCAGTTCGCGCACCAAGTGGTTTGCAGCGGCCTTGCTTGTGTCATAGGCCAGACTGCCTTTCTTGGCAACGACCGCATTCGCCGAAGTGGTGATCACCAGATTGGTCGGCATATTCTGCCGCTGCCATAGTTTGGCCACTTCGTCGGCCACCAGATAGGCTCCCGTTACATTAATGGCAAAGGTCTGGGCCCACCGTTCATCCGGGATGTGGCCCGTCACATCAGGCGAAACAAATATCCCGGCGGTAATGGCGACTGCATCCAACCCACCGTATGCCAGCATAAGTTCATCCAGCATGGCCTTTATGCTCTCGCGCCGGGTAATGTCTGCATTAAGCGCAATCGCCGGTCCGCATCCGCTAATCCCGCTACCGGCCACGCCGATCCCATTGCCATTTCGATCCAGAATCATTTGCGAGGTAGTCAGCGCACCGGCCTCATCCCGATCCACACATACGATGTGCGCACCTTCCCGTGCAAGGCGCAGTGCCACTTCCCGGCCGATACCGCTTCCTCCACCGACGACCGCGATGACCTGGCGTGCAAGCTCCTGTTCGGGCGGCATCCTGCGCAGTTTGGCCTCTTCGAGCAACCAATATTCGATGTCAAAAGCCTCCCGCGGAGGCAGCGCAGTGTATTCTCCGACAGCCTCCGCGCCGCGCATAACTTCTATCGCACAGTTGTAGAACTCGGCCGTCACCCGGCTTTCGCTCTTGTCCTTGCCCCAGGCGATCATGCCAAGCCCCGGAATGAGGATCACGGTCGGGTTTGGATCACGCATTGCGGGGGAGTCGGCATGTTTATGCGTCTCGTAATACCGGCTGTAATCCACGCGATAGCGCACAAGACCGGCATCCAACAGTCGTTTTAGTTCGGTCACATCTGCGCTTGCCGGGTTCCAAGCCACAAACATCGGCTTAATCTTTGTGCGCAGAAAGTGATCCGGGCACGATGTGCCAAGCTCGGCAAGCCTTGCACAGTCCGCACTGTTTACAAAGCGCATCACCGATGCATCCTCTTGCACCGTGGCAACGAAACGCCTTTGCCGGCTGATGCGACCGCGCAACCAGGGCAGCACCTCGACAAGCACGGCATGACGCGCAGGTTCATCAAGAGCCTCGCATGTTTGACCGCCAAACGTTACGGCACCCTTGTCATGCGCAGCGATAAAATTGGCGGCTCGTTCGATCAAATCAAGGGTCAGCTCATAACAGGCCTTGTCCTCGTCGGCCCAATTGATCAATCCATGATTACCCATGATTGCGCCCTTGGCATTCGGGTGCGCCTTGCACACGTCCTGAATTTTCAGACCCAGATCAAACCCGGGCCGCTGCCAGGCCGTCCAGATTACGTCGTCACCGTATATCTCCCGGGTCAACGCCGCCGAGTTGCTGGCCGCAGCAATCGCGATCACCGCATTCGGATGCATATGATCCACGTGCTTGTATGGCACAAACGAATGCAGCGGAGTATCGATCGAACAGGCGCGCGGATTTAGGTTAAAGGTGCAGTGGTTATAGAACGCAACCATCTCGTCCTCCGCGGCGGACTTTGGTCCGCGGTTGGGTGCCGCGGAGTAACGCGGCTGCAACGCAATCAACTTTTCCTGAATCAGCGAGGCAAAATTTTCACGCTTGCTGGTGCGCAAGTCGCCTCCAGAACCCTTGACCCACAGCACTTCTGTTTTGGCGCCCGTCAGTGGATCCGGCGCGTGTATCTTTGATGACGTATTTCCACCTCCAGTGTTTGTGATTCGTTGATCACTACCAAGCAAATTTGAGCGATACACCAGGCGATCAACCGGTGACAAGGTCGCGGCGTGCGCATCATCCCAAAGATAATTGACGTGGGTAAAGGTTGCCATGCGCCAATCTTAACGGCTGCGTGAACTTCGGCGAAAAATTAACAATTGCAAAATATCTTCCTCATCCCGCTCGGGTAAGGTTGCGTCATCCATAAATGAATACAGACAATAAGGGAGCCGCGCGAAATCCTACCGCAACGGCGCCAACCCGTATTTCCGTCAACCTGCCTGAGGACACCACGGCAACCCTGAGCGGACGCACCGCGCTGATCACAATCCTGGCGATTGTTGTTGCCGGGTTCGGCCTGGGCGTGGCGCTACCGACCATGGCGCCGTCTTTTACCCGAAGTTTGTTGGGTGACAAACCCAAGGCATTTTGGTTTATCTCCCGGAGCAGCGCTTTCGTGGCGTTTGGGCTTACCTGGATCTCAATGGTTCTGGGCCTGCTCATCACCAACCGATTGGCGCGCATCTGGCCCGGCGGACCCACTGCATTTGACCTTCATCAGCATACCAGTCTGATGGCCCTCGCCTTTGCCGTCTTTCATGCCCTGATCCTGCTTGGCGACAAGTTTATTGGCTACAACCTTGTTCAACTGCTAATACCGTTTGCAAGCACCAACTACGAACAGGTGTGGGTGGCGTTTGGGCAAATATCCTTGTATGTGCTTGTAATCATCAGCTTTAGCTTTTACGTGCGCGCCACCATTACACAAACCGGCTGGCGTCTGATCCACTTTTCAAGTTTCGCTGTGTTTATTACGGTGGTAATTCACAGCCTTCTTAGCGGCACCGACACATCGGCCACGCTACCCGTTGTGTTTTATTGGTGCGCCTGCCTCAGCGTGATGTTCCTAACTGTTTGGCGCGTGATCGTTTCCGTCCAGGGTACAGGTGCCACCTTGTCAGGCAAGGCGCGGAGTTGACACAAACAACCCTGAAGATAATTAGTCCATGTCACTCTTAGCCTATACCCTTGATCTGACAAACGAGTCTCATGCCATTCAGCTATACGAAGCCCATCATGCAAACCCATTCCCCGAGGTCGCCGAGCATTGGCGCGACGTCGGTTGCAACTGGTGCAAAATCTTCCGACACGGCTTGCGCCTGGTCATTCTGATTGATCTGATTGACGACCGCACGCAGAGTACGCCCTGGAAGCCGGAAATCGCCGAGCGCATGCATCAGTGGGATGAGCTTATGAAGGGCGTTCAGATCGAACTGCATGACTCCCACCTGGCAAACCCGGAAAAGATGGGCAAATGGACGCGGATGCAGGAAATTTACACCTTCGAAAAATAGCACACGAGCGCACGTTGGAATGTGCGCTCGTGTTCAACCGTCGGATGACAGCTATTTCGCAACAATCTTAAACGGAGCGCTCTTGATCAGCGTCTCACCGTTGTAAACATCCAGCCGATACTCGCCAACCGGCCAATCACGGGGAAGCTTGACATTCGTTTCGATGATGTTTGCAACCAACGCATCCAGGTTCTTCTCAACAATCACCACGTCCTTGCCGTTGTCATTGGCAATCCAGACCACCTTAAACTTAGCGCCGGTCTCTAGCCGGGACAGCTCAACCTTGGCAAACAGCGGGTTGTCGGTGGTGGCAAATTCGGTCACAGCGGAACCGGCCGCACCTTTGGCCTCATCAGTATAAAACGTGACGGACTTCACGCTCAGCGCCGCGGCGGCGCTGGAATTGGTCGAAGCCGGTGCATTTGAGGCCGGCGCGCCGCCACAGGATGACAGAAGCAGTGCCGAGGCCGCCAACGAAATAAGGATTGTTTTCTTTAAGTTTTTCATGTCAGGTGGGGTCCGATCGCGACTGCATAACCCTCGCTCAATCGAAATCTAATTTTACTGCACGGGTTGACGGCGTCGGCTACACCAGCATGGCGAGCAGCTTCTGCGCGGATTGTTCGCTCACGGGCATGACCGAAAGTCGCATACCCTTGCGGACGACTGCAAGCTCGTCGCCGGAAAATGAGATCTTAAGTTCGTCCAATGTCAGCACCCGGGCAAACTTGCGGGCAAACGCCACCCGCACGGTCTGCCAGCGCGGTGCGGCCTTGGTGCTTTTCGGATCAAAGTAGGGTGATTTCTTGTCAAACTGGGTCGGATCGTCCAACCCGGCTTCCACGACCGTGCATAGCCCGGCGATTCCCGTTTCCGGGCAATTTGAGTGGTAGAAGAAGGCCACGTCCTCAACCTGCGCAGTGCGTAGGTAATTGCGCGCCTGATAGTTTCGCACACCATCCCAAACTGATGATGTCACCTTGGCCAGATGATCGATCCCAAAGACGCTCGGCTCGGATTTGAGTAGCCAGTAGTTCATTGAAAGCGCATTATCGCCGTACTGCAAAGAATCCTGGAAACACACGCGCCGGTGGTGGCA
>JANXLU010000096.1 GCA_025354985.1 Chloroflexota bacterium
GGCCACATAGTGGCCGACGACAACCGAGTGAAGCAGAATGTTTAAGATCGGCGAGTTCTCCAAAATTGCCCAGGTATCCGGGCGGCAGCTTCGGTTCTATGAGCAGATAGGGTTGCTGAAACCAGGCTACGTCGATCCACAAAGCGGATATCGTTCTTATACTGCGGAGCAACTTCCCCGCCTAAATCGTATTCTTGCGCTGAAGGATTTGGGTTTTATCCTGGAGGAAATTGGTCCGATGCTGGATCGTGACGTATCACCGGCGGAATTGCGCGGCATGCTCACCCTTAAACGCGCCCAAGTCACCCAGGTTCTAACCGAGGAAACCACGCGGCTGAGAATGATAGAAAGTCGCATCGCACAAATTGACCTGGGGTCCGTACCCGAAACACCGGATCTGGTGATCAAGGCCATTCCCGCCCAGCCGTATTTGTGCGTGCGCACGGTGCTGGCAGATATGGATGCAAGCTTTGACCTGCTAAATCGCATCTTGCATGAGGTGCCCCACGCGATCAATCCGGCTCGCTTGAGCATGCCCGCAGTCGTCATGAAGTTTGAGGTGCTTGAGTGGGAGCAAATGGATGTTGAAATGGGCTTTCTCCTCCATAATGGTCAACCGATGTCGGTCACCCTTTCGAATGGGTTGACTCTTAGCGTGCATGAGTTGCCCGCCGTCCGACGCGCCTTGACAACTGTTCGAGTCGGGCCATTTGAAACCGGTCACGGTCATTATCAGGCGATTGGGCGCTATGTCGCGGCCCACCATCTGCGGATGGAAGGCCCGTCGCGCGAAATCATCATGCAGCCACCGGTGCCCGGCAAAGAGGTGGTTACCGAGATTCAGGTCCCGATCGAGGGCTAGCCAAGACCGGAATCCCGGGCCCGAATGATGGCCTGTGCACGATTGGCCACCTGCAGCTTTGAAAAAATATTGCTCAGGTGGTTGCGCACGGTGCGTGGGCTGAGCACAAAGACGTCCGCCAATTGTTGATTGGTGCGGCCCTGAGCCAGCGAGTCGAGTATTTCGCGCTCGCGCGGTGTAAGCTCCGGAAGAATGTCTTCCGGCATCGTTGGTGGCTGGACCGCGGTAAAGAACGAGATCATGCGCCGGGCAATGGCCGGGCTGAAGATCGCCTCGCCACTGGCCACCGCGCGGGTCGCCCGCATAATCTCATCGGTGTCAGCCCCTTTTAGCAGATAGCCGCGAGCGCCGGCGCGCATGGCGGCAAAGACGCTGTCGTTGTCTTCATGCATCGTCAGCATCAGGATGCCAATGTGCGGACTGGCCGCATGAATCTTTTGGGTGGACTCAATCCCGTTGATCCCCGGCTGACCGGGTTTGCTCATCTGAATATCCATCAGCACCACGTCGGGCTGCAGTTCAAGCGCCTTGCTGATCGCATCGCGACCGTTGCTCGCCTCACCAGCCACCATGGCGTCCGGGGTGTAGTGCAGCATGGTACGCAGGCCGTCTCGAAAGGATGCATTGTCATCGACGATGAGGATCTTTATCTTGTCCATGGTGATTGAGTTGACTGTTTGGAAGGTGATTACCGGTAACCAGCTATATTGGAAACTCCGCAGAAACGAGTGTGCCTTTGTCCAGGCGTTTTACCGTGAGCGCGCCGCCCAGCTCGGCGGCGCGCTCACGCATGCTGCTGCTGCCCACGCCCGGTTTTGCGGCCGGTGAGATTCCTATACCGTCGTCTTGTACCGTTAGGGTTACAAATGAGCGCTGATTTGCGAGATCACTTTCGTCAGCCGCCGGCCCAAGAGGCTCGTAGTTGTGTTCGTCGCGCATGGCAATCTCAACGAGGCAACGCGAGGCCTGGGCATGCTTTTGCACATTGGTAATGGCCTCCAGTGCGATGCGGTATATGGCAACCTCCAGGGCGGCGGACAGCGCCGGGATGGCCTGCTCGCACTTTAAGGTAACGCCTAGCCCGGCCGAAGTGAGAGACTGTGCGTGATGATCCAACGCGCCAATCAACCCCATTTCATCCAGCGCAGCCGGGCGCAGCCCGTATATGAGCTGTCGCACGCTTCCAACCGCAGTTTGAGTTTGCCCCTTCATGTCCACCAGCAGGTGTGACAAACCATCCGGATCAGCCGGCTCAAGTTTCGCCACGCGGCGCGCCGTATCTAATTTCAGAGTTAGCGACGCCAGAATTGGCCCGAGACCGTCATGCAGATCGCGCCGGATGCGCCGCCGCTCATCCTCAAGCGTGTTGACCAACCGTTCACGCGCTACGCGCAGCTCGGCCTCAAGCCCGCGTGCACGCGTGAGTTCATCCCCCAACTGTTGGGTGCGGACGACCACTTGTGCCTCTAAGGAATTTCGCGCCGCGCTTAAATCCGTCACCAGATTTGTAAGCCGTCGGTGAAAGCTCAGCAACCACCCCAGGGCTATACTCGCGGACAGTGTGATCGCGACCAAGAGTGAGATGTCGCTGGCGGTGGTGTAGTTGTGGTTTAGTAAATTGACGAAGAGACCGCATATTGCGATGATGATCACGGTGATGCCGCCCGCGATCAGCACCACGCGCAATTGCCGGGTGGTTGTAAACGGCATTGCGAGCGCGGCACCGAGCAAAGCAGACAGCACGCTTACGGTCATCACGCGTGGATCCGCCAAGACGCTGACGACCGACGAGGTATACATCCCGCCACAGGTGAGCGCAATCGCCGCCACCATGTGCCCACGTTTGACCAGCGCGCGGGAGACCAGGCTGCTGACGGTGATGATCAGCACGGAAAATAAGATGATGATGCTGGCCAGTGCGCGGTTGCCGGCAATGACCAGCACTTGCAGCACGACGATGACGAGGGTCGCGGTGATGAGGTTGCGCAGGAGTCGCAGCAGGGTGCCGGCTTGGGGGGTGTTCGTGTTCAACTGCATGACACTAGTGGAAGGATAACGGAAGCATAAGCCGCTTATGGTCCGCCGTCCATGGGACAAACATACCAGCACTAAACCAGATTGATGGGTGCTTTGACCCTCGCTTATTGCCCTGGATGGGCTTAATCTGGGTGCATGTTGGAACATCACGTAATTCCTGTAGCAACGCCAGCCGGGCGAACTCCGCCACGGCGGGCCGGCCTGCGCATGATTGTGCCAGGTGAACAGTTGGATCGGGACACAACCTGGCAGGCCACAGAGGCGGCGGCACACAGTTGCTTGTCGTTTTGCTCGGTGGATGCCTGCATGGATGCTTGTCGGTGCACTTGTGGGTCGGGCGGCCGTGTGGTCAATGCCCTGAGTTTCGGGTTGGATGACTGGGCTTAGGATTAGTATGATCACGCTTCGATTACTCGGGCGGTTCGGGATAAAGCTCAACGGTACGGACGTGGAATGGAGTTCTACGCTCAACGATGCGCAAACCTTGCTGGCAATGATTGCACTTGGCAACGGTGGACTGAGCCACGCAAGCGCGTTTGCCAGTCTGTGGCCGAGTCATTCGGAGCATCACGCAGTCGCGGCCCTGGCTGAGGCCCTTCGATTGTTGCGACGAACGCGACCCGAGATTGCCGACCATGTCATTCAAACTCAGGCCGGTCTGGCGTGGTCGGCTGACGCATCGCTGAGCCACGATGTTTTCAGATTTAGCCAGGCGGTGCTCGACCATGATTGGAGTCGCGCCGTGGCGTTTTATACCGGAGACTTTCTGGAAGGCAACAACACGTCATGGGCGGCCGCCAGGCGCACCGGACTACGGCTTGACTATACATATGCACTTGATCGCCTGGTTGCCGCCTGTGAAGCGCGGCGTGATTATGCGCAGGCCAGACTGTTTGCCAATCGTCTGCTAGAGCTTGAGCCGGATCGTGAATCAGCATATGAGTGTGTGATGCACTTGTGCACTTTGCTGTCTGATGCGACCGGCGCGGCCGAAGTGCATCGGCGTCGTCAATATTGGCTGCGCAGCACGTCCGCTTCCGTGTTGGAGCCGCAAGGCAAACAAGAATTCATTCCAGGCATTGGTGAACGCATATAGCGCAATGACGGCGACCGCGGGCAGCGCAAGCGGCAGGGTGATCAGGGTCATCGCCTGCAACCGATTGGTGCCGTCGACGAAGGCGGCTTCTTCGAGCTCGGCCGGTATCGTTCTGAAATAGGAAATGGCGAGCCAGGTACCAGATAGGTGATGGTGGTTGCACGCGCGATCATCGTCCGACCGCGAAAGGTCAGCCGGGTGATGGCATAGGCCGCAAGGATGCCGATGATGATTGAGATGAGCGTGGTCAGGCTGGCAACCATCACACTGTTCTTGAAATAGGTGAGGTAGGGTGTTTTTAGCAGCAGCTGTTCATAGTGGATGGTTGTAAACGCACGCGGAATGACGGTGTTCGAAGCCTGCGCAGCAAATGCGGGAAAATTTGAGATTGACGCTGCGATGCTGAACATTTAGGATAGATCCCGCGTCCGTCCGCAAAACCATTGGCGACAATGACTAAAGCCCGGTTGCCAGGCGCCAATCCAGGAGGATGAGTTGCAGGCGGGTCTCGCCGTTCCATTCGTTGAGGTCAAGCTGAAACAGGGCATCCACTTTGCTCCCGGCGGGTGCATCGGAGATCCGCTCGCCCATGCGCCAACCAACCGCCTCCCATTGGCCATTGCGCTGGTCCTTGAGGATGAGTTTTAGATGCGGGGCCGGCCCGCCACCTTCGCCTTTGCCCATGCGTTGGGCGCGCACAAGGGTGACGCCCAGGCTGGCCAGGATCGGGCGCTGGTTGCCCTGGCCGTGCGGCTCCAGCAATTGCAGCGCGTCAAAGGTCTCGCGAGACAACTTGTGCAGCTGAATCGCGGCGTCGGCTTCGATCACCCGTTCCCAGCCATCGGTGGGCATCTGCTGCGCGGCCAAGGTGATGAGCTGGTCTTCCAACGCGACAAGATTTGCGCTGTCGGCTGTAAACCCCGCGGCGGCGGCGTGGCCACCGTGGCGCTTGAGCAGTGGTGCGCAGGCGTCCAGCGCGGCGGTGATGTGAAAGCCGGGAACGCTCCGGCAGCTGCCGCGTGCTTCGTTGCCAGTGATCGAAACAATCACTGCCGGGCGGGTGTAGCGCTCGACCAGGCGTGCGGCGGCCAGACCGATGACACCCGGGTTGAAATCTGGCGATGCGGTCAGGAGCAGGGCGGGCACTGTTTCGCGCTCGGAGAAGCGCGCTTCAGCTTCGGCCACCATCTTGACGGTCACTGTCTGACGCTCGTTGTTGCGATCATTGAGCAAGTCCGCCAGGTCGTGCGCCCAATCAGCGTTGGACGTGGTCAGCAACTCGTAGGCACTCATGGCGGATTCCAAGCGCCCGGCGGCATTTAGACGCGGCCCGAGGGCAAAGGCCAGGTCGCGTGCCGTGCAGGCGCCCGGTTTGATCCGGCTGACGCGCAAGAGTTCGGCGACGCCAAGCCTGGGCCGGGTGTTGATTAATTTCAAGCCGCGCCGGACCATGTGGCGATTTTCGCCAATGATGGGCATCACGTCGGCCACGGTGCCAATTGCCACCAAATCAAGAAAGTGGTCAGGTGACAGGCCGGGCGGAACGGGTTCGGCATCTGTCGGGTGCGACACGGAGGGCAGTGCGCGCGAGAGGGCCTGGATCAGACGGAACGCCACGCCCACACCGGCCAGTTGCTTGAACGGATAGGGACAGTCTGCGCGTTTGGGGTTGATGACCGCCAGCGCGTCTGGGATTTCTCCGGCCTCGAGGTCATGGTGATCGGTGATGATGAGATCAAGACCGATCTCGCGCGCGAACCGGGCCTCTTCCATCGCGCGCCCGCCGCAGTCCACCGATAGCACCAGACTCACTCCCTGCTTTGTCAGACTGTTTAGCGCGGTCTTGTTTAGGCCGTAACCCTCTTCAAAACGATCAGGAATATAGGGCTGAATATCCGCACCAAGCGAACCCAGGGCCAGCCACACGAGCGCGCACGCGCTAACGCCGTCACAATCGTAATCGCCATATACCGCGATTTTTTCCTTGGTTGCAATGGCCTGCAGGATGCGGGCAACCGCCGTGTCCAGATCAGCCAATTGGGATATGGCGGATTCCGGGTCAGGTTCTTGGAGGAACTTGCGCGCGTCCTCGCTGGTTTGGATGCCACGCGCATATAACACTTGCATCAGCAGCGGATGGACACCGGGTAGCGAACTCAGGAAGCCGGTGGGCGCCATGTCCGCAATTTTCCAACGGGCGGGTTTGCGAGGTGGGGTGATGGTTGCAAAAAAAATCCTGGCGAACCGTATGGTTCGTCAGGATTTTGGATCGTCGTGCAATCAGTGCCGGGCGGCTGTCGCCCGATGTCATTTGCGCCGCGGTCTAGAACCAGTTCTGCTTCTTGCAGAAATCGGTGATCACGGGGATGACAATGTCCTTGCCCTGATAGGCCATGATGCCGTAAATAATCTGCGGAATGAAGAGCAACGGCACGAGGCAGGCGCCGATGACGGTGATCGTCAGGATGATGCTGAGCACGAATGCCACGACGGATAAGGCGATGCCCTGGACCGCGTGCTGCTTGAGCATTGGGTTGTTCTTCATGCCTTCGCTGACAAGGATGATGATCCCGCCAATTGGCGCGATCAAATAGGCCAGAAGCCCCATCAATTTATCGTTATTTGCGGCGGGTGTGGTGTTCATAGTTAGTTTTGTTCCTCAATTTGAATTCACAGTAATCTTACTGTATTGTAGCCCTTACCAGTCTCTTTGGCAACTTTGTGTTAATTGCCGGGGGTGTCTTATTGGTCGTTGGAACTAAGAGCCGTACGGAACCCAAATGTTCTTGATCTGCGTGGCATGGCGGAGCAGCAGGTCGACGTCGTGCAGGGAGCCTGACGTCCAGGTGCGCTTGAGGTTGCCGATGCTGGCGCGCTCGGTCATGGTGGCGCCGGTCCGCGGACCGAAGTACCAGGTGGTATCGATGTCGTTGTGTTCGGCGAGGGTTTTGGCAAGCTCGTCGCGACCACCGGTGATGATATTGATGACGCCACCGGGGAGGTCGCTGGTATCAAGCACCTGATAGAGATCGGTGGCGACCAGCGGGTGGATCGGGCTTGGGACCAACACAGCGGCGTTGCCCATTGAGATTGCGCCGGCGGCCAGGGTGACGGTAGCGAGAAGCGGGAGTTCGTCCGGGCAGGCGATGCCAATGACCCCCATCGGCTCCTTCATGGCGAGAGTGACGTTGCGCAGCGGGGTGCCATGCACCTGACCGTCATATTTGTCGGCCAGCGCAGCGTAGGTGAAGAGGGCGTCGATGGCGTGGGCGACCTCGGCGGCGGCCTGGGCGGCGTCACCCGTCATGGCGGTCAACCGGGCGGTGAACTCGCGCGCGCGCACGCTGAGGTTCTCCGCAATGTAATACAGCACCTGGGCGCGGTTGTGTGCCGTGGCCGAGGCCCACGCAGGTTGCGCGGCGCGAGCTGCCTCGACCGCGTTGCGTACGTCTTTGCGGTTCCCTTCACCGACCTCGCCAAGGAGGGCGCCGTCGAAACCGTATATGGCTTTGGAATATCCGCCATCCGGGCGGGTCTGTTTGCCGCCGATATAGAGCTTTGGGGTGCGGTCAAGCGCACCGGTCGGCGCAGCGGCAGGTCGGGCCGTCTTGCGTGGTGCGGGTTTGGCGCGAACCAACAACGCAGCGGGCAGAGCGGGGGCATGGTCACGCGTGACGTATTCAAACAAGCCTTCTCGCCCGCCTTCGCGGCCATAGCCGCTCTCGCGATAGCCGCCGAACCCGGCGGCGGCATCGAGCTGGTTTGTGCAGTTGATCCACACCACGCCGGCCTTGAGCTTTGGGGCGATGTCGAGCGCAAGGTTGATATCCTCACTCCAGACGCTGGCGGCGAGACCGAAGCGGGTGTTGTTGGCCAGCGCCACGGCCTCGGACGGTGTGCGGAAGGTCATACTTACCAATACCGGCCCGAATATTTCAACCTGGGCAATGGTGCTGGCCGGGCCCACATCTGTGAACAGGGTTGGCGGAAAGAAATAGCCCTGCTTTGGGAAAGCGGACACGATTGCGGCGGCGGGGGCGTACCAGGATGGCTGCCACAGGGTGGCGCCTTCGGCTGTTCCCTGTGCCACGAGCTGTTGAATCTTTTGCAGTTGGGGGGGCGCAACAATCGCGCCCATGTCCACGGCTTTGTCTAATGGATCACCCACGCGCAACTTTTCCATGCGCGCACGCAGCCGGGCAAGGAGCTTGGGGGCGATGGATTCCTGCACTAGCAAGCGCGAGCCGGCGCAACAGACCTGCCCCTGGTTAAACCAGATGGCGTCGACAATGCCCTCGACCGCGCTGTCGAGATCGGCATCTTCAAATACGATAAACGGACTTTTGCCGCCGAGCTCAAGTGAGAGCGCCTTGCCCGTGCCGGCGGTGGACGCGCGAATTGCTTTGCCAACCTCGGTGCTGCCGGTAAAGGCGATCTTGTTTATATCGGGATGGGCGACGATCATTTTGCCGACTTCGCCATCGCCCGTGACGATATTGACCACGCCCGGCGGTAGACCGACCTGCTGGCATAGCTCTGCAAATAAGAGCGCCGTGAGCGAGGTCCATTCGGCGGGTTTGAGCACTACGGTGTTGCCGGTGGCAAGCGCGGGCGCGATCTTCCAGGAGAGCATCAGCAGCGGGAAATTCCAAGGGATGATCTGGCCGACCACGCCATGGGGTTTGTATCCCGCGAGCTCGCGCTCGGAAAGTTGCGCCCAGCCGGCGTGATGATAGAAGTGACGAGCCACCAAGGGGACATCGATGTCGCGGGTCTCGCGGATCGGTTTGCCGTTGTCCATGGTCTCAAGCACGCTGAACAAGCGGGCGTGCTTTTGGATGTGACGGGCAATCGCGTATAGGAATTTGGCGCGCTCATGACCGGATAGCGCGGCCCAAGACTTTTGCGCTTTGCGCGCAGCGGTGACCGCGGCGTCTATTTCTTCGGCGTTGGCTTGTGTGAGTTGGCCGATTGGCTGGGCGGTGGCCGGGTTGACAGTTGCGAACGCACGCGCGGGATCATGGGCCGTAAAGGTTCCGTTTATGAAGTGGCCGAAGGCGCGGTTGCGTGTATCGAGCCATTCATTGGCGGTTGCGGCGCTCTCTGGCGCAGGGCCATAACTCATGGTGTGGAATATTTCCGTAACGTTGCTCATGACAGTTTGACGTTCTGCATTGTAGGTGTTTCAAAATACACTGGCCGACTGACCAGTATTCACGCTGGTCCGGCGTGCTAGGCTTTAAAAAGGAATAATAATGGATTCGCCGGTTTACAACGTCAGCATTCCAGATCTCGCGTTTTATCAACGTACAGTGGCATGCCAACATGCGTGCCCGGTGCGCACCGATGCGCGTGGCTATGTAAACGCCATTGCGTTGGGTGATCATGAACGCGCCTATCTAATCGCTCGCGAATCAAACCCTTTTGCCTCGACGTGCGGCTGGGTCTGCGGAGCGCCTTGTGAGGCTGCATGTCGCCGTGGCTCGATAGATGCGCCCGTGGCTATTCGTGCACTGAAACGGTTCGTCAATGACCGCTATGGCGTATATCTAGGCGATACCGGCGAAGCCCGACACGCACCGGCGTGGCCTGCATACGTGGGTCCGGATCAGCCGCAAGATCTTGGAAATGCACGGCTTCCAACAGGCCGGACGGAACTCAGGGCTGCGGGGCTGCGCGCGGGCCAGACGGGCAAACGAGTGGCCATTGTCGGTGCCGGGCCAGCCGGGCTCACCTGTGCGCATGACCTTGCACTTCTAGGACACAGTGTTACGATCCTGGATTCTGCGCCTGAGGCGGGCGGAATGATGCGCCTTGGTGTGCCGGAATATCGCCTCCCGCGCGAAATGCTTGATCTCGAAATCGAATCGATCCTCGCCCTTGGGCCGACTCTCAAACTCAATCAGAAGATGGGGCGTGATTTCATGCTCGCAGATTTGCGCCGGGAGTACGATGCAGTGTTCATCGGCATCGGCACATATTCCGGACGTAAGCTCAACGTGGAAGGCGAGCAGTTGGACGGAGTACTTCGCGCGGTTGATTTCTTGATCAACGTCAACCTTGGCGGATACAACCTAAATTTGGGCAAGCGCGTGCTGGTCATTGGTGGCGGAAATGTGGCCATGGATGTGGCGCGAACCGCTGCTCGTCTTGGGCAATTTTCACAATCCGGTGGTGACGTTAATGTGGCCATGGATGTGGCCCGCGCCGCGCGCCGGCTTGGTGGCACTCAGGAAGTGACATGCCTCGTGGTAGAAGCGCGCGCAGAGATGCTGGCCAACCCGGCTGAAATTGCAGAAGGTGAAGAAGAGGGCGTGATCGTTCAGAATCACTATGCCCCCAAGCGAATCATCGGTGAAAATGGCCGAGCCACTGCCGTTGAGACACTGGATGTGGCGCGGGCATTTGACGAGCGCGGCAGGTTCAATCCGCAGTTGGTTCCCGGCAGCGAGAAAATCTGGCCTTGCGACAGCGTCATCGTTTCAATCGGCCAGACGGGCGAGTTCAGCTGGCTTCAAGCCTCGGATGGCGTGAAATCAACCCCGCGCGGCACTCTGTCGGTGGACGCCGAGACCCTGACAACAACAGCACCCGGTGTGTTTGCTGGAGGTGACATTGCGTTTGGACCACGCCTGATCATCAATGCCGTGGCAGATGGTCAGCGCGCGGCACGTGGTATTCATTCATATTTGCAACAGGTGCAGCCCAAGTTGATTCGCAAAGGGTTCTTCACGCCCATCGACAACCGTGACTACCCGGACATTGGCCCGTTGCGGGGATACCTGCGACAGCCACAACAGATGCCGCCGGCATTACCAGTGGCGCGACGTATCGGGGTAGCCAGAGTGGAAGAAGGTTACTCGCAGCAAGCCGCACATCGTCAGGCTGAGCGTTGTCTCATCTGCACGCTTAATCCGATCTTTGACGGCAACCTGTGCATCTTGTGTAACGGATGTGT
Organism: Chloroflexota bacterium; assembly: GCA_025354985.1. Classification (GTDB taxonomy): domain Bacteria; phylum Chloroflexota; class Anaerolineae; order J036; family Brachytrichaceae; genus AQU-03. Next base: position 10,954 of record JANXLU010000096.1, read on the forward strand.
GGATGTCTGCCCGGAGAACTGTCTCAAATTGGTTCCGGTCTCCGCAATCAGTGGAGGAGACAACGTGGCGGCATTGGTCGCCCAGCATGTTGGTGCAGGCACGACTGCTTCGGCCATGTTACTTGATCCCGTCAAATGCATTCGCTGCGGCCTGTGTGCTGCCCGATGCCCCACCGAGGCAGTGCGTATGGAGTCTTTCCGGTTTACCGAAGAAGTTGAATTCGTGCCTGTCATACCAATAATGCTCGAAAGCAAAGTAAGTGAGATTACATGAGCGAATCAATAAAACCGTCTAGAAAAATCACCGACTCACGTATCTGGCGCTCGTTTTTCCGTCATGGATGGCCTGACAACCCGTTGGATCGCTCGCTGACCATGACCAGCAACGTGTTTTTTCACCTGCATCCGGTCAAAGTAAGTCGCAAGAGTCTGGCGTGGTCCTATTCATTTGGACTTGGGGTGATTTCAGTGATTCTGTTTCTTGTGCTGGTATTCACCGGAGTGCTGCTCATGTTTTACTATGTCCCGTCGATTGAGCGCGCCTATCCAGCCATGAATACGATTCAGCTGTCGGTGCCGATGGGGCAGTTCACCCGAAATATGCACCGCTGGTCCGCACACTTGATGGTTTTGGCCGTGGTGTTGCACATGGTTCGGGTGTTCTATACCGGCGCATACAAACCGCCGCGGGAATTCAATTGGGTGGTGGGTGTTGTGTTGCTGCTATTCACGCTCGGCGCCAGTTTCACAGGTTACTTGTTGCCGTGGGATCAGCTTTCCTACTGGGCCATTACGGTGGGATCCAACATTGCAGGCTACGCACCTGTCGTAGGGAGTACGGTGCGTGAAATGTTGCTGGGTGGTCAGGAGGTTGGCCAGGACGCTTTGATTCGTTTTTACACCTTGCATATTGCACTGTTGCCGGTGCTTATGGTCGTTGCAATGTCAGTGCATCTGTGGCGCGTCCGCAAGGATGGTGGTCTCGCAGTAAATCATAATGAACACAACGGATGAAGTTTTCCCCAAGCAAACCGGCAAGAGCTACGCTCTTGTCGAGCTCATGCCAGGCAGTGGCCCCATGGTGGGCAAAGGGCCTGAGGACACCGTTTTTTCCTTCCCCATAGTACTGCTCATCGAGGGCATACTTTTTCTAGGCGTTACGCTGGTGGTGTTTATTTTTTCGCTTGTCAAACAGGCACCGCTCGATGCTATCGCCAATCCACTGATCACGGCCGACCCGGCTAAGGCGCCTTGGTATTTCGTGGGTTTGCAGGAACTGCTTGAGCACATGCATCCGCTGCTCGCGGGAATTCTTGCGCCAACCAGCTTGATACTTTTTCTGTTGGCAATCCCCTATATAGATCACGCTCGCGAAAATGCCGGAGTGTGGTTTACCTCGGTCCGGGGCAGGCGCATCGCAATACTTAGTGCGGTATATACGGTCATCGTCATGCCCGTTTTCATCCTCCTGGACAATGCCTATAGCCTGCGTGAACTGCTGCGCAATTCTGCACCGGTATGGGTGGCACAGGGTTTGCTACCTGCGCTGATTATCGCGCTCATTCTCATGATCCCCCTGACTGTCTTGCGCATGTCAAAGGCAAACCGACGCGAGGTCATGATTTGCCTCTTTACGGTTACGTTGATGGCTGCGATCATTTTCACGCTGAGCGGGTTTTTCCTTCGCGGCCCGGGCTTCAAGATGTATCCGCCGTGGGCCATGCCCAATAACTACAACCCGATAGATGGACTTTAGCAATGCCGGCGTTGAGCATCCTGCAGAAAATCCGGAATGCTGAATGCCGCGATTAACGAGGTGACTTATGCACATCAAAACTCCCAACAAACCCGTTTCCCGCCGCGTACTCCTCTTCACGCTTGGAGGCGCCGAGTTGGTGGCTTTGGTCAGCCAGTTCAGCAACGCCTTGTTTGGCTACTTTAAGCCGCGTATCCAACCCGGCAGTTTTGGCGGAAAAGTTGTGGCAGGCAAACCTCTTGAATTCAAGAAAGGCACGGTCAGCCATGTGCAAGAGGGTCACTTTTATGTGTCGCGTCTTGCCGATGGGGGTTACCTTGCCCTTTGGCAGCGTTGTACGCACCTGGGCTGCACGGTGCCGTGGCGCAAGGACTTGAATCAATTTGTGTGCCCCTGCCACAGTTCGATCTTCAACCCTCAGGGTGAGGTTGTGGGTGGCCCGGCACCCAGAGCGATGGATATGTTTCCAATTGAACTGACGGCAGGACAACTCGTAGTAGACACTGGCAATCCCATTGCGCGCGAGCGCTTTGACCCGGCGCAAGTGTTTCACACGTAAGAAATAATCATGGCCAAACCAGAAACTTACACGCGTCATATCGTGGTGGCACTTACACTGGCCTTCGCGGTATTGGTCTCATTTGAGCTCTACGTGTTGAGGGAACCTGCGCGGATTGCGGCAGATTCCAATCAGAATCAGGTGCGCTCCGTCAGCGCCGGCAGGATTCTGTTTACCGCCAACTGCACGACGTGTCACGGCGATAACGCACAGGGCACGGATGATGGGCCGACGCTATATTCCAAACAGTTTCTTGGTTCGGTGGATGACGGCACAATATTCAGCGTGGTGAGCTCTGGTGTTCCCAGCACCAATATGCCCGCGTGGAACCAGGCTCATGGTGGTCCGTTGACAAATGAAGACGTACGCCAGCTTGTGACGTTCTTACGCTCATTGCAATCCTCTGCTCCCGATCTCACCAATGTGAGCAAGCCGGGAAATGCCGATCGCGGCTTGGTGATCTTTAACAGTACCTGCTTTGTGTGTCATGGTGCCGATGGGGTGGGGACGGCGCGTGCGCCGGTATTGAACAGTCCGGAACACCTGGCGCAATTTGACGATGCCTGGTACCGCGACACCATCATGAACGGTCGCCCGGCACAGGGCATGCCGACCTGGGGCACGGTGCTGTCACCCGGCCAGGTAAGTGATCTGTTGGCGCTTTTGGATGTTTGGCGCGCAGCCGGCGCAGGCAAGGCACCGTAACTGTCAGAAAGAAACGTTTCATTGGGATGGAACCCTGTTTGTTAGTCACCTGACCAGTACGCCTGGCCAACGAGATCGCTATCTTATTCATATTGGACAACGTGCCCAGACGATTCACGCGTTCATGGATTTATTTGATGCCAAAATTGCCAGTCTGCGCTTCCTGTGGGATGGCAATCTCGGCGAATGAGTTTCCAAGCGATCACTTAGGCAGATGTTCACACGGAGAAGCATGCAAAAACACAATCGAAAACTAACACTAATCGCGTTCACCACCGTATTCACCACCTTGATAATCTCCGCGTGTGGCGGTGCAGCGGCAGTTCCGCCAACGATTGCTCCACCAACATCGGCGCCGCCCACCACGGTGCCAACCGCTGTGCCGCAACCAACCGTCGCACCGCCCACCGTGGTGCCCACGGCAGTACCGCCCACTACGGTGCCACCGACGATCGCCCCGACACCCGTGCCCGCCACGATCGTGCCAACAGTCAAGCCGACAATTGAGCCCACAGCCGCAGCTGACACTGAAGTGGCGCGACCCTCGAACCCTGGTGGCCCTGGTCCGGCCGCGAGCCTTGTTGGCAATATCGCCGCAGGTACGAAGGTTTTTGCGGATCAGTGTGTCAAGTGCCACGGAGAACAGGGAAAAGTTGGCAAGACCAATCCGGGTTCGACGGACGGCACCGTTCCCGTTCTCAATCCAATTGATGCCACCCTTATCGACAAAGATAACAAGGTCACGATCGTCAACCTCGATCTTTTCCTGGAGCACGGTTCCACGCCCGGTGGCAAGAATCCAGTTGAGAAAATGACGGCCTTCGGTGACGAGAAGAAACTTACTCCGCAGCAAATTGCGGATGTGATTGCATATGTCATAAGCCTGAATAAATAGCTACAAGCCGTGCGAGCGTCCGATCCACTGGCGCAAAGGCAGCGTTTGCCAGAGCACGTTGATCGAGATGCGCGGTTGACTTGTCGATGGTGGGTGCGTACCACATGCGTGTGTTCACCCACCACCGTGCTGTGAGAGGTGTTCACCGGGGCATCAATTAATCCGGCGCTGGCTTTGTATTTGCTGAACGATTGGGTGGGGGTTATAGGGGTGCCCGTTTCGAATAGCGCTGCACCTATGTACACCTGGACGAAATTGCGCGGCCTGTTACAGGATTGATTAACGCAAGGTGGATGGCGACATTCTTAAGGACGCATGATTGTGCTTAAGATGAGCGAGACTTCATACACCATTCCGGCGGTGCAGATATTGGGCATGTGCACCTCAACGTGGCCGACCTTGATCGGGCTCTAACGTTTTACTGTGGCGTGCTCGGGTTTCAGTTGGTAACCCGAATGGGTGATGGCGCCGCTTTCGTTTCAGCCGGTGGCTATCACCATCACATTGGGTTAAACACCTGGCACACGCGGGGTGCGACCCCAGCACCACGGGGTCATACCGGGCTATATCACGTCGCCGTTCGGTATCCGACCCGTCGTCATTTGGCAGTGGCGCTAAAGCGCGTCGCAGCTGCCAAAGTCTCGATTTTGGGTGCCACGGATCATGGCGTCAGCGAATCTATCTGTCTTGCGGAACCGGATGGAAATGGCGTGGAGCTGACCTGTGACCGTTCGATGGCGCAATGGCCGCGTAATGAACGCGGCGAACCAGACATGTTCTCAGGAAAATCCCTGAACCTTGTGGCACTGGCAGGACTGGCATAAGTGGTCACGATTTCATGCTGCGGAACCATTCCAGGGTTTGATTGACATAACTGTCCATGGGCGTCGCCCGGAGACCCAGCTGATTGGTTATTTTTTCGCTACGCACAACGTACGGCTTCTCCCATCCATAGAGCATTTCCCTAAGCTCGCCCATGGCGGGCATGAATAGCCCAAGAACGGTCAACAGTGGACGCGAAAGCATCTGGTAACGCACGGGCATATTGGCTGCCGTGGCAAATTTGGTCATTATTTGACGCGTGGTCAGGGTTTCGGGGTTGGGCGCGTGCCATATTTGCCCAAGCGCTTCATCGCGTAATCCCACCGTAGCCATGGCGGCGCCGAAGTCGTCGATCAGCGTAAAGGTGTGGGGCAAATCTATGCTGCCAATGAACTGGGCCGGCTTGCCTGCAAGCATGGCGCCAACGCTACGTTGCCCGATGACACCTTGTTCGTACACGCCTGGTCCAAAAAAGTCACTGCCGCGAACGATGGCCGCGCGAACATCTCCTCGACTGTGCGCATCCAGAACCATGCGAGCGATGGTTGCGCGCAACCGTCCTTTTTGAGTTGTGGCCGTGTCGGGCGAGGTTTCGTCCACCGGTGCGCCATTGGTATCGCCATACATATACAGGTTGTCGCCAAAAATGTATTTGGCGGCGTTGGCACGGGCGGCCGCCAGGCCTGCTGATTGCGCGCGCGGCCATTGGACGCGCCACACTTTGATGTCATAAGGGATTCCGACACATTGGTAAATTGCAAGGGCATTTTTGGCGGCAGACCGCGCCTGGTCTTCATCACCAATGTCAGCCTTGATTACTTCAACCCCGGCCGGCGTTTTGCCTGATCCACTGCGGCTAACCATGCGGACACGGGCACCCTGCGCAAGTAGTGCACGGGCTGTTGCCTGACCGAGTGCACCCATTCCGAAAATGACGTGTATGTTGTTGTCCATTTGTTTAACTCTTAGTTCAGTGGAAGGCCTCAGGCGGCCTTAGAGTCAAGCGGGATGTTACCTTTGTCGGCGCGCCAACGGGATTCAACCAATTATCACTGAATCCGGAAGCGCGTCTTCGCTGTTTGCATCGGCGCTGGCGGTTGAGTTCTCGGCGAGATTGCGACCGCGAAATTTTGGGGAGATTGCAATGCGGCCTTCGCAACGATCAGCCGACCAGGGTGCTTCAGGGGCCATGACCAGCGCACACAGATCAAGCAATTGCGCGTCATAGTTGACCCGCCACCCGGCAAAATCCAGCCAACACTTTTCCCGGTCGGGTAGCACGGGGACGTCGGCCTTGACCAGTGTGTCATATGCACTATTGAACTCGTCCTGACTGACACTGATCGGTTGTTCTGGAAAGTGCGGATTTGGGTGATAGGTTCGTCCGTAAACCTGGGCGATGTATTTCAGAGCCAGATAGCCGGAACGGATCATCAGGTCGGCCCGGATGTCCAGCGGAATATCGATGGTGGACCGGGCGAGCGCGGCCGCATCCAGTACGGCCCCGGCGGTGGTGATCCAGGATCGGTTGGGTTGCTGGGACCGAAAGTAGACCGCCGCGGTGAGCGAGGTATGGCTCTCTTCAATCTCGATAAACCAGGTGTTCCAATTGCGCCAAACCTCACCCAATACTGCGAGGTTTTTGAGCAGACGGGTACGGGTCAACAGGATAACCGCGGAAGGTGGGGAGCCGGCCGCAACCTCCATCTGGCTGACGAGGGATTCGCGTCGTTGGAACGTGCCGTAGATCGTGGGTAGATAGGAAATAAGCAGCGCAGGCATGATCATGCCAGTGGCGGCGGCCGCGAAGGCCAAGACGTAATGGATCGGAGAGTCCACAGTGACGAAGCCAAGTGTGAAAAGTGAAGAGCCGCTTGTGGCGATGGAATCCGGCAGTCCGGGTCTGCCGGTGCCCCAGAACATGAGCGCGAAGCCAAATGTCTCAACCATCAAAAACACCGGGACGAGTAACACGGAGGCAAGCGGCGCAAACATGGCCATGAGCTGGTCGCGTTGTTCATAGCGCGGCATAAACCGCATGATGATGTTGAACACGCGCCGCAGCGAGCGGAATACCAGGCGCGGTATCCGCTCCGAGGCGCTGCGGGGCATCACAAACGTGCGCACCGCAGAATTCATCGACCAAAGCACAATACACAGACCGGTGACAAATAACGCGGCTTGAAGCACAATGATTATGGATATGTGTTGGATCGCGCCGGGCCCAGGTGCATTATGGAAACCGCGGATTCTTTAAGTATTGTTGCAGGCTCGGTTGGCCCTGATCGCGGGCGCTCAAAATTGGTTGTGGATTGGGCCAGGTAATGCCCATATCAGGATCGTTCCACGCAAGGCCGCCTTCAGCACTTGGATCATAGTAAGCGTCGACTTTGTATTGGATCTCGGCAACCTCGGTCAGAGTCAGGAAACCATGGGCGAAACCGGCGGGAATCATGAGCTGGCGCATGTTGCCTGCACTCAGTTCAACCGCAACCCACTTTCCGAGGGTGGGAGAGGCGGCGCGGATGTCCACCGCCACGTCAAGAACGCTGCCAACGGTGCAACGAACCAGCTTTGCCTGGGCGTTTGGCGCAGCCTGATAATGCAGTCCGCGCAACACCCCCTGGGTTGACCGCGAGTGGTTATCCTGAACAAACTCATTGGCGATGCCGGCGGCGATGTAGTTGGCGCGGTGATAGGCCTCCAGGAAGAAACCACGCTCATCACGGCGGGCGGATGGCTCTATGATGACTACGGTGGGTAACGCGGTTTGGGTGACGGAGATCAAGGTACTTATAAAAAATTGTACTGCATCGGGGCGGCGAGGGGTCTTGCGTTTCGGGTTTTGCACGGGACTAGCCTGAAGGGTTATGAGTCTGGCGTGAGGTCCTCTTTGTATACCGCCAACGGTATGGACCCCGGCAATTGAGACCCGCAATGCGGAGGGTTTGGGCGGGTATGTACGTGTATAATTTATTCCCGCGATTTGCGCCGAAGTAGCTCAATGGCAGAGCAATCGTTTTGTAAGCGATAGGTTACGAGTTCAACTCTCGTCTTCGGCTTGTATCGTGAATATTTGGGTCGATGTCCCGAGCGGCAAAGGGGGAGGACTGTAAATTCTCTGTCTAACGACTTCACAGGTTCGAGTCCTGTTCGGCCCATCGCTTCATTGGCGCGCAAGCGCTTGTGGAGCTTGGCAATGATCGCAGTGTGATCATTGCGGATGCCCACCTAGCTCAGTTGGTAGAGCACACCCTTGGTAAGGGTGAGGTCACCAGTTCAATCCTGGTGGTGGGCTTCATAAGGCAGGTGGTTCATCTTTGGCGATGACGGAGACTGGTAGCCTGCATAATGATTTAGGAGCAACAAACCGGAAAAACAGAAATGGGAAAGGAAAAATTTGTACGCAACAAACCGCACGCGAACATCGGGACGATGGGGCACGTGGATCACGGCAAAACGACATTGACGGCGGCGATCACAAAAGTGCTGGCAATGAAGGGCGGTGCGGAG
>JANXLU010000057.1 GCA_025354985.1 Chloroflexota bacterium
TCTGCCAACGAGCACGCCGACGGTTACGGACACGCCAACGAACACTCCAACAAGCACGCCGACGGTAACGGACACAGCGACCAACACAGCTACTGCCACAATAACGCCGTCGCCAACGCCAACACTTACGCCATCGCCAACTCCGCGTGCTCCGGTTGGTGGGATTGATCCATTTGTCTGTTCGCAAAATCAAATTACCGGATGGGTGGTTGATTTTGCGGACTTGGCCAGTGCGATCCAAGTCACGCTGACGTTGGACGGGAGCTTCATGGCCGAGGTGCCGGCCAATATTCTTCGCAGCGATATCAACACAACCTACGGTATAGCAGGGAACCATGGTTACAGCTCCACGGTGCCAAACTATGTTCTGACCGATCAACTGGTGCACACGGTAACTGCGAAGTCGGTTAGTCCAAGCGGTATCGTCATTTCTGTCGTGGACTTGACAATTGGGGCGTGTGGTAGCTCCAGCCCGACCCCGACGCCGACTTTGACTCCAACTGCCACGGCGACACCGACGGCGACCTCAACAACGACTTCCAGTCCAACCAATACAGCTACGCCTTCTCCAACCACCACGCCAACGTTGACCGGCACGGTTTTGCCACCAAGCCCGGCGAGTACGTTTACACCGACGCCCACTCCGACGGCCACGCAAATGCCACTTGGCGCCATCGATCCGTTTGTGTGCTCTGTGGGTCAGATCAAAGGTTGGGTCATTGACTATGCCGAGTTGACAGCAACCATTCAGGTAACGATCACTTTGGATGGGAATTTCATCGGCAAAGTGCCGGCAAGTATTTTCCGCCAAGATGTAAACACGGTATATAACGTGATTGGTAATCATGGTTATAGTTCAACCGTGCCCGCCGCCATCCTGACGGATGGTGTGGTGCACACCGTTACCGCCAAATCGGTGAGCCCGAGCGGAGAGGTGTTGACGGAAGTGACCGGGCAGGTCGGACCGTGTGGTCGGGTGACTGCCGTTGAGGTGGTCGGCTTTAATGCGCAGCGCAGTGGTTCAACGGTCACCTTGCGCTGGTCGGCACTCAGTGAGTTCGGCACGGCGGGCTACCAGGTCATGAAGGCCAATGGTCGCTTTAACGGTGGCATACCGCCATCAGCGGTGCCAGTCAACGCCACGCTTGTGGGCGCCACGGGTTTAGGCGGCGGACACCAACTGATTGACACTGCGGCGAGCCCACGCGGCATGGTCACCTACTGGTTGGTCGAAGTCACGTCACAAGGCACGTCACAAGTCTTGATGAAGTCAGAGGTGGGCTCAACGGCAGTGTATCTGCCAATGGTGGCGGCGCAGGATACGCGTCGGGCGGAACTCCAGCGCGAAGAATAGCCGGGCGCGTATGCAGTGCGCTGAGATGGGCAGTCTGGTAGATTAATTTCAGACTGCCCTGCTACAATTTCGCTTGTTTGTTTGGGGCCGTGGCGAAACAGGCAGACGCCGGAGACTTAAAATCTTCTGCTGGTAATCCCAGCGTGCGGGTTCGATTCCCGCCGGCCCCATCGTGCGCGGTCAGGCGGCCGCCCGTTGCAGGCGGTCCGCAATTGCGGCTCCAAGGCCGGTGCGCTCGACCTGTAGGGCCAGAATGACCGTGGACCCCGCACTGTCCAGTGCGCGCAGACCGGCATACAGATTTCGGGCCATTGATTCATGATCATTACCAACTATGTACTTCGTGTGATCGTCGGCAAAATCCGCCTGATGGGCCGAGGTGAGCAACAAACCAACCTTGTGTCCCCGAGCCCCTTGTACTGTAAGCTCCCGACGCAGGTCAAATGGATTGTTACAAATAATCAATTTTGCATTTGGCGCGTAGTGCTTCTCGAGCATTCCAGGCGCGGCCAATCCAGTTTGCAAGCCGGGTTCCGTATGCGCGCTGGTACGCACGGCCATCCCGACAATAGTTTCAATCCGCTCCCGCGTGACGCCGCCATGACGCAACAGCACAGGTGGCCATTGCAGCGCATCCAACACGCTGCTCTCGATTCCTATTTGGGTTGGTCCGTCATCCAAAATAATCGATACGCGGTCGCCAAGATCATCGCGCACATGCTGGGCCGTGGTAGGGCTGGTATGCCCAAAGCGGTTGGCGCTGGGGGCGGCCACGGGAACACCCGCGAGCGCGATCAACTGTTGCGCAACGCGATGCGCGGGCATGCGCACGGCAACATGCTCGTGACCGGCGGTAATAAGAAGCGGTATGCGCGCTCCGCGGGGAAATAAAAGCGTGAGCGGACCGGGCCAGCATGCGTCAATCAACCGACGGAGGACGATCTGCGTATGGGTTGGAATGGCCTCAAGATCTATCACCCCGGATTGGCCCAGTTCTTCCAGAATAGCGTTTGGGTCCGTGACCGACGGGTGCGACTGCATGGGCGCAACGTGAACAATCAACGGGTCGCTTAATGGTCGCCCCTTTGCCTCAAAAATGCGGGTGCACGCCGCCGCGTCAGTGGCGTTGGCCCCCAACCCATAGACCGTTTCAGTGGGGAACGCAACCAACAGCCCGTCGCGCAGGGCCTGCGCGGCCATCTGCAACTCAGCCGGGCTGATCATTGATGGCGCGTTATTCCCGGGCGTAAATTTTCCCTTCGTCGATGCGTTTGCGGTTGAAGGTAAATGCAACTTCCTCAACTTTGACCGGGTGTTCCTTGCGGAGTGGATGGCCCTCCCATCCTGGTGGCATCATGATCCGGCGCAAATCCGGATGATCTGAAAATTGGATGCCCAAGAGATCATAGAGCTCACGCTCAAACCAGTTGGCGTTCTCAAAGACGGCGCATGCGCTTGGTACCACCGGGTTGGTCTCGCCCAACATTAGCTTGATCCTCAGCCGCACGTTTTTGCTTGTGGAATAGAGCTGGTAGATCATGCCAAAGCGGGGTGACTTTGGGTAGTAATCCACGCACGTCTCATCGGCCAGCATGTTGAAGTGCTGTTGATCCTTTAAATAGCGCAGCACCTCGACAATGCGTTCGGCGGTTGTCAACAGCGTGAGCTCTCCGCGAAACTCCAATTTTCCGGTGACTGCGTCACCCAAAGCCATGGAAACTGTGTCGGATAGTGCGGTTTGGTCTGACATGCTATTGCCACTTTGTGAGTGGTTCTTTCTTGATCTTTTCCTGCAATTTCAATATGCCGTCGATCAGTGTTTCGGGCCGTGGAGGACAACCCGCCACGTAGACATCCACCGGGACTATTTCGTCCACGCCCTGCACAATGGCATAGTTGTTAAATACGCCGCCGCATGAGGCGCAGTCACCCATGGCAATCACCCATTTTGGATCTGGCATTTGATCATACAGGTTGCGCAAAACAGGCGCCATTTTCCGGCTGACACGCCCGGCGACGATCATGAGATCGCTTTGTCGTGGGCTGGCACGCATGAGCTCCATGCCGAAGCGACTAAGATCATAGCGGCTGGCCTGGGTGCTCATCATTTCAATTGCGCAACAAGCCAGACCAAACAGCATCGGCCAAATGGCGTTTGAACGCGCCCAACCAACTACTTTTTCCAGCGACGTCGTCACGATCCCCATGTCGCCAAGTTTTTGTTCCAAACCCATAGTTACTTATCCGATGTTTCCCATTCAAGTGCGCCTTTCTTCCACACCCAAACGTAGCCCACCAACAGAATGCCGATAAAGCTCAGCATCGCAAAAAAACCGTTCCAACCGAGGTCGCGGAACGCCACGGCCCACGGATAGAAAAACACTATTTCGATGTCAAACAAAATAAACAAAACCGAAACCAAATAAAAGCGCACCGGTAACCGGCGCTGTCCGGGGCCGATTGCCCGCATCCCGCTTTCGTAGGGCACCACTTTGGCGGTGTTGTTTGCACGCTTGCGCGGCCCAAACAGGATCGAAATAAGCACCACCAGGCAGGCAATAAACGTAGCTGCGATGAACATGATGGCGATGGGCAAATAGTCGCTAAGCATCAGCGCACGATTTTACACCGCCTCTGTCCTGGCGGCGGAGGCCATTATCGCCTGTCGAAGTTGTATCCGGTCATCCCAAGGCACCTCCCGCGTGCCGAAGCACATACTCTGTTCGTGACCCTTGCCACATGCGACCACAATGTCTCCAGGCCGAGCCCGCGAACAGGCAGCCTGCAGCGCGGCAAACCGATCAGGCACGACCATCACATGGTTGGCCCGGTTTGCCGGTACTCCGGCCAACATTTCCGCAAAAATATTTTCCGGATCTTCACGTCGTGGATCCTCAACGGTAAAGATGGCGTTGTCACTCAAGCGCGCGGCAATCTCGGCCATGAGCGGGCGCTTTTGCAAATCTCGCTCGCCGGCACATCCAAAGACGACCGTCAACTGCCCGTCACCTTTGAGCGCGCCCAGCGTAGACAGACAACTTTCAAGCGCATTTGGCGTATGTGCAAAATCCACGAATGCCCTAAATGCCTGTCCGGCATCCACCGGCTCCATCCGTCCCGGGACCCCCCGTGTCGCGGCTATACCGACAACGATTGCGCTGTCACTGACTTTTAGCGCATATGCGGCCCCCACCGCAGCCAGGATGTTGCTGACGTTAAAAGCTCCAATCAATTGGGTTTGCACCTGTAGGTTGTGGTTCGAGGCCTGCACGTGCAAAACCATTCCGGACGCAGTTGATTGAATTTGATTTGTCGTGATGAAGTTTGTCCGGGTGCTGGCGCCGTGGCGCTGTCTCGCATAGGTTATTGTTTCACCGACCTGGATGGATGCGAGATAAGAATATGAATAGTCGTCATCAGCATTCAAGATGGCAGTGCCGGTTGGGCCAACGAGCTTGAACAGACGGGCCTTGGCTTCGCGATAGGCCTCACGCGAGCCGTGCAGATTGATGTGGTCGTGAGTGATGTTTGTGATAACCGCCACGTCAAAGTTGGTGCCGTCCACGCGATGATGGGCGAGACCATGTGATGTCACTTCAAGCACGCAATACGTCACCCGGGCTTCGCGCATTCGTGCCAAAAGCTCCTGCAATTCATCGGCGTCCGGCGTGGTCGTATGCAGCCCGGTGTCAATCACCTGTTGATCAATCACGGCATTGACCGTGCTGATGAGACCGACCTTGTGACCCGCCGCCCGCAGGATATTGAACAGAATCGTACCGGTGGTTGTCTTGCCATCAGTACCAGTAATGCCAATGACTTTAAATGATTTGGATGGGAAACCATGCCAGGACGCGCACAGCCACGCAAACATCTCGCGACCATTTGATACGGTGGCACGTATGGGTGCGGTGAACCCCTGGCGCGCGGTGTCGATGTCGGATTCAAGGCCGTCCGCTTCCAGCAAAACGGCAACCGCACCGTTGTTGATCGCGGACTGAATGTAGCGACGACCATCCGAGGCCACGCCGGGATAGGCGACGAAACAAAAACCGGGCCTGACGGCGCGCGAATCATCGGTGATTCCGGTGATCGTGACTGATGAGTCACCAACGCTGCGCAGGCTCGCACGGATTTTCGTCGGCAACGCGTCGACCAGCGCTGCAAATGGTCGGGACGCAGGAAAGCTACTCGTCCCAGGCCTCGGCATACATCATGGTGACCAGATCGTTGGCAAACCCCATCAAATGCCTGCCGGCATCCCGACCTGGCGCACTGTTGAGACCCGCGACCAGTGCTTCATAGCTTTCGAAATAGGTCTCGTGAATCATGTGATACGGCGCATCTCCGCGCGGTGCGCCAATGGCACGCGAGACCCCGGCCTTTTTGAGACCGGGAATTCGGTTGATCGCCGGCACATATACCTGTGAAAATACGTTCTCGAAACTTTCGAGCTCGGCCTCGGGTGGCTTTTTGAAAAAAACGATTAACTTAACCATTTGAAGCTAGTGATCAAAACTATCCGCCAATTTCCGACATGATTCGGTTCATCGGAATGATGCCATCGGCCAGATCATGGCCCCACGGCTTGCGCCAAATCGCCGCGCGAATCATGGTCATCAAATCCTCGTGTGACGCACCGGCACGCAGCGGCGTGCGCAGATCGAGCTCGCCATCCTTGAGCAGGCATAGCCGCAACATGCCGTCCGCAGTCAGGCGCACGCGGTTGCAACTGGCGCAAAACGGGGCGCTTACCGGGCTGATAAACCCGACGCTACCCAGCGCGCCTGGAAGACGAAACATTCGGGCCTCGCCATCCAAAGCCCCGCCGTTTTCCGGCGAGAGGACTCCGCACACAGCCTCAATGCGCCGCATCATTTCACTGGTGGTCACTATGTGATCCTGCTGAAACTCGGCCACATCGGCAAAGGGCATCACCTCGATAAACCGGAATTGCCAGGGTTTGTCAAGGGTCAAGCGGGCCAGATCAACGACGTCGTCTTCGTTGTAGCCGCGAATGACGACGGCGTTAAGCTTGATTGGCGTGAGACCCGCCTGTTCACTTGCCTCTATACCACGCAATACATCCTTCAAATTACCCCAACGCGTAATCCGCTTGTACTTTGCGGCGTCGAGCGTGTCTATGCTGATATTTACACGGTTCAGCCCGGCTTTTTTGAGCGGTTCAGCAAGCTTGCCAAGACGCAGACCGTTGGTTGTCATCGCGATTTCACGGGTGCGGGGCAGCCGGGCAATCTCGCTGACAATGTCGGGCAAGCCAGGGCGAACAGTTGGTTCGCCGCCGGTGAGCCGGTATTTGTCAAAACCAAGCGCGTCCATGGCGCGCAGCACGGTAAATAGTTCGGAATCCGTGAGAATTTCATTGCCGGGCCGAAACACCATCTGCTCGGGCATGCAATAGACGCACCGTAGATTGCACTTGTCGGTAAGTGAAATACGCAGATAGTGAATTTGGCGACCAAACGCGTCCAGCGCGCGGTGTGGTTTAGATCCATTAGCCTGAACCGGCGTAAGCAAACCAGGCTCCTTTGCCATCGTGGTCATCATGGGTTATCCGGTCTCATCCAGCGAGCGCTTGATGATGGGCCCTGCTACTTCAAACGGCACTTCAACGCGCTGATAGCAATCGCCATTGTTGATCATCTCAACCACGGCTAGGAGGGGCGTACCGCGATCCAGCTGGGGCAAAAAAAGTGTCGGAGCAGGTCGCCGTTCAATGCCACCCACCAGCGACGCCATGCGGACCACCTCACCAGTGGTGTTGGCAATCAGCACATCCATGGCGGGGAAGACGCGAAATTGAGTCACGCCCAGTTCAACTGTTACCCGTGTGCCATCCGGCCAGGGCATGACCCGATAATCGGTGACCCGGACGTTATCGGCAGGGAGTTGTTGAAGCGGTATGCCAGGTTGCCCATTCAGGTCATAAAGCGGAAGATCTTCAGCCATTGTGAAAAGTCGAGTATACGCTGACGTGCTGAGTGTTTTCCGGGTTCACTTATCCGTTGCTCAGTTCAACGGGTTCAAATTTTGCTATTCTGCAAACACGACAAGGACCCCCGGCGTTGCCAAAATTGAGACGCCGCACATTTATGGTGACCCTGCCAATCGCCATGTTGGAACTGGCGGCGTGTGTCGTCCAGAAGCAGGCAATTGAATCGACCCCGGAGGCATTCGTAACGGGCACGGCACCGGTACCACGGCTGACCAGTGGTGTTTTGACGTCTCAGCAAAGCACAGTGCCAGTGCGCCCAGCGCCGATACAGGTTTCGCCAGTTCGTTCACCTTTAATTCCCACCGGGTCGACAGGGACGCCAACTGGAAGCGTCACGGTTACCGCTTCCGCCCGCAACAAGCTTTATTTCCCGGAGGTGGTTGGGCCAAACCCGACCAGTGCGCTTGCGCGGGTCAATGCCCAGATCAACACGCCGGTGCCCACGGCATTGCCAACTGAGCCGCCAACGCCAACACCGGTTCCGACGATTGTGCCGGCCCCGTTGCCGACCGTGGCGGTCGACGATGCGGTTCGATTTGGATACAAGTTGGGGGTGAATTGCGTGGACGATTACGATGTGCGCAGTGGCGCCAACTACGCAGCATCACTGGGTGCGCCGGTCGTCGTGGTGTATATCAGCAAGAGCGCGGCCGTTGAGTTGAAGCAGCGCTATCCGAACATGATCGTCGTGTATCGACCGTTTCTAAATGACGTCGGCAATAACGTTGGCGAGCTCATTAAGCGGTATGAGCTGGCACCGTCGGATCCGCCATTGCTGTATCTTGGGCATAACGAAAATGAAATCGGGATTGATCTTTCCCCGGATGGCGTGCGCGCGCGCGCGGCCTTTGACGCACAGGCCGCGCAACTGCTGAAGGATCGGCAGCCCAACGCCATTTATCTTGCGGGATCGTTTGCGCATGGCACGCCCGACTTCACAAACCCCGACGTGTGCCGGGCTATCCGCGAAGCATATGCTCCGGCCTATAACAGTGGTTTGCTTTGGCTGGATATGCATAACTACACGCTTGGTCGGCGATTTCCGACACATCCGCCGTCCGGCGCTGGCATCGTGGATGCCATTTGGTATGAGCGTCGGTGGCAGTGGCTGTTCACCAACTGCGGATTTAGCCCAACCGTTCGGCATATTGTCGCGAGCGAGACAGGCGTGGAAGCGGGATCGGGCGGCTTTGCAGGGGCCGGATATACCGAGGCGCAGCTAACAGATTGGTTGATTGACCATCGCCGAACGCAACTGACACCGCTGGTGCTCAATGGTTGGACATATCCATCGCCCTTCAGATTCGGTGCGCTGTTTCAGTTTGGAGTCAACGGCCGGTGGAAGAATTACGACATGCGCGGCTATGAGGCCGCTCTTGTAGCGGAGTGGCGTCGGTAATTGGTCAACGTGAAATATTAGTTGCAATAAGGGCGAGCCGTGTGGTCGCGAACCGCGTCAGGTCGGTGATTTCGCGATTGCGCACCAGTAATGCCACCAGACCAAAGACTATGGCACCGAGGCCGCTGATGACAACAGTGGCGATCGGCCCACTTCCCAGAGCCTGCGTTGCAAGCCAAAGCGCTACAGCCATGGCTAGGGCGGCCGCGACTGACGTCATTGTTGTCAGGGATGTGCTCTGTAGTTCGGTCCACTTGTAACCAGCGCGACTGATCAGCCAGACCGCGAGCACAGTCACTTCCAGCCAGGTCGCCAAGCTGTTGGCCAGGGCCAGACCGCCAAACGCGAGCAAACCCGCACGCGCAAATTCCCGGGATAGCAGAAAGCTCAATGCGATGTTAACCGCTACGCCTCCGGCGCTGACAACGAGTGGGCGTCGCGTGTCCTTGAGTGCATAGAAGCCGCGTGCCAAAATTTCGTAGACGCAATGAGCCACCAAGCCAAGCGCATAGAACGTGAGCGCAAAAGCCACGGCTTGGGTGCTGGCCGCATCGAATTTACCACGTTCAAACAGGAGTGCGATGATAGGTTTTCCCATCATCAACAGCCCGACGGTGGCTGGGATAGCCATGACCAGCACCATTCGCGTGGCGCGCAGAAGTGATGCGCGGAATTCCCTGTGCTCGCCGCGTGCCACCTGGGCGCTGATGGCCGGGAACAAGGCGGTGGCAATTGACTGCGCGATCGCCGCCTGGGGCAACAACATGAGCGTAAACGCGATATTGATAGCCGCGAGGGCCGTATCACCCATGTAACTGGCCAGATTTGTATTTACGATGAAGTTGATCTGGATCAGCCCCAACCCCAGCATGCGCGGCAACATGAGGCGCAGGATGCTTAGCAAATTCGCCGTGGAATGTTCGGTGTTGCCGGTGGTGTTGATCGGGTCAATGCTTGCAAAAGATTTGTCCCGTGCAACAACACGGATCAATGCGGGCAGTTGCACGGCCAGATGCAGGGAGGCGCCAACGACCACTCCGATGCCGGCGGCCTCGATGCCAAGCGCCGACCCAAGCAGCGCGACACCAAGCATAATGCCGATGTTGTAAAAGCTGGGGGCAAGCGCGGGCGCCAGGAACGAGTCGTTAGATTGCAACACACCCATCAGCAAGCCGCTTACACCGAAAATCACGGTGCTGATCAGCATGATGCGCAGCAAGCCCGCCGTGCGCGCTATTTGTTCCGGGGAGAAGCCGGGCACCACAATGTTGTGCAGGAGGGGCTCGGCCAATACACCACAAGTGATGGCCACGACGATGAGCGCGGCAAACACGCAGAGCGTGGTTGCGCGCGCAAGTGCCCAGGCTTGCCGTGCGCGGTGGTTGGCCAGGTGCCCGGCGAAAATGGGGACAAACGCGGAGGCGAGTGCACCACCCGCCAAAATGCTAAATAGAAAATCCGTAACGCGAAATGCCGCTTGAAATGCGCTCAGCTCGGCGCCCGCGCCAAATTGCGAATTGATGATGATGTTGCGTCCCAGTCCGGTAAGTTGGCTCAGCACCAGAGAGGCGGCAATAATCAGCGAGGAGCGTGCCAGCGAAGCGCGTTTCAAGACTAAACAATTGTAGTTTGGGGTTAGTGTAATTCACGCACTTACACAGTCAGCACTTTATCGAGTTGCGTGCTTGCGAGGGCTGCGGCTGCCTCAGGCGTCATCGCCCGGATTTGCTCATTGAACGGTTCCACCGCTACTGGACCGTAGTACCCAATAGCGCGCAGTGCGCTCATGAACTGTATGACGGGCAGAACACCGGTCATTCCAACCATGTCTCGCTCTTGATCAATCTGTTGATCACGATCACGTCCGGCGACGGCATCGTTCAGGTGTATGTAGACAACGTCCCTGGCCGTCAGGCATTTCAGTTCGGTCACCGTGCCATGCGCCACCCACCAGTGGAAGATATCGAGCAGTAGACCCGTGTTGTGAAACTCTGAACCGATGGCTGCGGCCAGAGTGCGCATGCCATCCAGGGTGTGGACAAAGTCAAAGGCGCGATCCGCGCGCATGGTGTCCGGGCCCACAAATTCCAACCCAAGGCGCATGCCGCGTTCGCCCAACAGCCTGGCAATTTGTCGAAGACGTGGAACGACAAGGTCAAAGTGTGCGTAGAAGTCGCGCGATTCTGACCGCGGCATGACCCAGGTAGTGCTGCGCGAACAATCAAGCTCGGCGGCCAGCGCTACATCGGCCCTAAATGTAATCAGACTGTCGGTAAAAGCCTGATCCGAATCCGAATCCCGCCAGGCAACCGAGAGACCCATTGATCCCAACTGCAAGCCGGTGGCGGCCAGCCAATCTCTGGTTGCACCCGCACCGTGGGTGGCGGCATGCTGCCTGAGGAAACCCATGTCCGGATCAATCGCGTCAAAGTTGTTCCTTTTGGCGATGGTAACCGCCACGTTAAACGGGATATTTGGATGACCCAGCGAGCCCAAGTTAAGCGTCTTTATCATTATTGAAACCTGTTGCGCAGTTATTATGAGTGACCGGGTGCGGTCTCGTGTTAAGATATCCAGCTTATTTTTTTGCGGAAAAGCTGCACCTTTGAGCGGCCCCGCTCATGACCTAGTAAAAACAAGGATACCAAACAAGAAAATGTCTCTCAACAAAGGTGAGAAGACCGCACTCATCGAACAATATGCGGTCAAGGCTGGGGACACCGGATCCAGCGAAGTGCAAGTGGCAATGCTGACTCAGCAAATCCTCTCGCTAAACGAGCACCTAAAGAATCACAAAGGTGATCAGCATGCGCGCCATGGTCTTTTGGCCAAGGTTGGTAATCGGCGTGCGCATTTGAAATACCTGAGCCGCAAGAACCCGGCTTCCTATCGCGATCTGCTGCAAAAGCTGGGATTGCGCAAGTAGTACCGGGACGCACGTGCAGTCTTGGAAACGAGTTGATGATCAGGGGCGACCTTTCAAGGTCGCCCCTGTGGCTATCTGGCACAATGGGTGCCAATCCAGAATGGACAATGCGCCGCATGGGGCGGCGTGTTTTATGAGCGGAACGGCAACAAAGAGGTTGCCAATAAACAAAAGATGACAACGGACAATGTAACCATGGTGTTGCCGGCAAACAAGCCCGAGCCGCGCCACTACGAGGCCTTTATTGGTCAGACAAAAATCACACTTGAGACCGGGCACCTCGCTGGTCTGGCCGGCGGGGCGGTGACCGCACGGTTGGGTGACACGCTGGTGCTGGCAACCGCCACCATGAGCAAGGGCATCCGCGCCGGGATCGATTTCTTCCCCCTGAGCGTGGACTATGAAGAGAAGATTTATGCGGCCGGGCGCATTCCGGGCAGCTTTTTCCGCCGCGAAGGACGACCAACCGAAGCCGGCATTTTGATCTGTCGATTGATTGACCGGCCATTGCGCCCGCTGTTTCCGGACGACCTGCGCAACGACGTGCAGATCATCGCCACTGCGCTAAGTCACGATCAAATCAATGACATTGACATGCTGGCCATCAATGCGGCCAGTGCTGCGCTCATCATTTCCGACGTTCCGTTTACCAATCCAATTGGTGCGGTTCGGGTTGGGTTGATCAATGGGGAGCTGGTGATTAATCCGACACTGCCCGAACAGGAATATAGCGATCTCGATCTGCGAATCGCCGGCACTAAGGATGCCATTGTCATGGTGGAGTGCGGCGCCAACGAGGTGGACGAAGAGACCATGTTGCGTGCCCTTCGCGAAGGGCACGCCGCGGTGCAGGAATATATCGCCACGCTGGAGAAGATGCGTGCCGATGTGGGCAAAGTAAAGCGCGATTATCCCAAGTTTGGCGGCAACGCGGCATTCAACGACAAGGTACGCGCCGCCGTGGGCAACCGGGTTGACGATGCCATGGAAAAGGAAAAGGCCGAGCGCAATGCGGCTATCGACTCGCTTGAAGGCGAAGTTATGGCGCAGATGCAATCTATTGGTGACGTGAATGCCGACGAGTTGCATCAGGTGATCAAGGACATGCAAAGCGACGCCGTTCGCAACAAGATCCTCAAGGATGGCATCCGGCCGGATGGACGCCGCACCAAGCAGATTCGCGCAATATGGTGTGATGTCGGCGATCATTTGGCTCCGCGGGCACACGGCGCCGGGTTGTTTACGCGTGGCGAAACCCAGATTCTTTCGATCACGACGCTGGGAAGCAAAATGGATGCGCAAAAGCTCGATGGGTTGCACCCCAACACCGAGAAGCGCTATATGCACCACTACAACTTCCCTCCGTTTAGCACGGGAGAGGCCAAGGTTCTGCGCGGGCAGAGCCGCCGCGAAGTCGGGCATGGTGCGCTGGCTGAACGTGCGCTCATTCCAGTACTCCCCAGCGAGGATGAATTTCCCTATGTCTACCGCGTAGTGAGCGAGGCGCTGAGCTCAAATGGCAGCACCTCCATGGGCAGCGTGTGTGGAAGCACGCTCTCACTCATGGACGCCGGTGTGCCAATCAAGCGCCCTGTTGCAGGTATTGCGATGGGTCTCATTTGTTCACCCGGCGGCTTGAAGCAGGGTTACCAGGTGCTCAGTGATATCCAGGGGCTTGAGGATCATTTGGGCGACATGGACTTCAAAGTGGCCGGAACAAGCAAGGGCATTACCGCGCTGCAAATGGACATAAAGATTAGCGGTCTGACGATGGATGTATTCGAGATCGCGTTGGCCCAGGCGCGCGAAGGGCGCATGGCAATAATGGAACGGATGCTGGACGTGCTGTCGGCACCCCGGACCGAGATGAAGCCACAGACCCCGCGCATGTTGATTGTGCAGGTGAGCCCGGAGAAGCTGGGCGCCATCATCGGGCCAGGCGGCAAGATGGTGCGCAGTATTCAGGAAGAGACCGGCGCCAAGGTGGACATCCAGGATGATGGACGGGTGTTTATATCAAGCAGTGACGGTCCTTCGGCCGAGGCGGCGCGTGATCGGGTGATGGAGCTGGGCGGCAGCGTGGAAGTGGGCGGCGTCTATACCGGCCCGGTGGTGCGCACCACCGACTTTGGCGCTTTTGTTGAAATTATGCGCGGAACCGATGGCATGGTGCATGTAAGCCAGCTTGCGGCAAACCCGGTGCGCACGGTTGAAGATGAAGTGCAACTGGGTCAGGAAGTCACCGTGATGGTGATCGGCAACGACAACGGCAAAATTCGACTCAGCCGCAAAGCAGTGTTGTTGGGACTGACGCTTGCCGAGGCACAGGAAAGTGATCGCGGCGGTGGTGGTGGTCGTGGTGGTTCTCGCGGTGGCGACAGGGGTGGTGACCGTGGAGGCCCGCCGCGTGGTGGACGCGGTGGCGATGATCGTGGCCCACGCCGACCCTTGCGCGGGGGCGGTGGTGACCGCGGTGGGTAT
Source organism: Chloroflexota bacterium (assembly GCA_025354985.1). GTDB lineage: Bacteria > Chloroflexota > Anaerolineae > J036 > Brachytrichaceae > AQU-03. Next base: position 14,177 of record JANXLU010000057.1, read on the forward strand.
GATCGCCGCTAACGCAGCGGACATAGATAGATTGAAGAAGCCTCCGGCATATTGTGTGATGCCGGAGGCTTTTCTTATTATTGCAGCAGCAGTGCAACCAGTTTAGGTCCAAGAATAAATAGACCCGCAACCGCCGCACCCAGTGCGGCAGCCAGAACGGCGCCCGCCGCACAATCTTTTGCGACGCGGGCAAGTTCATGGTGTTCGGGGGAGGTTTTGTCCACGATGGCCTCGATGGCCGTGTTTATCAGCTCGGTAGTGATGACACTACCAGCGGCGAGCGCCAGAACGGCAATTTCGGCGGCTGACGCATGCAGCCAGATGGCCAAAATAGAAACGGCTATCACCGCCGCGCAGTGAACTCTAAAATTTATCTGGGTGAGAAAAGCGTGCCTGAGACCGGCATAGGCAAAGACAAAGCCGCGCAGGAATTTCATTCTCAGGAAACCCGGCAGATGAGTCCTTTCAGATATTCGCTTTCCGGGAAGGAAAGCAACACCGGGTGGTCACTGGCCTGTGTCAGGCGCTCCACAATTCGGGCATCTCGCTGGGCTTCAATGCTTGCACTAAAAAGAATTTTTTGAAAGAGCAGGGCATCGATTACGCCGCTGCAGGAAAACGTGGCGAGCACGCCACCAGGTCGCACCAACGCCAGCCCAAGCCGGTTCAAATCCTTGTAGGCCCGGGCTGCGCGGTCCACCTGGCTTGGATTGTGGGCGAACTTCGGCGGATCAAGCACCACCACATCAAATTGTTCACCGCGGTCGCGACGCTGGCGGAGGTCATCAAATACGTCGGCGCATACAAACTCCATTTCGGTGGCGTGCGTGTTCCCCAGCATTTGATTGAGCACGAAATTTTGTTGCGCAACGTCCAGCGCGTCGGCGGACGAATCAATGTTAACGACCCGACCGGCGCCGAGCATTGCAGCGTGCAGGGCAAAACCACCGGTATAGCTAAACGTATTTAGCATGCTCCCTCCACGACCGGCATAGCGCGCCACGGCCGCCCGGTTGGTCCGCTGATCAAGGTAAAAGCCGGTCTTTTGACCGCCTCCTATGACATTTACCAGATAGTGGACGTTGCGTTCGTGTATCTCAATTGGGTGGTTATCTTCTAGTTGCCTGCCCAATACCAATCCGCCGCCAGGTGAAACGCGTTCGTGTTTGAGCCGCTCTTCATCGGCCCGTTCGTAGATGACCTTTGGCTGGGCGGCTGCAGCAAGCGCGCTAATGGTCACGCCACGCATATTGCTTGCAGCCAGCGTGCTTATTTGGACGACAATATGACCATCATAATTGTCGGCGATTAATCCGGGGAGCCCATCGCTTTCAGAAAATATCAGCCGTTGCGCGTTGGTGCCAGCCAGTTGCGGGTCACGCGCGCGGGCGGATATCGCCTGTTGTATCCGTTCGCTCCAGAGTGCGTCATCCAGACCCTCGGCCGGGTTCCAAGTCATGAGCCGAACGGCAATTTGTGCCTGTTGATTGATAATCCCGCGGGCGAGCCAGGCCCCGCGATTGTCGGTGACGTCAACGACATCACCGTCTTTGGGATGTCCAATGATTTCCTTAATTGCGCCACTAAATAGTCTTGGGTGCCGGTTTCGAACAGACTTGTCGCGACCGCTCTTTAAGATAACGTTTCCAGTGGGTTCGCTCACGAGATAGATTGTAGTTGCACCATCGGATTGTCGCGCGCCGTACAATCCTCCGGGTGTGGAATCTTGGTCGGCTTGTCACAGGTGTAAGCCTGCTTTCGCTTCTTTCGTGTCGGGCAGCGCCGCCTGCACCATCGACTGCACAAGCACCGGCCCAACAACAAGGGGCGCCTTGCGCGCTCCACACGGATGGCGCCACGTTGCGAGACCCCGCCGGCCGGCAAATTCTCTTGCGCGGGCCAAACCTGCCATCGCTTGGAGAAATGGAGCAGTCCGGCACGGATTGGAAGGCCCGGCTCGTGGAGTCTGCCAGGGCTGGAGCGCGGGTGGTGCGGTTGACGGTGCGAGAGCCGGAAATGTCGCCTACCTTTCGCGCTCAAAAGCTGCTGCCATTTGTAACCGCCGCCAATCGTCTTGGCATGTATGTCATCATTGCATTCGATTTTGCCCTGCCGGAGTATGACAATGATCGGTTTGACTTGATTGAGGACTGGGTCAGGGAGCAAATCCCAATCTTTGGCGCCATGTCCGGCGTCATGTTTGAACCCATCCGCGAAATCAAGCAGATTACACCCTTGCGACGCAAAAACGTGACCCAGAGACTAATTGACGGTCTGCGTGGCTATCGGGCGGTCAACTTGTATATTGCAACGGAGCCGACGTATTTGTCCGAATTGGACGGTGCGCTCGCCACACCACTTTCGGGCAACAACATTGTTTATGCCGTGCACCAAGCGTCGGAGGTGCCGACTGGTCGTCAGGTTCCAATTATGTTGCTATCGGTTGGCACGGGGGCCACGTCAGCGGTCAGCATTGCGTTGACGGAAGACCTGTCATCAGCGGCCGCGGAGATTTGGCGAACCAGTGTTGCGTGTTCTTGATGCTTGGTGGTACTAGTAAAACTTTCGCAACACGTTCATATAGTTTTTGACATCGTATCCCCACCACCCTGAATAGCTGCCATATTGGAAAATCGCGCCGCCCACATAGGGAGAGGGATATGACACGCCATTCACGACGATCGGTCGTGAGTGAATTTCAATCCATCGGTTGCACCAATGTTCAAATTGTGCGCTGGTGTAGTTGTGTGCCGGGATGCCACCCACACCGCCCTCGTCCACGCCGGTTTCGCTGCTGTAAATCGCGCGTATGCGCGGATCAAACCCGCAGTGGGTGAATAGAAACTCGTAGCGCCGTTCATACCAGATCAAATCGTCATCGCGGTCAATGTGTTCGATTTTTGGGCTGTAATTGTGCATGTCAAACGCCATCAGCCCGTTGTTGTAAAGCGGAGCGTAGTGTTCCTTCATTAGCAGGCATACGTCATTGCTGGTGAAATCCGGTGTGCCCATGCTAAACGTGCCGCCCACATAGGTTGCACCGCTAACTTGTTTGATGCGCGTAGCCAGCGCCTTATCAAACCCGGCCCGGGCGGGAATATTGCTGCTCTCGGCGCCAGCCGGATCTGCCTCGTTGAGCCCAATGTAGACCAGGGCACGGTTGCTTGCGCCTTCCAGCTGGCCGATCATGTCATCGGTCGACGGAATTTTTGTGCCAACATACCGGCGCGCCAGTACGATGGCATCCGGATGTTTTGCAACCAACTGCGAAGCATCGGAAAAAGAATCCATCATGCAAAAAAACTTGCACCCATTGTCCGCCTCTTCGCGGGCAAGCCCGCCGTTTCCAAGCGTGTGCAACCCCAACCGGGGCAGCTGATTGCCGCCGACTTGCGGTGCATGAACTCCGTGGTCAGCCGGTTGCACAGGTGGAACCGTCACAACAGGGGGGCCGGATGTTACGGGCGATAGCGTTGCTCCTCCAACCTGACTCAGGTCAAGGTATTGGGCTGACATGTAGCAGACGACGGGCACCGTGGCATCCTCGGCTTGAATGGGTGCTCCGCCGGCGCTTAGCAGTATTCGCGCCCACGCACCTTCAACACCAAGAACTTCAACATCCGCACCGTTGCGCAGCACGCCCAGGATGTTGCCAGGCTCGAGTGCAGGTGTGCGCCGAACCCGCAGATACCCGGCATCAGTGTTTATGCGGCGGCGCGTCGGAAAGGTGGTGGGTTGAATATCGCGCGTTTCTGAGTTTCCAAGTGCCGTGGGCTTGGTTTTGGAGGATGCAGCGCGACCGGTCTTGACAGGCTTTTTGGCCGTACGTGTGCCCGCAGTCTTTGCAGTTCTGCTGTTTTTTGCCATTGGCATAGTTTGGCCCACAAATGGCTTCGCGTCAACAGCGTGCTTTCCTGTTAGGGTCCTTCCCGTTTGAGAACAACCAGCGTTTGATCGTCGGTGGGAGTTTCCCCGCTGGCAAAGTCCGCTACGGCGTCCACGATCCCGGCCAGAATACCCTGGGCAGATAACGCACGGGCGTTGTCACAGGCGAATTTCAACCGATTCATTCCGAAGTCCTCGCCTTGCGCATTGAGCGCGTCCGTAATGCCGTCGGTGTAGAACACAAGGGATTCGCCGCGCTCCAGTGTCATCTGGGAGACCTTGGGGGCAATCTCTTCGATAACGCCAAGTGCCATACCCGGCATGCTGAGCACCCGCAATGTGCCGTCATTTTTTATATGAATGGGCGGGTTGTGCCCGGCATTGGCGAATTCAATAATGCCGGTTGCCGGCTCCCAATGCGAGAAAAGAAGCGTGACAAAAAGGTCGCTGCGCGTATCGGCGTGGATCAGTTCATTAACCCGTTTTAGCGCTTCTGCAGGCGGGCGACCGGTAAACGCAACGGCCCGCATCAACGTGCGTGCGAGCGCCATGAATATGGCCGCCGGCACGCCTTTTCCGGCAACGTCGGCGATCACGATTCCGTATTTGTCGGCAAGCGAATTGGCAGGCAAAACGGCGCTTTCAGGCTCTGATTGCGCACGATGCTGAATGACACGCGTCCCGCGTGGCGTGATTTGTAATGTGATTGGGCTGCCATGATCTCCAGCGGAACCGTCTTCACCACCGTCAGATGCGGAGACCAGTGTTCCCGCTGCGCGGCGCAAAGGAATAAAGTCGTAAAAGTCGCCACCCACCTGGGTTGCGCTTTGCCAACTGGCGGCCAGGTCCCAGCCAGGGACCTGGGGCGCGTATCGCGGCAGAAAACTAGTTTGAATATCGCGCGCCAGCGACAACTCGTTGCCAAGTCGCTGATTGCTCAAGGCAAGTTCATACAGGCGCGCTTCCTCGACAGCAACGGCCACCTGTTGTGCGAGCACTTCAAGATAGCGCCGATCATCGCCCGAAAAAGCCGCCCGGGTGCGGCTTTGCAAATCAAGCACTCCAATGACCTTGCCGTCAATAGTCAAGGGCAGGGCGGCCTCACTCCGAGTATCCGGCAGGGCGGTCACCGGCAGATAGCGCTTGTCGGCGGTGACATCATCCACCACGATCATCGTGTTCCGTTCAACGCACTGCCCAACCAAGCCCACCCCCGTTCGGGTGCGAATGGCAATCTGATCAGGCAGCATGTGTCCCATGCAGACGATGCCACCGTCGTCCCCTTCCAACAGGCAGATTAGCACCGAGTAATAGCCAAATGTGTCGCCGACCGCCCGTGTCAATTGCCCGACCAACTGATTGGGTGTTAGCGCGGCCTGGGTTTGGCGCGCAACCTCGCTAACCAATTCAAGCTGCTTGGTGCGATTGCGTTCGCGACCGAGCGCCCTGGCGTTGTCAATAGCGCTTGCGGTTTGGTTGGCAATGATGATCAAGGTTCGCAGGTGCGCATCGGTAAATGCAAACGGAAGCAGGCTTTGCAGCGCCATGGCACCGATGACGTGTTCGCCGCTTCGCATTGGTACAAAGACCGCGCTCCGTGGAGGGTGATTGACGATATAACTTGGACGCGCAGGCAAGCTGGACATTTCCGCGGTGAAGTCGCGCACCAGCAAATGCTGACCAGTGTCGCGCACCCACTTGATGATGCCGGGTGCATCCAGCGGAAACTGCGCCGGTGGCTGTTCAACACCGTTCAAGGTGCGGAAGCGGATGTCATAGTCATTGTCCCGAAACAAACCGATTTGAAACAGTGTGGCATCGGCCAGTTTTCGCGTTTGTTCAAAGGCCAGTGCACACAAGCCATCCTCATCCAATTGGTTGGCCGAGGCGATGGCCGTTACCGCGTCGGACAGACCCTGTAATTCCTTGATCCGTTCCTGAAGCGCGCGCCTGCTTTCCTGCCGGCGTTGCCAGATGACCAACAGTACGGTACCGAGCGCCAAGGTAAGGATGAGCACTGCGACAAGGAGTACCGCCAAATCTATCGTAACTGTCATTTCGTGTTATTCTCAGTTTAGTCGAACTTTTGTCAGGTGTCAGATGATCCAACGCTCGAAGTGTTTCGGTTTGGTATCCGTGTTGATTACGTTGTATGTGTTGATGGCACCTGCTGCGATGGTTGTCGCGCGGTCACCAGCCACTCAGGCAGCCGTGCCGGTTGTCAGCATTGCCGCCGAGGCTGGCTTTAGCGGGTATTCCAAAAGGATGGGATGGTTTCCCGTGCGGGTGACGCTGGTGAGCACGGAGACGATCGATGGCGAGTTGTTGTTGGATGATGGCCAGGCGGATGGTGATCGCCTGTCTACAACCATTACATTGGCGCGCGGGGCGCGCCGCACCACCGTTCTATATGGCCGGGCGCGCAACGCGAACTATACCGTGCGGCTTATGGTTAACGGTGCGGAACTTGCCAATCAGTCTGTAAGCGTTCGGGTGTTGGCTGATGAAGATCGGCTGGTGGTTATCAGCAGCGATCCCGGTGATGGATTCAACTTTTTGGGAGACTTGCGCACGCCTTCAGGGGGCAAGACATATATCGCGCAAATGCCCGTGGCGCAGCTGCCTGATCGGCTTGCCAGCATGTCAAGCGTGGACACGTGGATCGTGAACAATGTGGACACCGCACTATTGTCTGAGAGCCAGAAGCAAACAGTTCGCGCCTGGGTAGTTAGCGGCGGTCAATTTATCGTGAGTGGTGGCCCGGGTGGACGTTTGACCGTGAACGGGATACCGGACCTTGCACCAGCGCGCATATTGAATGTCAACGACACAGCAGCGAACGTTTTGGACGGCTTGCTGACCTTTGCAAACAGTGTCAGACCCGTGAACCTTACTCCTATCAGTAATACAGGAACCGTGCCGCTCGCTGGTTTACAGCTGACGACCAACGATGCGCAAGTACTGGTGGGCTCACCGGATACTCCCCTGATCGTTCGCCGTCGGGTTGGCCGGGGATTGGTTGATCAGCTGGCATTTGATGCCGCGCTTGCGCCCCTGCGAGATTGGCCGGATCGTGCATCGGCCTTTAGCGCATTGTTTGATGGTCGCGTCAGTATTCCGATGAACGTGGGTTTTATGCATGGCGAGCAATCGGCAACCGTGGCCGCACGCTCATTGCCCGCTGCCGCCCTGCCATCGTTCCTGCTCGTAGCGCTATTTTTGCTGGCCTATGTGTTGACCATTGGACCCGTTAATTATTGGGTTTTGAAGCAGCTGAATCGCTATTCATGGGCCTGGGTCACGATACCGGTCTGTACGCTTGTATTTACGGGTGTCGGTCTCATTATTGGGTTTGGTTTGCGTGGGAGTGGTCCACAACTGCATCGCTTGAGCGTGGCGTTTGGCGATGTTTCTCTCACGGATGGTGCTGCGCAGAGCGTAATCGGATTGTTTTCACCAAGGCGCCAAACGCTCGACCTGGATATCGGCCACGCACTGCCGGATAGCGTTCGTGAAAACCCCGGGCCGACTACGCCCGCACTATCATTGCACCTGCGCGAAGCGGAGCCCAACGTGATTCGCGATGTCACGGTCAATAGCAGCGTCACACGTGCGTTTTATGCCTTTGGCGAAACCACCCTGCCAAAAATTGCCGCCGAACTCAAAATAAGCTTTACCCACGCCATATCGGAAGGGCCGCGGATCGAGGGCGTGATCACCAATGTTGGCGGCGCACGACTAAGTGATTGTGTGTTGCTCGCCAATGGGGATCAACAGGTATTTGCCCAGTCCTTTGGTCCCGGCGATAAACTAACTGTGGCGTTGCAGCTGAAAGAGCGACGCAATCGTGCCATTTTGTATCCGGCCAGTGATCGTTTACCGCAAAACGGCTTTTCCGGGCGGGGCTCCACTTTTATCGGTTCCAGCTCGCTAAGAGTCGGGAAGTTATATGCCAGCGGTTCCAATCTGATGGATGCATTGATTTCATGGCGGGTATTTTCAGCACAGCGGTTGAATGATCGGGACCGTGAACTATTGAGCACTGCGTTGGGTGATGTGCGCGCTCAGATTGGCAGTGGCCTAACCTTTGCCTGCTGGGAAGATGCCGAGCATACAAACGTGCGAACTGCGGGTGCCGCCCTGGCTGATCGTGGATTGCGGATCTGGAATGTGCCGGTTCAACCGGCGCTGGCTGATCAGGGGCTGTCGCTTGCACCAGATATTTACAATTGGAACGTGGCCTACTCCGCAAGCTCAATTAGCCCGGGGTTGACCGATATTCGCGTAGATAGTGGATCGCATATTTTTTCCTTTTCACCCTGGTTACCGCTTCGCCTTTCTTCCTCACAAGCCCGCGTGAGCGTGCGCTTTGAATTTGGCTCGGCAACGCCTCGCACAGCATTGCGCAACTCAACCGTTTTCTTTTATGACTGGAGCAAGCGCGAGTTTGTAAAGGCGCGCTCGCTGGTCGGGGCCACCATCGACGAAGTATCTGCTTCGGGTGCGATTGTGTCACCCACGGGTGAGGTGCGGATGATGTTTAGTACACCGTCCGAGGTTGTGGTTGAAATGCAGGACATGGTGCTCGGGGTTATCGTGCAGTAGCAATACATGGCATATTGCTTTACCTTTTTGGCTCCGCGGACGGATATTCGGTTTGCCTGCGTTTCAGCGAACCAAGTTGAAGCGCTAGGCTCGCCAAACATGCGAGCGCAGTCAGCCACCACCCGGCGCCAATTCCGACAAAATCGCGATAAAGCTCGGTAATTGCGGGTCTGATGGCCAGATATCCGGCAAGCGGAATCGCAGCCGCACCAACCAGAAAACAGGTCGTAATTGCCTTCCAGCTTGACATTGGCAAACTAATGCGGATGAATGAAATGATAGTCACGCCTGCACAAACGAGCACGGTTGCAATCAGCTGAAATAAGTTTTGCGGTTCAAAATACTTTGGATATTCTGGAAGACCGAACTGAGCAATACCAAGTGCTACGAGCGTCAGCATGATCCTGGGCAGGGCCGCACGAGCAGGCAAATTTAGCGCCACAATTGCCGCGCCGACCCACAATGGCACATAGAACCATTGATTTGCAAAAATGCCGGCACCCGGCGTGAAATGTGTGCTAATCGCAAGATCGTGCGCGCTTTGGGTCAGCGCCGCGGTCTTGTGCCAGGCCCAGGGTGCAAAATGAGCGCCGGCCAGGAGCAGAGCAAGGCCGCCCGTTGTGGCGCCGCGAACGTTCAAAGTTTGTGCGCCACCACGCGCAACCGACGGTAATCTGCAAACCAGACGTTGTCTCTGAAAATGTGCGGTCGGCAAAGCTCCTCGGTGCGAGCCAGCACCCGATCCTGGCCTCCATCAGATACATGACCAAGCATGGATGATCCAAACATAAGACACCAGTTTCGCAGACCCTCGGTGCCTATGAGTTTGGTGGGCCGGTCAAACAACCAGACTGCGGTTGTTTCAAGTTTGTTGCGCTCCAGAACCGCGGCGTATTGCGGCACGCTTGGAAAGTACCATTGATGGTGAGTACGAATGCGGACCGTTTCGTATATTGCTTGTTGCAAAGCCGCGGTAATAGTTGCGACGTTGCCCTGCCCACCCAGCTCGGCGACAAAGCGTCCGCCCGGCTTCAATACCCGGCTTATGCAGGCGGCGGTTTCTTCCGCCTGGCGCACCCAATGAAGTGCTGCATTCGAAAAGACTGCATCAAACGGCACGGCAAATGCAAAGTCTGATGCATCTTGAACGTCAAATTCAAGACCGGGGTATTGGGCGCGGGCGCTTTGGATCATCTCCGGAGATGAGTCGATTCCCACAACATTGGCGCCCGTCTGCGCAATTTCCTGCGCAAGCGCTCCGGTGCCGCAGCCTACATCCAATATGCGTTCGCCTGACAGCGGGTTTAGGAGCGTGACCAGCCCCACACCATATTCCGATATAAATGCATGCCGGGCATCATATAGTGAGGCATTCCATTTTTGATTTGGCATCTCAGCAATTGTACGGTGGTGTGTGCGATACTTTTCTGTTGCCGTTCGTCATCCCTCGGTGGGTGGCCGGGCGAACTTACCTAACCAAAAGAGAAAAAACATGTCAAAGAGCCGGGAAACGCGACAATTAGAGGAAGCGCAACAGCGCAAGCAGTCACTGATTATGTTTGGGGTGATCGGAGCAATTGCGGTTGTCCTGATTGGGGGTGCGATTGTTTACACCAATAGTCAGGGTGATCCTGACAGCCCGGCGCTGCCGGCCATTCAAGCTCCCGTGGCGTCTGGGAATACCAGCGGCGTCAATGCGCCGATCAATGCAGGGACGGGTGGTGATCCGGCCAACGCTGATTCGGCCAACCGCGCATGGGGTCCGGCGGATGCACCAATTAAGATTGAGGAATTTGTCGACTATCAGTGCCCGGCATGTGGAAGCTTTAATAAGACGTTTGAAGCGGGCGTGGTATCCGCCTTTGCACCCACTGGCAAGGTGCGCTGGGAAATTCATGCGTTGCATTTTCTTGAGCGCAACACGACAGAGAGCAGTGATGCATCAAAGCTGACCCAATGCGCGGCAGAGCAGGGCAAATTTTGGCAGGCACATAATGCCATTTTTGCGAATCAGGCGGGAGAAAATTTAGGCGCGTTTTCAAAGGTGCGATTAAAGGAATTGGCCCAGAAAATTGGATTGAATGGTGACACGTATGACTCCTGCATGATCAATCCGGCGCGCGACGCCACTGTCAAAGCCGACAATGATCTTGCCAGCAAGTATCAAGTTTCACAAACGCCATCGTTTGTGGTCAACGGAAAACTGTATGCCGGTGGCAAGAACGTAAACGACTTTAAGAAAATCTTCTCCGAGGTCGCACCCAACGTGAAGTTCTGAGATCTTGAATAAATGAAGTGATCCCGTGCTGGGTTTAACCCTTGGCGGGATGGAACCACGAAATGTCAAAAAAACAACAGCTTCGCGAACTGCAGCGACGTGAACAGCGCAGGAAGACCATCATTACGGTGGCGGTGATTGCCGGTGCTGCCGTCGTGTTGGTTGGCGCTTTGGTCATAGGTGGCTTGCTGACCAGACAAAACCTGCCGCCGTTGCCTGCGCCAGTTTCCAGTAATCGCGAGTTTCCCGCCAACGCAGAAGTGAACGGACGGGCATGGGGCCCGGCCAACGCATCCATAAAGATTGAAGAATTCATGGATTATCAGTGTCCGGTGTGCGGAAGTTTTAACAAATCAAATGAGCCGGACATCGTCAAGGCACTGGCTGCCACCGGCAAGGTGCGCTATGAGATCAAGTATTTGCCCGTGGTGGATACGATCACAAATGGTCGTGAAAGCAGCGATGCCGGACAGGCGGCGTTGTGTGCTGCAGAGCAAAACAAATTCTGGCCCATGCATAACACCCTGTTTGCCAACCAATTTGCAGAAGGTCGGGGCACATTTAGCAAGCCACGCATCAAGCAAATCGCCGCGCTGGTTGATGGTTTGAACGCCGATACGTTCGCGGCTTGTCTTGATGGTGACAAGAACGCGTCGCGTGTGCAATCCGATGCCGCGGAGGCCACACGGCGCGGCGCAAATAGCACGCCGACGTTCTACATCAACGGTCAACGTTTTACCGCGGCAACCATCCCAACGTTGGACGATTTCAAAAAGGAAATCGCCCGCATTGCACCAGCTATCAGCCTGAACTAGTAGCTTCGTTCAAGTTCTTGACCAGTAGTTTTGCCGGACATGTGGTTGCAATGAGCTGACATGCCCGGCAGCATGACGCCGAATGATCGCCAAGCATCTTGTTACCCTGGAATTGCCCAAAATTCTGGACCGGCTTGCCCGCGCCTGTAGTTTTGGCGCGAGCGCGGATCTGGCCCGGACGCTTCATCCAACCGCGGATATGGTTGAAGCCCAACGCCGTATCGCGGAAACGTCGGAGGCCCGGAAGGCATTGGAGGCAATTGACACGCTGGGTATTGGCGGTGCACGAGATATTCGCGATCTGGCGCGCCGTGCCGGGCGTGGTGGAATGCTTGAGCCAAGCGAGTTGCTGGAAATCGGCGATACATTGCGCAGTGCGCGCAATGTACAACGCAGCCTGGCAAAGCACGCGGAACTTTATCCGGCTCTGTTCGAGATAACTTCGTTGCTAAATCCGCTTGTCGAATTGGCGGATGACATTGCTCGCACCATCGATGACCGGGGTGAAGTACGCGATAACGCCTCGCCCGCCTTGGGTCGAATTCGCTCGGCCGTTCGAATCGCCCACGAGCGGTTGATGCAGAAGCTCCAACGCATGGTGAGCGGCGAAAGCGCACAGTATCTGCAGGAAGCCATCATCACGCAGCGCAGTGGGCGGTATGTCATTCCCGTGAAGGCGGATTTCAAGGGGCGTATTCCTGGCGTGGTCCACGATCAGAGTAGCAGTGGCATGACGCTGTTTATCGAGCCGCTGGCGGTGCTGGACCTAAACAATGAATGGCGCGGTCTGCAGATGGAAGAAGAGATCGAGATTCAGCGGATTCTGGTTGCCATTAGTGGTCGCGTTGGCGCGGAGCGCGACGCGCTTGTTCGCAATGTCGCGCAACTTGCGCAGTTTGACCTGGCGTTGGCGAAGGCCAAGTATGGCGAGGAGTCGCATGCCGTGGCGGCGCAGCTTTTGTCCGGTTCGGAAAAGTCCGGGGCGGTATTTGCGATCAAACAGGCACGTCACCCGCTACTGCCCGAGGAGCGGGTGGTGCCGATCGATATATTGTTGGAAAAGGGCACGCGCATACTGGTAATTACCGGGCCCAATACTGGCGGTAAGACCGTGGCAATGAAGACAATGGGCCTGTTTGCCGCCATGACGCAGTGTGGATTGCACGTGCCAGCCGAGCAGGCCGAGCTGCCGGTTTTTTCCGCGCTTTATGCAGATATAGGTGATGAGCAATCCATCGAGCAGAGTTTGAGCACGTTTAGCGCGCATATCACCAACGTTGTGTCCTTTTTGTCCAAAGTTGACGGGCAGTCACTGGTGTTAATGGATGAGCTGGGCAGTGGCACAGATCCAATTGAGGGAGCTGCGCTTGCACGCTCGATTCTTGAGTATTTGCTGGCGACCGGTTCGGTGTGCGTCGTGGCTACGCACTATGCCGAGCTAAAGAGCTGGGCGGCGCTGACGGACGGGGTCGCCAACGCAAACGTGGCGTTTGACGTCAAGACGCTTCGGCCGTTGTATAAGCTGACCATCGGTCTTCCCGGGAGGAGCAATGCCTTCGCCATCGCCCAACGCCTGGGGATGCTCTCAGAGATTCTTGATGCGGCACAGGGACACACGGCGCAGGATCAACTGCGTTCCGAGGATATGCTCACACGGATTGCCCAGCTTCAGCGGCAAACCGAGGCGGCCCGCGATGGAGCAAGACGCGCTGAGCGCGCCGCCGAGAAGAACGCAGATCACCTTCGACATCGCTTGAAGGATATTGACCAAGAGCGACGGATGGTTTTGGAACAGGCCCGCGACGAGGCGCTCCGAGAAGTCGAAAGTCTGCGTAATGAAGTGCGTGCGCTTCGCAACCGGGTGACCGCCGCCGGTGGTTCATCAATTGCGGATGTTCGCGAAATTGAAGCTTTGGTTGCCACAGTTGAGGATGGCACGCGAAAGCCGGCTGACGTGCGGTTGCCCCAGGAAAATCCGAATCGCACCGAGCCGGACCGGGCTATCGCTCCTTCGACGGGTCCGTTGCCATCCGGCCAGGTCCGTCCGGTTGTGATGGCGCCCCAAACCAAACGACGCTTGCAGGCCAACGATTCGGTTCGTGTGCGCAGCATGGGCGTGGAGGGTACGATCGCCGCGGTGATGGGCGGTGAGGCCGAGGTTTTGATAGGACGGCTGCGCACCATGGTCAAGCTGTCTGACTTGGAGCGGGTAAGAAGGGCGGAACCGGAGCCGGTACATGAAAATAAATATGAACGGGGTTTTCGCGAAGACAGCCCAGGCATGGAACTTGACATGCGCGGGATGATGACGGAGGAAGGCATCGCCCGCATCGACGATTATTTGGACAAAGCCACCCGTGCCGCACTGCCATGGGTGCGGATCATTCACGGCAAGGGTACTGGTGCGTTGCGGACGGCCGTGCGCAAGGCAATCAAGGCAAATCCGAATGTGCTGACGTTTGAAAACGGCGAAGAGGGTGAGGGTGGCGATGGAGTGACCGTGGTGAAGCTGCGGCCCGAGTAGGGATCGCATAAGCCACGCTGCCGGGGATTACCGTTCTTACAATCGAAAAACAAATACTGACGTATCATCATGCGCCTGAGGTGTGAATCATGGTCATAAGTCTTATCATTAACGGAATCATCGGTGCCATCGCGGGTGTGATTGTTCGGGGACGGAGTGCTGGTTGCATAGGCAACATCATTGTTGGAGCGATCGGAGGGTGGTTGGGTAATGTGCTGGTACGATTCCTGGGTGGCTATGGTTACAACATTACGGCACCTCTGGCAGAGTTTTTGCCCGCCCAGAACCTGGTGCCCATAGCGGTGGGGTTGATCGGCAGCGTGTTGCTTCTCCTGATATTCCGGACGCTGTTCGGTCGGGATTAGGTTTCAGACCAAACTTGTCGAGCCGGGCAAATAGATAGTAAATGGCAAATAGTGGCTTAACTAGAACCGTGTTGGTTCTTGCAATCATCGCGCTGGTGTTTTACATCGGCGAACAGATATTTCGACTTGGGGACAAGCTGGGAAATATCGTGAGCATCCTGGCAGGAGCCTGGTTCCTCAGCGTGCTCGCCCGACCCGTGGTCTCGTGGTTGTCCAATGGCCTGGTGCCACGCGTGCTTTTAAATCGCATGACGCCTGGCGCCAAATCCATAGCTGCACGGGTCCGGTTGCCATTTGGTCTGGCGGTGGCGGTCAGTTATGTGACGCTTTTGATTGCCGTATTTGGCTTTATTACGCTTGGCGTCACAAGCATTGTGCCGCAGATCAGTGATTTGGTAAACCGGGCACCTGACATATACGCTCAGTTGCCGGCGCAAATTAATCTGGTGTGGGGTTCCATTGCCCCCAGACTAAATCTGGATCCTCGCGCAATCAACCAATTGTTGGTGAGTGATAGCGTCACCGGTCAGATTCAAAGCGCGGCGGCGTTTGTGGCGGGTCAAACGCTGCGGATTGCCACGGGTACAGCGACGTTTTTTGGGCAGTTATTTCTTGCGCTTGTACTTAGTCTGTATATTACGACAGACGGCAAGACATTGGTGCGTGACCTGTTTCGCCTGTTGCCGCAGTCGGCGCACGCCACAGCCAACGCATCCATTGGAGCGGTTGGACATGCGTTTGATGGCTACCTTCGGGGCGCCGTATTGGCGAGCGCAATCGAGGCCTTTAACGCCACGGTCTGGTTAAGTGTGTTCCGAGTGAATTTTGCGCTTGCACTGGGTGTGATGTATTTTGTGCTGGCGCTTATCCCCTTGGTGGGTGCACCGGTCAGCATCTCGACTATTCTTCTGGTTACCCTGCTGTTCCAGCCGGCCGTGCTTTTGCCGATGGCGATCATCCTGGTGGCAGCCACCATTGTCAATGCATATATCATCACGCCCAGACTCATGCGCGATGCAGTCGGCGTGCCGGGCTTGCTGGGCTTGCTGAGTACGAGCCTGAGCACTGCGCTGTTTGGTTTTTGGGGACTGTTGTTTGGCGTGCCGGTTGTGGGCGCAATATATGCACTGGTATTCCGGTTTCGTGGTCTGCACGCGAATAGTGCGCGCACCGTGGCGCCAGTTGTTGACGTTGATCCGGAGGCCCCGCAGGCGGCCGCCAAGTCCACGGCAAAGTCAGCCTGATCCGCTTTGTCCGGTAAGCTGCAGACCAATAATCAGGAACACAAGACCGACCATGGTCACGATCAGGGGTAAAAATGCGCGCAAATGTCTAAATGCAAAGATTAGCGCGCCCGGCGGAAAGAACAAAATAAGCAGGCCCCACCCGATGCCGTTTCTGAATGCCATGATGAGCATCCAAATGCCACCTAGAAAGGTCAACAGATAACCGGGAATAAGAAATAGTGTTCCAATAAATTGGCTCATCGTTCAGGGCGCGGTTGAGTTATTAAGTTTTGGGAACGGGCGGAATCTCTCCGACAGGTGTCGTGCGCTTTAGCCAGCGTTCCGTTGCCAGCCCTATTTGTGCAAGTGTTCCACGAAACTGGGTTGGGTCTGGCAGGGCATTTAGAAAGGAAGCACCGTAACCCTTGCTGGTCACGCGTTTGTCCAGCACCGCAACCACTCCCCGGTCTTGCTTGGTTCGTATCAACCGCCCAAAACCCTGGCGAAATTTGAGAACTGTTTCCGGGACGCTATATTCGTTAAACGGATCATCAAAGGTCTCGCTACGCGCCGCAAAAATTGGGTCTGTAGGCACATCAAACGGTAATTTGCAAATGGCAAGCGCAGTGAGTTTATCACCCTGAATATCAACGCCTTCCCAAAAGCTTCGGGTCCCAAGCAATACGCCGGCTTCGTGGGCGCGAAATTGCTCCAGCAGTGATCGCCGGCTGACGCCATCGGCCTGTTCAAACACGGTCACCCCGTGACGCGCGAGTTCTGGGGCTATCACGCGACCTGTGGCGCGCAAGGCGCTGTAGCTCGTGAACAAGGCCATGCCCCGACCCTTGGACGCTCGAAACAAGTCGATGAGGGCACGCTCAAGTGCTTGTTGATAGCCCGGTTGATTGGGCTCCGGCATGTCGGTTGGCAGAAAAACGAGCGTGCTGTTTTTGAAGTCAAACGGTGACCCAACTGCCAATTCGCTCGAGTCAGCAGCGTTGAGCCTGTTCTTGATGTAGTTAAAGCTGGGCTGATTCCTTGTCGCGGGTGTGGCGGTGCGCAAGGTGGCGCTGGTCATCACCACGCTCACCTTGCCCTTCCATAAGTTCTTCTCAAGCAATGGCCCAACGCGCAGAGGCGCCGTGTTAAGGCGGACGCGCAAGTTGCCTTTGTTTCGACCAAAATTGGGCGTGCTTACATCGGCCCAGTAGATGCGGTCCTTGTCATCGGCCTTGCTGATGATGCCGTTTAACTGTTCAATTGCCTCAACAAAGAATCGATTGGCCCCGGTGAGTCGACCAAGCAGAAGCTCCATTTGCTCAAGGTCATCCCCCTGTTCGGCGAGCCCGTTAATGATGCCACCCAGCCCGCGGCTGACGCTGGTGAGATCATGCAGCAAGTTGTCAAAACTGGATTCAACCGAGCCCCAACCGGGTGAGCTGCGTGCACCGGAAGTAATGCGCACTCGTTGCGCGTAATCCCCCTGATCGCTTCCCGAGATTCCCGTCAAGAACGCGCCAAGCTCATCCCAAAACACGGCGTTGACCGTATGCGCCTTCATCACACTGCTGCTGGTTTTTTCCGCAAGGCGTTCAAACGCCGCAGCCTTGTCAACCGGAAGTGCCGAGCGCACCTTTGCAAGCACATCCGCAATGACGCCCGCCGATTTTGCGCGGCTAGTGATTGCACCCTTGCTCACCTCGTCCAATTCGCGGGCAACGTCATCGCGTTCGATTTCATAGGTCAGCGAGTCGGTTGCCGCACCTTCCAAGTGGTGACCTTCATCCAGCACCAGATATTTGTATTCTGGCAGCGCGCGGTTTTCCACCGCAATATCGGCAAGAAGGAGTGCGTGGTTGACGATGATCACGTGTGCCGACTCCGCCTGCTTGCGGGCCTGAAAGAAATAGCATTCCGTTGCGGTGCATGTCTTCATGTTGCAGGCCGGGTTTTGTGCGCTTAGATGTGCAAATGCCATCCGTTCACCGGGAGACGGGATGAATAGTTCGTCGGCATCACCCGAAATCGTGTTGGGCAGCCAAATCAAAATTTTGCTAAGCAGCCTGGCCTCATCCAGTGACCGCGGACCGATGCGGCGCAGATCACTCACGCGGTTTGGGCAGATATACCGGGCCTTGCCTTTCATAAGCGCGGCACGAGGTGGCTCGTAGGTTGGCGAATCGGCGCCGTTGCGTGTTTCATGCTGGGCGGTCAGCACGTCAATCAGCAATGGCACGTCCTTCTCCATCAGCTGCTCCTGAAGGTTGATGGTGTTGGTGCTTACCACTACCCGTTCGCCGTTCTTCATGGCCCACATCAGGGACGGAATCAAATAGGCAAAGCTCTTGCCCGTCCCTGTGCCCGCCTCAATAAAGGTCATGTCGCCATTGTTAAAGCTTTGCGCAACCTTGCGAAGCATATCCAGCTGCTGTGGGCGAACTTCGTAGTTGGGCACTTTTTGCTGGAATGCGCCGCCTTCACTCAAAATGTGCACGACTTCGTCCACGACCAACTCTTCAATATGTTCCGCTGGCGACAACGGGCGCAACTGACCGCCGGCCTTGCGTCTGAGTGCACCAGTCAGCGGGTTGCGTTTGCGTTCGTCGACAACCGCACGCTGAAGCTTTGCACCCAGGTTGGTTGTAAACGTGCCACGCGCCTGTTGTTGCAATGCCTCCCGCCAAAATGGCGCCAACAGCCAGCCGCTCTTTTCACCCATTCGGGTGATTTCTTCCAACACGTCGGTGGGAAGTTCAGTCGCGCGTTGAAAGATGCGCATGTAGAGCTCGGCTGATGCCCGGGCATCATCAAGCGCCCGATGGGCATCCTTTAGCACGATGCCAAGTGATGCAGCCAGCGACCCCAGTGAATAGCGACCGGCATGTGGCACCAGGATGCCCGCCAGTTCAAACGTATCCAGTGATTCGTTCCTGTCAAATACGCGTTGCTTTCTCAGAAACCCCAAATCGAACTGAATGTTGTGACCGATGATGGGCGCATCACCGACAACCTTTTGGGCCTGGCGCAGGGCATCCCACAGGGGAATGCCATCGCGCTTCACCATTTCGTTGGTGATGTGGGTTATTTCCGTGATTTTCGGCGGGATATCCCGACCCGGGTTTATCAGCGTGCTCCATTCCTGCTCGATTTCCGATCCATTGAATCGAACGATTCCAATTTCCAGAATTGCATCGCGGTCGGAATCCAGACCGGTGGTTTCAATATCGAGCGAGACGAGTGAGCGCATGTGAGAGAACATTGTAACAATCGCACGCCTCTCGATATGCTTCGCGATCATCGCGCCCAACCACCGTTGGCGCGCCAAATAACGCGGTCGAAACGTTGGCGGTATTCGGCAAGGTGCATACATCGACCTTTTCAAGGTGGGTTTTGAAGCTGTGGCCGGCACAATGACAATCAGTGGACAAAAGGCGGATTTGAGGAGTTTAGCAAAGAATTAGAACAAAAGTTCTTACTTGTTGATGAGTAGGTTGTGATTCTGGCAGGGAAGTTCGTCTTGACAAATTAGAACACGCGTTCTAAACTATGCATCGCGCCGACAAATCCGGTCGCCACGAAGGAGCAAAATGCAATCACAATTGGGTCACGTTGTTTATGGCGTTGCTGCGGAACACCAGCCGTTTTACAAGGACTTATTCGAATTTTTAGGGTGGACAGTGATTTACGACAGCCCTGAAATGTGTGGGTTTGGCGACAAAAATCACGCAAGCGTATGGTTTGGACGCCCACTAAAAAGCACCGTTAATGACTATGACGGCTTTGGCGTCAATCATGTTGGCATTCACACGTCCGAAATTGAGGACGTTGACACAGCTGCTGCATTTTTGCGTAAACGTGGCATTGCCATGCTATTTGATACACCAAGACATCATCCTGAGTTTTCGAGCCCGACCAACGTCTATTATCAGATTATGTTTGAGTCTCCGGATCGAATTTTGTTTGAAATTGTCTATACGCCTGCGTCTGGTGCTGCGTAGCGCTTTGCAACACGGGAGGAATTGGCCTAAGGGTTTGCGTTTAGTGCGGCAACGTCGCCTACTATGATGATGGCAGGCGGTTGGAGGTTGCTGCATACGCGAATGGCTTGAGCGAGGGTCGTGCGTATGACTATTTGTCCAGGCAACGTGCCCTGTTCAATCAGGGCAACGGGTGTGTTGGACGGTCTCCCATGAGCCAGAAGCTGGCTGACAATAACGGGTAATTGTTCTACACCCATCATGAAGACCGCGGTTGGCACAGCCGCGGCGGTATTCCAGTCAATTCCGCTGGCGGTGCCATCGTCGGCGGAGTGCGCTGCAAAAATTCCGATTGCCGCCGATAACCCGCGGTGGGTAAGCGGGATTCCGGCTGCTGCAGGGACGGCAATTGCCGAGCTGATCCCGGGAACTACTTCCACATCAATGTCAGCCTCCCGGGCAGCAAGCACTTCTTCATAGCCCCGACCGAACACAAAAGGGTCGCCACCTTTTAGCCGGATCACTGTTTTTCCCTGGCGGGCAAATGCTACCAATTGCTCGTTAATCTGGTGTTGCTTTGGCGTGCCGCCTTTGCCGGGGGACTTTCCCACATCGATCCGCAGCGCATGATCGGGTGCGTAGGCGAGCAAATCCGGGTGAGCCAGTCGATCAAACATCACGACGTCCGCCCGAGCAAGCGCGCGGATTCCCTTGAGCGTAATGAGCTCGGGGTCACCCGGCCCCGCGCCAACAAGTATGATGCGCCCACGTCGATCACCGGATGCCGACCATTCGGATGAAGTTGTTTCGGGACTATGGGGCGTATTCACGGTAGATACGATCGGATTTGCATCGTGGTCATACGCCAAAGCAGGCTCGGCAATGTGCCGGTTTGTCGGCAAACGCTGCGCAGTTCGCGGTAGCCCTGGTGCCATGGTGGCTGCGGGTTAGAAATTCGTTCATAACCGTCTCAACAGCAGCGGTTTGTCCGGTGGAAATTAGTTCCGGCGCGCATGATTCAAGCAACCCTTCCCAAAATGCTTGTCGGCGTGCGTAGGTTGGGATCACAGACTTTACAGCGGGGCGCCAGGCCCCAAGAAACTCAGCCAATCTTGCTGCATCTTCGGTTAGCAGCACGTGTTGAATGTGGTCACGAAGTTGCTTGGCCAATGCCGGGCTGGTTCCGCTGGTTGAAACGGCCACTTGGAGCGGGCCGCGCCGTGCAACCGCCGGTGCAATAAAGTTGCAGTTTTCCAAGTCGTCAACCGCATTTGCAATACGTTGGCGGGCGTTGGCCAGCTGATACACATGTGCATTGAGTGCTTTGTGATCCGTCGCACTAATCACCATGAAGTGTTCTCCGATATCACCGTCGACAAAGTCACGTTTGTGCCAAACGAGAGCGCCATTCGCGTGCGCGTGTTGAATGTCGGCGCTTGCATCCGGCGCGATGACCGTGACACGCGCCTCCGCCGATAAAAGTTCACGAACTTTTCCCGTGGCAATGCGCCCACCTCCAACGACCAACACGGACCGCTGACGCAGATCAAGATAAATCGGAAGAAAATTTGCCATGGTCGTTCCTGTGTGCGCTTCTTGTTTACGCGGCGGTTGATCCAGTCTATCTTGATCCGGCGACAACAAGCGCGAACGGGATTATCATTCAAAGATCGCCTGCTCGTGGCAACATGAGCGGCAAGGGCCCACCACGAGAAAGTTGATTCCAGATTAAGGAGAAGAAGATTTATGAATATTGTGAAACTTAGTTCAGTGACGGCAGTGATTGCCATTACACTGGCAGCGTGCGCCCCCGCACCTGCCCCCGCAGAACCCACAAAGGCACCAGCCCCTGCCGCGACTGCGGCGCCTGTGGCGACTGCAGCGCCAGCCGCAACTGCGGCACCGGCGGTCCCCGCCGCGCCAGTCATGACAGCCAAAGGCGGAGATATTCGCAAGAGCAAGAGTGGCTTTAAGGGCATATTGCAATACTGGGTGCTGGGTTATCAGCCCGCCCGCGCCAACCTGACCGGTCGCTTGATGGATGACGCAGCCGCCCAGTTCACCGCCGACAATCCAGATATCAAGGTGGAAATCACCGGGTATACCGGTGACCAAGCCGGGTTTACCAAGCTGACGCAGGCTGTTCAGGGTGGCAGCGTGGACATGTTCCGACTGCCCAGCGACATCCTGCCTCTGTTGGTGCGGGATGACTTGGTTGCGCCTATCGACACCTTTCTGACCGACGCGGACAAGGCCGATATTTTCCCAAACCTTATTCAGGCGGTTAGCATCAAGGGCAAGGCCTATGCTTGGCCCCTTTGGGTTCCACCCGTAGGAATGTATATGAACCTAGACGTGTTCAAGGAGAAAGGTGTTGAACTGCCACCCAAAAACTGGACCTATGATCAGTTTGTTGATGTCGCGAAGAAACTCACCTTTGCCCGTGCCAACGGAGAAAAGGTATATGGCTTTACGGCCGGAATCGACCCCGGTTTGGTCAATGCCTGGCCGTTGTTTATGGGGGACGCCGCCAACATCATCCCGCTGAACAAGGACAACACACAGTTTCAGTTTGACTCGCCCGAGGCAACCGCCGCGTTGAACAAATTTGCCGAGCTCGCATTGGTTCACAAGGTGACCCCACCAGATTTTGGCGCCCAGAATATTGCCGACATCGGAACGGGTTTTAAGAAAGGTGTGTATGCCATGTATCCGGAGCCCTCGGGTGCCAGCGGTGGTTACAAGGCCGACAAGGTGAACTTTGACGTTTGGCCCATGCCCGTGGGCAAGGGCGGCAAGCCCGTTACAGCCGGTGGCATTGGATTGATCTCGGTCTATAACGGAAAGGATAAGGCGAAGACCGCAGCCGCCATGGATTTGGGTCGATACCTGACCAGCAAGGAAGTGGGCGACGATGTTGCTGGTTTTTATCTGGCGCCCGGCGCGCGCAAGAGCGTAAAGACAAGCGACCCAATCAACAAGTTCGAACCGTTTGTTGAATACACTTACATCACCCCAATCATTGCCGATTGGCCCGCGATCCGCACGCTGATTCATCCGGAAATCCAGAACATCATTTTTGGCAAGAGCAAAGCCGAAGATGCCATGAAGAAAATTGCACCCGAAATAAACAAGACGCTGGCTGCCGCTAAATAATTGAATTGGACAGCCGTTGATTGAACGGGGGCATTGACTGGTAGAACGGTCAGTGCCCCCTCATAATATTGAAAATCTGCAGCCGACACCAGGCCATAAATCGATGATGCAAAGCGCCCGGAAATTTGCTAAAAAGCATGGTTGGAGTTATGCGTTTGTCCTGCCTAGCATGGTGACGTTTTGCATCTTCGTCCTGTTTCCAGTGGTGTGGTCGCTGGTTATTTCATTTCAGAAATACAGTTTGTCGCGTGGCGGCGTCTGGCTCGATCCTGTTTACCAAAATTACGTCGATGCGTTCACCACCCAAGGCGGTGTGTTTGTGACGGCGATTCGCAACACACTCATATATTCGGCCGTAACAGTGGCGTCAAACGTACTGATCGGATTGATCCTCTCGAGTTTGATCCAGCCGCTTGGGTTTCGCCTGCAATCCTTCTTCCGCGCAGCCTATTACCTCCCAGCCGTTACCAGTGCGGTCGTCATAGGCATGACATGGCGGTATATCTATAACGGTCAATGGGGTCTGGCCAATTACCTCTTGGAAAAGGTCGGCCTGGAGCCACTGCGCTGGCTTAGCAACCCGGACATTGCGTTGGGCAGTATCACCCTCAGCACTGTGCTAACCATCCCGGCAACGGCAGTTGTCTTGTTTTCCGCCGCGATGGGGAGCATCCCCAAAGAGTACTATGAGGCTGCCGAACTGGATGGCGCGGGCCCGATACGCCGCTGGTGGAACATTACGCTTCCGCTTATCAAATCGGTCACGCTGTATTTGGCGGTTTTGTATACGATCGCCAGTTTCGAAGTATTTGAAAAAGTATTTGTAATGGTGCCCAGTGGGGTGGCCAACAGCACCCAGACTATTGTGACCCAGGTCTACCAAAATGGATTCCAGCAGTTTAACTATGGGGTCGCCGCCGCGCAGGGATTTGTATTGTTTTTGATGATTGCCGTGGTTTCTGTTTTCCAATTCCGAGCACTGCGCTCGGACGTTGAATACTAGATGACTTCACCAGTGCACAGCTCATGATACTCAGACCCAATCGGGCGCTAACCTGGCTGTTTTTGGCGCTTACAACTGTAATTGCACTGTTTCCAATGTATTGGCTGTTTGTAATGGCGCTGACGCCCATTGGTACGATCCCGCCAAGCACCCCTGCGTTGTTCCCTGATCCTTTTAGCCTGTCCAATATCGTTCGATTGTTGACCAATGCCAAGGATTATTTACGCTGGGGTGCCAATAGCATTTTTGTGGCGGGAACGGTTACATTGTGGCATGTTCTGTTTGACACATTGAGCGGGTATGCGTTTGCCAAGAAACGCTTCCCGCTGCGCAGCGTTTTCTTTTGGGTTATCCTGAGTACGTTGATGATCCCCGCTCAGGTTACGTTGGTGCCGCTGTATATCGTAACCAGGCAGCTCGGGCTGATCGACAACTTGTTTGCCGTTATTTTGCCGGGCACGGCTGCGGTTTTTGGCATCTTTCTGATGCGGCAATATATTCAGACATTGCCTTCGGAATTGGAAGATGCCGCCCGGATTGACGGCTGCAACGAATTTGCCGTATTTTGGAACGTTATCCTGCCGCTTTGCAAGCCCGCAATCGCGGCATTGGCCATCTTTAGCTTTGTGCGAAATTGGAACGATTTTTTGTGGCCTCTGATTATTCTCAACAAGAGCATTAATTACACGCTCACCGTGGGTGTTGCCGGGCTTCAGGGCGAATTTAGCACAGACTATGGCATCATATTTGCGGGTGCGGCCCTGGCGGCCCTGCCCATGATCGCCTTCTTTCTGGCTTTTCAGAAATACTTTCTCGAAGGCGTGCGTATGGGCGCCGTCAAGGGATAGGCGGCTTTCGCCGTCTTGATTGACATTTAACGCGCATGAGGTAAAACTGAGTCATGCAGCATTTCGACCTCATCGTAATCGGTTCCGGCCCGGGCGGACAACGTGGCGCGATCCAAGGCGCGAAGTTGGGGAAGCGCGTCGCCCTGATTGAGAAGCGCGAAGCCGTGGGCGGCTCATCCATCAATACCGGCACCATCCCAAGCAAGACCATGCGCGAAGCGGTTCTGCACCTTAGCGGTTATCAGGTTCAACCCATTTATGGTATGAACTATCGGGTCAAGGACAAAATAACCATTGAGGATTTGTTCTTTCGGGTGCAACAGGTTGTCCGGGCCGAGGGTAGCGTGATGCAGTCGCAACTGTCGCGCAATGGAATTGAAATCATGCACGGCATGGCAAGCTTTACAGATGCCACTCATGTCAAAGTGACCAGTGAGCGCGGCGTAGCTGAGATTGAAGGTGACAAAATATTGGTCGCGGTGGGAACACGACCAGCCGCGAGCTCCAAAGTGCCAATTAACGGTCGCACGATCATAAATAGTGACCAAATTTTTGCGTTACCAAAGATTCCAAAGACGTTGATCGTGGTGGGCGGTGGGGTGATAGGTGTGGAATATGCCTGTATGTTTGCGGTATTGGGTGTCCGCGTGATCTTGATCGAAAAGCAGCCGCGTCTCCTTGCGTTTGCAGACAACGAAATCGTAGAGGCACTCGGTTACCATCTGCGTGACAGTCGGGTCACCTTTCGACTGAATGAGGAGGTGGACAGCGTGGAGGAACTGCCCGACGGTACTGTTGTGGCCAATCTGAAGAGCAAAAAACGCGTGTCCGGGGATGCACTGCTGTATGCGGTGGGGCGTCAAGGAAACGTGGATGGTTTGGACTTGGCTAATGCCGGCCTGGCTGCCGATGATCGCGGTCGTATTGCCGTTGATTTGGATTATCGTACTTCGGTGCCGTCCGTGATGGCGGTTGGTGATGTCATTGGATTTCCGCAACTGGCCAGCGTGAGCATGGAGCAGGGCCGTATCGCAGTTGGCAAGGCATTTGGCGCAATGGTGGTGTCCAACCCGGCCAATTACCCGTACGGCATTTATACGATCCCGGAAATATCCTTTGTCGGAAAAACGGAAGAACAGCTGACCCAAGAGGATGTGCCGTATGAGGTTGGAATTGCGTTTTACCGTGAGATTGCGCGTGGCGCCATCAGGGGTGACTCGACCGGTCGTCTCAAGATTATTTTCCACCGCGAGACCCATCACATCATGGGCGTGCACATCATTGGTGAAGGCGCCTCTGAATTGGTGCATATCGGGCAGGCCGTGCTCAGCATGAATGGCACGGTGGACTATTTTGTCAACACGGTATTTAACTATCCGACACTCGCCGAATGTTA
Organism: Chloroflexota bacterium; assembly: GCA_025354985.1. Lineage (GTDB taxonomy): Bacteria > Chloroflexota > Anaerolineae > J036 > Brachytrichaceae > AQU-03. The sequence goes on from JANXLU010000057.1 coordinate 40,255, forward strand.
CAAGGCCGCGGCATTTAACGGACTGAACAAGCTTAGTAAATTTGAGCAGCTGGAAGAATACACGTCTTGAAGTCACTTGCTATTTCCTTTGATGATGTGCGCGATGCGGTCGGCCGGATCGCGGGCATTGCAACGGTCACACCGGTCCAAACGAGTCGGTGGCTGAATGAACAAACCGGTTGTGAAGTGTTTGTCAAGTGCGAAAACTTTCAACGCACCGGTTCGTTTAAGTTTCGAGGTGCGTATAACGCCATCAGCCGATTGACCCCGGATCAACGTGGGCACGGTGTAGTCGCGTTTTCCAGTGGAAACCATGCGCAAGCAGTGGCACTTGCGGCTCGATTGCTCAGCGTACCGGCAACGATCGTCATGCCCACTGATGCACCGGAGGTAAAGGTGCAAGCCACGCGCGAATATGGCGCGACGATAGTGCGATTTGATCGGTTGACCCAAAATCGCGAAGACATTGCGCGCGGGTTGGCGGGTGACTCGGGCGCGACCATAATTCCGCCCTTTGATCACCCGCATGTCATGGCTGGGCAGGGCACCCTCATGGTGGAGTGGCTTGAGCAGGTGCGTGTGCTGTCAGGAACAGGTCTGGACGCAGTGGTTATTCCGGTCGGCGGTGGCGGGCTTATCGCAGGCTGCGCGATCGCCGCCAAGGGTATCGATCCTGACATCCACGTTATTGGAGTGGAGCCCGAGGGTGCCGATGACACCAGGCAGAGCTTGGAGAAGGGCGAGCAAGTTAGCATCAGCCCACCCACGACGATCGCGGACGGCATCCGCACGCCACGCCCGGGCAACCTGACATTCCCCATTGAGCAGGCGCTAGTGGATGACGTTGTATTGGTAACAGAGGCCGACATTTGGCGAGCGCTGAGCGTACTGATACTGCGCATGAAGCTGGTGAGCGAGCCCACTGGCGCTGTGGCGCTAGCAGCGCTTATGGCCGGGCGGATTCCAAAATCATTCCGCCGTGTGGGCGTGCTGTTGTGTGGCGGCAACGTAGAGCCCGAATTGCTGGCACAAGTGTAGTGCGCTAATACCCGCGAAAAAATACATTCATGCTGCGAGTAATGGGCTCCTTGCAGCTTGCTCGTGGAACGCTGACTGCGGCGCCACATCGAATACTCCCTGGCATTGTTTTGAATTAGCGCGACGGTGGGGATAAGGACTGACGGCTATGTCAGGGTTTGCGGTTTGGACGATGCAGTGATACCATCGCCAGCATCCATGACACCAACGCCCATCAAAATTTTGCTGGCAGATGACCATCGCTTCTTTAGGGACGGCGTACGCAGTCTGCTTGAAAGCGTTGCCGGGTTTGAAGTGGTTGGCGAGGCGGGCAACGGGGAGCAGGCGGTATCACAAGCGGCGCTTCTAAAACCCGATGTCATTTTGATGGATGTTCAGATGCCGGGTCTCAATGGTGTTGAGGCAACGCGTCGGATCATTGCAACACAACCCCAGATGGCCGTATTGATGGTGACAATGTTTGAGGATACCGATCTGGTTGTTGCAGCAATGCGCGCCGGCGCGCGCGGCTACATACTGAAAGATGCCGGCGAGGACGAGATGACCCGCTCAATCCGTGCCGTGCACAGCGGTGAGGCGTTGTTTGGCCCCGCGGTGGCCCGCCGATTGCTGAGCATAGTTTTGGATGGAAAGATCAAAGTAGCTCCTCCGCGTCCCAACGGTGCACCGTTTGAGGAACTGTCTGACCGAGAACTCGGCGTGTTGAAAATGTTGTCGTTGGGCCAGTCCGTTAGCAGTATATCGGAGACGACCAAGCTCAGCGCCAAGACAGTGCGAAATTACATCAGCAACATTCTTGGTAAATTGCATGCGGTTGATCGGGCGGACTTGATTAATCGTGCCCGGGCGGCAGGTCTGACTGAATAATCCCGACTAGAATCGAAACAGCCATGCCACAAAGATTTTGCGAACGGTGCGAGCGCACGACTCAGAATGGTCACTTGTGGTGCCCGTATACCGATTGCCCAGCTGAAACAGGTTTTCCCGTTTTTGAGTATGGAGACTGGCTTGGTGATCTCAAAATCACAAAGCTTATCCGGTGCTGGCGATGGGCTGCGCTTTATGAAGCCGATCGTCTTGGAAAGCCGGTTTGGCTCAAAGTCGCTCACAATAATCCTGAAGCCCAGGATCGCCTCAAGCGCGAGGCCAAATTGCTGGAAACATTGCGACCAAAAATCCAAGGGGATAGTCCAATGCGTGCAGCACCCCGGCCGCTTTGGCCGTCTTTAATGGAGCCGGTGCCTGGTTCGGGCAAGCGAGCATATGGCGAAATTACCTTTCGTGGCGAACCCAAAGTATTCCATGTCACCAATGCCGTTGGTGGATCAATTCTGGCCGATATGTTGCTGGAAAATCCCCAGATTTGGCACTACGAGGCCGCATGGATTACATCAACCATTGCGGAGGCCATGCGCCCATTGGTTAGCAACAACCTGGCACACCTGAATTTGTCGCCAGACGTCATCGCAATTAGCAGGGACGCAGAAGGCCACTGGCGCCCAACACTGCTGGATTTTGGCTGGCTTGTTGATGGCAAGACCACTTCGGCAGGCATGACCGATATCCTTGGTCAGTTGGAGCCAGCCTACACCGCACCGGAAGTGCAGACTGGTAGTCGGCTGTCGATGGTTTCGCCATCGGCCGACACCTACTCCCTTGGCATGATGCTCCATGAGATGCTGGCCGGAACGCCGGGATATGAACCGCACCTCACTCGGGACGAGCTTGTGCGCAAAGTGGTCGTGGCAAACAAAGCGGCAGTGCCAACCGAACGCCCGGAGTTGGATGCCGCGGGCGTGGTCAAAGTTGTTGAACAGGCAATCAGCCCCCGTGACCGACAGCCAAACGTTACCGAGTTGGGATCCGCCCTGACCAAAATCTACGGATCACCCCCACCGGAAAAACGCACACTACCCGCGCGCACCCGTATATTGCTCACGCTTGGTGCGGTATTGCTGGGCACAATCGCAATTTTTGCGATGTTTACGCTGTTGCGTGCCCTGGCCACCGCGCGCTAACGCGCGCGTGGCCGCGGGGTGGTGAATCCGTATAATTCACTACCCCATGCTTAGCAACGAAGTTCGAAGCACGTTCCTTAACTATTTCAAGCGCAATGGTCACGAGATTTTGGCCTCGTCATCGCTGATTCCGCATGGTGACAAAACGATTTTGTTTACCAACGCGGGCATGAATCAGTTCAAAAACGCATTCCTTGGATTGGAGAAACGCGCCTATGTTCGGGCCGCGACCGCGCAAAAGGTAATGCGGGTGAGTGGCAAACACAACGATCTCGAAAATATTGGTGACACCAAGCGTCATCACACCTTTTTCGAAATGTTGGGTAATTTTTCGTTTGGCGACTACTTCAAGGCGGATGCCATGCACTTTGCGCTTGAATTGTTGGAGAAAGAGTATGGTTTTGAACGCGATCGCATGTGGTTCACCATCTATAAAGACGACGACGAGTCGATGGAACTTTGGCAGAAAGTGGGCATTAAGGCGAGCCGAGTGCTGAAATTTGGTGAAAAGGACAATTTTTGGAGCATGGGCGCCACCGGTCCTTGCGGCCCAAACAGCGAGATTCACTATTTCACCGGAAAAATAGCCGACAACGATGCCAGGTTTGTGAACAACGATGAGGACGCCAGCGAGGTCACTGCCGAGATTTGGAATCTGGTTTTTATGCAATACAACCGCACTGAGGACGGTGTGTTGCATCCCCTGCCGCAAACGGGTGTGGATACCGGCATGGGCTTTGAGCGACTGGTGCGACTTTTGCAGAGCGGGGACAGCAATTACGACACGGATCTGTTTCTACCGCTGATTGCGCGCACGCAGGAACTGGCCCGCCAGTCTGACGCGCAGCGCGAGGCTCATCGGAAGGCTTATCGTGTAATTGCCGATCACGCCCGGGCTGCGGCATTTCTTATTGGAGATGGCGTATTGCCCGGAAACGAAGGTCGCAACTACGTGTTGCGCATGATCATGCGCCGGGCAATGCGCTTTGGCTTGGAACTTGGTCTGGAAGATCCATTCCTGTTTGAAGTGGGCAATGCCGTTGTTGACAAGATGGGTGATGTGTATCCCGACCTAAAGAATCGCCGCCAGCACATTGCCACGACCATTCACCAGGAGGAGGAGCGATTTGCACGCACACTTGACATCGGGTTGGATCGTCTGCAGGTGGAGATCGCCACTGTCAAGCTGGATGCTTCGGGTAGCCCACACATCAACGGCGCAGCCGCTTTCAAGCTTTATGATACTTACGGATTGCCAATCGAGATCACCCGAGATATTGCAAAGGAACAGGGCTTGTCGGTTGATGACGCCGGCTTTGAGCAGGCGCGAAATGAGTCCAAGAACGTAGCGCGGAAGGCCGGCCAGGGTCGATTTGAAGGCCATGGCGAAATCGCGCTGGCCTACAAAGATGCCTACGAATCATTACAGACCGACGGTAAGCTGGGTACTACCGGCGTGGCATATGATCCATATGGCCCCAGCCGCGTGAGTACCGTCGTGGTGGCTATCCTGCGGGACGGTGAAATGACGGATCGCGCCGTGATGGGCGAAACCGTGGACGTTGTTGTTGCGGCCACGTCCATGTATGTTGAAGGCGGAGGGCAGCAGGGTGATACCGGGGTAATCGCAGGTGATTTGTCCGGGTTGGACGTGGAACGAGCCTGGCGTCCGCTGCCGGGCTTGGTGGTTCATACCGGCAAAATACATGCGGGGCAACTGCAAGTGGGCGATGCGGTCACCGTAACGGTCGACCGCCAACGTCGCGCAGCGATTCAGCGCAATCACACTGCCACCCACCTCCTGCAGGAGAGCCTGCGCTCGGTGCTTGGCAATCATGTGGGTCAGCAGGGCTCACTCGTCGCGCCAGACCGGCTTAGATTTGACTTTAGTCATGGCGCCCCGATGAGCCGTGCGGAACAAGAGGCGGTTATGGAGCGCGTCAATGGGTATGTTTTGCGTGACCTTGCCGTATGGGACCAACAGGAAAATTACAAGGATGCGGTTGCAGATGGCGCAATGGCTTTCTTTAGCGAAAAGTATGGGGATGTTGTTCGCGTCGTGCGGATTGGAGATCATGACGCGTCCGCCGGCACAGATTCGGTGATTTCTGCTGAACTGTGCGGTGGCACCCACGTGCGCAGCACCGGTGAAATTGGCTCGGCTGTTATCCTGGGCGAAAGCGCGGTGGCAGCAGGCATTCGCCGGTTGGAGGTAGCCACTGGCCTGGCTGCGCTTGAGGTGGCTCGTCGGCAGCAACGTGCGCTTCAGGATGTTGCGCAGGCATTGGGTGCGCCAATTGACGCTGTGGCCGAAAAGGCCGGCAAGTTGGTGGAGGACCTGGCTGCCAGCCAAAAGCAATTGCTGACCGCGCGCCGTGAGCTGGCCCAGGTTAAGTTTGATCACACGTTGGCCGGCGTTGTCCGAGGGCACGAGACCGTCGTGCTTGTAGCCCGAGTAGACGCAACAGACGCCGACCTGCTGCGAGATATGACGGATTGGTTTCGGTCCGCGCACGCTTCGGGTGTGGCCGTGTTGGGCGCGGTTATTGCCGACAAGCCTTCGTTGGTCATAACCGTTTCGCCTGATCTCAACAAGCGCGGCCTCGATGCGGGTAAGCTAATCCGCGAGATTGCCCGGATCGTTGGCGGTGGTGGCGGCGGCAAGCCAACCTTGGCGCAGGCCGGTGGCAAGGACGCGGCCAAGTTGGATGATGCGCTCTCGCACGCTCGGGAGTTGGTTACCCTTGCGCTGCAGTGAGGTGATGTGTGGGGAAGGGGCGTAAGTGCCCCTTCCAGTATTTCGAGCTATTCGTAGTCTGGCAGGAATTCCTTCTCTGCTTCGAACATTTCCAGTGTCATCGCCTTGATCTCGGCCGGGGAGCACACTGCGCTGGTGAGGGGATCCAGCATCAATGCATAGATGGCCGCCTCCACGCTGCGCTCGATGCATGCAGTGGCGCCCAGATCAAACATGTGCATGTTGCTGGCACAAATCGCCGCCATTTGGGGTGGCAGGTAACCATAGCGTGTCGGTTGGATTCCATTCTGATCGATCATGCACGCGACTTCCACCACACCGTCATTGGGCAGGTTTGCGATCAGACCATCATGGTTCATCACGTTTCCGTGGATGCGAAAGGGTGTGTCTTTTTCGCGAGCCTCGATGATCCAGCTGGCATACTCGTAGCTGCGCGGCCATACCATTGGAGCGGTTCCCTTGAGCATCTCGGCGCGCAAGACATCGGCCGCCTTGCGCCAGTTTGGCCAGTTGTCTGCATAGAAACTGGTTCCACCGTCATAGCCATCACGTGAATACTTCTCGATCAAATCCGCGCGCTTGCGATAGTAGGGGAGATATTCACTCAAGTGACCGCTGCTCTCGGTGATAAATGCACCGAAGTGCACCATCATGTCTTTGCGCACCAAATCCTTGGCATCGGCCGGGTCGGCAGGCTTGCCGGCGAGGTCACGCTCGGCTTTTTTCATGAGCATGGGATACAGGTCCTTGCCCTGATGTTCCAGCTTTGTAAACCAGGCCAGGTGGTTGATCCCGGCGCATTCCCAAACCAAGTCTTCATAGGCCACGCCGGCACGGCGCGCCAATAATCGTCCGGTGCCCTGCACACTGTGGCACAGCCCGACCGTGTGCATGAAGCTTGTGCGGCCAGCCGCAAGCATCATCATGCTCATTGGATTGGTGTAGTTGAGCACCATGGCTTCCGGGCATAGTTCTTCCGCATCGCTCAATACATCCAGCCAGACTGGTACGGTCCTAAGCGCCTTGAACAAGCCACCCGGGCCGATGGTGTCACCGATACACTGATTAATGCCATACTTCGCCGGAATGTCGTTGTCATGGCGCACACAAGCCAGACCACTGACCTCGATGCAGTTCACAATATAGTCGGTGTTGGGCAATGCCTTGCGCCGATCATCGGTGCCGGTCACCTTCCATGTGTCTGATTTGCCGAGCTGAGCAATCAGTTGCTTTATCAGCTTGGTCATGGTGGAAAGACGACTTTTGTCAATGTCGACCAGCGCAATAGTGCCGCCCATTTCTCCGGGGATGTGCAATACATCGTTGAGCAATCGCGGTGTGAAGCCGCTGCCGGCGCCTAGAAACGTGATTTTGATCGGGCGATGGATCTTTCCGGTCAGCCCCAGCGCGCCTGCATCCTGAGTGTGTGCCGCGTGTCCTTGTTTGTTTGCATCTTTTTCGTTAGCCATGATGATTTCGTCCAATGATAGCGGAGTTCACTTTTAACTTAGAATCTCCCCACGATGTCTTCGCGGAGCGCCTATGCCGAACTTGCCCGATATTATGACTTGCAGCACGCCAGTTTTGTAGAAGACTACCCAATGTATCGGAGAATTGCGGCCGAATGTGGAGCCGAACTTCGCGTGCTTGAACTTGGTGCGGGAACCGGGAGAATAATGATTCCGCTGCTTGATGCCGGGCATATTGTGACTGGTGTGGATGAGAGTGAGGAAATGCTGCAAATAGCCCGAAACCACCTGGCAAGCTATGAACCTGGTCGCTACAAATTGATTTGCGCGGACAACGGCGCGCTGCAAAACGAGCCGCCTTATGATCTTGTAATTGTTGCGCTAAATACGTTTCTGCATAATGTGTCGCGTGAGAGTCAGTTGGGCACGTTACGGGCGGCACACATCCAGCTGCGCACTGGTGGGCGCCTGGTGGTGGATTTGCCTCCAAACGACGAGCTGGCGCACCAGCCGGATGATGGCCAGTTTGAGTTTGAAGCACGCATGATCGATCCGGTGCGGCATACGGAAATCGAAAAGTTCGTGGCCAGCCGGGTTTTTTTTGCGTCGCAACAACAAGAATTGAGCTACCGAATTTTTGAACATTCGAACGGGCAGTCCCTGAAGCGCGAAGTCAGCTTCCGGCTGCGCCATGTGTTTAAGCACGAGATGGAGCTGTTGCTGATGTCGGTCGGTTTTTTGCCGCGCGACTGGCAATGGTTTGGCGATTATGACTTCAGCCCTTACGACGAAAACTCACCGCGCATGATCATGTCCGCGCAAAAGTAGGCCTGAGCCTTCGAAATGTCCATACGCACAAAGCTGACCCTTTGGTATAGCGCAATCCTCGCAGTGGTGCTACTTCTGTTTGGCATTGCGGTGTATGCGGTTATGAGTTATACCTTGATTGCCAGCGTGGATAACAACCTGCAGGATATTTCTGTCGCCATTGAACAACAAAATTCAGATCTGATTGACCGCGGAGATCGCACCTTGATCGCACCAAAGCTCGATCTTGCGATTGCCTCGATTGCGTTTGTGCAAATTTCGAATGCCCAAGGCGCGCTAATCACGGCCAATACGGATGGTAGTGGCGAGCTGTTAAAGGCACTAGCCGCCGTGGGCGGAAAACTGGATGGCAATGCGTTTGCAATCGCCCTGGCGCAACCCGTAAATCAAAAACGCAGTTTGTTGTCTTCGGTGCTAATTAAGGGTCTCCCACCCATGCGCGTGTACACCGGAGCGCTGCTGAATACGTCAAACGCTGGTCGGGATCAACCGGTGCGCGGCTACCTGCAAGTTGCCCAGCCAATAGAGGACATTGAGCGAGCAAAGAGGGGGCTGCTGCTGACGCTGCTGATGGTTGGCACCATCGGTCTTGTGTTGAGCGCGGCCGCTGGTGTCGCCATGGCGCAGCGTGCACTTCAGCCGGTTGATTCAATTACTCGGACCGTGGTGGAGATCTATCGGGCGGATGACCTTGAACAGCGTGTGCAAGTAGCGTCAAACGATGAGGTTGGGCGGTTGGGCGGTGCGTTCAACGAGATGTTGGAACGGTTGCAGAGTCTGTTCCGCACCCAGCAGCGGCTGGTGGCGGACGTCAGCCATGAGTTGCGCACCCCGCTGACGGTAATCCGCGGCAACACCGAGCTTATGCGTTCGATTGGTTTTGCGGATCGCGAATCGCTGGATGCGATTATCAAGGAGAGCGACCGCATGACCCGCATGGTCAGTAATCTGCTTCTGCTCAGTCAGGCAGATGTTGGTGCGCTTCCCATGAAGATTCGCAGACTCGATTTGACGGATATTGTGTTGGATGTGGAACGCAGCGCAAACACGTTGAGTGCGGGCAGAATTGACATTGTGGCCAGCGCATGCGGCGATTTGATGGTGCAGGGCGATCCCGATCGGATCAAGCAAGTACTCCTTAACCTGGTTGACAACGCCATAAAGCACACGCCGGAAGGCGGCAAAGTGACCATTGCCGCAGATTGCATTGATGGGCAAAAGATCAAGCTGAGCGTCAGCGATAGCGGAATGGGGATCCCCCAGGCGGACGTGCCTCACGTGTTCGAACGCTTTTATCGCGTTGACAAGGCACGGTCGCGTGACATGGGCGGCGCCGGGCTTGGGCTGGCCATCGTTAAAAGCATCGTCGATGCCCATGGTGGCAAAATTGAAGTGCAAAGCGCGGTCGGTCAGGGCACAACATTCGTGGTGTGGCTGCCCGCGTATGAGCCGAACGTGGTGTAACCCATAAAACTGGAATTTATAGTGTCATGAAAATATCTCTCATTGCCGTACCTTATTCAAACGACGTGGCCCGCTGGGGCGCAGCCAAGGGCCCCCAGGCTTTTCTAGATGCTGGTCTCGCTCTGGCATTGACCAAACGCGGGCACAAGGTCGGCAAGGTCAAGTGGATGGAAATTCCACGCGAAAAGCGTGAGCGGGATACCGTGCTCAATTTGGGCTTCCTGGCCGCCCGAATCAGTGATGCGGTTGCGGCGTCGATTAGCGCGGGTGAGTTCCCCATTGTGATTGAAGGTAATTGCACCCATTGCGTCGGCCCGGCGGGTGGTGTGGCCCGCGCCTGTGGATCGGCGGGCATCGTCTGGTATGACGCGCATGGAGACATGCACACCCTGAAGACTACCAGCACTGGATTGCTGGGTGGGATGCCGTTTGGCGTGGCGATGGGTTGGGAATTTGACGATTGGCGCGAACGCGCCGGACTGCACATTCCGGTGTCCACTGCGGCTGCCGCGCTGATCGGCGCAAGCGACCTCGATCCGGAGGAGAACGAAGCATTGACGACCCACAAAATTGCCCGGCTTGATGCAATCGACATGATGACTGATGCCGGTAAAAAAACTAGTGCGCTGCTAAAGCGGTCCGCCCGCAAAGCCGCCGGATGGTACTTGCACTATGACATGGATGTAAGCGGAACCGATGAAGTGCCGGGTGCTATGACACCTGCGCCACACTGGCCGCCGCGTGCCGAACTGTTGGCCTCGGTTGCGGCAACGGCGCGAGCTGTTCCGCTTCGTTGCTTTGGGCTCGCGGCTTATGATCCGGCCGGTGACCCGGAGCGGCGCGGCGCGAAGCTCGGTATCGCGATTGTGCTGGCCGCCGTAGATGCGATGGTGAAATCTTAAATATAGGTAATACAAAATTTAAGGTTAAATCAAGTCGATTTAAGCTCTGTGCGTCTTGCGAAATCAGGTGATTGTGCTATACCTCGCGCAACGCAATAATGACTACGTATTCCGTCTCGCCCACAGGTTTGCCTCGCGGCAGCGCAATCCCGGTCGGGAACACTGAACGCCCAAAGTTGTGGGCCGATGTGCCTGATGACAAATGGGATGATTGGCGCTGGCAGTTGTCCAACCGCTTGAATTCGGTCGAGGACTTGGCCAAGGTGATCAACCTGACCCAGGATGAGATTGATGGCCTGAATGCACCCGACAAGTTTCGAGTGGATATTACGCCGTATTTTGCATCGCTCATGGACCCGGATGACCCTGAATGCCCGGTGCGATTGCAAATCGTGCCACGCTCACGCGAGCTTGAGGGATTTGACGAGCTTATGGAAGACTCGCTGGCAGAGGATGAACATTCACCGGTAGCGGGTTTGGTTCATCGTTATCCCGATCGCGTGCTGATGTTGGTGACCACGCAGTGCGCCAGCTATTGTCGCTATTGCACGCGCAGCCGCATTGTGGGTGATGCCGGAGCAATGTTTAACAAGCGGGATCATGACGCGCAAATTGAATATCTCAAGCATACCCCCCAGGTGCGGGATGTGCTGCTAAGCGGCGGTGATCCGCTGACGCTTCCGCCCAAAATTCTTGAGGACCTGCTGCGCAGGTTGCGCGATATTCCGCACATCGAAGTCATTCGAATCGGCAGCCGCGTTCCGGTATTTATGCCCCAGCGCGTGACGCCGGTACTTGTGGCGCTGTTGCGGCAATTTCATCCGCTTTGGATGAATATTCACATAAATCACCCGAAAGAAATTACGCCGGAACTGGCACGGGCGTGTGCGATGTTGGCCGATGCGGGGATTCCGATCGGAAATCAAAGCGTGTTGCTCGCAGGTGTCAATGATCATCCGGATACGATGATGAAGCTGTGCACCGATCTGGTGAAGATTCGTGTCAAACCCTACTATCTGTATCAGGCCGACTTGGTGGAAGGTAGCGGTCACTTTCGTACGTCCGTTGCCGCGGGGATCGAAATCATTGAAAGTCTGCGGGGGCACACGAGCGGATACGCCGTGCCCACTTACTGTGTGGATCTGCCGGGTGGTGGCGGCAAGGTGCCCGTTGCCCCGAATTATTTGCTCAGCCAGAGCACTGATCGGTTGGTGTTTCGCAACTTCGAGGGATACATTTCAACCTATACCGAACCGCAGGATTACGTTCGACCCAAGCGCACAAAGTTTGTTCCGGATCGCAGGCATGAAAAAGGCCAGCGCGGTGTGGCGGGCCTTTTGGCCGGTGAGCAAATGGCCATCAAGCCGGCTTCCTGGGATGTGTTACATGAGCGTGAGACCTCCAAATCCGTGAACCGAGCAATTGGAAGTCTGCAAAACCACAAGGATGTGGAAGTCACCAATGGGCATGGGAAGCCGATCTGGACTCAAGTGAATTAGACGGGCGTTTCAACCGTTTCACTTAGAGCTTGCCATGTCACGCCTCGTTTGCCACCGGACGGGAAGGTTGACTGCATCGCCGGCAGTGGGCATTAGCTGCCTGTTCGGCGGTGCGAACTGCTGGTGGCTCCCTCGCACGAGATGAAGCCGGTGAGGTGCCGGTCCGCTCACAGAGCTCATCGGTCTGCGGCCATGGCACCTGGTTGGTGCCGCAGTTTGTCACGTGGTTTCGCCGTTGCCGGTGACCAACCCGGTTTTGCGCGACGTGGAGGGGCAGGCCGAGGTCTTGGAGCGGCAACCGGCTCTGCCAGGTCTTCTGCTATGAATTTGCACTCAACTGTAATTCGTGTATAATCCAAAGCCGCTAAATTGAACAAAGAGCGCAGAAAGACGCTCAACAATAGGCGAAAGGTAAATAACAAAAAGGTCGCTGACAACAGCGGCCTTTTTTGCGCGCTTTTGAAATGTGAAAAGTGCGCGCGCTGTTTAACAGCAAAATATCACGCGAAAGCGGCAGGAAATTAGAAGAGATCAGTCAAGGGAACAAGTATGCCAACAATCAATCAGTTGATTCGAAAGGGTCGCAAGCCGAAGAAGGCCTTGAGCAAATCGCCTTCGTTGCAATTCACAACAAACACGTTGAAGGGCAACAAACGCACCGTGCAACCCAAGGGCGCGCCGCAAAAACGTGGTGTTTGTACCGTGGTTCGCACCCAGACCCCGAAGAAGCCAAACTCGGCTTTGCGCAAGGTCGCGCGCGTGCGCCTGTCGAATGGCGCCGAAGTAACTGCATACATCCCCGGTGAAGGTCACAAGCTGCAGGAACACTCGGTGGTTCTTGTTCGCGGCGGACGCGTGAAAGATTTGCCGGGCGTGCGCTATCACATTGTGCGCGGAACACTTGACAGCGAAGGTGTGGACAAGCGTTCACAGAGCCGCAGCAAGTATGGAGCCAAGCGACCCAAGAAGGGCGTTCCCGCCGCTCCTGTCAAGGGCAAGAAATAACCAATGGCTGAGCGTGCGCTCGAGCGTTTTGTGCCCGATCGCACTCTTAGCGAATAAACACCATGCCACGAAGAAACTCACCCCCAAAACGGCCCACGACGCCGGATATGAAGTACAGCAGCGAAGTGCTGCAGCGCCTGATTAACCGCATGATGTACAGCGGAAAGAAGAGCACCGCCCAAGGCGTGGTGTATGGCGCCCTCGCGATCATCGAAGAGAAGCTCCAGAAGCCTCCCATTACGGTCTTTGACGAGGCGATGAACAAGCTCAAGCCGAGCGTCGAGGTGAAGCCCCGTCGTGTTGGTGGTGCAACACTTCAGGTTCCAGTTGAAGTGAACCCTTTTCGTCAAGAGAGCCTGGCCATGCGCTGGCTGATCGGCGAGAGCCGCAAGCGGGGTGGCAAGACCATGTCGGAAAAATTGGCCGGAGAGCTGATGGATGCCGCCACCGGTCAGGGATCGGCGATCAAGAAGCGTGAAGAGACGCACAAAATGGCTGAAAGCAACCGCGCATTTGCGCATTTTCGCTGGTAGGTTCCCATGGCCCCAAAAGACTACCCACTCAGCCACGTCCGCAACTTCGGGATCATTGCCCACATCGATGCTGGCAAGACCACGACCAGCGAACGCGTGTTGTATTACACCGGCAAAACCTATAAGATCGGTGAGGTCCACGAAGGCGCGGCTACGATGGACTATATGGAGCAGGAGCGTGAGCGTGGCATAACGATTACCGCGGCGGCCACCACCTGTTTTTGGGATCGGAGTGGCTCGGAATATCAGTTCAACCTGATCGACACACCCGGGCACATTGACTTCACCGTTGAAGTTCAGCGCAGTTTGCGTGTGCTGGATGGTGGCGTGGTTGTATTTGACGCGGTTGCCGGAGTTGAGCCCCAGTCAGAGACTGTGTGGCGCCAAGCCGACAAATACGGTGTACCGCGCATTTGTTTTGTCAACAAACTGGATCGCATGGGCGCCACGCTGACAAAGAGCGTAACCATGATCCGTGAGCGCTTGGCCGCCAAGCCCTGCGTGCTGCATCTTAATGATGGCACTGAAGGCGCCTTCAAGGGCATCGTCGATTTGATCGAGATGGATTACGTCACATTCCATGGAACCATGGGTGACGAAATCATGCGTGAACCCATCCCCGATTATCTGGTTGCCGATGCCAAGGTGGCCCGCGCCGCCATGATCGAAGTGGTGACCGAGGCCGATGATTCCTTGCTTGAGAAGTATTTGAATGGCGAGGAGCCAACCAAGCCGGAGCTCAAGGAAGCCATCCGCAAAGGTACGCTCAACAAGATTTTCTTCCCGGTTTTGTGTGGCAGCGCACTAAAGAACAAGGGTGTGCAGTTGGTGCTGGATGCCGTGGTGGATTACCTGCCCTCACCTCTCGAGCGACCTGATACTGAAGCCATTAATCCGCGCAACGATGAGCACATTACGCGCAAGGCCGATGTAAAGGAGCCGTTTGCCGCGCTTGTGTTTAAGGTTATTAGCGACCCCAACGGCATGGGCAAGCTGGCATTCTTCCGCGTGTACAGCGGACGAATTAACACCGGCGACACGGTCTTGAACAGCACCAAGGGCAAGACTGAACGGCTAAGCCGCTTGTATCAAATGCACGCCAATAAGAAGGAAGCAATTGATTTTGTCAGTGCCGGCAACATCGGTGTTGCTCAAGGTCTGAAAGATGCAATCACCGGCGATACGATTTGCGACCCGGATCCCAACCGGCAGACCCTGCTTGAGACGATTCAGTTCCCTGAACCAGTGGTCAAGCTGGCCATTGAGCCCAAGTCGCAGTTGGATCAAGACAAGCTAGGCAAAGCATTGCGCGCCTTGAGCGACGAAGATCCAACCTTGCACGTGGCAATGGATCACGAGACCGGCCAAACCACGCTTGCGGGCATGGGTGAATTGCACCTGGACGTAATTGTGGATCGCATGAAGCGCGAATACAACGTTGAAGTGCGCGTTGGCAAGCCTATGGTGGCTTATCGCGAGACCATTACTCGCCCGGCCAAGGCCCGGGAAGTGTTTAAGCGCCAGAGCGGTGGCAAGGGTCAATTTGGCGATGTCTCAATCGAAATTGAACCAAACGGCACCGGCAAGGGTTTCGAATTTATCAACAAGACCGTGGGCGGTTCGATCCCCAAGGAATTTATCAAGCCGATCGAAGCGGGCATTCGCGAAGCATTGGAAGGCGGCATCATCGCCGGTTATCCGATGGTGGATGTTTTGGTTGAGCTGGTCGATGGATCATTCCACGAAGTCGACTCAAGCGAAATGGCGTTCAAGATTGCCGGCTCCTTGGCCATCAAGGCGGCAGTCGCCAAAGCCGCAGGCGTGATCATGGAACCCGTCATGCGGGTCGAGGTTATTGTCCCGGATGATTACACTGGCAGCGTGGTTGGCGACATGAACAGCCGCCGCGGCATGATCCAGAGTATCGAGCAACGCGGCAACGCCCAGGCCGTCAATACGCAGGTGCCGCTTAGCGAAATGTTTGGCTACGCGACTGATTTGCGTGGCATGACTCAGGGGCGCGGCAACTTTGTGATGGAATTTGATCACTATGCCACCCTTCCGCGTAACCTTGCGGACGAGCTGACGGGGGCAAAAGAAAAGAAGTAATGTTCTGTAAGCGCTTCGGCGCTTGCAGTGGCTCTTTAACAATTTAGAGACAGGAAAAACAGAAATGGGAAAGGAAAAATTTGTACGCAACAAACCGCACGCGAACATCGGGACGATGGGGCACGTGGATCACGGCAAAACGACATTGACGGCGGCGATCACAAAAGTGCTGGCAATGAAGGGCGGTGCGGAG
>JANXLU010000002.1 GCA_025354985.1 Chloroflexota bacterium
GACCGAACCGCGCCGCCCGTCGTGCAGAGTCCCTGCGACAAAGCCGCCTCCCGCCCGACCAGGCTCCTCACCAAAGTGACCTGCCAGGCGTCGTGCGTGTCGCTGATACACTCTTGCCTGTGCCACAGTCTGCCTTTGTTAGGCGGGCCAACGAGCTGGCCCGGCTGACTGAATCAATCCACCTCGCCGCGAGCGGATGCGCTCAGGTGCACGTGGTCGCGGGAGAGGCCGCCACCATGGGTCACAAGAACCAGGCGCGCACGCTAGCCCAGGACGCGCTCGAAGCATATTCAAACATTGGGCACGAGCCGGGAATTGCCGAGTGCCGGTCGCACCTTGCCCACCTAATGGCGGGTGGGCGCACGCGCGGACGTGGTGCTATTTGAGGCCGATCCTCGCGAGGATCTTGCGGTTCTCTCGAAGCCAACCGCAGTGGTTGCGGGTGGTGAGGTTGTGGCGGGCCGGGCGTTACATGCCGCGGACTGAAAAAGGAGCCGAACGCCGGATGATGAAACCATCACACGCATCGATGCCTGAATTACACTCGCGCGCATCATGGATACCATTTGCAACGCTGTCCGCCTGAAGCCTGGTTCATTGGAGCGCGTGCGCGCATGGGCGCAAACTTTGAACGACACCCGTCGCAGTGAGACCCTCGCCACGCTGCGCGACGAAGCCATGCTGATCGAATCCGTTTTCCTCTGGCACACGGACGGCGCAGACTATCTGATCTACTATCTCAAGGCGGAGAATCTGGCACGAGCACAGGAAATCTTTGCCAGATCCACCCACGCCATTGATGCCTTTCACGCGCAGTTCAAGCGCGACACATTTGAATCCACACAACCGCTGGCATTGTTGCTGGATCTGGACACCCTGAGCGAGCTGCCTGGCACAAAGACCGCTTCTGGCTGAATCTCATGCCGACACGTCCACCACACAGCGAAAACCAATGGTGGCGCAGCGATCCAACCCGGGCCAGGTAAACAAGAACTTGGCGCCAAAGTCTGGTGCCTGCGGCCCGGAATCGGCATACCATTCCGAGCCACGCGCGCCACCATCCGCACCGCCCTTGAGAATGCAAAAACGCGTGCGCCCATCGGTGTGTTCGCTTTCGGTCCAGTTCCATACCCGCACCGGGCCATGACCCACCAGACCGCCTTGCTGCGCCACCTGCCACTCCTCCGGCGTGGGCAGCCTTTTGCCCGCCCAGGCGCAGTACGCCCGAGCATCGTCAAGGTCCACGTGCACGACCGGCAGGTCTGCTTCGCTTGCCCGGGGTGTTTCGCCCTCCCAGTGCCTTAGGAAGTTTTTCGGGTGCGCGGGCCGGTAGCCACTTGCCCGCAGGAATTGCTCATAATGACGATTGGTTACTTCAACCCGGTCCATGGCAAAGGGCGTCAACGTCACCAGACTGCTGCTCGAACCAGTGCCGTGCAACTCTGGAAAACGCGTCCCGACGAGCGGTGCGCTTTCATAAAAGCCGCACTCGCGCACGCGCCAGCTGAGTGGCAGTTTGACGGTTTGTGCTTCGGCGCAGGCCATGCCGATGGGAACCAGCTGTCGTGAGAGCGGCGGCGTACGGGTGACTGGCACCAGGCGCACCGGCAGCGCCGGAAACGACACATCCTCGCGATGCTCCACGTCGGCCTGATGCCGCAGAAAGGCTTGAAAATCTGCATCTACAACCTCCACCGACGCCAGCGCACCCAGCCCACGCGGAGCAAGCCGGGCGGATACGCGCACCTTCCGGCCCTGCGCCACGGCTACGGCTGCTTCACCACGCATCAGGTCAAATATGGGTGCGCCATCCGCGACCTCCAGCA
Source organism: Chloroflexota bacterium (assembly GCA_025354985.1). Classification (GTDB taxonomy): domain Bacteria; phylum Chloroflexota; class Anaerolineae; order J036; family Brachytrichaceae; genus AQU-03. The sequence continues at coordinate 1,827 of JANXLU010000002.1, forward strand.
GGGCGCCCGCCACTTCGTGGTCGGTGCGGTTTACCAGCGTCCAGAGGCGCACGCCATCACCTTCCCAGAGGCTGGCGGCCACCCCCTTCATCAACGTGGGCACCAGGGGTGTCCACCTCCCGCTGGCGAATACCTCGGCGTAGCGGCGCTGGATCGGCAGGATGGCGCGCAGGCGCGACTGGTCGCGCTGGTTCCAACCCACCCACGAGCCAAACACGTTTTCCCACACAAGCATCCCCGTGCCGTTCATCCAGGCGGTGTGCAGCTCGCTGGTGTGGTCGCGGTCCCAACGGTGGATAAGGTGCATCATGTGACGGGGCTCAATCCACTTGTTGCGCAGCACACCCGGTGCCGCGCCATCAACAAACCATTGTGCCCAGGACAAGTGGTGCGTGGCAATATGGGCGGGTGGCAAATCGCTTTCGGCCTCCAGCGCCACGCCCGGTCGGGCGCGGTCCAGCGCACCGCGCAGCGCGGGTTCTCCGTGGCGCAGGGTATCCAGAAAGATGCCATCGGCGTCGATGTCCTGCACGAGTTGCGTCAACACATGCGCGTCGCCCTGCGGCTCCCGGCGCGTGCCGGTGTCCCATGGGTTGAAGGCGATAAACACGCGCACCCCGCACCGATGGGCTTCATCGCTGAGCTTGTGCAACCCGGCCAGACCGCCCGGCTGATCACGATAGTAGTCAAACTGGTTGCGTTGATCAAACCCAAGATTTGGATACGCCTGCCACAGCACCAGCGCGTCATATCCGCCAAAGCGACGCCGGCCGTCTTCCAGGAAATCCGCCAATTTGAACCGCCCAGAGCGGGCGTCCAAAAACTGCTCATCGCCCAGCATGACCAGAGCACAGGCAAAACAGCGCCGAACCCAGGCAAATTCCGGGCGATCATAAAGATCATTAGCACCGCGCAGATCATGGCGGATCTGGTCGCGCCACGTCGTCAGATCAGCACGCCACGCGTCCCAATCCGCGCGGTCCTCCGGCGCAAGAATCAGCGGTGCGTCAAATCGTTCGTGCAGCCTGTTCAAAACAATCACCTTGTGACATTCATTTAAGTACGTGTATTCGGCACGTCGCGTCAAAATTGTAACGGGGCATCACCGCCGGTGAACGTGCGATCTACACCATCCCGCGACCCGCGCACCCGGTTCGACGGCGAAGCGCAACCGGAGAAGAAATACATCAGGAATCAAGAAGCGCCGCCGGCATGCCGCTGCTATATTCATCGCATGGACATAACCATTCACAATACCTTTCTTCCTCACAACGACCCGGACGCAACGCTGGCGTTTTACCGCGATATTCTCGGCTTTGAGGTGCGCAAAGACGTGCGCTACAACGGGATGAGCTGGATCACGGTGGGCCCGGTCAAGCAACCCGGCACGTCTATCGTGCTTGTGCCGCCGGCTGCCGACCCCGGCATCACCGCGGATGAGCGTCGCACCATTAGCGAGATGATGGCCAAGGGCACATACGCCATCCTCACACTTGCCAGCACTGACCTTGATGGCACCTTTGCAAAGCTGCAGGCGGGCGGCGTCGAGGTCGTGCAAGAGCCGATTGCGCAGCCCTACGGTATTCGCGATTGCGCCTTCCGCGATCCGGCTGGCAATTTGATCCGAATAAATGAGGTGAAGTAGAGGGCACCGTGCTTTTGCCAACAGGGTCGCTGAGCGGAGCCGAAGCCACCGCGGATGGCAGTACTGTGTTTAGCGCTATCAGGTTGCCTTCGGCTCCGCTCAGGCAACGCGCCGGCGTTGCCGCGTTCCTTACGATCCTTAAACACGTACGATCATTGTCGGATGTGTGTAAGGCCCGTAGACCGGAGCAGGATTTGTCGGCGGTCGCTGAGCGGAGCCGCAGAGACCCTGCTGCAAAATGCCAGATGAGTTCGCTGAAAATTGTGTCTGGGACCATCGTGCCGGTGGCTTTAATCAAGCCACCATCCCGCCCGTACAACAACTAAAATCTATTCATGCCAGACACGCACACCCCGCAGAAGGATGCCGACCGCCTCAGGCAACTTGTGGCACTGCGCAAGGTGCGCGACCGGATTGACCGGGAGTATGAGCGGCCGCTGGACGTTGAGGCGCTTGCCCAGGGCGCGAATATGTCGGCCGGGCACCTCAGCCGGGAGTTCCGCCTGGCCTACGGCGAGTCGCCCTATAGCTACCTAATGACCCGTCGCATCGAACGCGCCATGGCGCTGCTGCGCCGGGGTGACCTCAGCGTGACCGAGGTCTGCTTTGAAGTGGGCTGCTCGTCGTTGGGGACGTTTAGCACCCGCTTTACCGAGCTGGTGGGCGTTTCGCCCAGCGTCTATCGGCGTGACGCGGCGGGTGCAACGGTTGACATGCCACCGTGCGTTGCCAAGCAGGTGACCCGACCGATCCGGATTCGGGACGCGCGCATCACCGAACCGCCGCACTAGAGTCAATCTTTACTCGTCGTCCAAGCCCTTGCCGCTTAGGATGTGCGGGATAAACTTTGCCACCCGGGCCTCGCGGGTTTTGGCCAGCTTGGGCGCGGAAAAGTGCAGCAGGTAGCCGCGTTGCCGGCCTGGCGTAAGCGCATAGAACGCGGTATCCAATTCCGGTCGCTCATCCAGCGCGCGTTGCAACTCCTCGGGCATCTCAAACTCAGCCGTCTTCTTCATTTCCACCTGTGCACCGGATTTTTCCACCGCGATGGCGTCATGAATATAGGCCGTTATCGTGGCTTCCTGCGCGATGATCTCCTGCAGGTTCTTAAACCGTAGCTGGCGCGCCACCTGCACGTGTTTGGTTTGCTGGATCAGGATCCCCTTTGGGTCCTTGAGCAGGACGCCCTTGAAGAACAAAATCGCGCAATATTCCTTAAAAACGTGCAGCAACAATACGTTACCGTCGTTTAATGAATAGGAGGGGCAGCCCCATTTGAGCTCCTCGGTGAGGTCGCAAGCGAGTACGATCACGCGCAGGCTCTCCAGCTCCGGCTGCCACTCTTTGTTCTTTTTGAAGTACCAGTCAACTTTTGGGTTCGTTTTGTCCATGTAAGACGAGTTATACCCCGGACGCCGACTTCGTGCGCTTCCTCACCGCCATATCGTAGGCTTCGACGAGCAGCGGGTGCACCTGCGTGGCCAGGGTTTCGTCATCAGGATTTAAGATGCACAGCCAGTGCATACGTCCATACTCGGGATGGGGCATGAGCTTGTTGAGTGCGGTGAAATCCGGCGTCGCTGCGGCGTGTGAGTGCTCACTAGTGTCAAATAGAGCGCGAAACGTTTGGCCACTGACGCCAATATTTAGCCGATACACGCCCGGCCGGCCGAGGTTTGAATGTTTGTCGTAGGCATCGCTGGTCACCAACGTTACGAACGGGAACATGCGATCCGGCGGTTGAATGGTGACCGGGTTGTAAAAGAAAAAGGTGTCGCCCGCGTTGGTCACAGGTTCGACACCGGCGAACGATGTTGTAATGTAACCTGCAAGTTCATCCTGATTCATGTGCTGCGTACGTGGATTATCCCGTTGTCGTAGCGGTTAGTTGCGCGGGGCATCTGACAGGAAAATAACAATATCCAGGTCGCCGGGTGAATGACCAAGGTCGGTGAGCATGGCGGCGGCCTCGCTGCGGTGCTGGGTGCCATGGTTCACCACGTGGGCCATGGTGTGCCACAGGATGCGGGTGTGCGCCACACCTTTGGTATCGGCAAAGGCGAACTCGGCGGCCAGCGCGGCATCCGTCACGCCGGCCACAAAGGCCATCTGGTCTTGCGCTATCGTGCTCTGGCGGGCGCGGTAGCTGGCAAAGGTAGGGAAGTCCTCGGGATTTAGTCGAACTCCGCCGCGGATGCCGTTCCAGCGCTGCAGCCAGATGCCGTCGGCAAACAAGGCGTGGACGAGGGTGCCGCGCAGACCACCGTGCGGATAGCTGGCTGGTGCCAGAAATTGGGCTTCGGTGACCTTTTCCGCGGCGGCAACTATGCGATCGTTTGCCCATTGGTTGTAGGCGAAGAGCATCTGTACGTCTTGCTTGTTCATCGTTGGCGCTAAGTCTACCGCGTGGCCAACATCACGTGTATTGTGAATCGGTCACGTGGCTCGGAATACCATCTTCCTTGGTCCACGCCAAGGAATGCGTTTACCTCCCTGGGCGCTCACAGCGCCCAGGGAGGTGGCTGGCGATTAACACGGGTATGCGCTCAAAGATGGCGAACCAACCTATCATACGGTGATGACCGCGCGCACCACCCAGACCACCGACCAACTCCTGCGCGAGGTGCGCGCCTGCACGATCTGTGCGGCGCACCTGACGCATGGGCCGCGACCGGTGTTGCAACTGCACCCGGATGCACGCATCCTAATCGCCGGGCAGACGCCCGGGCGCGCGGTGCATTCGTCCGGCGTGCCGTTTGATGACCCCAGCGGTGACCGGCTCCGGGACTGGTTGGGGTTGGACAAGGCCGCGTTCTATGACCCGCGCCAGGTGGCGATTTTGCCCATGGGGTTTTGCTACCCGGGGACGGGCAAGTCGGGCGACCTCCCTCCGCGACTCGAATGTGCGCCGGCTTGGCGCGCTCAGCTGCTGGCCCAGCTGAAGCAGGTAGCCCTGACGCTGGTGATCGGGCAGTATGCCCTGGCGTATCACTTGCCGGATGCCGGTGCTTCAGTGACGGACGCGGTGCAAAACTGGCGGATGCATTGGCCCGCCGTGCTACCGCTGCCGCATCCAAGCCCACGGAACAACATCTGGCTAAAGCGCAATCCGTGGTTCGGGGCGGACGTCCTGCCGGCCCTGCGCCAGCGTGTGGCGGAGGTTATGGCGACAGGCGGCGGCGATCTTACAAGGACTGCCGAGCCTGTCGCCGCACGCCGCACTGTCACCTAAATCTTTATCTTTACGTGTCATATTCGCCGCTGGTCCAGGGCGGCCAAAAGCACATATATTCGCCGGGCTCGGCGACCACGCGCCAGTCGTCGTCACCTTCTTCGGGTGGGTAGGCGATCAGGCCAAACTCCACCCCAAACCGTTTTACCTTGAATGGCGCAATAGTGATTCGCTGGTGCTCAACAGGGCCCAATCCTTTGATCAGGTCCTCTCGGCGGCTGATCCGCGTGAGCGCACTGACCGCGGACCGTTGCCCCAGGCTCTCGATGACGGCATCCAGCAAGTGACCATACTTGTCGAAGACGTATAGGGCGATGTACTCGGATCCGGGGATGCCAATTTCCGCCGGTACAAATGGCGCGGTGATAAAAAACTGCCGGTCATCGGTGGTGATGCCGATATGTTCGGCGTGGCTGTCATCGCGGTCAATGGCGATGCGGACGGGTGCGCTCGTGGGCATGTTTGGTACGCTTGATTGTTCCCGGGATGCTAACACAATGCGGATGAAAAATTGTGCATTGCACAAGGCGGCTGGATCGACGAATCCGTCGTATGATTATTTGCATGAACCGCCAGCGGGTTGTTTGTGCGTGCATGATTGTTGTTTTGACATTCGTGGCCAGCCCAACCGCCGTGCACGCGCGCAGCGTTGAACGGCGGTTGGGCGCTGCTGCGTCGTCCAGGAGGGTGTATCTGCCCGCGGTGGTGGACGGCTGCACCGTGGGCCCGGTACCTGCCGCGCTCGGGCTGGATCCGTTCTATGTCAAATACTGTGCGGTGGGCAACCTGCCCATCGTAAGCTCGGCCGGGGTGTCTGACAAGGCGGTGCAAGTGACCGCGGGCTATGTCCAGCGGATGCTCTCAAAGCGCCCGGACGTGCTGGCCATGATCGCAAAGAACCACACCCGGGTGGGTGTAATCGGGGTGAGCCAGGTCACGAGTGACATGCCGGAATATCGCAACATCTACACCGTTTTTCCGGGCACGGACTGGAACACGCGTGCGCGCGGGCTTGGCGCCACGCCGTTCATGCCGCTGTCATCGGTGGGTGAGGAGAACGTGTTGTGCCTGCCTACTGACCCCTATCTCGGCGAAAGCATTCTGGTGCATGAGTTTGGCCACACGATCAAGATCATGGGTCTGGAGTTTATCGACCCAACCTTTAAGGCAACGGTGCAGGCGGCATACGATGCGGCGATTGGCGCGGGCAAGTGGGCCAACACCTATGCCGGGAGCAACGCCGAGGAGTATTGGGCCGAGGGCGTCCAGGACTATTTCAACACGAACATCCAGGCAATCCCCACCAATGGCATCCACAATTTTGTGCACACCCGGGCGCAACTGGCGGTCTACGACCCCACGCTATACGCGCTTATCAATCAGGGCTTTGGAGACGTAGCCTGGACTCCGGTGTGCCCGGTCTGATGACCGGGCCCGACTCGGGTGGACGTCTGCGTTATCCAAACCTCGCCGGATGCATGCATGTGGCAGCGCGACCGGCAAATGATTATGGCCGCGTTTTGGGTGGGCACGCTATCTCGTCACCAATGGCATCATCACTTTGTGCGCGCGTGGCATCGGTGTTGGCGTAGCCGTCGGTGTTGGTGCAGCCGTTGGTGTAGCCGTGCCAGTGGGTAATAACAACTGCGTTCGGGCTTCGGCAACGCCTTTGCCCGTTTCCACCAAGCCGACATTATCTTCCGCCAGCGTATAGAACGTATACGAGTGCCCCAGCGTGCCGTTGTATATCGCCGTGGTTGCTGTGATGCCGCTTTGCCACAATCCAAAGCTGGCATCGTCCTGCGCAACATAGATGGACACACCATGCACCCCGCTGCCCGCGGCGCCTGCGTCACCGCGGTAAACGCCGGATCCGTCTGTGCTGCTCCATTGCAGCGTAATGGAGCTTCCGGCGCCGGTGGGGGCAAGCAATGCCATGTGCGAACTTGGGCGCTCTGCATCGATCGTGTTGCTGAAGGCTGGCGTGTCGATGATTGGATTGTCATCAAACCGTATGCTTGCCAACAACCTGGGTCAAGTGCACACCGAAGCTGGCCGGTATTCACTTGCGCAGAGCGCACTCGAAAAAGCACTGGAACAAGGCAGTGCGCACGATCTGGCGCACCTGCGCGGACATATTTTGCTCAACCTGGCGAGCCTGGCGTTGCGACGGGATGATTACGATCAGGCATCCGCGATTTTGCACGACGCACTGCTTAGCGCCGAAGAAACTCAACAGACATACCTCGTAACGCTCATCCTTGGCCTGCACGCCAGGGTCAGACGCGCACAGGGCAATCTGGCAGGTTCGATGGCCTTGCTACAAAAAGCACTGGGTATTGCCCATGGTTCCGGCGATCTGGCCATGGCTGAAACGCTCACGGCCCAGTTGCATGATGTGGAACGTGCTCATGGAGAGCTGACTGGCCACAAGTGATTAGCGAACGGCAATGACAAACCCTGCAACCAACAACGCGGCGGTCAATGAAAATAGCCCGACCGCGCCAAGCGTAAGCAGGTTCATTCTGCGCTGGTCGCTGCGGGCTTTGATTGACACACCATAGCTGAAGCACTGCCAGACAAGCAGGGGAATCGCCAGCCACAAGAAGCGCGCGTAGGTCGATACACGCAGGATCAGGAGCACGATGCCGACGAGCGCGCCCGATATCAACAACGTGTGCAGGATGAAGGCCCCACGCACACCGAGTCGGACTGTTTGTGTTCGCTTCCCCACAGCCTTGTCCGCCTCATAGTCGGGCAATTCAAAGGCAACGAGCATCGCCCAGTGAATGAGCACCAACGGCAGGCAGATAAACAACATGAACGGATCAAGTCGTTGCGCCTGCAGGACGTATCCTGTCAACGGAACCAGGAGTGCGACGATGGTCGAGGCGGACAACTCGCCCCACCCACTCTCCATGAGCGATAGGGGAGGTGCAGAATAGAACCAACCGCCAAACAGCGCCAGCGCCGCGATGGCGCTGACCAGTGGGTTTTGTAGGGCCATCAATCCTATAAGAAGGATCGCCACGGCCGCGCAGGCGCGTGCCGCGTTGCGAGCGGTGCTCAACGTGATCCGACCGCCGGGCAGCACGCCGCTGCCGCCTGAGAAGAAGGTGCGGCCGTGCGCGTTCAGAAGGTCGCCATCCACGTCAAAAACCTCATTGGCGTATTGCGCCATCATCTGAATGGCAGTGACCATGAGTTGCCCAACCACAGCCAGCGTCGGGTTGATCGTGACGCCTTGTGCGAATGCGATGGCGATGCCCAGCCCATACAGCAAAACCCCGCCCGCCAAAAAAACCGGGCGCGTGAGTTTGACAAACGCAAACAGGGTGCCGAGATGGAATGATTGCATACCAAAGATGCATGTGCGGGTGGTGGCGTTCGCCTCGTCAATCAATCCGCGCTTCTGGATAGTCGCGGGCAAAGGCGCGCATGCGTGCGTCGCCATCGGGCAGCCCGCGCAGGTTGGTGTCAAAGAAGATCAGCATGGCCTCGTCGATCAGCGGGATCACCCGCGTTGCCGGGATCGGGCCCTTTAAGCCCAGCAGCGGGGCCAGTGGCGAGAACAGCGGGATCATCACGAAGTCATAATGTTCGGCCCCGCGGATGGTCAGCATCTGCGCCTGGGAATTGGCCCGCAGGGTGAGCAGGCGCTGATCATTTGGCAGACCGTCGGCCCAGGCCTCGCTGCGAATAAACAGAAAAGGCTGGCGCACGCCCGAGGCGATAACCGCGTCGGGCGCGGGCTCCACCCACGTATCCTGACCCACGCCGGCCTTGCACCGCGGGTCACGCGAACAGGCGGTCACAATCGCGCCTGCGCCGGTGCTGTGCCCAAACAGGCCGATGCGCTCCAAGTCCATATTTCTGGCCAGCCCACCCAACTGACCGGTGCCCACGCGCTTGGCGTCGGTCAGCTGATCCAGCACGAATGTTACATCCCGCGCGTACGTGTCTTGGAGCAGCTGGATGGCTGGAACATAGTTGGCTGCGGTCTTGGCGGGGAGCAATTCGGGCTTGTTTGGCTGCACGCGGCCATCATCAAAAACACTAAACATCGCGCCATACGTGTGATCGATGCTCACCACAATGTATCCGTGGCTGGCCAGCGCCTCGCTTTGATTTTGGTTGACCTGACGGAACCCGGCCCAGCCATGTGAATACACCAGAACCGGATAGGGCGCGGAGCTCGGCGCAATGGGCGCGCGTTCCACGCTGTTGCTGTCGGCCAGCCCGATGTGATCAAACAAAAACGAAGGCAGGGTGAGGAAGCGCGCGATGATCGGGCCAAGCACGTCCGCGCGAGGCAGCCAGGGTGCGGTGGCTGAGCCTGGCACGGGCGCCGCCGGGTACCACACCTGGATCATCAGCTCGCGCTTGTCATTTGGGTCATTGGTAAATACTTCGTCGCGGGCAAAGTCCTTTAGATAAAACGACTGAGTGCCAACCTGCAGCGGGCCGCGCGGTTTTGGCATGGATGGCACCGGGAAGACGGCAGGAAGGGCCGCGCCTATGATCAGCGCCAGCGCGGCAAGCACGGTCAGCAGCACGCGCACCGCGCCGTTGAGCTGAACCAGGCCCAACATGCGCGCCAGCGCCGCCAGCCAGAACACGATCAGCAGTGTGTAGATTGGGACCATCTGCCATCGGTAGTGCTCGATGACCAGGTGCAGCGCCGCGACCACCGCTGCTGTGGCTGCTAGGAGCAACGTCAGCCGCGGGTTTCGCAGCGCGGGGATCACGTTGCTGAGCGCAAGCGCCGCGGTGAGGCCGATTAAGACTATTTCGAGGGGACGCATACTCACGCCAGTGTAACCCCCAACAGGCTGATGATCACATCAATCTCGCCCACGTGCTGAAAGCCGTGCGTGATGGCATAGCCGAACAGATTGCGCTCGCCGCTGCGCCCGAGATAGCTCTCGAACAAATCGGTGGCAAGCGGATGAGCCACGCCCTCATCTTCAAGGATATGGCGCAGCCGCTCGGCGTCCATCTCACGTTCAAGGTCAAAGGCGTCGAGATTGGCCAGCACGTCGCGGGTCTGCGCGGCAACGCCATGGCGGTAGGCGTTCAACCCAGTGACGTTCACCGCTTGGTTTAAGGCGTCCACTTCCGTGCTGGTCATGGCATAGCCATGATGGCGGAGGGGCAGGTTCATTTCGGCCATCCAGTGCGCGTTTAGCACCTGCGGTCGATCGGCGACAAATCGGTTTACACCAACGTCCTCGGCGCGCGAAACATGCCACAGGTTCCAAGCCACCGAGTTGGTGCTTGGCTGCGGTCGGGTGATCAATTGTTTGTGCGACAACTGCCGCTCGTAGTAATCAAACAGATATTCGTGCAGCGTGGCATGCCGCTGCAGCAGCATTCGTGAGATGTTCATTCCGCATTATTATCAACGGATGTATCACGATACGTATGCCCGGGTGATGTTTGCCCGCGGCGGGCTTGGTACACTATGGCCAAGGAGAACTTTTGTATGACCATCAAAACCTGTCTGTTCAGTCTGGTCGCAGTGACGCTCGTTGCGTGCACGCCGACGCCCACCGCCCCGGTTGCGCCGACCACAGCTCCAGCCCCAACCAGCGCCCCCGCGCCAACCGTTGAGCCCTCACCGACTGCACGGCCAGCACCAACCAGCGCCCCCGCGGCAACCGCCGTCGTGCCGACCCCGGCGCCCGCCTCCGCGGGGAGCTCGGCAGCCCGGGACGCGCTCGTATCCGCCATTCGCGAGATGGTGCGTATTGGCAAGTTCCGGGTAAAGATTCCTGACAACACGACCACCGGTTTCCGGGACTTTAAGGCCGAAGTGGTTCTGCCGGATCACGTGCACGTCATCGCCACGCTTCGATCAATACCTTTTGAGGTGATTAACATCGGACGCACAGCGTATATCAAGCGGGGCACGGGCTGGATCTCCTCCACCTCCGCCGGAGGAACTTCGGTGGCTGAAATGGCGGGCTTTATGCGCGAAGAGGGGATTCGAGATATCACGAACGTGGTTGCCCTGGGTGCGGACAGCGTGGACGGTGCGCCAACCAAGGTGTATGCCTTTAACAGCGTTTATGCCCTGGGCACCGGTCCGCAGCAATATCACGTCAAGGCCTGGATCAGTGATGCGTCCAACACGATTGTGAAGTCGGAATCCACAAACGCCGCAGGTGTGACCTCCACCACCCGTATAGAAATGGATCCGACGATCACGGTAGTGGCGCCGATATAGCCCGCTACACAAACCGGGACATGGCGTCCTCGGTAGTATTCTTAAACCCATGAACATTGCCCAAGCACTACATGATCTCGGAGTTCGCGACAACACATTGACCGCGGCGGAAAAGGCACAGCTGGATCGTGACGGCTACCTGCCGCTGCCAAATATCCTGTCGCCACAACAGGTCGCCGATCTGTCCGCGCGCCTCGAAGCCCTCGTAGCCGCCGAAGGCGACCGGGCCGGGCTTGAGGTTCATCAGGAAGCCGGCACCGACCGCCTGGCCGATCTGGTCAACAAGGGTTCGGTGTTTGACGTGTGCCACACGCACCCGCGGGTGCTCGCGGGAATTGCACACGTGCTCAAGGGTGATCTAAAACTCTCGTCGCTCAACGCGCGGGTGGCGCTGCCAGGACAGGGACTGCAAGCGCTCCACGCCGACTGGGCCGGACCGGTGCCACCCGGTGACTTTTACGTTTGCAACTCGATCTGGCTGTTGGATGACTTTACCGCGGATAACGGTGCAACCCGGGTGGTTCCGGGCACACACAACAGTGGATCCACGCCCAAGCAGCAGATGGCCGATCCCAAGGCGGCGCATCCTGATGAGGTCAAGCTGCTGGCACCGGCGGGCACAGTGGTCATTTTTAATTCGCACACCTGGCACGGCGGCACACTGAATACGACGGATCGCCGGCGTCGGGCGCTCCATTCCTACTTTTGTCGCCGGGATCAGCCACAACAGCTTGACCAGCGTCGCTTTATCCGACCGGAGACGCTGGCACGCCTGAGTGACGCCGACCGGGTTGTGCTGGATGTGTAGCTGCGCGTTCCAGACATCGTGCCAAAGGTGCTAAGGCAGACTTGGGGAGCATCCGCCCGGCATGACAAGCACCTGCGGTGATTCCATCTGGCACGGCGTGACGCATTGTTACAAGACTTATAGCTTGAGCTCAATGCGATCCGTCGCATACTGTTTGATCAGACTGGCCAATAGAGTTTGATAGGGCAGGCCATTTATTGCGGCTTTGTGCTTGATCAAGCGGAGATCATGTTCGCTAAGTCGGAGGTTGATATTCCTAAGCTTTTGCCCCATCGCCCGGACATTTCGATTCATCGCAGCAATCTCGGATTCCATGTTGACCACGGCGGTCAACTCGTTTCGATCTATCGCAAGTAATAGCTCCTGCTCCTCCGCATCAAAGTCCTCAACGGGCGGGGAAGATGGCTGAACTGCTTTTTTGGTCATTCGTTTTTCCTCTTCACAAAAGATCGTGTCAACTTCCTCGAAGGAATGATCGTCTTCAAAAATACCTCTTCATCGGTTTCGACAAAAGGCACCATCATCGCGGCAGCACTCCTGCCACAGATTAAAACCATGCTCACCTGGTGCGTGCGCGGCGAGCGATTCTCCGAAGGTCACTGGGCCATGGTAATTCGCACGGGGCGAATCACCGCCATTCTGCGCAGGCTGGCCCAGCTGCGTTGACCGCAACAATGCGGCCCTAATCGCACGAACCTACTTCGCGATCTCCCAGATGTGCCCGGCGGGGTCCTGGAAGCTGGCGGTGCGAATGCCCCACGGCCGATCCATCGGGCCATTGAGCAGCGTCACCCCGCGCGCGACAAGATCGGCGCAGCGCGCATCCACGTCCTCAACGTGGATGGTGAAGACCATCCGCGAACCCGCGGCCGCGCTCGCCACGTGCGCGGGTTTGATCAATTCATCGGCCTCGGAAATCTTCAGCAGATTGATCATCGTCTCGCCAAACTGAAACACCGCCGAGTTCGCGTCTTCATACGCAATCGGCAGCTCAAACACGTGATGATAGAAGTGCTTTGCCGCCGCAAGGTCCTCAACAAAAAGCGTGGTTGCAAAAATACTTTTGGCCCAGGTTGTCATAAGTTCGCCTCGAACATGGATTATCGCTTGCCCACCAACGGATTCTAGTCGACGCATCCTGCGCTACATGGCGATCGCTTTGCGCATTCCCGCCTTGATCAACGGCAGATACCCCATCACATCACCACGAATGACGTTGCCATGGCTGGGCGCCAAAATCCGGGGTTGATACCGGTCAAAGAGCGCATCAATCGCCGCGCAAACTTCATCCGGATCGGTCCATTTCAGCCACGGGAATTGATACCAGGCGTTCACGGCAATGTCATCGGCGTGCAACGCGGCTGTGTAGCCGCCGGCGGTCATTTCGTCGAGAAACATAAAGCATTCGCCACGGGCCGGCTCGTGCAAATTGTGCGCCCAGTCCGCGGTGAACAGCATCCCGGATGTGCGCTCAAACGCCCACTGCGACAGTCCGTGATCCACAAACAGCGGCGCCACCACTTCAAGTGCGTGCTTCCCGAGGGTGAACACCTCGCCCGCCGCGGTCAGCCGTGCGCCTTCCAGACCGTGGAGCGCATATTGCTCGCCGCCGGCTGCCGCCACGTATTCCGCCATGGGATAGCGACGCTTTAGCGCCGGGGCGTTCCCCGCGTGTGGCAACTCGATGTGGCTGATCCAGATGTAGTCCAGGGGCTGATCGCCCAGCACGTGTTCCACCGCCTTTAACGTGTTCGCCTGTTGGCGCGGCGCACCCGTATCAATCATCAGGGTCTTCTCGTCGCGGATTAGAAACGCCGAGAACGGATAATCCACCACGCGGTGCCCGGTGTAATCCGCCGCGTTTGGCAGCATGCTGAAATAGTTGGCGTAGATGGCGGCCGCCGCGTCGCCCAGGCAATGCGTAATCCAAAAAATGTCAGGGGTGATGGCGCGCACGGCGACCCGCTCCAGCCCTTCGCCAAATACCGTGGTGGTCATGCGTGCACCCCGGCCGCGCGTATTTCCGCCACCGCCTGCTGCAGCCGCGCAACGTGCCCGGGAATATCCGCCCGAATCGCATTGCCGTGGATTGGGGCCAGCACACGCACGTCATGCCTGGCAAACAGCGCGTCCATGTCCGCGTTAAACCGCTCGGGGATCACCCAGCGCAAATAGTGAAACGCGGTTTGATGATGCCCGCGGAACTGCGCCACCGACACGCCGCCGGGTAACTCGTCGCCAAATAGCTGAACATCCGCCGCGGTCGTGGCATAGCCAAACCCATCCCCGCAAAACAGCACGCCCGTGCGCGGGTCAAAGATCCACTGCGAACCGGGTTGATCCTTCAGCAGCGCAAACACAAACTGCAATGGTCGCCCGGCCGGCGTCAGCAGCGCGCCCGCGTGTGCGGTGCTGATATTCGCCAATGGCACCTGTGGTGTGATCTCGATATAGGGCAGCATCACGTTTGACACGATCACCCGTACGCCGGGCCATTCCCGGGCGATGTGCGACAGGTTACCCGCGTGTGGCAGCTCGGAATGGGTGAGGATGACCACCTCGGGCGCGCGCGCGTCCAACAGCTCCGTTAGTTCCCGCATAATGCCGACCCGGTGCACCTGCGCGCCGCAGTCGATCAAGATTGGGAGGCCATCGTTTAGCAACACATACACCAGCACGGCCTCCACTCCGGCCCGAGCGGGCAGATACTCGGCGATCTGGTAGACGTCATCAACGATATGGCGGATCATATCGTGACCACCACCTGACCCTGATCGACTGCCACCTTAAAGCGCTTGGCGCGCACGCGGTCATCACTCAGGCACCGCCCGGATTCGATCTCAAACTCCCAGCCATGCCAGGCGCAGCGCAGAATGTGATTGGCCTGCGTATAAACAAACGTGCGCGCGCCGGCTTCGGTGGGCGCGGTGGTGCCGGTCACCGGCCCCATGCACAGCGCGCCCGCGGCATGCGGGCAACGGTTGTGCAGCGCGTGCAACTGCCCGTCAATGTTGAACACGCCCACGCTGCGGCCATCCAGATTGACCAGCACACGCCCGCCGGGTGGCAGCTCATCGGCCCGGCACACGACATGGGCGCGGGGTGCGCGCTCGCCGGCCATTACAGCGCCGGCTCCTTGTGCGCGTCGAGCTGCCACGGCACCGGCGTGCGCGGCAGCTTTGTATACACCTGGCGCGCATTGGCATCCATCACCTTGTCCATCCAGGTCGGCGGCAGCGGCATGTCGTCCGGCGCGTCAAAGTCCCAATGCGGATAGTCCGAGGCAAACATCAGCATATTTTCGCCATCCATGGCGCGCAGCACATCCCACAACTGTTGCTTGGTTGCGGCCTCCTCAAGCGGTTGGGTGGACATGCGGATGTGATCCCGGGCATATTCGCTGGGCAGGCGCTTGACCCACGGCGTCTCTTTGCGCAACGCGCGCCAGTTGGCATCCAGCCGCCACAAGATGCTGGGCAGCCAGGTAACACCGCATTCAATGACCAGTAACTTTTGGTTGGGGTAGCGTTCAAAAATGCCATTGGCGATCACGCTGGCCACGTGGGTCATTGCCGGCTGCAACAGCAGCGCGTGCGTCTCCCAATAATAGGTGGTGGGGCCACCACCGATGGGCTGATAGTTGATTCCCCCCTGCCCACCCAGGTGCACCGCCCAGGGCAGGCCCATTTCATGACATGCCTCCCATATGGGCTCATAGAACTTGTCGCCATAAGGGCGATATGACCCGTGCGAAGTGAGCACCTGCACCACGCGCGGATGCGCACCCAGCCGCCGAATCTCCGCGGCGGCGCCCTGCGGGTCCTGCGGGGCGACAATCAGCGACATCCAGAAGCGATCATCCCGCGGGAGCCAGGTGTCAACCGCCCAGTCGTTATAGGCGCGGGCCAGCGCGGAGGCGTAGTGCGGATTGGCGAGCGTGCTGACTTCCAGCGCCTCTTCCCCGGTCAAAATGGCCACATCGTGCTGATAGCGATCCAGCAGATGCTCGCGCATAAAACTGTAATGCTCGTCGTCGGTGGTGGGCTTGATGTCGTGGCGGCGAAAATCTTCCGGATGCAGCCAGGGGCGGTGCGCGTGGGGAAATGATCCGCGCGCGCCCGGGAGCTCACCCCGCAATAAATAGTCGCGGAAGGTCGGGTCGATATACGGGAGCAGGACATTGGACGAGCTCCAGTCGTTATGCACATCACAGTCAATCATCTTGTCTTGTTTGTCTCCTTATCGTTTATGCCCGTCGCACTATTCCGCCAGCACGGCCGGGAAGCCCGGCGCACGCAGATCGGTTCCGAGCGCGTCTTCCAGCAACTTCACCACCTGGGACGACCATGCCCCGCCGCCATATTGGGATCGTGCACGTATAAAGGTTTGATCGACCAGACCCGCCAGCTCGAGCGGCACGCCAAAGTCGCGACCCAGCTGCATGGCGAAGCCCAGGTCTTTGCAGGCCAGATCCATGGTGAAGCCGATGTTGTAGCTTCCGTTTAGGATCACCTGGCTCTCGGTCTCGTGGACAAAGCTATTCCCGGAGCTGGCCTTGATGGCCTCAAAGCTCTGGGCCAAATCGAGCCCGCCGCGTTTTGCCAACATCAGCGCTTCACCCGCGGCCACCAGGTGGATAAAGGCCAGCATGTTGGTGATCACCTTGATCACCGACGCACTGCCGAGCGCACCCATGTGAAACACGCGCCCACCCATGGCCCCAAGCACGGCCTTGTGATCCTCAAACACGGCTTGATCGCCACCGACCAGCACGGTGATCTCGCCTGCGGCGGCCTTGTGCACGCCGCCGGTGACGGGGCACTCCAGGCAGTGCACGCCCCGGGCCTCGGCCAGCGCGGCCAGCCGCAGCAGCTCGGCGCGGTCGTTGGTGCTCATGTCGATCCACGTGCCCCCGTGCGCCAAACCCCCAAGCACGCCGTGCTCACCGCCGACCACCGCCGCCACCGCGCGCGGTGAGGGCAGGCAGGTGATGACCGTGTCAGCGGCCTGCGCCACGGCTTGCGGAGAATCCGCCCACGCTGCGCCGCCGGCTAGCAACGCCGACGCGGCGCTCTTATTAAGGTCATGCACGGTCAGTGGATATCCCGCGCGCATCAGGCTGGTGGCCAGGTGCACCCCCAGGTTACCCAGACCGATAAATCCAATTCTCTTGTTGGTCATAGTTCAGGCGATTTCAAATGTTACCGGATGTTCGGTCATTTCAAGATGCAGTCTGTCGCCCTCGTAGGGGTGGGCCAACGCCACAGCCTCGTTGAGCGTCACGCCGAGCCCGGGTGCGGTTGGTGGCAGGATGTAGCCATCCTGCCAGGTCAATGGCTTCTCCAGAACCTGCGCATGAAAGCCGCCAAAGTCCAGGATGGATTCCTGAATTAGAAAGTTTGGCGAGCAGGTGCTAAGTTGGATATCGGCGGCGGCCGCGATTGGACCGCAATACAAATGCGGCGCGATCTGGGCATAGTGCGCCTCGGCCATCCCGGCGATCTTCTTACCCTCGAGCAGACCGCCCACGCGCCCAAGCGCCATCTGCAAAATGGAGGCTGAATTGCAGGCAAGCACGCGGGCAAATTCATATTTGGTGGTCAGCCGCTCACCGGTGGCAATCGGGATGCTGGTCGCCCGCGCCACCTGCGCCATCTGCTCCGGGCTTTCCGGCGGCGTGGGTTCCTCAAACCATAGCGGGTCATACCGCTCCAGCCGCTTCGCCAGGCGAATCGCGCCAGCGGGTGTAAGCTGACCGTGCGTGCCAAACAGCAGATCACAGCGGCTGCCCACGGCCTCGCGAATCTGCCGGACGAACGCCTCACCCAAATCCAGCGCTTCGAGTGAGAGCTGGCGAGGGTCAAACGAGGAATATGGGCCGATCGGGTCAAACTTTACGGCGGTGTAGCCCAGCCTGACGTAGTCGGCCGCGCGCGCTGCGGCGAGCGTCGCATCATGATACACGTCGGTCGCGTCGCCGGGTTCGGGATAGATATAGGTATAGGTGCGCAACCGTTCGTGAACCCGGCCGCCAAGCAGCTCGTATACCGGCTTCTCAACCGCCTTCCCGACCAGATCCCAGCACGCCATTTCAATCCCACTCAGGATGCCGAGGATCGAGGTGTCCGGGCGTTGGGTGTATCCGCTGCCATAGATGTTGCGCCACAGCGTTTCGATATGAAACGGATCAGCGCCGATGACCTTGCGGGCGCAGACGTCTTCGATCATTCGCGCCACCACATGCGGGTGAAACGGAACCGAATACACCTCGCCATAGCCAACCAGCCCGTTGTCCGCGATCAGCTTTAGAAAAATCCAATAGCGCCCGCCAAAGTGCGGCGGGGGCACGCCCACGACAAAGGTAGTGACATCGATGATCTTCATGGTTACAGCTCAAGAATCCGCATGTCCTCGAGTGTAACGGTGTAATTGTGCTTTTTGTCGCTCCCGATATATCGAATCGCACATTCGCCCGCTATGGAGCGCGAGATGCCCGCTATGGAGCGCGGGCATCTTGCCCGCTATGGAGCGCGGGCATCTTGCCCGCTATGGAGCGCGGGCATCTTGCCCGCCATGGAGCGCGGGCATCTTGCCCGCTATGGAGCGCGGGCATCTTGCCCGCTATGGAGCGCGGGCATCTTGCCCGCTATGGAGCGCGGGCATCTTGCCCGCTCTTTGAGTACTGCAAACAGTACGTTGCATTGCACATGCAAAGTACTAAGAGAATTACTCAAAGAGTTCGGCTGACGCCGAAAATGCGGGCGAGACGCCCGCGCTCCATAATGCGGGCGAGACGCCCGGTGTAATCACCGGCACCGCGCTCCATGGCGCGCCCGTCACGCAGCTCATTGCGGGTGCGCGGGTCATCAGATTCGTCGGCACCCGGCGTCGGTGGAAGCGCCAGCTCACCGCCAACCGCGCCATAGAACACCACCCACGCGGCGAAGTCATCCGAGAAGGCGGTAATGCGATGCGCCACGCCAGCGGCGACAAACAGCACATCACCTTGACCGGATGTTGCTTCGTCTCGGCCTCGATGAACCCGTACATCATCGCTTGGTTGACCCCGTATTCGGCGCGAAGAGCAGCACAGTTTTTTAGGATTTCCCGTTCCATTTCCGCCCGAAGCGCGCGCCGTTTCCATTCCGCCAGCTCCGCCTCTCGCGCGACCCCACTCCCCGGAAACGCCTTCTCCCCGTGCTGACGCGCCGAGCGCCTCCACGCATGCAGCTGCGCCTTCGTTATCCCGAGATCCTCCGCCGCTGCTTGATCGACTTCCCGCTCACCTGACACAGCCTAACCGCCTCGTTTTTAAACTCTCTTGTGTATCGCTTTCGTGTTGACATACTGCTTTCCCTATCTTATCTATGTCTCCACTTTTTCGGCACCACCCCATCCACCTTGAAGGCGGTTTCATAGTGGATCAGGTTGAAACTGCTGTGATGTTCGATTGCGTCGCGCATCATTTCGTCTTCGGCATAAAATTCCTTTAAGAGTGCGGCGGCCAGCGGCTGGATATGTTCAAGGCGCATATCCGCCACAATATCCACATCCAGCGTGGAACGCATCACGCCATGCAGCGAACTCGCCAATGAGCCGCCGACTGCATAGGCTACTCCAAGCTGTTCGAGCGTTTGCGCGACAAGCAGGGTCAGGCGGGTTGATTCACTCTGCATGGTCGTATACCCTTTGCGCCAATTCTGCGCCAAGCTTCAGTTCCGCCAGCATGCGTTGAATTTGCTGTGGCGCGGCATTGGGATGGCGCTATTTGATGCCGCTGATCGCCAATGCCTTGACCGTTTCATTCAACCCATCAACAATGGAAATTTTCTTCCATGCCGGCATACGCCGAATCAGTTCGATTTGCAGGGCTTCCATTTTTGGGTGGGTATCGGAGAAGAGCTGGGTCATCATTTGAGTACCATCACATCCAAAATTTCATCGTGTCGTTGCCGAAAATATCCACCCCGTTGACGGCAATTTTGCGCCTACCGGCGGCTTCGAGCAGCTTGCTGATCTTGACGCTGGCTGTGGTTTCCTTTTCTTTTCACGCGCATTATCCCTACCCAAGGATGTCGTCTATCGTGTGGGCCACTCTAAACTGCGCCGGCGCCTCACCCACTGCCAGCGCCTTGAAGTGCGCTTCACCGCATTTGATCTTGGCGCTTTCTTTGTCGCGCAAGTCATCAGTAAAGAGGCTGCTTTTGGTTTCCACCACAAAATAGAGCCGCTCGCTGTCGTCCTTGTCCACAACAACGGCCCAGTCGGGATTGTAAGAACCGAGCGGCGTCGGGACTTTGAACCAGCCGGGAAGCTTGGCGTAAACCTTGATCGCCTCGTTGTGCTCCAGTTGCTCCGCGAATGTGCGTTCTGTGTCCGACTGGTAGATCACCTGTTCGTGGACGCTCTTGTTAGCGTCGATCATTGACTTGAGGTAGCCGGAAAGCTCTTCGGTCTCAAAGAGTTGCTGCGCGTAATATTCCTCAGCCCCCACGCGCTGATATTTGATGCCATCCACGAGCGCCATGCGCTTGCTTCGGTTGATGATCTCGGCGGTTAGTTCGATAAACTTCTGCGGGTTGCGTTTGAAATCATTCAGCCGCCCGCTTTCCACAAGAATCCGGTGAATGCTTCGGCGGGTTAGCTGCGTCTTATCCTGGAGGTCGGTGAGGATGTCGGGCAGTTCGATGTCTCCTTCATCAAGGGGAACAGGCATGTAGGTTGCCGCTTCTTCGGCGACGACGCCGGCGCGTCCGATGGCCAAGTCGGCCTTGCGCCATTGCAAGCGGGTCTTGGTGATGCGCGGTGCCTCGAAAAGTTCGTTTACGCAGTTTGCCAGCAACGCCTCGTTGTCGAACTGGACGCGGTAAGTCGTCTTGTGTTTGATCCGCTCCCACAGCGCCTTGAAGTCCCCGCCATGAAGCATCGCCTGGCGGGTCTTGACTTGCTTGCGCTCGTCAGCATTCTTGATTTCTAGACGCCCGGCCAGCTTGCGGAGAATCTCCTTCACTTGTGGCAGTTGGGCGGCAAACGGCTCCGGGAGGACCAGCATGCCATCCTTGAGCGCCTTGCGCAGCGCGTCCTGGACCTTGCCCTGGGCGTTCACGAGGCCGGAGACGCGCAAGTGCGCCCACAGCACCTTCGATTGCTCGAAGCCGAGCGGAGCTTCCTTTCCATCCGGGGCCTTGATGGTGAGGCCTGCAAACTGATGCGGTTCCACGATGCCGAAACGGATGCCCGTCTCGTCTTCGATTTCCTTCTGGAGCTTCTCCGCAAATTGCTCGTAACTCTCGGTCGCG
>JANXLU010000013.1 GCA_025354985.1 Chloroflexota bacterium
CCAGTTTCATTGGCGCCCAGTAGTGATCTTTCCAGCCATTGGAGACATTGTCAAATTCGGCCGCTGGGATACCGGTGTGCGTAAACACGACCGTGGAACCAGTGTTGCTGGGTGCGATTTCCCAGGTGACGGTAGATTGCACGCCTTCGGGCCAATCCTTGCTGCGCCACATTTGAACGATGCGCTTGTTTGGCACAAGCTCTACAATCGTTGAATGCAGCATGCCGCCAAATGCACTGACGTTGCCGCCCACTTTCGATTCCATCTCCGTGAGCGTGCCTGTCATGGCGGTATGCACTCGCCCTATCCGTGACACAGCCCGTTACCATGCGGGGTGCACCAGGTTTATCAAATTGCCGCAGGTATCTTCAAACAGCACGGCCTTGATCGCACCCATGCTCCATGACTCTGCGCGGAAGACAACCCCCAGCTCCTTGAGGCGCTTAAATTCTGCATCCACATCGTCTGAGTGAAACGCGACGGCAGGCACGCCGGCCGTGAACAGCGCATGTTGATGCGCTGCCGAGCCGGGTAAGCTGGTGTCTTGTAGCACTACCTGAACGCCATCATAAGACGATATGATCCTAACGGTGAAATCAATGACCCAAGCACTACACGATCCAATAAGGCACAATGTTTGGGCGAATACACAGATTGTAGAGTTCTGCAACTGAGCTTGCGATCCGCGCCCGAATCCTGATCGCGCAGAAAATTGGCACTTCACGCACTGTTGCACTACAACTTAAAGTATAGGAAAGAAAATTTGGCGCACAATATGCGGTAAAAACGTTCTTTTTTTTGGCAGTTCACTGTACTTTCTGTTATAGTCGCTGGTCCATAAAATTCATTCATGCGACAAATTGAGAACACTAAAATGAAACTACTGCATATTATTGCCACGCCCCGCGCACATGAGTCCAACACGTTAAAGGTTTCCACTGCTTTTCTTGATAGTTTGAACGCGAAGCACAAGGACTTGGAGGTTGAAACCATCAATCTGTTTACAGAGAACTTGCCAAATGTCGCAGGCGACAACATTGAATCAAAATATACGCTGTCAATGGGCCAGCCAATTGACAAACGGCATAAGGAGTCCTGGGAACAGATTGAGACCCAGATTAAACATTTCCTCTCGGCCGATTTGTATTTGATCTCCACGCCCATGTGGAACTTTGGCATTCCCTACGTGCTGAAGTATTACATCGACGCGATTGTTCAGCCAGGCTATTTGTATAAATACAACGAACTTGGCCAGCCGGTTCCCCTGGCCCTTGGCAAGAAGATGGTCTGCATCACGTCACGCGGCGGGGATTATTCAGAGCACAGCCCATTCCATGTGTATGATTTTCAAGAACCGTACCTGCGCGCGATTTTTGGCTATGTCGGAATCACCGACGTGCATTTCGTCAATGCCCAGCCGATGGATATAACACCCGACCTGCGCGCAGCCGCCCTCGCAGGCGCTCTCGAACAAGCCCGCAACCTGGCCTCCAATAATGTTTGGAGCGCTGTCGGCAACGCTGCCGGTGCAGCACACAGCGCCTGATCGCACGGGCCACCCAATCTTGCGCCAATACTCGAGCTCTCGGCAGCAAGCCGGACCGCCGCGGCCCTTTGCCGATGGCATGGCGGTTGGTCGTGCACCAATAATGCTCCGGCCGGCACAGACTGCATGTTTACCGTGGGCGCGATGAGCGCCGGATCATCACAATCGGTGACCTTTATTGTGCGTGTTGACCCGGACTACATCGTCGCCCATGGTGCGGTGTCGAACCTGGTGATCATTGGCGATGACGGCGTAAGCGGGCCGGAGACCAGCCAGAACAACAACACTAGCACGCTAAACGTGCCGAGCCAACCATTGGCGGTGACGTTGTCTCGATTTAGGGCCGTGCGCCAGAGCGACGGCAGCATCAGAATCAGCTGGATAACGCTGAGCGAGCGCAACACTGTGGGCTTTGGCCTGGTGCGTGCGCCCGTCGGATCGGGCAACACCGTGTTGCGGGCCAGTGCGACCCGCGTGACTCGGGACTTGCTTGGGGCAACCGGCCAAAGTGGCGGCGGTTACTCCTTTATCGACACGTCCGCCTCCGCCAGCGCACGCTATGCTTACTGGCTGATCGAGACCGAGGCCGACGGTATCCAGCTTGAATATGGTCCCGCTCGCGTTGAGCAAACCACCGGTATATTCCTCCCGCTCGTGACGCGGTAGGCTGCTTTAAACCTCACAGTAGCGCCGCCAACCCTCACAGTACCGCTGCCAACCCTCACAGTACCGCCGCCAACCCTCACAGTACCGCCGCTAACCCTCACAGGGCTCCAAGCCCTGTGAGGGTTTCGAAGTAGCGCCGCTAACCTACATAGCACCGTTGCTAACCCAAACGGTAGCGCTGCCAACCCTCACAGAGCTCCAAGCCCTGTGAGGGTTTCGCACTCTTCTGGCCGGCGACACGACCTATAGTATTGTTTTGCGAACATCATCGGAGTCCCAGGCGCGCCACATGCGTTAGCATGCCACACCCATGACGAACAGAACTCTCACCGCGGTCATCGACCGGATCATTCCGGCGGATGACGACCCCAGCGCCAGCCAAGCCGGCGTCTTGCATTATCTGGATCAGCACCCATTGACTGGCATCAGTCCCGGGCTGGCCTCGCTCGACGCGGAATCCCAGGCGCATTACAGCCGCAGCTTTGACACGCTAAGCAGCGGAGACCAGGATGCCCTGCTAACCATGCACGAGCAAGACGCCTGGTTCACCGAACTCGTAACACTGACCATGGAAGGCTATTATGCCGACCCCGGCAATGGCGGCAACCGCGATGAAGCGTCATGGCGGATGATTGGATTCAATCCACACTCATGAGCAGCACCTTCACCTACGACGCAATCGTCATCGGCGCGGGAGCGGGCGGCGGGGTAACCGCCGCAGTGCTGTCCGAACGCGGGATGCGCGTGCTCTTGCTTGAGCGCGGCAAGCGCGATGTCAGCCTGGCCGCCACCGGGCGTGACCACCTGCGCAATCACCGCCTGGCCCGCCATGGTCACAACATTGGGCCCGAGCTTGAAGGCAACCCACGCGTCTTTGTTGAACCAAATGGCGCCACACGCACCCTTCGCCCGCACGAGGACGGCTGGAATAACAACGCCATGGCGGTCGGCGGCGGCACCTCGGTCTTTGGCGCGCAGGCCTGGCGTTTCCTCCCGGATGACTTTCGCATGGCCAGCCGATATGGCGTGCCCTCCGGCAGCTCGCTCGCGGACTGGCCCATCACCTACGCCGATCTTGCGCCATACTATGAGCGGATCGAGTGGGAGATGGGTGTGGCCGCAAACGACGCGCTAATGGCAACCCATTGGCCGCGCGCACGCGGCTACCCGATGCCCGCAATGCCGGTAAACAGCCAGGGCCGCGCTGTCCGCGCCGGGGCCCAAAAGATGGGGCTGCCGGTGTTTCCCGTGCCGCTGCTGATCAACACCGCGCCCTATAACCACCGGCCGGCATGCACCCAATGCAGCTTTTGCGTAGGCTTCGCCTGTGGTGTTGATGCCAAAAACGGCACGCAAAATACGATGATTCCGCGGGCACTGGCCACTGGCAACTGCACCCTACTGACGGGAGCACGGGTCACCCGCATAACCACCAATGTCACCGGCGTGGTGACAGGTGTTACCTATGTCGATGATGCAGGAACAATGCACGATGAGCGCTCGGGACGTGTGATCGTCTGCGCCGGCGCAATTGAGACTGCGCGACTCTTGTTGCTATCTGGCAGTGCCGCGCACCCGCACGGGCTGGGGAATCACTCCGACCAGGTTGGGCGCAACCTGCAGGGCCATTATTACCCCGGCGCCTCGGGCTTGACGGCGGAGCCGATCTGGGACGGTGTGGGCCCGGGCGCCAGCACGGCCACGGTGCGCTGGAACCACGGCAATGCTGACGTGATTGGTGGCGGTATGCTCGCTGACGAGTTTATTTTGCTGCCAATTATCTTCGCCAAGTCGCATCTGCCGCCAGACCTTTCGAGATGGGGCGCGGCCAACAAGGCATTTATGCGCGAAGGGTATCGGCGCTACCTGGATCTCAAGGGCCCGGTGCAGGAAATACCCTCACCAGACGGGCGCGTAACCCTCGATCCAACCGTGCGCGACGCGCTCGGCTTGCCGGTCGCCCGCTTGAGCGGCACGACCCATCCCGAGACCGTCCGTACAGCGGAGTTTATGCGACAGCGCGCACTGGAGTGGATGGTTGCGTGCGGCGCGGTGCGCACATGGTCGCGCGCCCCGGTCCTTCGACTGAGCGGCGGGCAACATCAGGCCGGCACCTGTCGCATGGGAGCCGACCCGGCCACTTCGGTGGCCGACCCAACCGGGCGCGTGCATGGCCACGCCAACCTTTATCTCGCGGACGGCTCGCTGCACCCAACCAACGGCGGGTTTAACCCGGTGCTCACGATCCTCGCCAATGCGCTTCGCGTGGCGGAAGGGATTACATAAACATGATGTAGCATTTCAGCCATGTTCGGGATTTCGTCGGGGACGGTACTGCAAACGGTCGCGATTGTGCTGATGGGGCTTGGGCTGATTGGCTCGGTGCTGCCCTTTATGCCGGGCGGCGCGCTGATCTTTGCCGGCGCGCTGTTGTGGTCCTGGGCAGATGGGTTTGCGCACGTGGGCGCATTCCTGCTCGTGGTCCTCGCCGTCATTGCGGTGGGCGCCGAGGCCAGCGATTGGGTATTGTCCAGCATGTCTGCACGCAAGGCCGGCGCCACTTGGAAGACGATTGCCGGGGCGCTTGTCGGCGGCCTGATTGGTGGCGGGCTTGGTACGGGCGTGATCCCGGTGGTCGGCAGCATGTTGGGCGCGGCCATCGGCGCGGTGCTTGGGGTGGTCATTCTTGAATTTGCCCAGCGCAAGGATTGGGCGGTCGCCTGGGCCACCGCGCGCAGCTACTGTCTGGGCTCGCTGATCGCGGTTGGCGCAAACCTCACGCTGTGCCTGCTCATGATCGCGATCTTTGCCATTGCCGCGCGCAACTGATGATCGAGATCGTCGCCAACCTGCACATGCACACGCCGTATTCCGACGGCACCTGGTTTCACCGCGACATAGCCGCGGCTGCATCCCGGGCGCGGATCCAGGCGATTTGCGTGACCGATCACAATGTGCACGTGGGCGGTGTTGAGGGCTATCACAGCGGGGTGCTTGTGCTCGTGGGCGAGGAAGTGCACGACTATTCGCGCCGACCGCAGGCCAATCACCTGTTGACCTATGGCGCGGGGGATGGCATAAGCACCTTTGCCAGTCGATCGCAAAAGTTGATGGATGAAATTCATGCGCGCGGCGGGCTGGCCTTCCCGGCGCACCCCATCGAATACGCCAGCCCGTTGGACCGTGAGTTGGACAAATATCCGTGGGTAGATTGGGACGTCAGAGGATTTGACGGCATCGAAATTTGGAACTTCATGACCGAATGGAAGCGCTCGATGAAGCTGCCCCAAGCCCTGATCGCGTTCCTGTTTCCGTCCCTGCTCATTCGCGGACCGTTCCGCCCCACGCTGAACCTATGGGACAAGCTGATCGCCCGCGAAGGCCGAATGAACGGGATCGGCAACAGCGATGCGCACGGGATCGTGGTGCGCCGCGGTCCGATACACAAGACGATCTTTGATTATGCCTATTTGTTCCGTTGCGTAAACACGCACCTGCTGATAGACAAACCGCTCACCCGCGACTTTGCAACCGACAAACGCATGGTGCTGGATGCGTTGCGCGCCGGGCGTGCGTTTGTTGGCTATGACCTGGGCCGGTCATCCCGCGGATTTTCCTTCAAGGCTGCCAGTGGCACAGCCCGAGCGGAGATGGGTGAGGACTTCAAGCGGCGCAGCATCGTTACGTTTGAAGTGCGCTGTCCGGGTGTGGGCCTGATCAAGCTTCTGAAGGATGGCGTAGTGGTGGCGCGGAGCTTTGGCCGCACGTTGCACCACCAGTCCATCGAGCCAGGGGCCTACCGGGTTGAGGTCTACCGCTTTTTCAGGCTGTGGATGCGCGGCTGGATTTTTTCGAACCCGATTTACATTACCTGAGAATTGATAGCCCGCCGCGCAAAGCGCGAAGAATCATGGCGCTCAGCGAAAATGCTATGGCTCGCCGCGTGATTCCTCGCGCTGTATGCGCTTGGACAGATGTGGTGAATGCGCCGAGCTCGGAATGACCGTCCAACGCAGTGCGTGCGAATGACAAATCACCCGTCACGTCCAGACCGCCCTACGCCACTGCCGTGCACTCGACTTCGACGAGCGCGTCCTTGGGCAGCCGCGCCACTTCAACAGTGCTGCGGGCGGGTGGGTTGGTCGTGAAATACGTGCTGTAGACCGCGTTCA